>NZ_LNSK01000002.1:0-667886 GCF_001468495.1 Sphingopyxis sp. A083 | reverse complement strand
GATCATGCTGACCACTAGCGCTGCGGCCAAGATTGCTATTTCGTTCCAGTTCATCGGGCTACATTGTTATGCGACGATTGGATCGACCGCAATCGGTCGTGTCCGGAAAGGAAGCTTTCCGAACAAAATGACGGTTATCTGCAGCTCCCGCGGCGTTGGAATTTGTCCGCGCGGCCGAGTCTCCCGGGCCTAGCTTCGGGGATCGAAGCCCAGCCAGTCGGCGGGCGGCATCAGGAAGAGGTCGGTGTCTTCGGTGCGGCACCCGGCGGCGGTCAGCATTGCGTGGACCTGACCACGGTGGTGCGTCTGGTGGTTGAAGATATGCGGCAGCACGATGCCGAGCGGGGCGGAGACGTTCCGGCCCGCGGCGCCGCTGTACCAGTCGAGATTGCCGGCAACGGCGCCTGGCGCCATCGCGTCGGCCCAGGCGACGATGAGCGTGTCCATCGCGGTGCGCTGCGCCTTCAGATCGTCCCAGTCGGCGACGAAGCCGCCGCTTTCCTTGCCCGGACAATCGGGCGGCGGGCAGCGGTCGACGCGCGACAGCCAGATGCGGTCGGCCCACAAAAGGTGCGAGAGCGTCGCGTGGATCGACCCGAAAAAGGCGCCGCGATCCAACCGTCGCTCGGCATCGGTCAGCGTGTCGGCGGCGGCATAGGCGGCGCGGTTCTGCCACCCGTTGTAGCGCGCCATCATCTGCACGAAGCGATTGTCGATCATCGGTCTGTCTCCCGCGCGCGCGCCGCCGCGCCAATGACATGCTTGTCAGCAAGCCGCTTGGCATCCGTCAAGTCTTGCCGCATGCTCAGGCAAAACAAGGGAGAGTGTGCAATGCGATTCCATGTCCTGTCGCTGGCCGCCGCGATGGTTGCGGTCGCCGCCAGTCCGGCCGCGGCCAAGACGATCAATGTCTCGGCCGAGGGCGCCGACGCCAACGAGAAATTGCAGGAGGCGCTGATCCTCGCCGAACCCGGCGATGTCGTGCAGCTGGGCGCGGGCACCTGGACGCTGACCGACGGGCTGTCGCTCGACGTCGACAATGTCACGCTGCGCGGCGCGGGGACGGGCGAGGGCGGATCGATCCTGGACTTTTCGGGACAGCAGGGGGCGGGCGAGGGGCTGCTCGTCACTTCCGACGATGTGCTGCTCGCCAATTTCGCGGTGCTCAACACGCGCGGCGACGGCATCAAGTCGAAAGGCGCCGACCGCATCGTCTATAACGAACTGCGCGTCGAATGGACCGCGGGGCCGAAGGAAACCAACGGCGCCTATGGCATCTATCCGGTCGAAAGCCAGGATGTGCTGATCGACAGCGTCTATGTGCGCGGCGCATCGGACGCCGGCATCTATGTCGGCCAGTCGCGCAACATCGTCGTGCGCGATTCGATCGCGACCGAAAATGTCGCCGGGATCGAGATCGAAAACTGTTTCGACGCCGATGTGCACGACAATATCGCGACCAAGAATACCGGCGGGATACTGGTGTTCGACCTGCCCAATCTGCCGCAGCAGGGCGGGCATAATGTCCGCGTCTTCGACAATGTCGTCAGCGACAACAGCACGCCCAATTTCGCGCCGAAGGGCAATATCGTCGCCAGCGTGCCGACGGGGACCGGGGTGCTGGTGATGGCGAACCGCAATGTCGAGGTTTTCGACAATGTGTTCGAGGACAATGGCACCGCCAATGTGATGATCGTCGGCTATCGCTACGACCAGAAAGACCCCAAATATCAGCCGCTGCCGCGCCAGATCGTCGTGCGCGACAATGCGCATGGCAAGGCCGGCTTCGCGCCGGCCTTTCCGGGCGGGGCCGAGATTGCGGCCGCGATGGGCGGGGCGATCCCGCCGGTGCTGTGGGACGGCGCAGGCGACGCGATCGTCCTCGACGATGTCGGCATATTGTCGCTCGGTCTGCCCGACGTGACGACGCCGCAGAGCGAAGCGAAGCCGGTGCCGGTCAAGCTGGGCGGCACGCCGCCGCCCGCGCTGCCCGCGATCGTGCTGCCGGAGGGCATGGAGGCCAAAGTCCAGTGAAGCGTATCGCCGCCGCGCTGATCGCGGCGCTGCTCTGCGCCAGCGCGGGGGGCGGGGCGGCGCCGGCCGCGGTCGATCAGGCCTTGATCGAGGGCAGCGCGATGCCCGCGAAGCTTTCCGCCTTCGGCCTGTTCGCGGGCAATGATCCGGCGCGGCCGGTCGCGAGCTTTGCCTATACGCTGCGCACGCCCCTGTTCAGCGACTATGCCGAAAAGCACCGGTTCGTGTCGATCCCGGCGGGCAAGCGGGCGACGGTGCTGGCGGACGGCACGGTCGATTTTCCGGTCGGCACGGTGATCGTCAAAAGCTTCGGCTGGCCCGACTTCAACGACGGGCGTCCGGTCGAGACGCGGCTGCTGATCCACCGCGCGAGCGGCTGGGTGGCGCTGCCCTATATCTGGGATGCCGACGGCAGGGACGCCTCGCTGGCCATCGCGGGGCGGCGCGTGCCGGTGGCGTTCAAAAGCCCCGACGGGACGGCGCATGCGATCCAATATGGCGTGCCCAACCGCAACCAGTGCAAGGAATGCCACAGCCGCGCGGGCACAATCGTCCCCATCGGCCCCAAGGCGCGCAACATGGTGCTGGCGGATACGGTCGGCGCCGACACGCGCGCGCTCTATTTCACCAACCCCGCCGCGCTGAAACCGGTGATGCCGCGCTGGGACGATCCGGCGAGCGGCACGTTGCAGGACCGCGCGCGCGCCTATCTCGAGGCCAATTGCGCGCATTGCCACAATCCCGAGGGCAGCGCGTCGAACAGCGGGCTGTTCCTGCGCTGGACCGACCCGGTCGGGGTCAATTACGGCATCGGCAAGCGTCCCACCGCCGCCGGGCGCGGCAGCGGCGGCATGGATTTCGCGATCCAGCCGGGAGATCCCGACCACAGCTTCCTGATCTACCGCCTCGAAAGCCTCGATCCCGGCATCGCGATGCCCGAACTTGGCCGCTCGACGGTTCACAAGGAAGGCGCGGCGCTGTTGCGGGAATGGATTGCGGCGATGCCCAAAGACGCGCATTAGGCTGGCCCGATGACCGCTCTCGTCCTCCATGATTATTTCCGCTCGTCGGCCAGCTTTCGCGTTCGCATCGCGCTGAACCTCAAAGGCCTCGATTATGAGCGCGTCGAGGTCAGCCTGATCGCTGGCGAGCAGAAGAGCGACGCCTATCTTGCGCAAAATGCGCAGGGCTTCGTGCCGATGCTCGTCGCCGACGGCGAGCCGATCATCCAGAGCCTTGCGATCATCGACTGGCTCGACCGCGCGCACCCCGACCCGCGGCTGATCCCCGACGATCCGATGGCGCGCGCGGTGGCGCTGGCGCAGGCCTATGTCGTCGCGTGCGATATCCACCCGCTCAACAATCTGCGCGTGCTCAAATATCTGACCCGCGACCTGGGGCTCAACGAGCAGACCAAGGACCGCTGGATCGCCGAATGGATATTGCAGGGCTTCGACGCGCTGGAGGCGATGGCCGGCGACGGCCCCTATCTCGGCGGCGACGAACCGGGGATCGCCGACTGCTGTCTGGTGCCGCAGATGTACAATGCGCGCCGGTTCGAGGTGCCGCTGGATCATTATCCGCGCCTCATGGAAATCGACGCAGCGTGCATGGAGCATGAGGCGTTCCGGCGCGCGCATCCGGACAGCGTCAAGGCGGGATGATGCTGCCGCTGCTGTTTGCTGCCATCGCGAGCAATCCTGTCGCCGAGCCTGTGCCCGCCGATGAGCGACCGATCATGCTATATCATCCCGGCTTCGAGGAAATCGTTGTGACCGGAGGGGGCGAACTGGCGCCGTCGGAGGGCGATCTTGTCGTAGCTAGCTCGCTGTATCTGGGCGTTCCTTCGGGCGCGGGATTGCGGGTGGAGAATGATGTGCGCGATCGCGGCGGCGTGGCGCAGTTCCGGCGCAGCGACAGCCGCAGCGCGCATCCGACCAGCCAAGGCGTGACGTTGCGGGGTTTAGGCGGCACCGCATCCAGCCGCGCGGTCGTGACGCTCGACGGCGTTCCGCAGGCCGATCCGTTTGGCGGGTGGGTGGCGTGGACGAGTTTCGACACCGTCAATCTTCGCGGATACCGCGTCATTCCCGGCGCCAGCGTCGACGAACAGGGGGCGCTTGCCGGGCACATCGCCTTGTCGTCGGACATTGGCGAGGGTGTGACGTCCAGCGTGTCATACGGCTCGTTCGACAGTATCGACATGGCGGGAAGTCTGGGCGCGGAGCTGACGGGCGGTGAGGTGGCGCTTGATGCGCGCTACATGCGTAGCGACGGATTCACGCCGGTCCTCGCCGGGCAGCGCGGCAATGTCGATCGCCCGGCGGCCTATCGGCAAGGCGGAGGCGGCCTCCGCGCCCGTCTCGACGCGGGCAGCGACGGCAAGGTCGAAGTAAGCGTCCGCGGCTTTTTCGACCGCCGCGACCGCGGCACGGACTTTTCCGCCAGCAGGATCGACGGGGTCGATGCGAGCATTCGCTATATCCTCGATCCGACACCAAATAACGGTTGGCAGGCGATCGCGCTCGCCTACATCCAGCTTCGCGACTTCCAGAGCGGGTTTGCGAGTGTCTCGGCCGACCGCAACAGCGTGGCCCCGGCATTGAATCAACGCGTTCCAGCAACCGGCCTTGGCGCGCGCCTGGAACTGCGGCCACCGCTGCGCGGGAACAACCCGTTGCGTATCGGTTTGGACTGGCGGCGAACCGAGGGAGAGACGCGCGAAGATTTCTTCTTCACCGGGCTCGTTCCGGGGCGCAACCGCCTCGCAGGTGGGTCAGCGAACATCGTCGGTGGCTTCGCTGAATGGACGAGCGGCGACAAATTATCCTGGACCATTGGCGCGCGCGTCGATCACTGGCGACTTGGGGCGGGACAACTGATCGAACGCAACGCCGATGGTAGCCTGCGCACCAACGAACATTTCGCCGTACGGTCGGGGTGGGAAACCGGCGCACGCGCCGGCGTTCGCTGGCGAAGTGGTGATTTCGATCTTCGCGCCGCTGCATATAGCGGCTGGCGCTTGCCGACCCTTAATGAACTCTATCGCCCGTTCCGGGTGGGTGCTGACGCGACTGCGGCGAATGCGAACCTCGATCCCGAACGACTGCGGGGCGGCGAACTCAGCTTTCGCTATCACAATTTTCCCCGGCTGACCTTGTTTGTCAGCCGGTTGGATAATGCGATCGCCAACGTCACGCTGGGGCAAGGCCCCGGAACCTTCCCCGGCGTCGGCTTTGTTGCGGCGGGTGCAAGCTACGCCCAGCGACAGAATCTGGACGCGCTGGTGAGCAAGGGAATTGAAATCAGCCAAACGATGACGATCGCAAAGGGTCTCGATATCGATCTGCGTTACACTTTCGTCGATGCGCATGTGCGAGCGAGCGGCGTTGCCGCCGCGCTCGATGGCCGCCGCCCGGCGCAGGTCGCCCGGCATAATGGGTACGCCGGATTGCGGTACAGGAACGGTGACGCCACATTGACGACGCGGCTGCGCTATATCGGAGCGCAGAATGAAGACGATCTCGGTCGTCAGCGACTTGGGGATGCCTTCACCGTCGATACGGGGCTGAGCGTCGATCTTGGAAAGAAGCTCTCCGCCTTTGTTCAGGCAGACAATATCTTCGATGCGCTTGTACCTGCGGCGATCAGCGCATCCGGTATCGTCGAGCGGGCACAGCCGCGATCGATATGGGTCGGCGTCGGTTTGGCGCTATAATATTTCACAGGCGGCGCAGAGGCGATAAGGATAGGGGCATGGCGGCGAAGACACTCAATCTCGGCGAATTTCTGCCCTATCGGCTGTCGATCGCGTCGAACGCGGTATCGAGCCGGATTGCCGCCGAATATCAGAGTCGCTTCGGCCTGAAGATCCCCGAATGGCGGCTGATGGCGGTGCTCGGCGAAGGGCGACCGCTGACCCAGCGCGAACTGGTCGCCGCAACGCGAATGGACAAGGTGACGGTCAATCGCGCCGCCAAGGCACTGGCCGACCGCCAGCTTATCGCGCGCCAGGCGCACGAGGCCGACGGACGTTCGCACCATCTGGAACTGACCGCGGCGGGGCGCTCGCTCTATGACGCGATCGTGCCGGCCGCGCTCGCGAGCGAGGCGAAGCTGGAGGCGGCGCTGGACGCGGGCGAGCGCGCCGCGCTGATGGCGATCCTCGCCAAGCTGACGAGCGCCGCGGAAGATTATGGCGGATAGGCTTTATCGTGCCCCCGCAGCCGGCGCGCTGCGTATCGAGCCGCTTGGCGACCTGACCGCGATCTTCGACCGGCGATCGATGCAGACGCATCTGGTCGTCGCGCCGATGCCCGAAATAATTGCCGCGATGGGCGATACGCCCTGCGACGCAGCGATGCTGGCGGAGCGGCTCGCCGCCATGTTCGACCTGGCGGACGCGGGCGGCGACGACGTCGCGGCGGTCTTGCGCGAGCGGCTCGCCGAGCTTGCGGCGCTGGGCTTGGTGGCGGCGGCGTGAGGCACAGCACGCGCATTGCGGTGGGGCCGGTCCAGTTTCGCATCGGCAGCGACTGGCGCGCGCCGATCGACGCGCTCGATCGCCTCTATGCGGGCTATCCAAAGGACTTGGCGCGCCCCGCCGATGCGACGGTGCGGCTGTTCGCCGCGCGCCCGTGGCGCCGCTGGCTGCGCCCGTCGGTGCATATCGGCGGCGATTTTATCGTTCCGGATGCGCTGCCGCTGCCGCTGTCGATGGGTCTGCTGGCGGCCGAAATGGGGATGAATTTGCAGGTCGCGCTCGGCTGGCGGCGGCACATGCTGCTCCACGCGAGCGCGGTGGCACGCGACGGGCGCGCGGTGATTCTGTCGGGCGAATCGGGATCAGGGAAATCGACGCTTGCGGCGCTGCTCGGCGAAGGCGCGTGGCGGCTGATGGGCGACGAATTCACGCTGATCGAGCCCGCGAGCGGCGATGCGCTGGGCTTTCCGCGAGCGGTCAGCCTGAAGAATGCGGCGATCGCCGAAATGGCGGCGCGCGTCGACCCCGCGCGGCTCGGCCCGCTGCTCGCCGGAACGCCGAAGGGCGATATCCGCCATCTGATCCCGCGCGCCGACGCGATCGCCGCGATGCACGAACCGGCCCGCCCCGCGCTGATCCTGTTTCCGCGCTTCGGCGGCGCGGCGGCGATCGAACCGATGGCGCCGGGCGAAGTGTTCGTCCGCCTGACCGAAGCATCGACCAACTATGTCGCGCTGGGCGAAGCAGGCTTTGCTGCGCTGACGCGGCTGGTGCGCGAAACCCCCGCCTTCGGCATCAGCTATCCCGACAGCGCGGCCGGCATGGCGCTGGTCGAGCAGCTATGGGCGGAGGCAGTGCGATGAGCGCGGTGCGCACGCTGGTCGATCTGCTCGCGGGGCGGCGCGATGCGGACGGCCTTGCGCCGCGCGACTGGGACGGGGTGATCGGCGCCGCGCGCGCCGAGGCGCTGCTCGCGACGCTCGCGCACCGGCTTGCGGACGCGGCGCTGCCGCCGCCCGTCGCGGCGCTGTTCGCCGACCAGCGCGCCGCCGCCGCGGTCGCGCGGGCGCAGGCGCTGTGGGAGGCCGAGATGGCGCGCCGCGCGCTCGCGCCCGAAGGGGTCGCGTTCGTGCTGCTGAAAGGCACCGCTTATGCGGCGGCGGGCCTGTCGTGCGCCGAGGGGCGCCAGATCGGCGACCTCGACATATTGGTCGGCTGGCACGACCTTGGCCGTGCCGAAAAGGAGCTGATCGAGGCTGGATGGGAATGGGTGAAGCCCGATCCCTATGACGACGCCTATTATCGCGAACATATGCACGAGCTGCCGCCGCTGATCCACAAGGCGCGCGACCGGATGATCGATGTCCACCACACGATATTGCCGCGCACGCACCGCGTCACGCCCGACGCGCTGGCGATGATCGGCGATGCGGTCGTGGCCGATGGCGGTTTTGCCGTGCTGTTTCCGACCGACATGGCGTGCCACTGCGCCGCGCACCTGCTCGCCGACGGCGACTTGCAGGGCGGCCTGCGCAATCTGTGGGATTTCCATTGCCTGACGCGCGATTTCGCGGCCGCCGATGCGGGCTTCTGGGGCGAGCTCGATGCGCGCGCCGCGCTTCATGGCCTGCGCGCGCCGGTGCAGCGCGCCGCCCGGTTGGCGCGCGATCTTTACGGTGCGGCGCTGCCGCCCGGCTGGAACCGGAACGCGGCGGGCGATGGCTGGTTCGTTCGCCGCCTGCTGGCGCGCGATGATTGGGGGCGACCCATGCATTTCGCGTTGCAACAGGCTTTCTACATCCGCTCGCACTGGCTGCGCATGCCGCCGGTGATGCTGGCGAAGCACCTTTGGACGAAATGGCGGAAGGGCTAGAGTCCCGCAAGCAGCGGCAGAAGCTCGTCATAATGGCCGATCAGATGGTCGGCGCCCAAGGCTTCGGCGGGGCGATCGAGAAAGCCGAAACGCACCGCGACGCTGGGCACGCCGGCGGCGCGCGCCGCCATGACGTCATAGATTGAATCGCCGACGAAGACGGCCCGTCCGCCGCCGCTCCGCTCGATCATCGCCAGCACCGGTTCGGGTGCGGGTTTGCGCACGCCAAGCGTATCGCCGCCGACGATCGCCGCCATGCGCTCGGCCAAACCCAGTTCGCCGAGCAGCTTGCGCGCCATATGTTCGGCCTTGTTGGTCGCCACCGCGCAGCGCACCCCGCGCGCCTCCAGCGCGTCGAGCGCCGCGATCAGGCCGGGGTAGGGGCGGCTCTCGACCGCGATATGCGCTTCGTAATAGGCAAGCAGCTCGCCGAGCAAGCGATCGAAATCTTCGTCCGGAACGCCACCGGTCGCGATCAGCCCCTGTTCGAGCGTGTGACGCGCGCCGAGGCCGATCATCGGCTTGATGCGTTCGACTGCCAGCGGTGCGCGGTCGATCCGCGCCAGCGCATAGTTCACCGCCGCGGTGAGGTCGCCCGCAGTATCGATCAACGTGCCGTCGAGGTCGAAGCCGACGATGCGGAAGGGAAAATCGTTCATGCCGGTCCGCATGGCCGCTCGCTCTGGAATCCGCAATGATTTGCTGGCATGGCACGCGGCATGAGCAATTCCATCGCCGCCGTCATCCTTGCCGCAGGCAAGGGCACCCGCATGAAGTCCGATCTCCACAAGGTGCTGCACCCCATCGCGGGGCGGCCGATGCTGATGCATTTGCTGGGCGGGCTGGCGGGGCTGGCGCCCGCCGCGACGGTGGTTGTCGTGGGCGACAAGCGCGAACAGGTCGAAGCGGCGCTCGCCGGCACTGGCGCGGTCGTCGCGGTGCAGGAGCCGCAGCTCGGCACCGCGCATGCCGCCTTGCAGGCAAAGGATTCGCTGGCGGGTTTCGACGGGATCGTCCTCGTCTGTTTCGGCGATTGTCCGATGTTGACCGCAGCGACCGTGCTGCGTCTGTGCGGTGCACTCGATGAAGGCGCCGCCGTTGCGGTGCTGGGTTTCCGTCCGACCGATGCCGCCGCCTATGGCCGGATCATCGCCGATGCCGACGGCACGGTTCGCAAGATGGTCGAATATAAGGACGCCAGCGATGCCGAACGCGCGGTTGATCTTTGCAATTCGGGGGTCATCGTCGCGAACGCCGCCGATATGTGGCGCCTGCTCGAAGCCGTGGGCAACGACAATGCGCAGGGCGAATATTATCTGCCCGATGTCGCAACGGGGGCAATCGGCGAAGGCAAACGCGTTCGGGTGATCGAAACCAGCGCCGCCGAAGTGGCCGGAATCAACAGCCGCGCCGAACTTGCTGCCGCCGAGGCGCAGTGGCAGGCGTTCAAGCGCGAGGAGGCGATGGCGGGCGGCGCGTCGCTGCGGGCGCCCGAAACGGTCTGGTTCAGTTGGGACACCGAAATCGGCCGCGACGTGACGGTCGAGCCCAATGTCGTCTTCGGCCCCGGCGTCCGCGTCGCCGACGGCGCGACGATCCGCGCCTTCAGCCATATCGAGGGCGCGAGCATCGGTGCGGGGTGCGAGGTTGGCCCCTATGCCCGGCTGCGGCCCGGCGCGGTGCTGGAAGACAAGGCCAAGGTCGGCAATTTCGTCGAGGTGAAGAAGGCGGTGCTCGGCAAGGGCGCCAAGGCGAACCACCTCAGCTATATCGGCGATGCGACGGTCGGGGCGGGCGCGAACATCGGCGCGGGCACGATCACCTGCAACTATGACGGCTATTTCAAATATCAGACGGTAATCGGCGAACGCGCCTTCATCGGGTCGAACAGCGCGCTGGTCGCGCCGGTGAAGATCGGCGCCGACGCGATCGTCGGGGCGGGCAGTACGGTGACGCGCGACGTGATGGATGGCGAACTGCGCCTCGTCCGCGCCGAACAGTCGGTGAAGCCCGGCTGGGCCGACCGCTTCCACGATGCGATGCGCAAGAAGAAGGCGGCGGAGAAAAAGGCATGAGCGACCGGTACGAGGACAAGCCCTTCCTGCGCTATGTCGACGCCTGGGTGCTCGACGCGATCGGGCATCTCGACGAGGCGACGCGCGCCTATTGCGCCGCGATGGAGCCGACGCTGCGCCACAGCCTGGGCCTTGCCGGAAGCTGGCAGGAGATGGTCGCGCAGCAGATGAAATTCGCGCCCGACCTTTCGGCGCAGATCCGCAAGATATGGGACGACGGCCGCGTCAAATTCGCCGCCGCGCACGGCCGCCCCGCCGATCCGGTGCAATTCGCGATGACCTTCGTTGACCGCAATTTCGGGCGCGCGTGAGGATTGACATGATATCATGATATGATATCAGTATATCAATGACGCGGATACTTGCCGACCTGCCCGACGAGGATATCGAGCGCCTTGACCGCATCGCGCGCGAGCAGGGCAAAAGTCGCGCGGCCGTACTGCGCGAGGCGGTGGCGGCCTATAATGCGCAGCCCTCGCTAGAGGGTGGCGACTGGATCGATCAGGGCTTCGGCCTTTGGGCCAGGCATGGTCTGGCAGAGGATCCGGCCGATTATGCCCGGCGCCGGCGCGCGGAATGGACGCGCCCGTGGGACGATGATTATGAGGAGGTTCGAGCCGAATCTCCCGACCTGTTCGATGCCGAGGATGATCGGCAGCGCCAGCTCTATCTCGATATGCTTGCAGGCAAATATCCTGCGCCCAAGGCACCGCCCCGGCCGTGAGCGGTTATGCTTTCGACGCCAATATCGTGATCGATGCGCTCGCGGGCTACCCGCCCGCCCGCGCGGAGATTCAACGTGCGGTAAGCCATGGTTCGCGACCGTGGATCAGCCGCATGGCGTGGATCGAAGTGCTGTCGAAAGGACATGACGCCATCGTCCGCGAGGCGACCGCGTTCCTCTCGCACTTCGGGCTTGATGAAATCGACGAAGAGATCGCCCAGCGCGCCGCGGCGCTCCGCCGCGATCGGCCGCGGTTGAAATCGCCCGATGCCATCATACTTGCGACGGCCCAGATCAGGGGGCGCGTCCTCGTGACCCGAAACATCAAGGATTTTCCGGCGGCGATGCCGGGCATCCGCGTTCCTTACACGCTCTAGAAGAAAGCTTAGCCCCCATGTGCGGAATCATCGGAATTATCGGCCAGGCCCAGGTGGCGGATCGCCTCGTCGACGGGCTGAGGCGCATGGAATATCGCGGCTATGACTCGGCGGGCGTTTGCACGGTCGAGGACGGCCAGCTGATCCGCCGCCGCGCCGAGGGCAAGCTCAATAATCTCGTCAAGGAACTCGCCGGCCATCCGGCGCCCGGCACCGTCGGGATCGCGCACACGCGCTGGGCGACGCACGGCGCCCCGACGACGAGCAACGCGCATCCGCACGCGACGCAGGAAGTGGCGCTCGTCCACAACGGGATCATCGAGAATTTCAAGCCGCTGCGCGAGGCGTTGCAGGCGCGCGGCCGCGTGTTCGAAAGCGAAACCGACACCGAAGTCGTCGCGCACCTCGTTTCGGAACAGGTCGAGGCGGGCAAATCGCCGCAGGAGGCGGTGCAGGCGGTGCTGCCGCAGCTTCGCGGCGCCTTTGCGCTCGCCATCGCCTTTCGCCAGCATCCCGATTTGCTGATCGGTGCGCGCCTCGGCTCGCCGCTCGTCGTCGGCTATGGCGAGGGCGAGACCTATCTTGGCTCCGATGCGCTCGCGCTTGCGCCGCTGACGCAGAAGATTTCCTACCTCGAAGAGGGCGACTGGGTCGTCATCACGAAGGACGGCGCGCAGATCCACGACGCCGACAACAATCCGGTGACGCGCGAGATCACGACCTCGGGCGTCACCGCCGCGGCGGTCGAGAAGGGCAATTACCGCCACTTCATGCAGAAGGAAATTTTCGAGCAGCCGACCGTCGTCGCGCAGACGCTCTCCTCCTACATCCGTCCGCTCGAACAGACGGTGGCGCTGCCGCAGATGGATTTCGACCTGTCGGCGATCGACCGCATCACCATCGTCGCGTGCGGCACCAGCTATTATGCCGGCATGGTCGCCAAATATTGGTTCGAGACCTTTGCGCGCGTTCCGGTCGACATCGATGTCGCGAGCGAGTTCCGCTACCGCGATCCGGTGTTGCAACCGGGCGGGCTCGCGCTCTTCATCTCGCAGTCGGGCGAGACCGCCGACACGCTCGCCGCGCTGCGCCATTGCAAGGCGAACGACCAGACGATCGCGGTCGTCGTAAACGTACCGACGAGCAGCATGGCGCGCGAGGCCGACCTGTTGCTCCCGACGCATGCGGGGCCGGAAATCGGTGTCGCGTCGACCAAGGCCTTCACCTGTCAGCTCGCGGTGCTCGCGGCGCTCGCCGCGCACCTCGCGCTCAAGAAGGGCAAGTTGACCGAGGGTGACGAGCGCGAGATCGTCAAGCATCTGATCGAAGCGCCCGCCGCATTGAACGCCGCGCTCGCGCATGACGAGGAAATTGCCGCGATGGCGCATCTGATCGCCCCGGCGCGCGACGTCCTCTATCTGGGGCGCGGCCCCGACTATCCGCTGGCGCTCGAAGGCGCGCTGAAGCTCAAGGAAATCAGTTACATCCACGCCGAAGGCTATGCCTCGGGCGAGATGAAGCACGGCCCGATCGCGCTGATCGACGAGGCGGTCCCGGTGATCGTCCTCGCGCCCAGCGGGCCGCTCTTCGAAAAGACCGTCAGCAACATGCAGGAAGTGATGGCGCGCGGCGGCAAGGTCGTGCTGATTTCGGACGCGGAAGGCCTCGCCGAAGCCGGCGATGGCTGCATGGCGACGATCGAAATGCCCAAGGTCCACCCGCTGATCGCGCCGCTCGTCTATGCGGTGCCGGTGCAACTGCTGGCGTACCATGTGGCAGTGGCGAAGGGCACGGACGTCGACCAGCCGCGCAATCTGGCGAAGTCGGTGACGGTGGAGTGACCTATGACTGCTGAGCCTGCGGGTTTGTTACCCGTCGTCCTCAGCCTCGCGCTGGCCGCGATATTTGTGGTCGCCGTGGCAGGCATCATGATACGCCGTCGTGGCAGGCGTCCAGTTGCAGATACTCCGACTAATGAAGCCTATCGCATATACACTCGGGAATATGATCTTGTTTTGACCGCCGCGGACCTTCCCGCCGCACTGTATGAAGGGAGTCCCGATCGCGACAAAGGTTATCTCGATGTCGACGATCGAGAATGGCGCGCTCAAATCGAGAACGCCGAAAATATTTATCGCAGATTGAGCGATCCTTCTCCGCTCATGGGGTCGGAGGCTGTTGAGTTTCAGGGCGCGGCAGTTTTGCTGATGATCGATCAGTCGGGGTCCATGCGCGGTCAGCCTATGGCATGGGTCGCCGCCGGCGCACGGAAGCTGTCCGAAGAATTGCGGCGGCGAGGCGCCAGTGTCGGGGTTGCAGGTTATACGACTGCCGGGTGGCACGGAGGTTTCGCGCGGAACAAATGGTTGCGCGCTGGGCGGCCCAAGCGACCTGGACGACTATGCGCGCTACTTCACGTCATATATCAGGCGTTCGACGACACCGGGCCAGACGATAATGCGTGGAGGCAGATGTTAAATCCGGACATTCTGCGGGAGAATGTTGACGGGGAATCGCTGCAATGGGGCGCCGACTATCTGAAGGGGCGGTGCGAGCAACGCCGCATCCTGTTGGTCGTCAGCGATGGTGCGCCGGTAGATGATGCAACGCTTCTCGAAAATGGTGCTTCCTACCTGCATCGCCACTTTCTGGCCGTGCGAGACGCGCTATTGCACACGAACGAACTGGAGTTGCCGGCGATCGGTGCAGGCTACCATGTATCCGAATTTTATCCTGTCTCGCGCGAAGCGACCGATGCGGCCGGGTTGGTCAATGCAGGGCTGGAACTGATAAGAATAGGGGAAAGCCCGAAATGACCTGGAACACCACCTGCCACTGCGGCGCCGTTTCGGTACGGCTTGCCAAGGCGCCCGAGGAGGTGGCCGAGTGCAATTGCTCGCTCTGCTTATCGCATGGTATCCTCTGGGCCTATTATTCGCCGAAGGACGTCACGATCGAGGGCGAAACGCGGACCTATAATCGCGCCGACCGGGCGAACCCCAATTCGGATCTGCATTTCTGTGCGACCTGCGGCTGTTCGACGCATTGGTCGGCGACCGCGGGGCTGATCGAGCGGATGGGCGGCGCGGTCGATCTGATGGGGGTCAACATGCGGCTGTTCGCGCCCGACCGGCTCAGCGGGTTGAAGCTCGTCTTTCCCGACGGGCGCGGCTGGTCGGGTGAGGGGCCGTGGGGCTATGCGCGCGACGCGGCGGTGATGCCTTGAGGCCGGCGGTTCACTCCGCCGCGTTCGCTTGCGCCAGGATCGATGCCGCAATGTCGTCGATCTTGCCGGCGACCAGAAGCGGCGCACCGCCGACCATGCCGACCTGCGTCTGGCCATTTTCATAGTCGCGAAGCCAGGCGACATTTTCGGCAACGAGGAGATAGTCGCCGCCGCGCGATTTCAGGGTAATGAATTTCATGACTGTGTCTCCTGACCCCGGCCGCTCTATCGGTGAAGTATGAAGATAATGAGTTTCGCGTGATGCCCACCGCCATCATTTTCGATTTCGACGGCGTCATCGCCGACAGCGAGGTGCGCGCGAACACGACGCTTGCCGAAAGCCTGACCGCGATCGGCCTGCCGACGAGCTATGACGAATGTCTGCGCGACTATTATGGCCATAATTGGCAGGAGACGCAGCGGCGGATCGAGGCGCGGCTGGGCGGGCCGCTGCCGCCCGATTTTCGCGAGCAGCACCGCGCGCGAGCACGCGAGCGCTTTGCCGAGGGCTTTGCGCCGGTGCCGGGGGCACCCGAGTTTCTGGCGACGCTGGGCGACCGGCCGCGCGCCATCGCCTCGTCGAGCAGCCCTGCCTATATCGCCATGTCGCTCGACCGCTTCGGGCTTGCGCATCATTTCGGCCCGCACGTCTACAGCGCCGACGGCTGGGATCGCGGCAAACCGCATCCCGACATCTATCTGGCGGCGGCGAAGGGCATCGGCGCCGATCCCGCCGCCTGTCTGGCGATCGAGGATTCGCCGACGGGCGCGCAGGCGGCGCTTGCCGCGGGGATGACCGTCGTCGGCTTTTGCGGCGCCGGGCATATTGTCGATCGCGGCGCGCATGGCGCGATGCTGCGCGCCGTTGGTGTCCACCATGTTGCGGAGGACTTCGCCACGCTGCACCGCCTGCCGATTGCAGCCACCGCATAAATTGCTGTCCTGCAAGGGAAAGGCCGGTTAGGCTGCGGGTAATCCGGCGATCCGTCCGCGCGAACCCTGATCGCGCGTGACGACCGGCGGTTTCCTGCCGTTTCTCACGGCCCACCCCACCCGAGGAGAGATGCGATGTGCGATGAATTTACCGAAGCCGACCTCGACCGCGCCGGTCTGCCCGTGCGGCGCCGCGACTTCGGCGCGCTGATGGGCGTCGGGGCGGTGGCGGCGATGCTGCCCGCCGCGGCCTGTGCCGCCGGGACGATCAAGGGGCGCGACGTTACGATCACGACCGACGACGGCACCGTCGACGCCTATTTTGTCGCGCCGGGCGAGGGCAAGCATCCCGGCGTGCTGATGTGGCCCGACATTCGCGGGCTGCGCCCCGCCTTTCGCCAGATGGCCGACCGGCTTGCCGGGGCGGGCTATGCCGTGCTGTGTGTCAATCCCTTCTATCGCTGGGCGAAGGCGCCGGTGGTCTATGCGGGGCATGATTTCGACGATCCCGGCGTGCGCGAGACGCTGTTCGGCTATCTCAAGCAACTGAACCGCACGCTGGTGCAGACCGACGCCAAGGCGCATCTCGCCTTCCTCGATGCGCAGGCGGAGGTCGATACGGCGAAAGGGATCGGCACCGCGGGCTATTGCATGGGCGGGCCGATGGTCATCTATACCGCGGCGCTGAACCCGGCGCGCGTCAAGGCGGCGGCGAGCTTTCACGGTGCGTCGGTCGCGACCGACAAGCCCGACAGCCCGCATCTGTTGATCCCCGCGAGCGACGCCGGATATCTTTTCGCGATCGCCGATAATGACGATGCGAAAGACCCCGAGGAAAAGACCCGGCTGAAGGCGGTACTGGCCCCGCGCAAGCAGTGGCACGAGGTCGAGGTGTACAAGGGCGCGATGCACGGCTGGTGCCCGCCCGACGGCCGCGCCTATGACGAGGCGGCGGCGGAAAAGGCTTGGGGGCGGATGCTCGAGCTGTTCAAGGCGGCGCTGTAGTTTTTACCGCGTCATTGCGAAACCGGCGGCAGCCGGGGGAAGCAATCTCCAGCGATCGACCTTCAACGATGATAGCTGGAGATTGCCGCGCGGCTCCGCCGCTCGCAATGACGCGGTCGGAAACTCACCCCATCGGGTAGAGGATATCCTTGCCGACGCGGTCGAGTGTCTTCATCAGCGCGGCGTCGAGCACCAGCTCCTTCGCGGCGAGGATCGGTTCGAGCTGGTCGTAGCTGCTGACGCCGACGATGGTCGAGGCGACGAAATCATGCTGCTTCGACCAAGCGGTCGCCATCGTCACCGGGTCGATCCCGGCCTCGGCGGCGATCGCGAGATAGCGTTCGGTGGCGGCGAGCGACTTGTCGTTGACGAAGCGTCGGCCCATCGCGGCCTGGCGTCCCTCCATCGCGAGATAGCGTGAGAAGCGCGCGCCTTCGGGCGTCGCGCCGCCCTGATATTTGCCCGACAGGACGCCGCCGGCGAGCGGCGAATAGGGGATCAGGCTGACGCCCTCCTGACGGCAGACCTGCGCCAGCTCGTCCTCGAAGCGGCGGTTGTTGAGGCTGAAATTGTTCTGGATCGTGTGATAGCGGGCGACCCCCAGCTTTTCCGAGGCAGCGAGCGATTTCATCAGGCCCCAGCTCGTCTCGTTCGAACAGCCGAGGATGCGCACCTTGCCCTCGCGGACCAGTTCGTCGAGCGCGTCCATCATCTCCTCATAGGGGGCGTCATGGTCGGGCCAGTGCGTCTGGTAGAGGTCGACATAGTCGGTCTGCAGCCGCGTCAGGCTTGCTTCGATCGCGGTGCGGATATTGTGACGGTCGAGCGCGGTCATGCCGCCGCGGCACGGCGATTTGAACCAGATGTGGCTCGGCCCCGACACCTTGGTCGCGAGGATGATCGCGTCGCGGTTCTTGGTCTTGAGCCAGCGGCCGACGATCTCTTCGGTGCGGCCGACCCATTTGATGTCGGGCGGCACCGGATAGCCTTCTGCGGTGTCGTAGAAATTGATCCCCTCGTCGAAGCAGCGGTCGAGGATGCGCAGCGCCTCGGCCTCATCGGTCTGACTGCCGAAAGTCATCGTGCCCATGCAGATGTCGGTGACGTGGATGGCGCTCTGGCCCAGGCGGCGCGTTTTCATGGGGCGGATCTCCGGTCTCGAGAGAGGGTGGGAGGCCCGTGCATAGGTTGCGGATCGCAACCTTGCAATCAGATCAGCAAAGCGAGCGATCCGACGAGCAGCGCGGCCATCGTCCAGTTGAAGGCGCGCAGCCGTGCGGGCGATGACAGCCAGCCGCGCAGCGAAACGCCCATGACCGCCCACAGGCTGGTCGATGGCAGGTTGATGATGCCGAAGATCGCGGCGACGAGCAGGACCGCGGCGACATTGCGATCGGGCGCATAGAGCGCGATCGCGGTCAGCGCCATCGACCAGGCCTTGGGATTGACCCACTGGAACAGCACCGCCTGCCCGAAGCTCATCGGCCTTCCTCGCGGGCTGTCGCCGCCGCTCGGCGCGCCGGCGTTGGCGATCTTCCACGCCAGCCACAAGAGATAGGCGACGCTGATGATCTTGAGGATGAGGTTCAGCACCGGAAACAGGTCGAACAGACCCATCAGCCCGACGCCGACGAGGACGATCATCAGCGTGAAGCCGAAGCCCACGCCGAGCGCATGCGGCACGGTGCGGCGCAGGCCGAAATTGGCGCCCGACGCCATCAGCATCATGTTGTTCGGCCCCGGCGTGATCGACGAGACGAGGGCAAAGGCGGCAAGCGCGGCGAAGGTGGTCTGTTGCATGCCGCGCAATATAATGGCGATGCTCTCGCGACGGGTTGCAAATTTGGGCGCCGATGCGATAAGTTTTGCAACTTATGGCTGGACTGGATCAGATTGACCGCAAGATATTGCGCGAACTTGCGAGCGAGGGGCGAATCTCTAATATCGAGCTCGCCGACCGCGTCGGGCTGTCGCCCTCGGCGTGTCTGCGCCGCGTGCAGGAACTTGAGCGCAGCGGGGTCATCAAGGGCTATCGCGCGGTGGTCGATCCGGCGAAGCTGGGGCTGACCTTTCTGGCCTATGTGACCGTCGGCCTGTCGTCGCACACGAAGAAGTCGCAGGGCGATTTCGAAGCGGCGATGGCGCTCGCACCCGAAGTGCGCGAATGCCATAATATTACCGGGACGATCGAATATCTGCTTCGCGTAGAGACGCAGGATCTAGCGGCGTACAAGCATTTCCATACCGAAGTGCTCGGCGTGCTGCCGCAGGTCCATTCGATCACCACCTATGTACTGATGGATTCGCCGAAGGACGAGCGGGCTTGATCGTCGCCCCCGCGAAGGCGGGGGCCGCCGTCGGCCTTGCGCTACCTTGCCAGCGGCCCCCGCCTTCGCGGGGGCGACGGTAACGCCTTGAATCGCATCGTCCGCCACCGCATATCGGTTTCATGCTGAAACTGTCCTTCCTCGATCTCGTCCCCGTCACCGACACGGGCACGATCGCCCAGTCGCTCGCCAATGCCGCCGATCTCGCCCGCCATGCCGAAGCGCTCGGCTATGCGCGCTACTGGGTGGCCGAGCATCACGGGATGGCGGGGATCGCGAGCGCGGCGACGTCGGTGGTGCTCGCGCATATCGGGCAGGCGACGTCGACCATCCGGATCGGCGCCGGCGGGATCATGCTGCCCAATCATGCGCCGATGGTGATCGCCGAACAGTTCGGGACGCTGGAGGCGCTGTTTCCCGGCCGCATCGACCTTGGCCTCGGCCGTGCACCGGGGTCTGACGGGCGCGTCGCGCAGGCGCTGCGCCGCAATCTGGCGAGTGACGAGCGCCAGTTTCCGCAGGACGTCGTCGAATTGCAGGCGTTCCTTGCCGGGGACGACCGGCTGGGTATCCGCGCGGTGCCGGGCGAGGGGACAAAGGTGCCGCTGTGGATCCTGGGGTCGAGCCTGTTCGGCGCGCAGCTCGCGGCGATGCTCGGGCTGCCCTATGCCTTTGCCAGCCATTTCGCGCCCGACGCGCTCGACGAGGCGCTCGACATCTATCGCCGCCAGTTCCGCCCCTCGGAGCAGCTGGCCGAGCCCTATGCCGCCGCCGCGTTCAACGTCTTCGCCGCCGACACGCGCGAGGAGGCCGAATTGCTCGCCTCGTCGCAGCAGCAGGCGTTCGTCGCGCTGCGCACCGGCAATCCGGGCAAGATGAAGCCGCCGCTGGCGGGTTACAAGGACAGCCTGCCGCCCAATGCGCGCGCGATCCTCGACCATGTGCTGCAATGTTCGGCGGTCGGAACGGTCGATGACATCGCCGCGGGCCTGCAGGGCTTTGCCGCGCGCACCGGCGTCGACGAGGTGATCGTCGCGTCGTCGATGTACGACCATGGCGCGCGCAAGCGTTCGCTCGCCATCGCGATCGAGGCGGCGAAGCGCCTCTGATCAGGCGGGCGGATCGCTCGGTTCGGGACGGAAGCTCAGGCTGGCGAGGCGCCACGCCGTGTCGTCGCCCATCAGGTCGGCGGCGGTCGGCACGTCGGCGGGCGAGGGGCAATCGACCTCGGCATCGATATAGCGCCCCGTTTCGCGCAGCCGCACGCTGACGTCGCCATAGCGGGCCTTCAGCGTCGCGATCAGATCCTCGGCGTCGTCGGACAGATCGTTCGAGGCCAGCTTGCGCGGCGTCCCGTCGAGCAGTTCGGCGACCGCCTGATCGAGCGCGCCGAGCGCGTCCTTGACGATCGACAGCGCGATGAACAGCGCCGCCGTCGCATCGGCCCACCACCAGCCGAGACCGATGCCGACGATGCCCGCGATGCCCGCCAGCCCGGTCTGCCAATCGGCCTTTTGCATCAGCGCGTCGGTGTGCAGCACCTTGTCCTTGATGCGTTCGGCGACGGGCTGCTTGATCCGGCCGAGAATGATCGGCGGGACGATCGAATAGACCAGCGCCGCGATCATCAGCCAGCCGAGCCAGACCGTGTGGCCGAAAAGGGTGACGCCGCCGACGGTGGGATGTTCGCGGCGGACGAGCGTGGTGATGCTTTCATAGGACAGGAAAGCACCGACCGAGAGCAGCGCGGTCGCCGCGATCAGAAAGGCCAGGCTGTTGCCCCGCCGATAGCCGAAGGGAAAGCGCCGGTTCGGATCGCGGCGTTCCCACCGCGCCGCGAGGAGGAAGACGATCGCGGGCACCAGGCTCAGAAAATCTTCGATCACCGCCGATTTCATCGCCTGGCTGGCGCCCATCGTCAGCCACATCAGCACGATCACGCTGCTCATCCAGAACAGCGTCCAACATTCGAGCCGCTCGCCGCGCCGGACGTCGGCGGCGATGGCGGGAGCAATACCGCCGTGGACGGTCATCGCCGCGCCTCTGCGACCATGCGGTCGGTTGCGAGGACGAGGGCGTTTTCTCCGTTGCGGCGCGCGATGCGCAGCACGGGCATGTCGGCATCGTCGGGCTCGCCATGCGTCAGCGGCTTCGACAGCGCGATTTCGGTCTTCCACGGCGAGGCCTTGGCGAAATGGCCGACCACTGCATCGACATCGCCTTCTTCGAGCATGTGGAGGGCGTGCTCGCCATGCGCCTCGATGCGCGCGACGGTTGCGCCATGCGCCGCAGCGTAGCGACCGAGCAGGTCGAGCGCGGGCGCGGCGTCGGGTGTCGCGGGAAGGACGATGACGCGCATCGTGCCGGTGCGGGAAATGCGTTCGCTGGTGCCGCTGGCATCACGCGGCATGCCGTCGCATGCGGCGAGCAGCAGGGGCAGCAACAGAAGCGCGGGCATCTTTCGCATCATTGGGCGAACGCGGATCAACGGGCTTGGTTGCATCGAACAGAACAGGGTCAGGCGCCGTGTTGACGCGCCTCTGGCGGCGGCGGTATAGGGGCGGCCCGTGCAAGGGCGGCCCGCTTTGGGGTCGCCTTTTTACTTTAGGCTTTTTGGAAAGGTGCCCGATATGTCGATCACGCCGCTGATGCCCGTTTACCCCCGGTGCGGTGTGCGTCCGGTGCGAGGCGAGGGCGCCTATCTGATCGGCGAGCGCGGCGAGCGTTATCTCGATTTCGCGAGCGGTATCGCGGTCAATCTGCTCGGTCACGGCCATCCGCATCTGACGAAAGCGATCCAGGATCAAGCGGCGACGCTGATGCATGTGTCGAACCTTTACGGCAGCCCGCAGGGTGAAGCCTTTGCGCAGCGGCTGGTCGACAATACGTTCGCCGATACGGTGTTCTTCACCAATTCGGGCGCCGAGGCGGTCGAATGCGCAATCAAGACCGCGCGCGCCTATCATTCGAGCGCCGGCAACGCGCACAAGCACACGCTCATCACCTTCAACAATGCCTTCCACGGCCGCACGCTCGGCACGATCTCGGCGACCAATCAGGACAAGCTGCGCAAGGGCTTCGATCCGTTGCTTCCGGGCTTTGCCTATGCGCCCTTCGACGACCTCAACGCCGCGCTCGATCTGGTCGACGACAGCACGGCGGGCTTCCTGCTCGAGCCCGTGCAGGGCGAAGGCGGCATCCGTCCGGCGTCGCAACCCTTCCTGCAGGGGCTGCGCGACATCTGCAACGAGCGCGACCTGATGCTGGTGTTCGACGAAGTGCAGTGCGGCGTCGCGCGCACCGGATCGCTTTATGCCCATGAACAGTTCGGCGTCGCGCCCGACATCATGGCGACCGCAAAGGGCATCGGCGGCGGCTTCCCGCTCGGCGCCTGCCTTGCCACCGAAAAGGCGGCGCGCGGGATGGTCATCGGCACGCATGGATCGACCTATGGCGGCAACCCGCTGGCGATGGCCGCGGGGCAGGCGGTGTTCGACGTGATCCTGGAGGATGGCTTCATGGATCAGGTCAAGGCGACGGGCGAGCGGCTGCGCGGCGCGCTCGAACAGCTTATCCCCAATCACGATCATCTGTTCGAAAGCATCCGCGGCATGGGCCTGATGCTCGGCATCAAGATGAAGTCCGACAGCCGTGCCTTCGTCGCGCATCTGCGCGACAATCACGGGCTGCTGACGGTCGCGGCGGGCGACAATGTCGTGCGCATCCTGCCGCCGCTGAACATCGAACAGGGTCATATCGACGAATGTATCGAGAAACTGTCGGCGGGGGCGGCGAGCTACACGCCGCCGGAAGCATGAGCGCACCTGCGCTGCGGCATTTCCTGAACCTGTCCGACGCGGGCGGGGATGCCATCGCGGCGATGCTCGCCGATGCGATCGACCGCAAGACGGCGCGCGCGGCTTGGCCCAAGGGCCGGGTCGACGCCGACGCGCCGCTTGCGGGCCATGTGCTGGCGATGATCTTCGAGAAGAATTCGACCCGCACGCGCGCGTCGTTCGACATGGCGATCCGCCAGCTCGGCGGCAGCGCGATGGTGATGGAAGCGGGGTCGATGCAGATCGGCCGCGGCGAAACCATCGCCGATACGGCGCGCGTCCTGTCGCGCTATGTCGATGCGATCATGATCCGCACCGATGATCATGCAAAGATCGAGGAGCTGGCCGAATATGCCAGCGTCCCCGTGATCAACGGGCTGACCGACCTGTCGCACCCTTGCCAGATCGTCGCCGACCTGCTGACGATCGTCGAGGGCGGCAAGGCCTTGCCCGGCCTTGAACTCGCATGGCTTGGCGATGGCAACAATGTGCTCGCCTCGCTGATCGAGGCGGCGGGGCTGTTCGGCTTCAATGTTCGCGCCGGGGTGCCGCAGGGCTATGACCCCGACATGCGCTTCGTCGAGGCGGCGCGCGCGCAGGGCGCGCGGATCGATATCGTGCGCGACGCGACCGAGGCGGTGGCGGGCGCCGACATCGTCGTCACCGATACCTGGGTGTCGATGGGGCAGGACCATGCCCACAACAAGTTGGCCGCAATGGCGCCCTATCAGGTCGACGAGCGATTGATGGGCAAGGCGAAGGGCGATGCGCTGTTCCTGCACTGCCTGCCCGCGCATCGCGGCGAAGAGGTGGTCGATGCGGTGATCGACGGCGCGCAGTCGCGCGTGTGGGACGAGGCGGAAAACCGCGTCCATGCACAGAAATCGGTTCTTTTGTGGGCGTTGGGGAAATTGTGAGCGAGACGCGCGAAACCTGGTTCGACGAACCGCTGATCTTCACCATCGCCGAGCGGCATGTCCGCGGCCGCTTCGTGCGGCTGGGGCCGGTGCTCAACCGCATCATGGCGGCGCACAGCTATCCGCCGGTGATGGAAAAGCTGCTCGCCGAGGCGCTGGTGCTGACCGTGCTGCTCGGTTCGACGCTCAAGGACGATGAAAGCCAGATGACGCTGCAGGCGCAGACCGGCGGCGGCCCCGTCGATCTGCTCGTCTGCGATTATCGCGCTGGTGAGCTGCGTGGCTATCTGAAGTTCGATGCCGAACGGCTGGCCGAAGTCGGACCCGACCCGACGCTGTTCGGTCTGTTCGGCGAGGGTTTTCTGGCGATCACCTTCGATCAGGCGGTGAGCGGCGAGCGCTGGCAGGGGATCGTCCCGCTCGAAGGATCGTCGATCGCCGATGCCGCCGAACATTATTTCGAGCAGTCCGAACAGATACCGAGCCTCGTCCGGCTTTGCGCGCGGCACGACGCGGAGCTGGGCTGCGTCGCCGGGGGTTTGCTGCTGCAGCATCTGCCCGACGGCGAGGTCGGGCGCGACCGGATCGAAGCGCGCGCCGATCATCCCGAATGGGAACATGCGCGCACGATTGCGGCGACGCTGAAGGACGAGGAACTGACCGACGCCGCGGCCTCGCTCGAAACGTTGGCGTGGCGGCTGTTCCACGAAGAGGAAGTGCGCGTCGAACCCGGCGTGGCGGTGTCGCGCGGCTGTCGCTGCAACATCGACCATTATGCGCGGGTTCTGGCACAGTTTCCCGAAGCCGAACGGCAGGAAATGGCCGACGACGACGGGATCATCCAGGTCGATTGTGCCTTTTGTTCGCGGCTGTTCCCCGTCCCGCTCGACGAGATCGCGACGCGCCACTGACGCACGGGCCGTCGATGAAGCGAGGCAGGCGTGCGCTGAATGGTTGAAATACGCGGGTTTGATGATTAGGTGATGTGCAGGGGTCGTTGCCGTTCCACACGGAACGGCCGGTGGACAAGGTGCAAATGACGATCTTCTCTCCCATGTTTCGCATATCGGCGATGGCGCTTGCCCTGACCGGAGCGGCGAGCGCGGTGCCTGCGCAGGCGCCGACGCTGGCCATGCTCGACCGGCTGGAAAAGGGCAGTTGGCAGCTGCGCGAGCGCGGCAAGGATGCGGTGCTCCAGACCGTATGTCTGGGCGATGCGCGCCGCCTGATCCAGGTCTATCATCCGCGCGCGACCTGCTCGCGCTATGTGATCGAGGATACGCCGACATCGGTGACGGTGCATTATACCTGCCCCGGCGCCGGGCATGGCCGCACCACGATCCGCAGCGAAACGAACCGGCTCGTCCAGATCGACACGCAGGGGATCGCCGACGGCAAGCCCTTCTCGCAGGCGATCGAGGCGCGCCGCGCCGGCGGCTGCTGAAGCAAACCCTTTGTTAACCATCCTTCACTAGAAGGGGGATTGCGACACGCCGATGTGTGTCCTTCTCCCTAACGGCATTCATGCCGCACTGGGCCGCCCGTCGAACGACGCGCGGCCCATTTTCTTTGGTGCGCCGCACAAATCGCGGTCTTGCGCGAAGCGCGACGCGGGCGTATCGCGCGGCGATGCAGGATCTTTCCGGAAAAGCGGTGATCGTCCTTCTGTCGGGCGGTCTGGACTCGATGGTTTGCGCAGGACTGGCGCGCGAGGCGGGGGCGCGGATTGTCGCGCTGACCGTCGATTACAACCAGCGGCACCGCGTCGAGCTGGACTCGGCGGCGCGGATTGCGACGGCGGTGGGCGCGGCCGAGCATATCGTGCTGCCGCTCGATCTGCGGCGCTTCGGCGGGTCGGCGCTGACCGCCGACATCGATGTGCCCAAGGACGGCGTGGGCGAGGATATTCCCGTCACCTATGTTCCCGCGCGCAACCTGATCTTCCTGTCGCTGACGCTTGGCCTCGCCGAAGCGCGGCGGTCGCAGGACATCTTCATCGGCGTCAACGCGCTCGATTATTCGGGCTATCCCGATTGCCGCCCCGAATTCATCGCGGGCTTCCAGCATCTCGCGCAGCTCGCGACGCGCGACGGCGACAAGGGGGTCGATTTCACGATCCACGCGCCGCTGCAGCATATGACCAAGGCCGACATCGCGGCCGAGGCGGCGCGGCTCGGCATGGATGCGGGGATGAGCTGGTCCTGTTACGACCCGACGCCCGAGGGGCTGCATTGCGGGCTGTGCGACAGTTGCCGCCTGCGCCGCAAGGGCTTCGCCGACGCCGGGCTCGCCGACCCGACGCGCTACGCCGTCGGGGCCTGACCCATGGCCTATGCGGTCAAGGAAATATTCCTGACGCTGCAGGGCGAGGGCGCGCAGGCCGGACGTCGCGCTGTCTTCTGCCGCTTTGCGGGCTGCAACCTGTGGACGGGGCGCGAGCAGGACCGCGCCAAGGCGATCTGCAAATTCTGCGATACCGATTTCGTCGGCACCGACGGGACGCTGGGCGGCAAATATGCCGATGCCGCGGCGCTGGCGGAGCGGATTGGCGAAGCATGGGGGGCGGCGCAAGATGACCGCTATGTCGTGCTGACCGGCGGCGAGCCGATGTTGCAGGTCGACGATGCGCTGATCGAGGCGCTGCATGGCGAGGGCTTCACCGTCGCGATCGAAAGCAACGGCACGCTGCCGGTGCCGCGGCTGATCGACTGGATCTGCATCAGCCCCAAGGCGGGCAGCGAGCTGGTCCAGACAAGCGGCGACGAACTCAAGCTGGTGTGGCCGCAGCCGGGGAGCGATGTCGAACGGCTGGCGGAACTCGATTTCGCGCACCGGCTGATCCAGCCGCTCGACGATGCCAATGCCGCGGACAATGTCCGGCACTGTATCGATCTGGTGATGCGCGATCCGCGCTGGCGTCTGTCGCTGCAGACGCACAAGACGCTGGGGCTGCGCTGAGCGAAGAGGCTGCGGCTACCGCCCTACTGGCTGTCGACTTGGGCCTTCTTTGCCGCCGGAGCGGGGACGGCGTCGGGATTGTCGCTCTGATCCGCGGGCGCGCTATCGCTGCTGCTGTCGGCGCTTTCCTCGTCGGCCTTGCTGTCGGCCTTTTTCGAAACGTCGCCCGGTACGCTGCTGTCGACCGCGGTGCCATCGCTTGCTGCATCGTCGAGGACGATCATCGAGTCGCTGATCGTGCCGGGTTCGACCTCGACCGCGTCGAGCTTGGTCGTGGTCTTGCTGCCTTCGCTGCCTCCGCAGGCGGCGAGCGACAGGGCGAGGAGCGAGGTGAGGATGATCCGCGTCATGTGCCGGTCCTAATCGCTGGCCGCGATCTTGTCGAGAAAGGCCGGAAGGGCATCGGCGAGCGCGGCGTCGACAGCGGCGAAATCGGCGGGACGGCCAAGTTCCGCCAGGCTCGTCACCGGAAATTCGGCGATACCGCACGGCACGATGCCGCCGAAATGCGTCATGTCGGGCGCGACGTTGAGCGAAAAGCCGTGGAGCGTCACCCAGCGCCGGACGCGGACGCCGATCGCGCCGATCTTGGCCTCACGGCCGTCGCGGTCATCGGTCCAGATGCCGATCCGCCCTTCGGCGCGGCGCGCCGCGACGCCGAGCCGCGCGAGCGCGTCGATCACCCAACCTTCGAGTGCATGGACATAGGCGCGTACGTCGCGCCCGCGCTGCGCAAGGTCGAGCTGGACATAGCCGACGCGCTGGCCGGGGCCATGATAGGTGTAGCGCCCGCCGCGACCCGCGTCATAGACCGGAAAGCGCGGGTCGAGCAGCTCGGCGGGGTCGGCGCTCGTCCCGGCGGTATAGAGGGGCGGATGTTCGAGCAGCCAGATGCGCTCGCCCGCCGTGCCTGCGTGGATCGCGGCGGCGCGCGCCTCCATATCGGCAAGCGCGGCGGGATAATCGACAAGGCCGGGCGAAACGGTCCATTCGGGAGGCGGAAGCGCGGACATCGCGCGGCTTCTGCCCCGCGCGGGCGCGAAGCGCAAGGGGGCGGCATCCGCGCCGAACGGGGCTGGACTTTGGGCGCGAAGCCGGTCAGGTTCGACGCCAATCCGAAGCGATAAATGACGGGGTATCAATGGCAAAATTCGACATGGGCGCGGCGTGGGACGATGCCATTCAGCTTCTGAAGGCGCACCGCCCGCTCACCGGTACCATCGCGGCGGTTTTCCTGTTCCTGCCGGCGCTTGCGGTGGCCTGGTTCGGCCCGGCGCCGATCGAGCCGCCCGCCGAAGCGACGATCGACCAGCTGACCGCCGCGATGCAACAGAATATCCTGCAGATGCTGCCGTATCAGATCGGCGTTGCGCTGTTCACGATGTTCGGGACGGTGGCGATCATGCGGCTGTGGCTGTCGCGGTCGAGCACCAGCGTCGGCGAGGCACTGGGTTTTGCCGCGTCGATGCTGCTCACCATTTTGGCGGTGCAGATATTGACCGGCCTGATGCTGGGCGTCGGCTTTCTGCTGCTCATCATTCCGGGGCTTTATCTGATCGGGCGGCTCGCTTTCGTCGCGCCGCTGGTCGCCGACCGCGCGATCCGCAATCCGGTCGAGGTGATCGCGACAAGCTGGCAGATGACGCGCGGCAATGGCTGGCGCATTTTCCTCTTCCTGTTTCTCGTCACGCTGGTCGTCATCATCGCGGCATCGCTGGTGGGCGGGCTGGTCGGCATGATCGGCGGCGCGGGCAGCGTGGGCAAGATGCTCGGCGGGCTGGTCGAAGCGGGCTTCGGGCTCGTCGCGACGATGATCTCGATCGCGATTTCGGCGGCCGCCTATCGGCAGCTGGCGACAACCCAGGCGGGGGATATCTTCGCCTGACCATGTCCAACAGGGGAGAATGGATGTGAATAATATCAGCATCAGTCAGGCCTGGTCCTATGCGACCAGCTTTTTCAGCGGCCGCGCCGCCGAGCATGCCATCGCGCTGATCGGCGTCGGCATTGCGGTGCCGCTGATCCTGCAACTCGCGCTCGGCGGCGGCATGGCCGCCTTCGATCCGGCGCGGATGACGAGCGGGGCAGGGGCTTTCGCCGCGTTCAGCGGTTTTGCGATCCTGCTCGGCCTGGTCAATTACATCCTCCAGACCGGTAGCTATTTCGCTTCGTGGCGACTGGGCTTCAGCGACGGTCAGGAAAATGTCGGCGGTGCGCTGAGCTATGGGCTGGTGGCCGCGCTGCCCGTGCTCCTTTTCACGGCGGCGATCCTGTTCGTGATTGGGATCATCGGCTTTCTGCTCTTCGGCGGTGCCTTTGCGCCGGCGCTGCTCAGCGGCCGCCAGCCGAGCGAATCGGCGCTGGCGGGCATGGGCTTCGCGATGCTGATCCTGGTGCCGCTGTTCCTGCTGTTCATCGTCTGGCTCGCGGCGCGGCTGTGCTGCACCGGGCCGATCATGGCCGACAAGCGAACCTTCAATGTCCTGACCGGCCTGTCCGAATCGTGGCGGATCACCGGCGCGGCGCAGTGGAAGATCTTTGCCTATTTCATCCTGCTGGGCATCGCCTTCCTGGTGATTGCGATGATCCTTGGCGCGGTGGTCGGCTTTTCGGTCTTTGCGAGCGGCGGGATGCCGGGCGCGGGATCGATGGTCGGGCTGATCGTCGGCAGCATCGTGATGAGCATTCCCGTCGCCTATCTGCAGGTCGGGATTCCGGCGGGCATCTACCGCGCGCTCGGGCCCGTCGATGCAGGCAGCGTTTTCGCCTGATCGACGGTCAATATCGCAAGAATCAGGGGCGCCCGCGGCCGACGCGGCGCCCCTTTTTCGTCAGCTCCACTTGGCGAGCGGCGGCAGGCTCATCAGGATCGCGTCGATATTGCCGCCGGTCTTGAGCCCGAACAGCGTGCCGCGATCGTAGACGAGGTTGAATTCGGCGTAGCGGCCGCGCCACACGAGCTGCTCCTCGCGCTCGGCTTCGGTGAAGGGCTGGTTCATCCGGCGGCGCACGATCTGCGGGAAGATGTCGAGGAAGGCCTCGCCCACGGCGCGGGTGAATTCGAAGTTGCGGTCGAAGCCCGCATCGTCGGCGGATTCGAGATGGTCGTAGAATATCCCCCCGACGCCGCGATGGACGCCGCGATGCGGAATATAGAAATAATCCTCCGCCCATTTCGAATAGCGGGCATAGGCATCGGGACCGAAGGGCGCGCAGGCGGCGCGCAGCCGCGCATGAAAGGCGTCGGTGTCCTCGGCATAGGGGATGGGCGGGTTGAGGTCGGCGCCGCCGCCGAACCAGCGCTTCGTCGTCGTGAGGAAGCGGGTGTTCATATGCACCGCCGGAACATGCGGATTGGCCATATGCGCGACGAGGCTGATGCCGGTGGCGAAGAAGCGCGGGTCGCTTTCGGCGCCGTTGATCGACTGGGCGAAATCGGGCGCGAACTCGCCCGCGACGGTCGAGACATTGACCCCGACCTTTTCGAAAACCCGGCCGGTCATCACCCCGCGCACGCCGCCGCCGCCTTCGCCCGCCGCAATACCTTCGGCCTCGCGGTCCCACGGCGTATAGGCGAAACGCGCGTCGCTGCCCGCCTCGGCCTCGATTGCCTCGAACGCGGCGCATATCCGGTCGCGCAGCGACTCGAACCAGTCGCGCGCCGCCTGTTGCTGGGGATCGAGCGAAATCATGACGCAAAGCCTTTCGTCTGCCGGAGTGCCTCGGCCAGCGCGATGCCAGCCGCGACCGCGACATTCAAGGACCGAAAGCCCGACCGCATCGGAATCGCGACCCGCGCCGCCGCGGCGGCATGGACATGCGCGGGAACGCCCGACGACTCCGCGCCGAGCAGCAGCACGTCGCCCTCCTGAAACACGAAATCGGGCAGGGCGGTCGCGCCCGCGGTGGTCATCAGCACCAGCCGCCCGCCGTCGGCCCGGTTCCAGTCGCCGAAGCCCGCCCAGTCGGCGTGGCGCCGCACATTGGCGCGCGCGGCATAATCCATTCCGGCGCGGCGCAGCGCCTGGTCGGAAAAAGGAAAGCCGCACGGTTCGATGATGTGCGCCGGAACCCCGAAGCAGGCCGCGGTGCGCAGGATGGTGCCGACGTTACCGGCGATGTCGGGCTGAAACAGGGCGATTTGCATCGCTCCGCCTTAGCTTCGCGCGCCTGCGGAATCGAGAGGGGGCAACATAGCGGTCACAAAGCGGAAATTGCCTGTTGGCAAGGCTGTTGTGTGCGGCTATCAGGCCCGCAATTCCCGGAGGGGCCGCCGGGATTTGCGACGCTTTGCGCGCGTAAAACGGGGTGGCCAGTTTTCCGAGAACCATTGTCAGTTCACCCAGCGCAAGGGCAATCGAATGGCCAGTGAATCCAATCTCAACGCCGGCATCGAGGATGGCGTGCGGCGCCGGGACTTCATCAATATCGCGGCGGTCAGCTTCGCGGGTGTTGGTGCGGCCACCGTCGTTTTGCCGCTGGTGAACCAGATGAATCCGTCGGCGGACGTGCTGGCGCTGTCGTCGACCGAAATCGACATTTCCGCGATCCAGTCGGGTCAGGCGATCAAGACGAGCTGGCGCAAGCAGCCGGTGTTCGTCCGCAACCTGACGCCCGTCGAAATCGCCGAGGCGAAGAAGGTGCCGCTGAGCGACCTGCGCGATCCGCAGACGCTCGACGAGCGCACCAAGCCCGGCAAGGAAAACTGGCTGATCACGCTGGGCGTCTGCACCCACCTCGGCTGCGTGCCGCTCGGCGCCGCCGAGGGCGAGCCGCGCGGCGATTATGGCGGCTATTTCTGCCCGTGCCACGGTTCGCACTACGACACCGCGGCGCGTATCCGCAAAGGCCCGGCGCCGAAGAATCTGTTCGTGCCGCCTTATGAATTCAACAGCGACACCGTCGTGACGATCGGCTGAGGAGCGAGATAAGATGAGCTTTCCCTGGGCCAAGAACTATGAACCCCAGCAGCCGCTGATGAAGTGGCTCGACGCGAAGCTGCCGCTGCCGCGTCTCGTCTATAATGCGATCGGGGCCGGCTATCCGGTGCCACGCAATCTCAACTATTTCTGGAACTTCGGCGTTCTCGCCGGGGCCGCGCTGGCGATCCAGATCATCACCGGCATCGTGCTGGCGATGCATTATGCCGCCAATGCGGGCGTCGCGTTCAACTCGGTCGAGCATATCATGCGCGACGTGAACGCCGGCTGGTTCCTGCGCTATGCGCATATGAACGGCGCGAGCATGTTCTTCATCGTCGTCTATCTGCACATCTTCCGCGGCCTTTATTACGGTTCGTACAAGGCGCCGCGCGAAATGGTGTGGCTGCTCGGCGTCGTGATCTTCCTCCTGATGATGGCGACCGCCTTCATGGGCTACGTCCTTCCCTGGGGCCAGATGAGCTTCTGGGGGGCGCAGGTGATCACCGGCTTCTTCTCGGCGATACCCGCCGTGGGCGATCCGATCCGCGTCTGGCTGCTCGGCGGTTTTGCGCCGGACAACGCCGCGCTCAACCGCTTCTTCTCGCTCCACTATCTGCTGCCCTTCGTGATCGCGGGTGTCATCATCCTGCACATCTGGGCGCTGCATATCCCGGGGTCGTCGAACCCGACCGGTATCGAGGTGAAGGACGAACAGGACACCGTCCCGTTCCACCCCTATTACACTGCGAAGGACGGTTTCGGCCTTGGCGTGTTCCTGATGATCTTCGTCGCGCTGACCTTCTTCAGCCCGAACCTGCTCGGTCACCCGGACAATTATATCCCGGCGAACCCGCTTTCGACGCCGGCGCACATCGTTCCCGAATGGTATTTCTGGCCGTTCTACGCGATCCTGCGCGCCTTCACCTTCAACTTCCTGTGGATCGATGCGAAGCTGTGGGGCGTCATCGCGATGTTCGCGGCGATCGCGCTGCTGTTCTTCCTGCCGTGGCTCGACAGCTCGCCGGTGAAGTCGTCGAACTATCGTCCGCTCAACCGCATCTTCTTCTGGATCCTCGTCGTCGACGTGTTCATCCTGGGCTATTGCGGCAAGAGCCCGGCGGAGCAGCCCTATGTGATCCTCAGCCAGCTGTGCGCGGCCTATTATTTCGCGCACTTCCTGATCATCCTGCCGATCATCTCGCGGATCGAACGGCCGCTTCCGATGCCGAATTCGATCACCGAGGCGGTCCTCGCCAAGAATGCCGACGCGTCGTCGGCCCCGGCAACGGCCTGAGCGCCGGACTTTTATAGGAGCTGATACAGCCATGGTTCGTCCGCTCGGATTTCTCGTCGGCCTGGGTTTCATCCTGGCGCTGCTGTGCGCGATCTTCACCACGCCGCTCTCGAACGAGCCCAACGCGGTGCATGAATTCCACAAGCACCCGCGCCACCTCGCGCTCGCCAGCGACGGCATGTTCCCGCATTGGGACAAGGCCCAGCTGCAGCGCGGGATGCAGGTGTACAAGGAAGTGTGCTCGGCCTGTCACAGCCTGAACCTCGTCGCGTTCCGCGACATCGCCGAACTCGGCTATACCGAGGGTCAGGTGAAGAGCTTCGCCAAAAGCTATGACAATATCCCGTCGATCAACCCCGATACGGGCGAACCGGCGACGCGCACCGGCCTGCCGTCGGATCACTTCCCGGCGCCCTATGCGAACGAAACCGCGGCGCGCGCGGCGAACAATAATGCGCTGCCGCCCGATCTTTCGCTGATCACCAAGGCGCGCGAAGACGGCAAGAATTACGTCTATTCGCTGATCACCGGCTTCCAGAACCCGCCGGCGAACCTGCCGAAGGAACTGCAGCCGGCGACCGGTCTGCACTACAACCCCTATTTCGCGAACCTCAACCTCGCGATGGCACCGCCGCTGGCCGATGGTCAGGTGACGTTCGCCGACGGTTCGCCGAACGACCTCAAGAGCATGGCGAAGGACGTGACCGCCTTCCTCGTGTGGACGGCCGAACCCAAGCTGGTGAAGCGCGTGTGGACCGGCTGGGCCGTGTTCCTTTACCTTCTGATCTTCACCATCCTTGCTTATCTGTCGTACCGGAACATCTGGGCCGGCAAGGAACATTGAGGATCGGGGACGCGGGCATAGCGAAGGGCGGTCGACGATGATCGCCCTTCCGCCGCGTCCCGACCTTGACCTGTCGGAGCTCGTGCGCACGATCCCCGATTTCCCGAAACCCGGGATCCAGTTTCGCGACATCACGACCTTGATCGGCGACGCGGCGGGCTTTTCCGAAAGCGTCCGCCGTCTGGCAGGCCGCGCCGCCCGCTATCGCCCCGACCTGATCGTGGCGGTCGAGGCGCGCGGTTTTCTGTTCGGCGCGGCGATGGCAACCGCGCTCGGTATCGGGCTGGTGCCGGTGCGCAAAGCCGGCAAGCTGCCCGGCGTGACCATCGGCGTCGACTATGAACTGGAATATGGCACCGACCGGCTCGAACTGCACGAAGGGGCCGTCACCGAAGGCCACCGCGTCGTGCTGGTCGATGATCTGCTCGCCACCGGCGGGACCATTCTCGCGACCGCCGAATTGATGCGCAGCGTCGGCGCCGACGTCGCCGCAGCGCTGTTCGTCATCGACCTTCCCGACCTCGGCGGCTCGCAGCGCCTCGAAGCCGCGGGCCTTGCGTGCGAAACGCTGATCGCCTTCGACGGCGACTGAGGCACGGCGGTTTTGGGGTGGGAAACGGACGAAAGCGCGAATAGGTTTTGGCGCGGAGGACGAATGCCGGGCCCACACGACAAGATCATTGCCAACGCTGCAAAAGCGGCGCTGAGACCCTTAGGCTTTCAGCGCAAAGGGCAATCGCGCTTATGGTTCTTCGATCATTCTTGGTGGCTCACTGTTGTCGAGTTCCAGCCAAGCTCTTGGAGCAAGGGCAGCTATCTTAACGTCGGAGCACACTGGCTTTGGATGGACGTTGCGCCGATCAGCTTCGACTTCGGCGGACGCTTGGAAGGCTTCGAGGAATACTTATCGGACGAACAATTTGCGGTGGCAGTCGCGCGCCTCGCCGACAGAGCGGCCGATGAAGCACGGCGACTTGCGGCAATGTTTAGTTCCCTACCCGATGCGGCCGAGATTCTCCTGGAACAGGCGCGGACCGAAGCGCGACAGGCACCGACGCACCCAAGTTGGATGCTCTACAACGCCGGGGTCGCAGCAGGGCTAGTCGGACGTAACGATGAAGCAGCCGAAATGTTCGGGCGTGTGTTGAATGGCTCCGGGGATCAAACATCGATGCTTCATCTAAAGGCCGAGCGTATGTCCAACCTCGCATCGGACGCGGCAACGTTAAGGCAGGCAGCGGCTTCGACGATCGCGCAACAAAGAGAAACTTTACGGCTGTCGCCGTGGGACGCGTCACAGCTTTGACGGCCCAATGACCGCAATCGGTCGTTAGCGGACGTTGCTTCAGAACGTCGCCCCCGCGCAGGCGGGGGCCGCAATCGGCCTTTTCTCTGCGGCGCTGCGTAAACCGACAGCGGCCCCCGCCTGCGCGGGGGCGACGGGACTTGTTCCGGCCGAAACCCGAAACCCTAAAGCCGCACCATCCGCATTCCCTGTTCGCCGTAGCGCGGGCCGCTGGTGCCGCCCTTCGGCGCGGCGGCGTCGATTGCCGCGATATCGTCGGCGCTGAGGGTCAGGTCGGCGGCGGCCATGCTGTCTTCCATCGTGGCGCGGCGCTTGGTGCCGGGAATGGGGACGATGTCGTCGCCCTGCGCGAGCAGCCACGCGAGTGCGACCTGCGCCTTCGACACGCCGTGCCGGTCGGCGACCGCGCCGATCGCATCGACGATGCGCAGGTTGGCAGGCAGATTTTCCTCCGAATAGCGCGGGTCGTTGCGGCGCCAGTCATGCTCGGGCAGCTCGTCGCGGCTGCGCACCGCGCCTGCCAGAAATCCGCGGCCGAGCGGCGAATAGGGGACGAAGCCGATGCCGAATTCGCGGCAGACCGGCAGGATTTCATCCTCCACGTCGCGCTCCCAGATCGAATATTCGCTCTGCAAGGCGGTGATCGGCGCGGCCTTTGCGGCGCGGCGCAGCGTTTCGGGGCCGGCTTCGGATAGCGCGATGTGGCGCACCTTGCCTTCCTTGACCAGCTCCATCATCCCGCCGACGGTTTCCTCGATCGGCACCGAGGGGTCGACGCGGTGCTGATAGAAGAGATCGATGGTGTCGATGCCGAGGCGCTGGAGCGATCCTTCGCAGGCGCGGCGCGCATTGTCGGGGCTGCCATCGACGCCGACGATCTGCTTGCCGTCGAAGCGGAAGCCGAACTTGGTCGCGATGACAAGACCGTCGCGCTTGCCCTTGATGGCTTCGCCGAGCAGTTCCTCATTGGTGAACGGGCCATAGATTTGCGCGGTGTCGAAGAAGGTGACACCCATGTCGATCGCGCGGTGGATCGTTCGCGTCGCCTCGTCCATATCGGCGGCTTCGCCATAGAGGATATTGCCGCCCTTGATCATCGGCATACAGCCGACGCCGATCGCCGAGACTTCGAGGCCGTGGCCGAGCTTGCGATATTTCATGCTGCTTCTCCTTCTGGTTCGTCGCGAACGCCGTCGGCGGCATATTTGGTCGCGGCGACGTCGGCGATAACATTGCCCAATGTCCGGAATATGTCGGGAAAGGTCTCGACCGCGACGAGCAGCCCCAGCGGCGCGACGGGCACCCCCATCGACACCGCGATCGGCGCGATCGAGGTCACATAGCTGATCGATCCGGGCAGGCTGACCGAACTCAGCGCCGCGGCCATCGCGACGGCAAGGCCGACCGCCATCGTCCAGGGCGACAGCGTCAGGCCGAACAGCCAGGCGATATAGACGACCACCGCCAGGTTCATCGCCGGGCTGGTGAAGCGGAAAAGCGCGACCGCAAGCGGCAGCACGATATCGGCCTTTTTGGGATCGACGCCCAGATCCTCGGTCGCGCGGAGCATCGCGGGCAGGCTGGCGAGCGAGCTTTGCGTCGACAGCGCGACGGCGAGCGTGGGCACCATCGCCCGGACGAAACGCGCCGGTGCGACGCCGACGACCAGCCAGGCGAGCGCGAGGCCGAGGAGAATACAGCAGACGCCAACGCCGGAGACGATCAGCACATAGTGGAGAAGGCCGCCGAATGCTGCGAGCCCGGCCTTGATCGCCAGCGCATAGCCGAGCGCGAACACCCCGATCGGGGCGAGCGCAAGCACCCAGCCGATGACGACGAGCATCGTGTCGCCCAACGCCTTGAACAGGCCCGACAGGCTGGCGCGCGCGTCGGGGGCGATGCGCGTCATCGCGAAAGCGAAGATGGTGGTAAAGACGATCAGCGGCAGGACCGTCGTCTCCGCCGCCGCGGCGATCGGGTTGGCGGGGATCAGGCCGAGGATGAAATCCGAAAAGGTCGGCGAGGGCGGCGCTTCGGTCGCGCCGCCGAGCCCGCCGCGCAGCGCCGCCGCGGCGCCCTGCGACAGCGGAAACAGGCGGAGCAGCAGCGGCGTGACGAGCAGCGACATCAGGCCGGTGAGGAAGATCGACACCATGAAGATGCCGACCGACCGCGCCGCAAGCGTTCCCGCGCGCGCGGCATCGGCGGTTGCGGTGATGCCGGTGATGAGCAGCGCGACGATCAGCGGGATGATCGTCATCGTCAGCGCCTTCAGCCACAACAGGCCGACGGTTTCGACATAGGGAAGCGATGCGGTGCCCGCCGCCGGGGCGGCCATGTCGAGCAGGATGCCGAGCAGCATGCCCGCAACCAGCGACGACAGGATGATCCATGCCGATTTCAAGTTCAAAACCTCCGGCCTGCTTGCCAAGCAAATATGGGTGACTTAGTGCCGTCCGGACTGCCGGGGTGGGCGAGCGTGAACCCCGAGGATTAGGAAGCGGAGACGGCATGCGCAAGTTTTTCGGAACCGACGGGATCCGGGGCCTGACCAACAAGGTGCCGATGACCGCCGAAGTGGCGATGCGCGTCGGCATGGCGGCGGGCGCGCATTTCCTGCGCGGCGGGCACAAGCACCGCGTCGTGATCGGCAAGGATACGCGCCTGTCGGGCTATATGCTCGAAAATGCGCTGGTCGCGGGATTCACCAGCGTCGGCATGGACGTGGTACAGGTCGGCCCGATGCCGACGCCTGCAGTGGCGATGCTGACGCAGTCGATGCGCGCCGATCTGGGCGTGATGATCTCTGCCAGCCACAATCCCTTCCACGACAATGGCATCAAACTGTTCGGGCCCGATGGCTACAAGCTGTCCGATGCCGATGAAATGCAGATCGAGGCGTTGCTCGAAGCGGCGCCGGCGCTTGCCGAACCCGCGCATATCGGCCGTGCCAAACGGATCGAGGACGCGCGCGGGCGCTATATTCACGCGGTGAAGCAGAGCCTGCCCGGCTCGGTTCGCTTCGACGGGCTGAAGCTGGTGCTCGATTGCGCCAATGGCGCCGCCTACAACAGCGCGCCGACCGTATTCTGGGAACTGGGCGCCGACGTGATCGCGATCGGCGTCGAACCCAATGGCACCAACATCAACGACCGTTGCGGATCGACCGCACCGGCGCTGCTTCAGGAAACGGTGGTGGCGAGCGGCGCCGACATCGGGGTCGCGCTCGACGGCGACGCCGACCGGTTGATCGTCGTCGACGAAAAGGGCAACATCGTCGACGGCGATCAGATCATGGCGCTGATCGGGGCGAGCTGGGCGCGGCAGGGACGGCTGAAAGGCGGCGGCGTCGTCGCGACGGTGATGTCAAACCTCGGCCTCGAACGCTTTCTGGAGGGCGAAGGTCTGCGGCTCGAGCGGACCAAGGTCGGCGACCGTTATGTCCTCGAACGCATGAAGGCGGGCGGTTTCAATGTCGGCGGCGAGCAGTCGGGGCACATGATCCTGTCGGACCACGCGACGACGGGCGACGGGACGCTCGCCGCGCTTCAATTGCTTGCCGAACTCGTCCGCGCCGGACGACCGGCGAGCGAACTGCTCCACCAATTCGACCCGGTCCCGCAGCTTTTGAAGAATGTGCGCTTTGCCGGCGGCAAGCCGCTCGACGCGCCGACGGTGCAGGCGGCGATCGCCGAGGGTGAAACCATGCTCGACGGCCGCGGCCGCCTTGTCATCCGGGCCTCGGGCACCGAACCCGTCATCCGCGTCATGGCCGAAGGCGACGATGCGGGTGAGGTTGAACAGGTGGTCGACATGATCTGCGACGCGGTGCGCGCGGCGGCGGCGAATTGACAACCGAATAGTCTCATCCCGTTCGTGCTGAACTTGTCGAAGCACCATTCTCTTCTCTATGAGCGGAGCAGGAAGAACGGCCCCCTCCGACAAGCTTGGGGCGAACGGTTTTTAAGGAATATATACATGCTTGAAATGCGACCCGATTGCGAACGCTGCGGCCGTGATTTGCCCGCGGACATCCACGGCGCCTTCATCTGCTCGTTCGAATGCACCTTTTGCGCGACCTGCGCCGACAAGCTCGACGAACGCTGCCCCAATTGCGGCGGCGACCTGCTCGACCGTCCGCTGCGCGAAGGCGCCGCGCTGGCGAAATTCCCCGCTTCGACGGAGAGAAAGTTCAAGCGTTGACCGCACGCGTTCTGATTATCGCCGGCTCCGATAGCGGCGGCGGTGCGGGCATTCAGGCGGATATCAAGACCGTCACCATGCTCGGCGGCCATGCGATGACCGCGATCACCGCGATTACAGCGCAGAACACGATGGGTGTGCAGGGCGTCCACGCTGTCCCGGCCGAGATGGTGTTGATGCAGATCGACAGCGTCGTCGCCGACATCGGCGTCGACGCGGTGAAGATCGGCATGATCGGCAGCGCGGCAACCGCGGCGGCGGTCGCCGAACGGCTTCGCCGGCCCGACATGGCCGGCGCCGCGGTGGTGTTCGACCCGGTCATGGTCGCGACCAGCGGATCGGTGCTTGCTGACGCCGACACGATCCGCGCGTTCGAGACGCTGCTGGACCGGGCGGCGGTGGCGACGCCCAATCTTGGCGAACTGGCGGCGCTCGGCGGCGAGGCGGCGGTGCTGGCGCATGGCTGCGCGCTGCTCGCCAAGGGCGGGCATGGCGAAGGCGACACCGTGGTCGACCGGCTGATCGAAGCCGATGCGGGCGAAGTGGCGCGCTGGGAAGCCCCGCGTATCGCGACGATGAACACCCACGGTACCGGCTGCACGCTTGCCAGCGCGATCGCGACCGGGCTGGCGCAGGGTATGCCGCTCGAGCCCGCGGTGGCGCGCGCACGCGACTTTGTGCGGTTGGCGCTGATGGATGCACCTGGATTGGGCGAGGGGCATGGGCCGATGGGGCAGCAGGGGGTGCGGAACGACGGGCTGTTCACCGGCCCCGCACTCAACCAGCTCACCTTGCCCGCGACCGATTATGCGGCTTCGGTGGCCTTCTACAAACAAATGGGGCTGACCCAGATCGTCGATAGCAGCGCAAATGGCTATGCCCGCTTCGAGGCGGCGAACGGCGTCACCCTCTCGATTCATGTCGGCGACGGCGACGCGGGCGGAACGACCACCTATCTGGAAAGCGGCGCGCTCGACGCCTGGGTCGCCTATCTCGCGCGGCGCGGGGTGCGCTTCGACCAGATGCCGCGCGACGAGGAATGGGGCTGGCGCGAGGCGCGGTTGACCGATCCCGCGGGCAATCGTCTGTGCCTCTATCAGGCGGGTGAATACCGGCGTTATCCGCCGTGGCGGATATGATCGTCGTCGGCGTCGACGAGGCGGGGCGCGGACCGCTCGCGGGTCCGGTGGTCGCGGCAGCGGTGATCCTGTGCGACGACGGGATCGACGGCCTCGACGACAGCAAGAAATTGAGCGCGAAGCGCCGTGCCGCGCTGGAGATCGAAATCAAGGCGCGTTGCCGCTGGGGCGTCGGCGAAGCGAGCGTGACCGAGATCGACAGCATCAATATTTTGCAGGCGACTTTCCTTGCGATGACGCGCGCGGTCGAGGCACTGGGGGTCGAGCCCGGCGAGGTGCTGGTCGACGGCAATCGCCTGCCCAGATGGCGCTGGCGCGCGCAGGCGATCGTCGACGGCGATGCGCTGCACCCTTGTATTTCGGCGGCGAGCATCATCGCCAAGGAGCATCGCGACCGCTTCATGGCTGATGCGGCGCGCCGCTTTCCCGGTTTTGGCTGGGAGACGAATATGGGCTATGGCACCGCGCAGCATCTGGCGGCGCTGCGGCAATTGGGGCCGACACCGCTCCACCGCGCGAGCTTTGCGCCGGTCGCACAGCTGACGCTGATCTGACGGACGGGAGAGGGCGATGAGCGGATTTACGGCAGAGCATGTATCCGCGCAGACCGGTCGCCGCTTCCTCGTCACCGGCGCCAATGCCGGCATCGGTTTCGAAGTCGCGCGCATCCTGGCGGCGCGCGGAGCGGCGGTGGTGCTTGCCTGCCGCGACGCAGCGCGCGCCGAGGCGGCAATGACGCGCATCGCGGACGATGTTCCCGGCGCCGACCTGTCCTTCGTGCGGCTCGATCTCGCCGATCTCGATCAGGTTCGCGAGGCGGCGGCCGCGGTACGCGCCGGACCGCGCATCGACGTCCTCGTCAACAATGCGGGCGTAATGATCCCGCCGCGGTCGCTGACCGCGCAGGGCTTCGAATTGCAGTTCGGGGTCAATCACCTCGGTACTTTTGCCTTTACCGGCTTGATACATGGTCATGTCGACGACCGGATCGTCGTCACCGCCAGCCTGGCGCACAAGAGCGGCACGATCGACTTCAGCGATCTCGATGCCCGGCGCGGCTATCATGGCTGGTCGCGCTATCAGGCGAGCAAGCTCGCCAATCTGTCCTATATGTTCGAGCTCGATCGCCGGCTGGGCGCGGCGGGGCGGGCGACACAGGCGATCGGCGCGCATCCGGGTGTCGCGCTCACCGAGCTGACACGCCATCTGCCGTGGCCGCTGCGGTCGATGACGCCGCTGGCCACGCCGTTTTTCAACAGCGCGGCGCAGGGCGCCTGGCCGACCTTGCAGGCGGCAACGGGCGCCCATGTGCAGGGCGGCGACTATCTGGGACCGCAGGGGCTGGGCGAGATCAGCGGCGCGTCGGGACCCGCGCGCGCGACCAAGGCGGCGCGCGACCCGAAGCTGGGGCGCGAATTGTGGGAGCGTTCGGTCGACCTCACCGGGGTCGATCCGGGAATTTGAACCCGAATGGCACTTGGTTGGGCGCCAAATCGAAAAAAATTCGCCGCTGAGTCCTGACGGCCACACCACCAGTGGTTGAGTCCCCGAGTCGCGCGAGACTCCATATGTCGTGGCAGACTCCTTTCGTTCTCGACGCATTAACCATTTCGAGAGGCGGAATCCCTAGAATCCTGCGCTTGACGGCGGACTCCGCCGGACTCATCAGGGGCTTCTTTCGGACAAGGACAGGGGCGAAACATGGGTGTTATGGAACGGGTCAAGGCGCCGGCCGCAAAACAGCGGACGCCGAAAGCGGCCCCGCTCGATCTGCCGCTGGACAGCATCCTGCAAGGCGACTGCATCGCCATGATGCGCAGCCTGCCGGCGGCATCGGTCGACATGATCTTCGCCGACCCGCCCTATAACCTCCAGCTCGGCGGCGATCTGCATCGTCCCGACGGCAGCCAGGTCGACGCCGTCGACGATGATTGGGACAAGTTCGACAGTCTCGCGGCTTATGACCGTTTCACCCATGCGTGGCTCAAGGAAGCGAAGCGCATCCTGAAACCCAATGGCAGCATCTGGGTGATCGGCAGCTATCACAACATCTTCCGCGTCGGCACCGCGCTTCAGGACAATGGCTATTGGATCCTGAACGATATCGTGTGGCGCAAGGCGAACCCGATGCCCAATTTCAAGGGCACGCGCTTTACCAATGCGCACGAGACGCTGATCTGGGCCTCGATGGGCGAAAAGTCGCGCTACACCTTCAATTATCGCGCGATGAAGACGCTCAACGACGAACTTCAGATGCGCTCCGACTGGCTGATCCCCATCTGCGGCGGTCAGGAACGGCTCAAGAAGGGCGGCACGAAAGTGCACCCGACGCAGAAGCCCGAGGCGCTGTTGTATCGCATCCTGCTCGCCTGCTCGAACCCCGGCGACGTGATCCTCGACCCGTTCTTCGGCACCGGAACCACCGGCGCGGTCGCCAAGCGCCTTGGCCGCCGCTTCATCGGCATCGAACGCGAGGACGGCTATATCGAAGCGGCAAAGGAGCGCATCGAAATGGCGCTGCCGCTCGACGAAAGCACGGTGCGGACGATGATGGCGCCCAAGGCCGCAACGCGCGTCGCCTTCGGCACGCTGGTCGAATGCGGCATGATTGCACCGGGAACGACGCTCACCGATACGAAGCGCCGCTGGAAGGCGGTGGTGCGTGTCGACGGCAGTCTGGAATGCGAGGGGCAACCCGCGGGGTCGATCCACAAGGTCGGCGCGGGCGTGCAGGGCGCGCCGAGCTGCAACGGCTGGACATTTTGGCACGTCGATACGGGCAAGGAATTGCGCGTGATCGACACGGTGCGGCAGGACTGGTTGCTCGCGAACGAGGCATAAGCCTGGTCGTCCCCGCGAACGCGGGGGCCGTTGGCCAGATCTCCTTGCCGCGCCGCGACAAGCCGACTACGGCCCCGCCTCCGCGGGGGCGACGGGAAAGGGATTGCATGTTCGTTCCACTCACCAAGCCGGACTTCGGTACGACATGGGAGGATGCGCGCGTCTACCTCCGCCCGACCTGCTTCGTCGATCGTCCGCACGAACTCGACGACCATTGCCTGCGCCTCGCCGACGCGATGATCTGGTTCGCCGCCTGGCATGTCAGCCTGCGCGACAATGACATAATCCGCTCGGCGGTGGTGCCGGTGGCCGAACTCGACGACTGGATTGCCGCGATGCCCAGCCGGCTCGCCGAGGCAGCGCGCGCGCAGCGGGCCGCGACCCAACGACCGCGCGGCGCGCTCACGCTGGGCGCGCGCACGGTAAGGCTCGGCGAGCCGCAGATCATGGGCATCCTCAACGTCACGCCCGACAGCTTTTCCGACGGCGGCAAGACGGTCGACGAGGCAGCGGCGATCGAGGCCGGCTTCGCCATGGCCTCGGCAGGGGCGGCGATCGTCGATGTCGGGGGGGAATCGACCCGGCCTGGCGCGCCGCTGGTCTGGGAAGGCGATGAGGTCAAGCGCGTCGAAAATGTCGTCGCGGCGCTTGCGCGCGGGGGAACCGCGGTGTCGATCGACACGCGCAAGGCGGCGGTCATGGAGGCGGCGCTCGCCGCCGGGGCGACGATCGTCAACGATATTTCGGCGCTGCGCTACGACGACCGTGCGATGGAGGTCGTGGCGCGCGCCGGCTGCGCCATCGTGCTGATGCACGCGCCATCGGCAAAGAGCGATCCGCACGAAGGCGGCACCTACGCGCATGTCCTGTTCGATGTTTACGACATGCTCGCCGAGCGTGTCGCGGACTGCATCGCGGCGGGCATCGACCCCGCAAAGATCATCGTCGATCCGGGCATCGGCTTCGGCAAGGGGGTCGCCGACAATCTGGCGCTGATCAATGGCCTTGCGCTCTTCCACACCCTGGGCTGCCCGCTGCTCTTCGGGGCGAGCCGCAAGCGCCTGATCGGGGCACTGGACAACGAAGCCTCTGCAGACCAGCGCCTTGGCGGCACGGTCGCGCTTCATTATCAGGCTGCGACGCAGGGCGCACAACTGCTGCGGGTGCATGATGTGGCCGAAAACCGGCAGGCGCTGCGGGTGTGGCGCGGGCTGCGGGATGCGGCGCTGACCGCCTGAGTTCCTCCATCGGTCGCGGGAGAGGAAACCCTGCAGCACTGTCATGCGTCCCCTTCTTGAAGGCCCGCTCCGATTGCGGGCTCCGAAGGAGACTTCCATGCAACTTCCCCATGGCGCCCATGTCGCCGTTGCCGACGGCAACCGCTTCGTTCTGTTTCGCAACGATGGCGATGCCGACCTTATCAACCTTGTCGATGCGGCCAGCCCGGAGGTCGACGCCGGAAACCGCGGCGGCGCGAAGCCCGAACCCCGCGACCTTGACGAGCGGGGACACGCCGCGGGCGTCGCGGCGCTTCTCAACAAGCGCATCCTCGACAACGAAATCGAAAAACTGCTCGTGATAGCCGATCCGCACACGCTCGGCGTGATGCGCGGTCATTATCATCGCGAACTGGAAAAGCGGCTGGTCGGCGAACTCGCCAAGACGCTGACCAACGCCGACACGGCGCAGATCGAGCAGGCGATCGGCGCGGCTTAGGCCGCGGTGTCGATCCCCAGATCGCTGAGCTTGCGATACAGCGTCGAGCGCCCGATCCCGAGCCGGCGGGCGACTTCGCTCATGCGGCCGCGGTAATGGCCGATGGCGAGGCGGATGACATCGGCTTCGATATCCTCGAGCGGACGAAGATTGCCGTCGGGGAGGTAGAGGGTGATGCCGATCGCCTCGCCGTTGATCGCGACATTGGCGTCTCCGCTCACGCTGCCGCCGAGGGCGGCTTCGATCGCCTTGAAGTCGGCACTCGTCAGCACGTCGGTCTTACTTTCGACCGCCGCGCGGAAGAGCACGTCCTGCAACTGACGGACATTGCCCGGCCAGGCATAGGCGGCGAGCAGGCGTAGCGCATCGTCGGTGATGCCGATCGGGCCCATGCCGGGCAGGCCGCCGATGCGCGTGAGCAGATGGCGGGCGAGCGGCCCGACATCGCCGCGCCGTTCGGAAAGCGAGGGCAGGGTGAATTGCGCGGTTGAAAGCGCGTAGAACAGGTCTTCGCGGAAATGTCCCGCCTCGATCAGCTTGTCGAGCGGGCTTGCGCTCGTTGCGATGATGCGGACGTCGACGGTCTGGCGGATCGAGCCGCCGATCATCTGCACTTCGCCACTGTTCAGAAATTCGACGAGTTTTGCCTGTGTGTCGAGCGGGATACATTCGACATGGTCGATGATGATGCTGCCGCCGTCGGCCTGCACCAGCCGGCCGACCTGCCGGTCGAAGGCGCCGGGAAAGGCGCCGCGTTCGTGGCCGAACAGCCCCGATCCGATAAGCCCCGGCGATACCGCCGAACAATCGACCATCACCAGCGGGCCGCGCGCACGCGGACTGGCGCTGTGGATCGCGCGGGCAAAGACTTCCTTGCCGGTGCCCGGCTTGCCGTTGATCATTACCGGCACGCGGGCGCGCGCGGCCTTGGCGGCGATCGCCAGCGCGCTACGGAAATTGGGCGACGAACCGATGATTTCTTCGAAGGCGAGCGGCGCGCGCAGCTTTTCGGTGAGCGGGCGCAATTCGCCCTGCGGGCCGGTCTGCGAGACGATGCGGTCGAGCGCGCCGAGCAGCCGGTCGGGCGCGATGGGCTTTTGCACGAAATCGCTCGCGCCTGCGCGCATCGCGGCAACCGCGACTTCGACGCCGTTGCGCATGGTGATGACGATAAGCGGCAGCGCCGGGCGCCAGCGGCGCAGTTCGGCGATGAATTCGGGGATCGGCACACCCGGCGCGCCCTGATCGACGAGCACGGCGTCGAGCGCCATGCCTTCCTGGGTGCCGAGCTTCGCGAGCGCGGTGTCGGTGTCGGCGGCGACGACGCTGCGCCAGCCGCCCCGCGACACCAGCGCCGAAAGGAATCGCTGCTGCGCCGGTTCGCTGTCGACGATCATCACCATTCGCGTGTCGCGCGCGTTCGCCATCGCTTCCCAATTGCCCCTTTTGTCGGCACGCAGGGTGCCGGTGTCCGCGGTAGCCGCCATGTGTAACCGGGATGGGTAAAGGCCGGATTAAGGCCACCAGGCTTTTGCCCGCTATGCGCCGCGGCGCAAAACCCGCTATTGAGCATCAGGGGGCGCATGGCTAAGACCGGCGCGATATCCGATTCTGGCGGGCGCCCGGCGCAGCGCCGGCGGGCAGGAAACAAGCGGATACAAGGCAAAGGGGAATGGCCATGGCGGAACAGGATATGAAAACGGCGAACCAGACCTATGAAGGCTTTCTGGGCCTTTTGAAGGTCGGCACGATCGCAACCGTGATCGTCGCCGTGGTCGTCGTCCTTCTGATCTCTTCCTAAGCGGCGCCGGTCATGCGCATCGCCGTGCTGAAGGAACTCGCCGCGGGCGAGACCCGTGTCGCTGCGACCCCGGAAACGGTGAAGAAATTCATCGGCCTGGGCGCTGAAGTTGCCGTCGAAAGTGGCGCGGGGGTTACGGCTTCGATCGCCGACGCCGATTACACCGCTGCAGGGGCGAGCGTTAGCAGCCGCGCCGATGTGCTGAAGGGTGCGAACATCATCCTCGGCATTCAGGGCCCCGATCCCAAGAGCCTGTCGGGCTTTGCCGACGGGGCGTGGCTGGCGGCGGGGCTCAACCCGTTTGGCGAGCGGGCGCGGGTCGACGACTATGCCAAGCTTGGCATCGAGGCGCTGGCGATGGAATTCATGCCGCGTATCACGCGCGCGCAGTCGATGGATATCCTGTCCAGCCAAGCGAATCTCGCGGGTTACAAGGCGGTGCTGATGGCGGCAAACGCCTATGGCCGCGCCTTTCCGATGATGATGACCGCTGCTGGCACCGTCAGCGCGGCCAAGGCGTTCATCATGGGCGTCGGCGTCGCCGGGCTCCAGGCGATCGCGACCGCGCGGCGCCTGGGGGCACAGGTCAGCGCGACCGACGTGCGGTCGGCGACCAAGGAACAGATTCTCAGCCTCGGCGCGAAGCCGATCTTCGTCGAAAGCGTCGCGGGGATCGAGGGCGAAGGTGCGGGCGGCTATGCCACCGAAATGTCCGACGAATATCAGAAAGCCCAGGCTGAGCTGGTGTCGGGGCATATCGCCAAGCAGGATATCGTCATCACCACCGCGCTGATCCCGGGGCGCCCCGCGCCGCGGCTGATTTCGGACGCGCAGCTCGCGACGATGCGCACGGGCAGCGTGATCGTCGACATGGCGGCCGAAAGCGGCGGCAATGTCGAAGGCTCGGTGGCCGGCGAAACGAAGCAGATCCACGGCGTCACCGTGATCGGCGCAAAGAATATCGCGGCACTGATGCCCGCCGACACCAGCGCGCTGTTCAGCCGCAACCTGTTCAATTTCCTGTCGGCTTTCTGGGACAAGGAAGCGGGCAAGCCCGTGCTCGACGAGGAAATCGGCAATGCCGTGCGGCTGACGCAGGGCGGCAAGGTCGTGAACGAGCGGCTGTTGGGGTAGGCGTTCCGCTGGACGTGTGCGGCTGACTTTCTTCTGAAACTTTCGCGCGCCAATGGCGTTGCGAATCGGGGTGCCGCGCGATGTGGCACGGGGCCGTTCGGGCCGTTTCAGCAAGGAGATCAGAGGTGACGAAATCCGGCTTGTTCATGAGTGCCATGGTGGCGGCGTTGGCGCTCGGCGGCTGCAACAAGACGCCCGAGCCGCCCAAGGCCGAAACAGAAAGCGGCGCGATGAACGATGTCGTCACCGCGAGCGCCAATCCGCAGGTCGGCGGGGCGGCGATGGCGCCTGACAAGACGATCCTCGCCAATGCGGCTGCCTCGCCGATATTGAGCCAGCTGACCGCCGCGGTGAATCAGGCCGGGCTGGCCGATACGCTGTCGGGGCCGGGGCCTTTCACGCTGTTTGCGCCCAATGACGCCGCCTTTGCGCAGGTTCCGGCGGTCACGCGCGACGGCTGGGCGCGTCCCGCGCAGAAGGTGGTGCTGGCCGGCGTGCTCAAATATCATGTCGTGCCGGGCAGGCTGACCGCCGCCGATCTGGCGGCGAAGATCGATGCGGGCGGCGGCAAGGCGGTGCTCAAGACGCTCGATGGCCAGGATCTGACCGCGACCAAATCGGGCGATGCGATCATCCTGACGAGTGCGAGCGGCAACAAGGCTGCGGTGACGCAGGCGGACGTGGGACAGGCGAACGGTATCGTCCATGTCGTCGACGCGGTGCTGCTCCCCAAGATGTAAATTGTCCTGACACGTAATTATATTTCTCAAACCGCCCGCCATTTCCTGCCCGGAGATGCGCGGGCGTGACTTTTTGACAGCTTTGGAGTCGACAGGCCTGCGCTCCCACGGCAAGAGGTGCCGACGCGGAATCAGCAGGGGAGCGCGCCGTGGATTTCATTTCCATCTTTTCGATTTTCGTCCTGGCCTGTTTCGTCGGCTATTTCGTCGTCTGGTCGGTGACGCCGGCGCTGCACACGCCGCTGATGAGCGTGACCAACGCGATTTCGTCGGTCATCATCGTCGGCGCGCTGATCGCCAGCGCGGCGGCGGGCTCGGCAAGCTCGAAATGGCTCGGCCTTGCCGCGGTCGTGATGGCGAGCATCAATATTTTCGGCGGCTTTGCGGTCACCGAGCGCATGCTCGCAATGTACAAGAAAAAAGAGCGTTAACCGTCGGAAATCAATCGTCACCCCGGCGAACGCCGGGGTCTCCACGTCAAAGCCTGACGCAAGGATGAGATCCCGGCTTTCGCCGGGATGACGGCAGGGGGACAAGTCTTACCATGCACGAAGTAGCACCGATCAATCCCTGGGTGGCGCTGGCCTATCTCGCCTCGGGCATCCTGTTCATCCTCGCGCTGCGCGGCCTTTCGAGCCCGGCATCGTCACGGCGCGGCAACCGCTTCGGCATGATCGGCATGACGATCGCGGTGGTCACGACGCTGATCACCCACGCGCCGTGGAAAAGCGGCGACGCCGCGAACAGCTACGTCGGCATCGACCTCACGGCGATGGCGGAGATATTGGGCGCGATCGCGATCGGCGCCATCATCGGTATCGTCATGGCACGCCGGATCGCGATGACCGCGATGCCGCAGCTCGTCGCGGCGTTTCACAGCCTCGTCGGCCTTGCGGCGGTTGCGGTGGCGGCGGCGGCCTACCTCAATCCCGGCGCCTTTCATATCGCCGACGAGATGGGGCAGATTTTTGCGGTCAGCCGGATCGAAATGGGGCTCGGCATCGCCATCGGCGCGATCACCTTTTCGGGCTCGGTCATCGCCTTTCTGAAGCTCAACGGCAATATGTCGGGCGCCCCGATCATGCTGCCCGCGCGGCACGTCATCAACCTCGGCACGCTCGCCGCGATCATCGGCCTGGTCGCCTATTTCCTGACCGACCAGTCGCCGTGGGTTTTCTGGACGATCACCGCATTGAGCTTCCTGATCGGCTTCCTGCTGATCATCCCGATCGGCGGCGCCGACATGCCGGTCGTCGTGTCTATGCTCAACAGCTATTCGGGCTGGGCCGCGGCGGCGATGGGCTTCACGCTCGGCAACACCGCGATGATCATCACCGGCGCGCTCGTCGGTTCGTCGGGCGCGATCCTTTCCTACATCATGTGCCGCGCGATGAACCGCAGCTTCATCAGCGTCATCGCCGGCGGCTTCGGCGCCGACGATTCGGGCGGCGGTGCGGGCGGCTCGAAGGAACAGCGCCCGTGGAAGCCTGGCAGCGCCGAAGACGCGGCCTTCCTGATGAGCCAGGCGGAAAATGTCATCATCGTTCCCGGCTACGGCATGGCGGTGGCACAGGCGCAGCACGCGCTGCGCGAAATGTCGGACATGCTCAAGAAAGAGGGCGTGAACGTCAAATATGCGATCCATCCGGTCGCGGGCCGCATGCCCGGCCATATGAACGTGCTGCTCGCCGAAGCGAATGTTCCCTATGACGAAGTGTTCGAGCTTGAGGACATCAACGGCGAATTCGCGCAATGCGACGTCGCCTTTGTGATTGGCGCCAATGACGTGACCAACCCGGCCGCCAAGACCGACAAGTCGTCGCCGATCTATGGCATGCCGGTGCTCGACGTCGAAAAGGCAAAGACCGTGCTGTTCGTGAAGCGCTCGATGGGCGGCGTCGGCTATGCTGGCGTCGATAACGACGTCTTCTACATGGACCAGACGATGATGCTGCTCGGCGATGCCAAGAAGATGGCTGACGACATCGTCAAGGCGCTGAGCGGAAGCGGACACTAGGGTCCGAGTCGAACGCGGCAAGCCGGCGCGCGACGGTGCCGATCGTCGCGATACCATAACCGTCGGGATCGGGCGCGGCCGCGCGAAAGCGGCTCGCGACATCGTCGAGATCGGCGAGCAGGCGGCTCAGATAGATGTGCGCATCTTCCTCGCCGGGGCGCGGGTCGAGCGCGATGGTTTTCATCGCGCCGATTGCCTGCAACTCGTCCAGCCCGACGTTGCGCCCGGTGCGGCTGTCGGTCCAATAGCCGTCGCCAAGGTGCCGGGCCGCTTCGGCTTCCTGCTCGGCGAGCTGGGCCAGAAAATAGTGCCGGATCGCGTCCATTGTCCCGGTCTGCCGCGCGCGGCGAGCCGCGTCAAAGAAAAGCGGATGCGGTGCCGCGACGGGCCCGCCGCCTCCAGACTGAGGGGCATTGACCCGAATCGTCATCCCGGCGAAGGCCGGGATCTCAACCTCGCGTCGGAAATGGACGGCGAGACCCCGGCCTTCGCCGGGGTGACGATGAAGGGATAGACGTCATCCATGCGCAAAATCGGTTTGATCGGAGGAATGAGCTGGGCATCGACCGAGCTTTATTATCGGCACCTCAACAAGGGGCTGCAAAAGCGGGTCGGCACCGGCTGTTCGGCGCCGATCCTGATGGAAAGCCTGAATTATTGCGATCTGTCGCGGCTCTCGACACCTGAGCAATGGGATCACGCGAAGGAGGTGCTGATCGCATCGGCGCGGCGGCTCGAGGCGGCGGGGGCGACGGCGCTGATGATCGCGGCCAATTCGATGCACAAGGTGGCGGACGACGTCGCCGCGGCGATTTCGATCCCGCTGCTCCATATCGTCGACGAAACGGGCGAAAAGATGCGCGCCGACGGCGTGAAGGCGGCGGCAGTGATCGGCACCCGCAACGTCATGACCGAACCCTGGTTCCGCCAGCGGCTCGTGCGCCACGGCCTGACGCTCGCCCCCTATGACGCGAGCCGCGCCGAGGAGATCGACCGCATCATCTATGACGAGTTGATGCAGGGCAAGGTGACTGAGGATTCGCGCCGGACGATGCGCACCTTCATCACCGACATCGCCAAGCAGGATATTCAGGCGCTTGTTCTGGCCTGCACCGAACTGGTGATGCTTGTCGATCCCGACGCAAACGTGCTGCCGGTGTATGATACGGCGCGCATCCATGTCGCCGCAGGTATCGACTGGATATTGGGCGACGCGCCCTGATCGCGGGGGGCGCGCGCGGTTACGCGGCGACGCCGTCCGCCACTTTCATCCACTCGGCCAGCGCCGCGCCCGCGCGCTGCGTGTAGGCGAGCTTGCGGTCCTTCTTGCGGACATCCTCCGCAACCGGCGGGAACAGCCCGAAATTGACGTTCATCGGCTGATAGGATGCAGCGTCGGCGCCGCCGGTGATGTGGCCGAGCAGCGCGCCGAGCGCCGTTTCGGGCGGCGGCGGCGGTAGCGAACGACCGCTGAGCTCGGCGATCGCGAAACGCGCGGCGACAAGGCCGATCGCGGCGCTTTCGACATAGCCTTCGCAGCCGGTGATCTGACCCGCAAAGCGGATATGCGGCGCCGATTTCAGGCGAAGCTGGCCGTCGAGCAGTTCGGGCGACCGGATGAAGCTGTTGCGGTGAAGACCGCCTAGCCGCGCGAACTCGGCCTTTTCGAGCCCCGGAATGGTGCGGAACAGCTCGACCTGCGCGCCATGCTTCAGCTTGGTCTGGAAGCCGACCATGTTCCACAAGGTGCCGAGCGCATTGTCCTGGCGGAGCTGGACGACGGCATAGGGCCAGCGCCCGGTGCGCGGATTGTCCAGCCCGACGCCCTTCATCGGCCCGAAGCGCAGCGTTTCGACGCCGCGTTCGGCCATCACCTCAATGGGCATACAGCCCTCGAAATAGGGCGTGTCCTTTTCCCAGTCCTTGAATTCGGTCTTGTCGCCGTCGATCAGCCCCTGGACGAAGGCGTAATATTGATCCTTGTCCATCGGGCAGTTGATATAATCCTTGCCGTCGCCGATCGGCCCGACCTTGTCCCAGCGGCTCGCCATCCAGGCGATGTCCATGTCGATACTGTCGCGGTAAACGATGGGCGCGATCGCGTCGAAAAAGGCAAGCGCGTCCTTGCCCGTTGCGACGCCGATGCTCTCCGCGAGGCTGGCGGCGGTGAGCGGTCCCGTCGCGACGATCGTCATGCCCTCGGTCGGCAGCGTGTCGACGCGTTCGCGCACGATCGTGACATTGGGATGCTCGGCAAGCGCTTTGGTGACGCCGCCCGAAAAGAGATCGCGGTCGACCGCGAGCGCCGACCCGGCGGGAACTTTTGTGGCATCGGCTTCGCGCATGATGATCGAGCCGAGGCTGCGCATCTCGCGGTGGAGCAGACCGACGGCGTTGCTGTCGCCGTCATCGCTGCGAAAGCTGTTCGAACACACCATTTCGGCGAGCGTGTCGCCCTGATGCGCCGGGGTCATGTCGCCGCCCCCGCGCATTTCGGAGAGGCGCACGCGGTAGCCCGCCTCGGCAAGCTGCCATGCCGCCTCCGATCCTGCGAGGCCGCCGCCGATGATATGAATGTCGTGAGCCACTATACGCTATCCGTTGACTTGTACCCGATCCGCCGCGCAGTAGGCGCCTTGTGAGCAAGATGCAAAGGGGTGGGCGATGAGCGATGAACGGGGTTGGGATCGCGCGCGGTGGCTTTGGTGGCTCGCGCTGGTCGGCGGTGTCAGCTTTTTCGTCGCGGTTCATCAGCATTGGCACGGCCCCGCGATCTGGGCGTGGAAGACGAGCGGGGTTGCGCTGCTCGCCTTGTGGGCCGCCGCGAATGCGCGCGGCACCGATGGCCGCCTGATCGCGCTGACGCTCGGTTTCGGGGCGCTCGGCGACTATCTGCTCGACGCCAGGGGGCTGATCGTCGGCGCGCTGGCTTTTGCGGCTGGGCATGTCACCGCGATCATCCTTTACTGGCGTAACCGGCGCCCGGCACTGTCGGCCCCGCAGCGCTGGCTCGGCTGGCTGACCGTTCCGGCGGCGCTCGTCATCGCGTGGGGGCTGACGCGCGGTGCGCCCGACGGCGCGGCGGCGGTCGGCTATACCGCGCTCGTCGCCGCGATGGCAGCTTCGGCGTGGACGAGCCGTTTTCCGCGCTATCGCACCGGGATCGGCGCGATGCTGTTCCTGGCGAGCGACCTGTTCATCTTTGCCGGCGAAGGCGGCGCGCTTTCGAAAGACGTCACCCTGTGGCTCGTCTGGCCGCTCTATTTCGCGGGGCAAGCGCTGATCGCCTGGGGCGTTGTATCGACACTGAGCCGCGAGAGGGGTCGAGCCTAGCGCCGGGCGTCCGCTAATCGTCGTTGCCTTCGATACACGACGCCATCCAGGCTGCATCCTCCGGCGCGGGGCCGTTTCCGGCGAGCGAGCGAACCTTCGGCACGCCCGTATCCCGTCGCGTGGTCGCGCAGTTGAAGCTCTGGTCGAGGTCGCTCTCGTACAGGCGGTTGCCGCAGGCATGAAGCATATGGTCGGTCGTTTCCCATCCGACTCTGGCGGCATCGTCAGGCGCTTGTCCTGTGCAATAGCTGGACGTTTCGGAGCCGGGATCGCCGCAAATGCGTTCGACACGCGCGCTGTTGCCGTCGGCCTTCGCGATAAAACGCTGCACATAATAGGCATTGGTGGCGAAATATTGCTGAACGCCGCACACGCGCGCGCCACTTTGCCGCATCAGCTTGTATGAACAGATTTGCGTGCCGCGATAGGTTTCGCAGGACATCCACGCCCCATCGAACGGCGCGCGCGGGCGCTCCGGCGCGGCGCCTCCGGTGAGCAAGGCGGCAAAGGGAAGCAGGGCAAGGGCGAGGAGACGCATGGGAGAGCTTTCCGGAGATGGTGCGAAATAGGTGGCGCTTTGTGCGGCCGTCAGCCGTCCCACGCGGCGATCGTCGTGCGGTGGAGCAGGCGGTCATAGCCGTCATAGCCGCCGGTCGCGCGGTGGAGGACCGAGCGATTGTCCCACATCAGCAGCGTTCCCGCGTCCCATTTGTGGCTGTAACGAAATTCCTCGCGCCCCTGCCAGTGCAACAACTCGACGATCAGCGGCAGCGCTTCGGCATCGTCCATATCCTCGATCCCGACGATATAGCCCGCGCAGCCGAACAGGCCCTCGCGGCCCGTTTCGGGGTGCCGGCGGATGATCGGGTGCGCCTGCGTCGCCATCGCCGCTTCGCCGGGGCGGATGTCCATGCTGCGGCCCTTGTCGTTGGCGCCATACATGCCCGAGGGGGCATAGCCGCCGCGCGCGCTGTGGATCGCGCGGCGCCCCTCGATCCGGGCGCGCAGCGCGTCCGGCATCGCATCGAGCGCCGCATGCTGGTTCGCAAATTCGGTGTTGCCGCCAACGGGCGGGATGGTGATGCCGTAAAGACAGGTTCCGGCCGGTGGCCGCGCCTGAAAGCTCCAGTCGCTGTGCCAGTTTTCGGCAAATAGCGGCGCGGTTTCGTCGGCGCGGCGCTTGACCGCGATGACGTGGCGGCGGCCTGCAATCGGTGCGATGAAGGGATCGTCGCCGAAGCCGCCGAAATATTGCGTGAACCGCTCAAGATCGTCGTCAAGCAGCGACTGGCCGGGAAAGGCGAGGACATGATGGTCGAGCCACGCCGCGCGGATGTCGGCCACGTCGCCGGCCGAAAGCGGCTGCGTCAGGTCGACGCCGGTGATCGCGGCGCCGCACGCCTGACCGCTGGGGGTGATCGTGATAGCCATGGCGCGATGCTGCGCCGTTCGCCCGCCGCCGTCAATCGGTGTGCGAAACCGGTGCGCCATCGATCAACGCCACCGCGCGGATCCAGCCGGCGCTCGCGCGCTCGATCTTCACCGGGAAGCAGGACAGCGTCCAGCCGGTCGGGGGCAGCGCAGCGAGCCCCGTCAGCTTCTCGATCTGGTAATAAGGTCTGATCCGTCCCGCCTTATGGCCTTCCCAGATGATCGACGGATCGCGCGTTTCGGCCCAGCGTTTCGCGGTGTGGCTGAACGGTGCGTCCCAACTCCACGCGTCGGTGCCGACGACCTTCACGCCGCGTTCCGTCAGATAAAGCGTCGCCTCGGCCCCCATGCCGCAGCCCTGATCGGTGAAATTGTCGGTGCCGTAGATCGCGCCCGACTGGACGAGCACGATGTCGAACGGCTGGAGGTCGTGGCCGATCCGCGCCAGTCCGGCCTCCACCTCGGCCGCGCTGACGACATGGCCGGCGGGACGATCCGAAAAGTCGAGTTTGACGCCGGGCCGGAAAAAGAGGTCGAGCGGCGCTTCGTCGATGCTGGGCGCAGGCGTTGCGCCCGCATCCGTGGTCGAATGGAAATGCCAGGGCGCGTCCATATGCGTGCCGTTGTGCGTGCTCAACGTCAGGCTTTCGACCGCCCAGCCTTCGCCGTCGGGAAGGTCATCCTTGGCGAGTCCCGGAAAGAACATCGCAATCTGTTCCCACGTCGTCTCGTGGGTCATGTAGCTGATTTGCGGGCGCATCACCGGCGGGTCGGAGACGACGTCGTTGGTGATCGGGATCGAAAGGTCGATGAACTGCATGGCCCGCAATCTGCCACCGATATGCGGCGGCGCCAAGCGAAGGCTTGCGCGCGGTTCGGCGCCCGCTAGAAACGGTGGCAAGCCCGAACCGGGGCAGGGGAGAGTATATGACCGACGCAGCCGCCGTCGCCGATCATGGCGCGGTCTATGAACCGACCGCGAAGGATATTCGCATGGTCATCGCCGCCTCGTCGGCGGGCACCATCTTCGAATGGTATGATTTCTTCATCTACGGCACGCTAGCCGCGATTATCGGCAAAGCCTTTTTCCCGAGCGACAACGCGACGCTGGAAGTGCTGCTGGTGTGGGCCGGCTTTGCCGTCGGCTTCGGTTTCCGGCCGCTCGGCGCGGTGCTGTTCGGCTTTCTCGGCGACCGGCTGGGGCGCAAATATACCTTCCTCGTCACCGTCACCCTGATGGGGATCGCCACCGCCGGGGTCGGCATGATCCCCTCGGCCGCGACGATCGGCATTGCGGCGCCGATCATCGTCATCCTGCTGCGCATATTGCAGGGACTGGCGCTCGGCGGCGAATATGGCGGCGCCGCGGTCTATGTTGCCGAACATTCGCCGCCCGAACGGCGCGGTTTCTATACCAGCTTCATCCAGGCGAGCGTCGTCGGCGGCTTTGTCCTCAGCCTGATCGTCGTGCTGTCGTGCAAGGCGGCGATGCCCGCCGATGTCTGGGAAAGCTGGGGCTGGCGCGTGCCATTCCTGCTGTCGCTGCTGCTGCTCGCGATTTCGCTGTGGATGCGGCTTAAACTCTCCGAAAGCCCGGTGTTTCAGGCGATGAAGGAAGAGGGGGAGATCGCCAAGAATCCGCTGAAGGAAAGCTTCACCTACCCCGGCAACCCCAAGCGCATCTTCGTTGCGCTGTTCGGGATTGCGGCGGGGTTGACGGTCATCTGGTACACCGCGATGTTCTCGGGCCTCGCTTTCCTGAAAGGCCCGATGAAGGTCGACGATACCGCGGCCGAGGTCATCGTGGGCCTCGCCGCCGCGCTCGGCATGGGATTTTTCATCTGGGCGGGCAAATTGTCGGACCGGATCGGGCGCAAGAAGCCGATCGTCTGGGGCTATGCGGTGACGCTCGTTGTCCTCTTTCCGCTCTTCTGGATGATGGGCGCAGTTGCCAATCCTGCGCTCAAGGAGGCGGCGGCAAAGGCGCCGGTCGTCGTGACCGGCAGCCAATGTTCCTACAATCCCTTCGAACAGAAGCAGCAGACGACGGCTTGCGGCCGCACGATTGCCGAACTCACCAAGCTGGGCGTGCCCTATAAGGTGCAGCCGTCGGGAAGCGGCTTGGACAGCGTGAAAATCCATATCGGCGGCCGCGAGGTCGCCAGCGAAGATCCGGCGCTGCTGCGGCCAGCGCTCGAGGCGATGGGCTATGGCTTCGACAAGCAGGTACCGGGGGTGGGCAGCCTCGCGGTGATCCTGCTCGCGCTGCTCGGCCTCAGCGCGCTGTCGGGCTTTACCTATGGCCCCGTCGCCGCCTTGCTCGCCGAGATGTTTCCGCCGCACGTACGCTATTCCTCGCTGTCGATCCCCTATCATATCGGCACCGGCTATTTCGGGGGCTTCCTCCCGTTCATCGCCAGCCTGATCGCCGCGGTGACGGGCAATGCCTATGCGGGCCTGTGGTACACATGGGGCGTCGTGCTCGTCGCGTTCCTGGTCGCCGCCTTCATGCTCAAGGAGCCCGTGCCCGGCGAATGGGACAAGCGCGCCGCCGACGCCTGAACGGCCATTGGCGGCGGGTTCGTTCCCGGCTAGGGCGACGCAATGATCGACATTGCTTCGCCGCTCCGGCTCCGTCTCGATTCCGCCGCGCTCGTCCATAACTGGCGCTGGCTGGCCGAACGCAGCGGCCCCGCGGCGTGCGGCGCGGCGGTGAAGGCCGACGGCTATGGCCTCGGCGCAGGCGCCGTCGTGCGCCATCTCGCGGCGGCGGGATGCCGGCACTTCTTCGTCGCGACCTGGACCGAAGCGGCCGCGCTGACGCCCTTGCCTTCGGGCGTGTCGCTCTCGGTGCTGCACGGTGCGGGCGCGACCGACATGGTGGCTGCGTGCACGCTGCCCGCACGTCCGGTGCTCGCGAGCGTCGAACAGGTGGCGCGCTGGCGTGCGGCGGGCGAAGGTCGTCCGTGCGACGTGATGGTCGACACCGGCATGAACCGGCTCGGCCTGCGCGTCGAAGAGGCGCTGAACGGCGCCCTCGACGGGCTCGGCATCGTCAATCTGCTCAGCCATCTGGCTTCGGCGGACGAGGACAGCGCGCAAAATGCGGCACAGCTTGCGGCCTTCCGCGCGGTGCGCAGCCAGATTCCGGCGCAGCGTTACAGCCTCGCGAACAGTGCCGGCATTTGCCTGGGCCGTGACTATGCCTTCGACCTGACGCGGCCCGGGCTTGCGCTCTATGGCGGCTTGCCGCGCGGCGAGGCGACGGGACATATCCGGCAGGTCGCCTATCCCGAAGCGCGCGTGCTGCAGGTGCGGACTGTCCCGGCGGGCGAAACGGTGGGCTATGGCGCCACCTGGACCGCCCCGCGGTCCACGCGGGTGGCGGTGGCGAACCTCGGCTATGCCGATGGCTATCTGCGCTGTCACGCCGGAACCGGCGGTGCGACATGGGAGGGCCGCGCCCTGCCGCTGATCGGCCGCGTCTCGATGGATCTCACCGCCTTCGACGCAAGCGCCGCCGAAGGCATAGGCGAGGGTGACTGGCTGGCGCTGGACTATGACCTGCCGACCACCGCCGCTGCGAGCGGATTGACGCAATATGAATTGCTGACGGGGTTGGGCGCGCGGTTTGCGCGGGAATGGGCATATTCGGCTTGAGTCACACTTGGCTCTAAGCCGCTCGCTCCCCGCGCGATATTTTTCCTGACGAGGCGAGCCGTACAGGCTTGGCCTCTCTGCGATCGACTCCCCGAACCAGCTTGCAACCCAACAAAAAAGGGCCCCGGTTTCCCGGGGCCCTTTCTCTTGTTCGGATGACGAGATCAGAACTGGAACGACGCGTTCGCGAAGAACGTGCGGCCCCGATAGTCGTAGCCCGAATACAGCGGCGCGTTGCCGATGGTCGTATAACCGACAGCGCTGATCTGCGGAGGCTTTTTGTCGAACAGGTTCTGCACGCCCATCGTGAACTGATACTTCTCAGCGATGTTGAACTGAACCGACGCCGAGTGCAGGAAGTAGTTCGACGCTTCAAGATAGTAGTTGTCGCGATAGAGCTGCACCAGATCCGGATCGGAGATGCCGGTGGTTTCGTCATACGCGAAATACTTGTACGTCTTGTCGTGGTCGCCGTCGATCCAGTCGACCCCGTAACGGAAGGTGATGTTGTTGATGCGATAGGTCGCATCAAAGCTGCCAACCCAGTCCGGGTTCACGACGGTACCGTTACTGTCGGTCAGGAACTCTTCAGGGAAGAGGCGGCTCGACTGCTCGGTATACTTCGTGATGTTAGCGTTCAACGTGAAGCGGCCGCCGAAGAGGTCGCGGGCATAACGGCCGTTGAACTCAAAGCCCTTCACGATGTCTTCCGACAGGTTCACGTAGCTGCTGGTCACCTGAAGAGCGTTGTTCGCATCGCGGTTGACGAAGCGGCAGAAGCCCGAGGTGCCGTCGAAGTTCGGATCCGAGTAGCAACGGTTGAGGATCGTCGAAGCCGAAAGATCAGCAACGCCGTTCGACACCTTCACGTCGAAGTAATCGAGCGACAGCGAAAGCTGGCCGACCGATTCCGGCAGGACCGGGCGGAGGACGACGCCAACCGACCAGTTCTTCGAGGTTTCCGCCTTCAGGCCGGCATCGGCACCGCCAACGCGGAACGTGGTGATGCCGCTGGTCTGCGTGAAGCTCGGCCCAAGGCCGATCGACAAACAGTTCGCCGCGATGATCTGGCCCGTCGGCGACGTGCCCGGATCGTCACAGGGATCGAGGGTGCTGCTCAGGAAGCCGCTGGTCGCGCCCAGGAACTGTTCCGCAAGCGCCGGAGCACGGTAGGACGTGCCATAGCTGCCGCGGAAGCCGACGCCACGGATTGGCTCCCACTCGGCCGCGATCTTGTAGGTCGTGTCCGAACCGTAAGACGCATAGTCGGTGTAACGCAGCGAACCCGTCAGGTTCAGGCGATAGAAGCCGGGGACGTCTGACAGGATCGGCAGGAACAATTCGCCATAGATTTCCTTGACGTTGTCCTTGCCGACGGTCGGGGTGGCCGCCGTCAGACCCAGCAGGTTGCCGTTGACTGAATTGGCATCGGGCTGGTCGTTGATGCTCTGGCGGCGATATTCGACGCCAAGCGCAAGCTGGGCATCGCCGCCGGGCAGCGCAGCGACCGGACCGTCGATGTTGAACGAGAAGGTCGTTTCGCGGAACTGGGTCTTGCCGATCGTGTTGACGAGGATCCAGTCCTTGAAATCCTGCGGCAGCTTACCGCCGATGACATCAGCCGAAAGTGCCGGCGCTGCGACGCAGTTCGGATTGATCGCCGCGCTGGCGCAGCTGAACGTTCCGTCACCATTGGCCACGACGTCGAGCGAAGCCGCCAGGCGATCGGTCAGGAACGACTGGATTTCGTAGGTGCCATCGTTCCACGACTTGCCAGCATAAGCGTCATAACGCCATCCGGGCAGGAAGAAGTCGCCGCGGATGCCGCCCGAAGCGCGAACATAATCGACCTGCTGCGACGAATCGGTCAGACCGAAGCCGATGAAGGCGCGGGCCGCAACGATCTTGCCGCCCGACGTCGAGTTGGGGTTCAGGAACGCACCGTTACGCAGATCGACCGGAAGCAGCGGGCTGCCGCGCACATAATCCAGCGAAAGCTGGCGATAGAGCGGCGATGCCGATTTACGGCGCGTCGCGAGCAGTTCGCCATAGACTTCGGCGTTGCCGAGGAAGCCTAGCTCATACTTCCCCGACAGATAACCCGTAAGGATTTCCGCCTGGGTGATCAGGGGTTCGCGCTGCGATTCCGGATCGAACGTATCGCGGTCGTAATAGCCGACGCCCAGATAACCCGGGAACGGGCCGGTGGTCTGGCCGGGGGCCGGAACGAAGCGGTTAAAGTTGCCGACAGTGCCGCTCGTACGGCCGATACCCTGCCGCGTCGGGATGCCGAGCGTGTTGATCGTCACGCCGCCGTTGTCGAGCGTGAAGCAGGGGCTGCCGTCGAAGCCGACGCCGTCGCCCGAACCGAAAGCCGTGCCTTCGCCGGTCAGATAGCCGCCGACCGGACACTTCAGCCACGAAACGTCGCGCAGCGAAAGCTGGTCGCGCTTGCGATACTCGATCGACCCGATGATGCTCAGGCGATCGGCCTGCAGGCCGAACGAAGCAGCGATACGGCGATCGACGCCTGCGCCGACTTCGGGAACGTTGACCTGCGCGTCGATGTTCAGGCCGCGAAGTTTGTCGTCGGTGATGATGTTGACGACGCCAGCGACGGCGTCCGAGCCGTAGATCGACGATGCGCCGGCCTTCAGGACTTCGATGCGGTCGACGATCGCGGTCGGCAGGACGTTAAGGTCGGCTGCGAGAACCGAACCGCGGGTACCGCCCGGTGCCAGACGACGACCGTTGAGCAGGATCAGGGTGCGGCTCGGGCCGAGGCCGCGAAGGCCCAGCGTGTTGGCGCCCGTGCCGCCATCGGTGACGAAGCCGCCATAGAAGTTGTTGATCTGGCCTGCGCCCTGCGTGACCGAAGCGCTCTGCAGCGCGTCCGTGGCGCTGTTGAAGCCGGCCTGCGTGATTTCTTCAGACGTGACAACCGTGATCGGTTCCGCAGCGGTGAACTCGTCGCGGCGGATGCGCGAGCCGGTCACGACAATGGCCGATGCCTGACTCGCCGATTCGTCCGAATCGCAAACACCGTCGTTGTTCGCATCGGCGCAATCAGCGGCCGAAGCGGGCGTTTCTTGGGCCAGCACAGGCTGACCAACAGCTATGGCTACTGCAAAGGCAGCAGCACCCATAAGCAGGTGCGACTTATTCATAGGTAACTCCCCGGTTGCCCGTCCAAGAATGTGGAAATGAACGGATTGCGTCCTAAAAAGACGGAAAGCCGGGCGCGCACAAGCCCCTCAAGGCAATTTTCTTACAGGTTGAAGACGATCGGCTGATTCTGTGTCTTTGGCGCAACAGTGGCGCCATGGCGGCCCTTCATCGTGATACTAATTTGCTTATCTTCTTGCGAAATTTCTGTCTGCGTAGGCCTGTCATAAGGGAGAATGATGACGAAATGTAGGTTTCTCGTGAAACTATATTGCGTAACCGCATTTGCGGGTAGCGCGGTCGCCCTTGCGCTACTGCAGCGGGGCGTGCCGAAATCTGCCGTTGAGAAATGAAGCAGTCCACGCCGCTGTGGCGGAATCCGTTGCGGCGCCTAGCCGAATCATCACCGCTGACTGCACTTATGTCGCGGCACTTATGTTGCGGCGCGTCATGGATTGATGCTAATGCCGGACTTTGTCACATCGGCGCCGCGGCAAGCGATCGCGCGCCGCGCCGGAAGAGGAGCCGCCGCAGCATGGCCAAGTCCAAGACGACCGCCGAGGGCGACGTCGTTACGATCAAGAAATATGCGAACCGGCGGCTCTATGACACCGAACGCAGCTGTTACATCACGCTCGACGATCTGGGCGCCATGGTGCGCGAGGGGCGCGAATTTCGGGTGGTCGATGCCAAAAGCGGTGACGATATCACGCACAATGTGCTCACCCAGATCATCATGGACACCGAAACGCGCGGCGAAACGCTGCTGCCGGTCAATTTCCTGCGCCACCTGATCGGCATGTACGGCGACAAGATGCAGTCGATGGTGCCGCAATATCTGGAAGCGTCGATGACCGCGTTCCGCAAGAATCAGCAGGATGTGCGTGCCGCGTTCGAGGGCGCGCTGGGATCGAACCCGCTCGCCGAGCTGACGCGCCGCAACATGGAAATGTTCCAGCAGGCGGCGGGCGCCTTCATCCCGGGTGTCGGCGGCGGCAAGGCCAGGGATGCCGAAATTGCCGCGCTCAAGGCCGAAATCGCCGACCTCAAGGCCGAGCTCGCCAAAAAGAAGTGACACATCGGGGCCTCTCCCGCCCCCAGCACAGAAAACAGGACAGATGATCAAGCATGCGCTCAGCGTAACCCGTCAGGCCGACTTCGCGGCCTGGTATCAGGATGTCATTGCCGAAGCCGATCTTGCCGAGGAATCGGGCGTACGCGGCTGCATGGTCATCAAGCCGTGGGGCTATGGCATCTGGGAACGGATTCAGACGGTAATGGACGCCGCGATCAAGGATGCGGGGGTGCAGAACTGCTATTTCCCGCTTTTCATTCCCTTGAGCTTCTTTGAGAAGGAAGCCGACCATGTCGATGGTTTCGCGAAGGAAATGGCGGTCGTCACGCATCACCGACTGATCGGTGACGGCAAGGGCAAGCTGGTCCCCGACCCCGAGGCGAAGCTCGAGGAGCCGCTGATCGTTCGCCCGACCTCGGAAACCGTGATCGGCGCCGCGATGAGCCGCTGGGTGCAGAGCTGGCGCGATCTGCCGCTCAAAGTCAATCAGTGGGCGAACGTCGTGCGCTGGGAAATGCGCACGCGCATGTTCCTGCGCACCAGCGAATTTCTGTGGCAGGAAGGCCATACGGCGCACGCCGACGAAGGCGATGCGATGACCGAGACGCTGCGCGCGCTCGAAATGTACCGCAGTTTTGCCGAGGACGTCCTCGCCATGCCGGTGGTCGCCGGTGAAAAGCCCGAAAACGAGCGTTTTCCGGGCGCCGTCGCGACCTATTCTATCGAGGCGATGATGCAGGACGGCAAGGCGCTGCAGGCCGGCACCTCGCACTATCTCGGCACCGGCTTCGCCGAGGCGGCAAATATCCGCTATCAGGACAAGGATGGCGGCCACAGCCTTTGCCACACGACGAGCTGGGGCGTGTCGACGCGCATGATCGGTGGCGTCATCATGACGCATGGCGACGACGATGGCCTCCGCTGTCCGCCGCGCATCGCGCCGCACCAGATCGTCATCGTGCCGATGCTGCGCGACAATGAAGAGGATGCCGCGATCCTTGATTATTGCCGCGACCTCGAGATGAAGCTGAAGGCGCTCGACGCGTTCCGCGAACCGGTGCGCGTGCTGCTCGACACCGGCGCGAACAAGGCGCAGACCAAGCGCTGGGGCTGGGTCAAGAAGGGCGCGCCGATCATCGTCGAGGTCGGCCCGCGCGACGTCGCGGGCGGCAATGTCGCGGTCATCCGCCGCGACCGATTGTATCAGGAGAGCGGCAAGCTCGACACCGCCTTCGTCGCGAAAGACGCCTTCGTCGCCGAAGCCGCGACCATTCTTCAGGCGATCCAGCAGGGGCTTTATGCCGACGCGAAGGCGCGCCTCGACGCCAACATCCGCCGGGACGTCACCGACCTTGCGGCGCATTTCGGCGGTGACGACAAATTCGTCGGCTGGGCCGAGGTGCAATGGTCGCGCCCGACGGGCGCCGCGCTCGAAGGGATCGTTGAGCAGTTGAAAGCGTTGAAGCTGACGATGCGTAACACTCCCCTCGACGCCGCGCCCGCCGACGGCGCCTGCTTCTTCACCGGCGAGCCCGCGGTCGAACGCGTGCTCATCGGGCGGACCTATTAATTGGCAAAGGCGCCGAAGCGGCCGCAGCCGGCGGGTCTCCCCTCGCGCGAGCAGATCCTGCGCTTCATTCAGGACAGCCCCGGTGCGGTCGGCAAGCGCGAGATTGCCAAGCATTTCGCGCTGCGCGGTGCCGACAAGATCGCGCTGAAGGCGCTGCTCAAGGACATGACCGACGAAGGCGTCGTCGACATGGCCCCGGGGCGGGCGTTCCACAAGCATGGCGGCCTTCCCAAAGTCACCGTGCTGCGCGTTGCCGCGGTCGAGGGCGATACGGTCTGGGCGGTACCCGACCGCTGGGAAGGGAGCGGCCCGGCGCCGCGCCTTCGCGTGATGGAAAAGGGCCGCAAGAGTGCGCTCGGCGTCGGCGACCGTATCCTTGCCCGCACCGAGGAGCGCGGCACCGGCCATGTCGCGCATCCCATGAAAAAGCTCCAGTCGGGCGGTGAAAGCGTGATCGGCGTGCTCGTTGCCGATACCGGCCCCGGCGGCAAGCCGATGACCTGGCTGCGCCCCGCCGACAAGCGCGCGCGGTTCGACTTCGCCGTGGCGGACATGGGAGATGCGGCAATCGGCGACCTGGTCCGGGCGGAACTGTCGGGACGCGGCCCGGCGACCAAGGCGCGCGTGATCGACCGCATCGGCGACCCTTTCGCCCCGCGCTCGCTCAGCATGATCGCGATTGCGAAGCACGATATCCCGCATGTGTTCAGCGACGAGACGCTCGCCGAGGCCGAGCGCGCAGCGACGCTGCCGCTGACGCCCGAGGGGCGCGAGGATCTGCGCGATCTGCCGATCGTCGCGATCGACCCCGCCGATGCGCGCGACCATGACGACGCGGTGTGGGCGATCCCTGACGAGGATCCCGGCAACAAGGGTGGGTGGAAGGCGATCGTCGCGATCGCCGACGTCAGCTATTATGTCCGCCCCGACGGTGCGCTCGACCGCGAGGCGCGGCGCCGCGGCAACAGCGTCTATTTCCCTGACCGCGTCGTTCCGATGCTGCCCGAAACACTGTCGGCGGGCGTCTGCTCGCTGAAAGCAGGGCAGGACCGCGCGGCGATGGCGTGCCACCTGACCGTCGACAAGCATGGCAAGCTGACGTCATGGCGTTTCACCCGCGCGCTGGTGCGGCTGCGCGCCAACATTGCCTATGAACGCGCGCAGGCAGCCTATGATGCGGACGCGCCCGACGAAGGCTGGGACGCCGACGTGCTGCCGGCGCTCCGCCACCTCTGGGGCTGCTGGACCTTGCTCGCCAAGGCGCGCGCGGCGCGCTCGCCGCTCGACCTCGATCTGCCCGAACGGCAGGTGATTCTCGACGTGCAGGGCAATATCGCCGAAATACGCGTGCGCGAACGGCTCGACGCGCACCGGTTGATCGAGGATTATATGATCGCGGCCAATGTCGCGGCGGCGAAGGCGCTCGAGGCGAAGAAATCGCCGGTGATGTATCGCATCCACGAACCGCCGAGCCGCGAAAAGCTGGTCAGCCTGAAGGAATATCTCGAAAGCTTCGAACAAAGCTTCGCGCTGGGACAGGTGATCACGCCGGCGGTGTTCAACCGCCTGATCGACGGCTTTTCGGGCGACGACCGATTGCCGGAAATCATGGAGGCGATCCTGCGCAGTCAGACACAGGCCTATTATGGCCCCGCCAATGCGGGCCATTTCGGCCTCGCGCTTGGCAGCTACGCGCATTTCACCTCACCGATCCGCCGCTATGCCGATCTGCTCGTCCACCGGGCGCTGGTCGACAGCTATCGTCTCGAAGTGCCCGGCAAGCCCAAGGGCCTGCCCGAGCGCAGCGGGCTCGGCGAGGCCGACCAAAAGGGTTTTTCGCGCATCGGCGAGGCGATCAGCGGGCTCGAACGCCGCGCGATGGAGGCCGAGCGCGAGACGGTCGACCGCTATGTCGCTGCTTATCTCGCCGGCAAGGTTGGTGAAATCGTGCCGGCGCGGATAACGGGGGTGCAGCCGTTCGGCTTCTTCGCGACCGTCGATGGCCTCGGCGGCGACGGGCTGGTGCCGGTCTCGATGCTCGGCAGCGAGCGGTTTTTCTACGACGAAGCCGCGCGGACGCTCGACAGCGAGCATGGCCGGGTCAGCTATAGCGTCGGCCAGCGGCTCGACCTCAGACTGCTGGAAGCGAACCCCGTCAGCGGCGCGCTGCGCTTCGAATTGCCCGACGCGCCCGAAGGCGGCTTCCGCAATCGACCGCCGCGCCGCGACGGTGTGAAGAAGGCGGGCAAGCATGCGGTCGGTAAACGCGGACGGCCCGGCAATATCCGCCATCAAGGCAAGCGCCGATAATCGTCCCGCGTCATTGCGAGGAGCGCAGCGACGAAGCAATCTCCAGCGTGCCACCTTCCGCAACGCGGAAAGCCGGAGATTGCCTCCTTGCCTTCGGCTCCTTGCACTGACGAAGCCTATGGCTCCGTCGCCAGTCGCTGCAGCAACGCCGCGCTCTCGGCATCGGCAGGAAAAAAGGCCTCGATCGCCAGTTCGGACAGGGTGATATCGACGGGCGTTCCGAAGATCGTCACGGTCGAGACGAAGCCGATCCGCCCGGCGGCGGTGTCGACGATCAGCGGGACCGCGATGCTGCTTGCGGGCGGAGCGGGCTGATCGCCCGACCGCGCGGGATAGCCTGCAAGTTCGTTGCGCAGCGCTGCGAGCCCCGCATCGGCGCTCGCCTCGATCTGTTGATCCAGCCGGTGGAGGATATGCGCGCGCCATTCGGCATGGTTGACGATCTGCGGCGCCAGCCCCTCGGGGTGGAGCGCGATGCGCAGCACGTTGACCGGCGGTTCGAGCAGGGCGGGGGGGACGGCGGCGGTCAGGATCGCGATGGCGTCGTTCGCGGCGACCATGTTCCAGTGCCGATCGACCGCGAGCGCGGGATAGGGCGCGTGCCCTTTCAGCACATGGTCGACAATGGCCTTCATCCCGGTCATTTCGGGGCTGTCGAGCGGGCGCTCGCGATAATCGGGGGCGTATCCGGCGGCGAGCAGCATCGCGTTGCGCGCGCGGTGCGGCACCTCCAGACAATCGGCGATGCGCTGGATCATCGCGGCGCTCGGCTTCGAGCGTCCGGTTTCGATGAAACTCAGGTGGCGGGTCGAAATCTCGCTGTCGAGGGCGAGGTCCATCTGACTCATCCGGCGCCGCGCGCGCCATTCGCGAAGCTGCTCGCCGAGCGGCACTATCTGCATCGCCTGTCTCCTTTTGCCTCTGGTTAGCGATGGCGGTGCGCGATTTCCATTACCTGGCGCGTAATCGACGCGATGACCTCGCGGCGCCATTCAGGAGGGGTTCGAAAGGAGAATCCGTCATGTCCTATTTCAATCTCAAGAACAGCCTCGTCATCGATGCGATTACCTGCAGCATCCTGTTCCTGGCGTGCGTGTTCGCGACCGCGCCGGTCGCGGCGCTGCTCGGTCTGCCGACCGGTCTTGTCGCGGCCGCGGGCTGGATCGGGTTGCCGTCGGCGGCGCTGATGCTGTTCGTTGCCGGGCAGAAGAACCCGAGCCGCGCGCTCTCCAATCTGATCGCCATCGGCAATCTCGGCTGGGTCGCGGCGAGTTTTGCGGTGCTGGCGATGTTCGCGGGCCAGATGAGCTGGACCGGCATCGCAATCCTGATCGTGCAGGCGGTTGTTGTTCTCGAACTCGCGCTGTTCGAAGCGAAGGGCGCGGCGGCGCTCCCGCGCGCTGCGGCGGCCTAACTAAGCGCGTCGAGCCGGGCGAGGTCGATCGCGCCCGGAACCAGCATCACCGGGCATGGCAGCGTTCCCGCGTCGTGCCCGGTGAAATGCGCCACCAGCGGGCCCGGCGCTCCGCTCGCGGCTGTGGCAAGGACGAGCGCCGCGATCTCGTCGTTCGCGCCGATCACGTCGCGCACGATCTCGGCCGGCTTGCCCGATTTGACCATGATCTGCGGCGTCACATTCGCTTCCTGCGCGATCGCATCGGCGGCGGCGGCGACCAGTTCTTCGGCATGTTCGCGCGCTTCGGCCTCGATCGTCGCCTGGACCCCTCCGAAAGCGACAAAATCCTGCGGCGGCACGATCGCCAGCACCATCACGCCGCCGCCCGTGCGCGCCGCGCGCCGCGCCGCAAAGCGCAGCGCCAGCGTCGCCTCCGGACTGTCGTCGATAACCACCAGATAGGTGCGCATGCCCCGGCCCCCGCTATGCCTTTTGCGAGCGGACAGTGCGTCACATTCGTATGAAAGGCAAGTTCCGCCCGATAGACCTTGACCCGCGATGCGCTTATGACGAGGACGAATCCGTAGCGGCAGGCCTGCGCCTGCGAGACTGACAGGGACAAAAGCGACGATGCCGATTGAACTGAAGATGCCCGCCCTTTCGCCGACGATGGAGGAAGGGACCCTCGCCAAATGGCTGGTGAAGGAGGGGGACAGCGTCCAGTCAGGTGACCTTTTGGCCGAAATCGAAACCGACAAGGCGACGATGGAATTCGAAGCGGTCGATGAAGGCACGATCGCGCAAATCCTGATCCCCGAAGGCACCGACAATGTGAAGGTCGGCACCGTGATCGCCGTTATCGCCAGCGAGGACGAGGATGCGGGCAGCGCCAAGGTTGCGCCTACGCCTGCACCTGCACCGGCGCCTGCCGCCAAGGCCGACCCCGCGCCTGCTCCCGCGGCTGCACCCGCGGCTACACCCGCTCCGGCGCCGACCGCCGCCCCGGCCCCTGCCGCGCAGGGCGAGCGGATCAAGGCGAGCCCGCTCGCCAAGCGCATCGCCGCCGACAAGGGCATCGATCTCGCTGCGCTGACCGGCAGCGGACCCGGCGGCCGCATCGTTAAGGCCGACCTCGAAGGCGCTGCTGCGTCGACCGCCGCCCCGGCAAGCGCGGCCGCGCCCAGCCCTGCGCCCGCCGCTGCGCCCGCCCCCGCGCAGCCGTTCGAAACCGACATCCCGCACAGCACCGAAAAGCTCAGCAATATGCGCAAGACGATCGCGCGCCGCCTGACCCAGTCGAAGCAGGAGGTGCCGCACATCTATCTGACGGTCGATGTCCAGCTCGACAAATTGCTCAAGCTGCGCGGCGAACTCAACGCGGCACTCGAGCCGCAGGGCGTCAAGCTCAGCGTCAACGACCTGCTGATCAAGGCGCTGGCAAAGGCGCTGGTCCAGGTGCCGAAATGCAATGTCAGCTTCGCCGGCGATCAGCTCATCAGCTACGAACGCGCCGACATCTCGGTCGCGGTCAGCGTGCCGGCTGGCCTGATCACCCCGATCATCGTCGGCGCCGACGACAAGTCGGTCAGCAAGATTTCGACCGAGATGAAGGAACTTGCGGGCCGCGCCAAGGAAGGCAAGCTCCAGCCGCACGAATATCAGGGCGGCACCGCCAGCCTGTCGAACATGGGCATGTTCGGCATCAAGCAGTTCGAGGCGGTCATCAACCCGCCGCAGGGCATGATCATGGCGATCGGCGCGGGCGAGAAGCGGCCTTATGTCGTCGATGACGCGCTCGCCATCGCGACTGTGATGTCGGCCACGGGCAGCTTCGACCACCGCGCCATCGATGGGGCGGATGGGGCGCAACTGATGCAGGCGTTCAAGCAGATCGTCGAAAACCCGCTCGGACTGGTGGCGTAACATGGCTGAAAATTACGACCTCATCGTCCTCGGTTCGGGCCCCGGCGGTTATGTCGCGGCGATCCGCGCGGCGCAGCTTGGGTTGAAGACCGCGATCGTCGAGCGCGAGAATCTGGGCGGCATCTGCCTCAACTGGGGCTGTATTCCCACGAAGGCGCTGCTGCGATCGGCCGAGATCTTTCACTATATGAGCCATGCCAAGGATTACGGCCTCGCCGCCGCGAGCATCAGTGCCGATCTCGACGCGGTGGTGAAGCGGTCGCGCGGGGTCGCGAAACAGCTCAATCAGGGCGTCACGCACCTGATGAAGAAGAACAAGATCGCGGTTCATATGGGCGACGGCAAGCTCGCCGGTGCGGGGAAGGTCGAAGTGAAGGGCGAGAAGGGCAGCGAGACGCTGACCGCCAAGCATATCATCGTCGCGACCGGCGCCCGCGCGCGCGACCTGCCTTTCGCGCCCGCCGACGGCAAGCGCGTCTGGACCTATCGCCACGCGATGACGCCGGCCGAAATGCCGAAGAAGCTGCTCGTCATCGGATCGGGCGCGATCGGGATCGAGTTCGCAAGCTTCTACAACGACATGGGCGCCGAGGTGACGGTGGTTGAAATGCTCGACCGCATCGTCCCTGTCGAGGATGCCGACGTGTCGAGCTTCCTCGAAAAATCGCTGAAGAAGCAGGGCATGACGATCCTGACCGGCGCCGGTGTCGAGGAGTTGAAAGCGACCGCGAGCGGCGTTTCGGCGAAGATCAAGACGAAGGACGGCAAGGTTCAGGCGGGCGACTACAGCCACGCCATCGTCGCCATCGGCATCGTTCCCAACACCGAAAATATCGGCCTCGAAGCGCTCGGCGTCAAAACGGCGAAGGGGCATATCGACACCGATCCCTATTGCCGCACCAATGTGAAGGGCCTGTGGGCGATCGGCGATGTCACCGCGCCGCCGTGGCTCGCGCACAAGGCCAGCCACGAAGGCGTGATCGCGGCCGAGGCGATTGCGAAGGAACTGGGCAACAAGGACGCGCACCCGCATCCGATGGATGCGAAGAACATCCCCGGCTGCACTTATTGCCACCCCCAGATCGCCAGCGTCGGGCTGACCGAGGCGAAGGCCAGGGAAGCGGGCTATGACGTCAAGGTCGGCAATTTCCCCTTCATCGGCAACGGCAAGGCGATCGCGCTCGGCGAGGTCGAAGGGTTCGTGAAGACCGTGTTCGATGCCAAGACCGGCGAACTGCTCGGCGCGCATATGGTCGGCGCCGAAGTGACCGAGATGATCCAGGGCTATACCGTCGGCAAGACCGCCGAACTGGTCGAACAGGATTTCATGCACACCGTCTATCCGCACCCTACGATCAGCGAGACGATGCACGAAGCGGTGCTGGGCGCCTATGGACGGGCGCTGCATATCTGATCGCGCTTGAACCCGTCGATCCTTCACTATTCGCGCGGCGGCAATAGCGGGAAGGCCTTGCTCTTCCTTGCCTTTGCGGTCGTGGCTTTCGTTGTGGCCGGGTTGATGTACGACGACGCCCACGCCCCGCCGCCGCCAGTGCCTCTCGCCGGCGGCTTGTGGCCCGCGCCGGCGCCACGGCGCGATCCGCTGGCACCGTTGCATATGATCGTGCTGATCGGGGCCGGATGCGGCTGCCTCTTCTATGCGGCGCGACATGGGAGGCGGGCGGCCACCGCGCGCGTTGCGGTCAGGATCGAGAACGGGCGCCTCTATTCCGATCTGCTGCACGATGCGGGTATCGGGTCGCTCGATGCGCGCGACATCACGCAGCTTCTCGTCGACCGCGCCGATCGCTTTCCGGGCGATCTTTCCGTATCGGTTGGAATGGGGGCGCGTTTCCGGCACGGACTCTATCTCGCCTATCGCACCGATCAGGGGCCGGGCGTGTTGCGGCTGATGGACAATGATGTCGACGGCGGCACCGAACAATTGCGCCGCTTCGCCACCTATCTCGAGGCATGGCGAAAGCCCGCCGACGATCGGGCGAGGCAAGCCTGATCGTGGCGCAGCCACCGGCGCGTTTGCGGAACAGGGCGGTCATCGTCGTGATGCTTGCTGTCGCGGTGCTGGCGCTCGGCCTGTTGACTCGCGCCGATCATGTCACGGCCCTTGACGCCGCGATCGCGCGGCATCTTACCTGGCCCGATGGCGCCGGTCCCCCGCCGCTGATTGCCTTCATGCAGGCGATAAGCTGGATCGGCGGCGGTACGCCGCGCTGGGTGCTGGTCGGCCTGATCGCGGCGGCGGTGCGCTATCGGGGCGGGCGGCGTCCGGCGCTGGCGATCGTGGCTGCGGTGTTGTTCGCCAACATCGCATCGAGCCTGCTCAAGGCCGCCTTCGATCGCCCGCGCCCCGACCTGATCGCCCATCTCGATCATGTCAGCAGCGCCTCCTACCCCAGCGGCCACGCCACCAGCGCGGCGGCGCTCTACCTGACGCTGGCACTGCTTGCGCCGGTGCGATGGCGGCGGCCAGCATGGACCTTCGCGATGCTGATGATCGGCCTCACCGGCCTCTCGCGCATCATGCTCGGCGTGCATTGGCCGAGCGATGTCGTCGGCGGCACCCTGCTCGGCGCGGCTTTCGCGCTGGCGGCGGCGTGGTGGGCGCGTTCGGAGCGCGCCGGGCCGGCATGACCGCTCGACAGCGCCGTCCAAGCGGCTAGGTTGGAATGATGGCACAAGGCACGCACGACTTCGTCCCCGATCCGCGCAACGACGCGATCCTCATCAACGTCAACGGCGCGCTCGTTCCGCGCGCCGAAGCCAGCGTGTCGGTGTTCGACAGTGGCTTCATGCTCGGCGACGGAGTGTGGGAGGGGATCCGCGTCCACGGCGGCCGCATGGCCTTTCTCGACCAGCATCTCGATCGGCTGTGGGAGGGCGCAAAGGCGATCGCGATGGACATCGGCATTTCGCGCGAAGCGCTCGAACGGCGGCTCTACGACACGATCGATGCCAACCGGATGGACGCGTGCCACATCCGCCTGATGGTGACGCGGGGGATACGCTCGACCCCCTATCAGGATCCGCGCGTTATCGTCTCGCCCGCGACGATCGTCATCATTGCCGAATATAAGGATCCGCTGCCCGCGACGGTCGAAAAGGGGCTGTCGCTCTTTACCGTCCATGTCCGCCGCGGCGATCCCGCGGTGCAGGACCCGAAGCTCAATTCGCATTCCAAGCTCAACTGCATCACGGCCTGCATCCAGGCGGCGCAGGCGGGCGCCGACGAGGGGCTGATGCTCGATCCGCACGGCTTCGTCGCGACCTGCAATTCGACCCATTTCTTCATCGTCCGCAAGGGCGAGGTGTGGACGTCGACCGGCGATTATTGCCTGGGCGGGATCACGCGCGGCAACGTCATCCGCATCTGCCGCGACAACGGAATAGCGGTCCATGAACGGAATTTTTCGCTGACCGATGTCTATGGCGCCGACGAGGCATTCGTGACCGGCACCTTCGCCGGCGTCGTGCCGGCGCACACGATCGACGGGCGCAAGCTGACCGAGGGGCGCGGGCCGATGGTCGAGCGCCTGCAGGGCCTCTATCGCGCGCTGATCGAGGCCGATGTCGCGGCGCGGGGACGACCGTGACCGATTGCATCCGCATCGCCATGTGGTCGGGGCCACGAAACCTGTCGACCGCGATGATGCGCAGCTTTGACAGCCGCGCCGACAGCTTCGTCACCGACGAACCCTTTTACGGCGCCTATCTGCGGCAAACCGGCGACCCGCAGCCGATGATGGAGCAGGTCATGGCGTCGATGGACTGCGACTGGTACAGCGTGGCGCGCACCCTGACGGGGCCGAATCCCGCCGCCACGCCGATCTGGTATCAGAAGCATATGGCGCACCATATGGTCGGCCCGATCGCGCATCACGATCTGCCCGGGCTTCGCCACGCCTTCCTGATCCGCGACCCGGCGCGCGTCGTCGCGAGCTATGCGGCCAAGCGCGTGATGGTCCGCCCCGACCATCTCGGCACCGCGCGTCAGGTCGAGTTTTTCGACCGCGAGGCCGACCGGCTCGGCCATGCGCCGCCGGTGATCGACAGCGCCGACATATTGCGCGATCCGGCGGCGATGCTGCAGAAATTGTGCGCAGCGCTCGGCATCGAATGGGACCCCGCCATGTTGCAATGGCAACCCGGAATCCATGTCACCGACGGCATATGGGCGTCGCACTGGTATGACGCGGTTGCGGCCAGCACCGGCTTCGGTGCGCCCGACAAGCCGGCGGCGCCGCTGTCGCCCGAGGCCCAGGCCGTCGCGGACGCATGCCGCGCCGACTATGCCTATCTTGCGCAGCATAAAATCGCCGCCTGACGCAATTTTCGCTGTCCTACACGGGCGCCTTTTGCCATCAAGTCTGCGGGCAGCAACAGAGGGTGGACGCGTGATGCAATCCAGTGTGAAGTTCGGCAGTTTTCTGCGGGGAATCGCGATCGGCGCGGCGGCGCTTTTCGCCGTTGGGACAGCATCGGCGCAGGACGCGGCGGCGACGCAGAAGACGGTGATTACCGCGGCGCGCTATCTCGACGTGCTGACCGGCAAGACCGTCGAGCATCCCGCGATCTTCGTCGGGCCCGACGGGCGCATTACCGGCATCGCCGATGCGCGCACCGTGCGCTGGGGCTCCGACGTCCGGCAGATCGACCTTGGCGATCGCACGCTTTTGCCGGGCCTCATCGACATGCACGTCCATCTGACCTCGCTCGCCGAAGTCGGCGGCTATCAAGGGCTGCGCTACACCGACAGCTTCTGGACCGTCGTCGGCGTCGCCAACGCGAAGAAAGTGCTCGATGCGGGCTTCACTACCGTACGGAATGTCGGCTCCGCCGATTTCGAGGATGTCGGGCTGAAGCAGGCGATCGAGGGCGGTTTCATTCAGGGGCCGCGCATCATTCCGGCGGGTTGGGCGATCGGCGCGACCGGCGGCCATTGCGACAGCGGCGGGCTGCCGCCCTCGATGGACCGCAAGGAGGCGTCGGTGATCGACAGCCCCGAAGAGGCGCGAGCGAAGGTACGCTGGCTGCACAAATATGGCGCGCGCGTCATCAAGATCTGCGCGACCGGCGGCGTCTTTTCGCTCGGCGACAGCGTCGGCGCGCAGCAACTGACCTTCGACGAGATGAAGGCGATTGCCGACGAGGCGCATATGCTGGGGCTGAAGGTCGCGGCGCACGCGCATGGCGACGACGGGATCAAGACGGCGATCCTTGCCGGCATCGATACGATCGAACATGCCAGCCTTGCGAGCGATGCGGCGATCAAGCTCGCCATCGAGCACAAGACCTGGTTCGACATGGATATCTATAACGACGATTATATCCTCGCGACCGGGACCGCCAACGGCACCGAACAGGAAAGCCTCGACAAGGAAAAGGCGATCGGCCTTGCCCAGCGCCAGACCTTCCAGCGCGCTGTGAAGGCAGGGGTGCGGATGCTGTTCGGCACCGATGCCGGCGTCTATCCGCACGGCGATAACGGCAAGCAGTTCGCAAAGATGGTTGAGTGGGGGATGACCCCGCTCCAGGCGATCCGCGCCGCGACGGTCAGCGGCGCCGAAGCGCTCGACATGACGAACGACCTCGGCGCGATCGCGGTCGGTCGCTACGCCGACATCATCGCGGTCGATGGCGACCCGCTCACCGATGTAGCCCGGCTCGAGCATGTGGCCGCGGTCGTGAAGGGCGGGGTGCTGGTGAAGGGCGAATAATCCGCCCTTGAGGAAAGGGGCTAGACGACCAGCTTGTCGATCAGGGCCTCGCGCATCGCGGGGGTGAAATTCAGCACCGCCTCGGCATAGCTTGGAATATCCCCATGATCGCGGCGCACCGTCGCCAGCGCGGCGTCGAGATAGGCGGGATTGACCGACATCAGCGCGCGCACCGCCTCGTCCTTGATCTCCGCCCCATAGCGGGCGCGGATGTGCGCGGCGCCTTGCGCGATGCGTTCCTCGATCTTGCCCGCCGTGTTGGTGAGCAGATAGTCGTGCATCAGATCATCCTCGTGCACGCCGACGAGCCGGTGGACGATCGCGACCGCAAAGCCGGTGCGATCTTTGCCCGCGACGCAGTGCACCAGGCTCGGCGCATCATATTCGGCGAGCGCCGCCAGATAGAGGCGCAGCGTCGCGACGAGCGCCGAGCGATAGGGCATGCCGGCATAGGTATCGATCATTCGTGCCCGTGCCGTCTCGACGTCGATCGCGCCGCCCGCTGCCTGAAGGTGCGGCGCCAGCCCTGCGGTGACGCCGCCTGCGAACAGGACGCGCGCCGAAAAATTGTCGGAGCGGCGACAGGGATGCATTTCGCGCTCATCGTCGCCGCGCAGGTCGATCACGGTTTCGAGGCCCAGCGCATCGACCGCGCCCAGATCCGCGTCGGTCGCTTGTTCGTGGTGCGCCGAACGCCAGAGCAGTCCCTGCCGCAGCCGTCCGCCGTCCTCGACCGCATAGCCGCCATAGTCGCGGAAATTGTGGATGCCCGAAAGCGGCAGGACGCGGTCGGCGATCATGGCTATTCTCCGGTAAAGACGGGTGGGCGCTTTTCGACGAAGGCGTTGATCGCCTCGCGGTTGTCGGCGGTTTCGTGAACGATCGCCTGATAGGCGGCGCTGAGTTCGAGGATGTCGCTCATCCGGCTGTGCTGCGCCTCGCGGAGCAGCCGCTTGGTGAGCCGCAGCGCGCGCGGCGGGTTGCACACGATGCGCTCGGCGATCGCCACCGCACGGTCGAGCAGTTCGGCATCGGGGACGACTTCGGTGACAAGCCCATAGTCCTTCGCCGTCTGCGCATCGAAGCGGTCGCCGGTCAGGAAGAGTTCGGCCGCGCGCGGATAGCCGAGGACGCGCTGAAGCAGCCAGGCGCCGCCGTCGCCGGGGACGATGCCGACCTTGATGAAGCTGCAGGCGAATTTGGCGCTCTCCGCCGCGATACGGATGTCGCAGGTGCAGGCAAGGTCGCAGCCGAGGCCGACGGCATGGCCGTTGACCGCGGCGATCATCGGGATTTCGCAGTCCATCAGCGCGCGGATCACCGCCTGCACGCCGCGGCGATAATTGGCGCGGGTCGAATCAGGCTGATCGAGCACGCCGATCCCCTTGCGATCCTGCATCGACTTGAGATTGCCGCCCGCGCTGAACGCCTTGCCGCTGCCCGTAAGGATGATCGCGCTGACGCTGCGATCCTCGCCCAGCGCGCGGAGCGTGTCGACGATATCGTCGCAGTCGGCATGGGTGCCGATGGCGTTCATGCTCTCGGGCTTGATCATCGTCAGGATGGCGATCTTTCCCCGCCGCTCGACACTCAGAAATTCGCCCATCATCACGTCTCCTGTACCGCGCACAGGCTATGCCCCGCGGTCTGTTCTGGCAAGTTGCAGATGGCGTTGCCGGGCGCGGATCGGCGCCCGGTCGCCGTATCGGTTCAGCGGACCGCGCCTCCGCTGCGCAGCGCGGCGATTCGCTGGGCGTCGTAGCCGAGCGCGGCAAGCACCGCGTCGCCATCGGCGCCCACCGCCGGCGCGGGACGCGGCGTGTCGGCCTTCGTCGCCGAATAGCGCGGAGCGGGGGCGGGCTGGGTGGCGCCGCCGACCGAGAGGAAGGTTTCGCGCTCGACATTGTGCGGATGCTGCGGCGCCTCTGCGAGCGAGAGGACGGGAGCAAAGCACACGTCGGTCATTTCCATCAGCGCGCACCATTCGTCGCGCGTCTTGGTCGCGAACAGCGCTGTCAGCTTGTCCTTGAGCGGTTCCCACTGTGACGGGTCCATCTGCGCATCGAAGGCGGGATCGGCGTCGAGCCCGGTCTTTTCGCGCAGCAAGGCATAGAATTGCGGCTCGATCGAGCCGATCGAGATGAACTTGCCGTCGGCGCACGCATAGGTGTCGTAGAAATGGGCGCCGGTATCGAGCATGTTCACCCCCGGCTCGTCGCGCAGCCGACCCATGGCATAAAAGCCCCAGCTCATCCCCGCGAGCAATGCCGACCCGTCGGTCATGGCGCAGTCGATGACCTGACCCTCGCCGGTCTTCGCGGCGTGCAGCAGCGCGCTTGCCATGCCGAAGGCCAGCATCATGCCGCCGCCGCCGAAATCGCCTACATAATTGACTGGCGGCACCGGCTTTTCTCCCGCGCGGCCAACGGTGTGGAGGACGCCGGACAGTGCGATATAGTTGATGTCGTGCCCCGCGGCCTGCGAATAGGGGCCATATTGGCCCCAGCCGGTCATGCGTCCGTAAACGAGCCTGGGATTGTCGGCGAGCAGGACTTCGGGGCCGAGCCCCAGCCGCTCCATGACGCCCGGACGATAGCCTTCGATGATGCCGTCGGCGCTCTTGCAAAGGTCACGGGCGATCGCGACCGCGTCGGGATTTTTCATGTCGAGCGCGATCGAGGTGCGGTTGCGTGACAGTGGATCGCGCGGGTCCATGAAGCCGCCGGGACGATCGATGCGGATCACCTCCGCACCATGGTCGGCGAGCATCATCCCGCAATAGGGGCCGGGACCGATCCCCGCAAATTCGATGATCCTGATGCCCTTGAGGGGTCCGGCCATGTCGTGTCTCCCATGCCTGCATCGTCATTGCGAGGACCCCGGACTTGATCCGGGGGACGCTGCAATCCAGGTGGGCGTAAACCGCCCTGGATTGCTTCCCCCGGCTTTCGCCGGGGTCGCAATGACGATGATTGTCTTAGATGCGTTCGATGATGATGGCCGGTGCCATGCCGCCCGCGGCGCACATGGTGACGAGGCCATAGCGGCCACCCGAGCGTTCGAGTTCGTCGAGCGCGGTGCCGATCAGGATCGAACCGGTCGCGCCGATCGGATGACCGAGCGCCATCGCGCCGCCATTGATGTTCACCTTTTCGCGATCGAGGTCGAGGTCGCGGATGAACTTTTCGGCGACCACCGAAAAGGCTTCGTTGATTTCCCAGACGTCGATGTCGTCCTTGGTCAGTCCCGCTTTTTCGAGCACCTTCTTGGCCGCCGGAACCGGGGCGTTGAGCATCAGCGTCGGATCGTCGCCGATATTGGCATAGGCGACGACGCGCGCGCGGGGCTTCAGGCCATGCTTGTCGGCATAATCCTTGGATGTCAGCAAAATCGCGGCGGCGCCGTCGACAACGCCCGACGAATTGCCTGCATGATGGAAATGCTGGATTTCAAGGTCGGGATAGCGGCGGTTGATCTGCTTCCGGAAGGTGAAGCCGCCGCCCATGTCGAAATCGGCGAGCGCGGCAAAGCTGGGCTTGAGTGACGCAAGGCCCTCCGCGGTGGTTTCGGGGCGCGGGAACTCTTCATGGTCCAGCGCAACGCTGCCGTCCGGGTTCAGGACGGGCACGACCGACTTGTTGAAGCGGCCTTCCTTGATCGCTCTGTCGGCGCGCTGTTGGCTGACGAGCGCGAGCGCGTCGAGCGCTTCGCGGCTGATGCCCTCGATCGTCGCGATCGCGTCGCCGCAGATGCCCTGGTGCGACTGCGGGTGGATTTCGTCGAGCGCTTCATGGCCCGATCCCATCAGGCGCGGCGGCAGCCCTGCGTTTGCCTGCTCGGCGGCAAAGGCAGTGGTGTAGCTCATCATCTCGGTACCGCCGGCGATGACGCAATCTTCCATGCCGCTCATCACGCTCGCCGCGGCGAAATTGACCGAGCTGATGCCGCCGCCACAGAAGCGGTCGAGCGTAGTTCCGCTGGCCTTGGTGTCGTACCCAGCCGACAGCGCCGCCATGCGGCCAAGGTCGCCGCCCTGCTTGCCGTTCTGCGACGAGGTCGACCAGACGATATCATCGACCGTTGCCGTGTCGAGATGATTACGGTCGCGGATCGCCGCGAGGACGGTCGCGGCGAGATGCTGTGGGTGAAGATGCGACAGTGCGCCCTTGCCGGGCTTGCCGATCCCGCGCGGCGTGCGGACGGCGTCGATGATATAGGCTTCGGCCATGACGATGTTCCTTCCTTGAAAGTCTTGACGAGGGGCTATGCGGCCACCGCGAGGTTTACCGGGGCGCCATGCGGATCGCGCCGTCGAGGCGGACGGCCTGGCCGTTGAAATAGGTGTTGCGGATCATTTCCATCGCCAAGCTGGCATATTCCTCGGCCTTGCCGAGCCGCTTGGGGAAGGGGACCGACGCTTCGAGGCTTTCCTTGACCTTGGGGTTCATATTGCCGAGCAACGGCGTACCGAACACGCCGGGCATGATCGAATTGACCCGGATGCCGAGGTCCATCAGATCGCGCGCCATCGGCAGGACGAGGCCGTTTACCCCGGCCTTGGCCGACCCGTAGATGACCTGACCGATCTGCGCGTCCTGCGCCGCGACCGAGGCGGTGAAGATGATTGCGCCACGTTCGCCGTCTTCCAGTTCGGGCAATGTCGCCATGCCTTCGGCCGCGATTGATCCGATGCGGTAGCTTGCAGTCAATATGCCCGCGACACCATATTCATAATCCGCGGTCGGGGTCCGGAGAAATTTGCCCGTTTCCTTGTCATAGGCGAGCGTCTTGCCGCGGCGCGACGTCATCGCGCAGTGGACCGCGATGCGTTCCTGACCATGAGCGGCGCGCGCCTTGGCAAAGCCGTCGAGAACCGACTGTTCGTCGGTGATATCGACATGGACGAACAGGCCGCCGATCGATTGTGCCACTTCTTCGCCCAGCGCGTCGTTGATATCGAAGATCGCGACCTTCACACCCGCGGCGGCAAGGGCTTCGGCAGTTGCGCGGCCAAGACCGGACGCGCCGCCCGTGACAACGGCCGCGGTCGAGGAATCGAGTTTCATGGGGAGGCTCCTCAGGCTGGAATCTGGTTGAAGGGGACGCCCTTGTCGGGGCGATGGTCTTGCGGCAGGCCGAGGATGCGCTCGGCGATCGTGTTGAGCAGCGTTTCGTCCGATCCGCCGGCGATGCGGCCGGTCGGCGCATTGATCCAGCTCGACGCCCAATCGTCCTTGGGCGAGGCATGCTCGTCGAAGTGGAAGCCGCCGACGCCCTGCAGGTCGATCGCGAGTTCGGACAGCTTCTGGCGCGAGCGAACCGCAACCAGCTTGTTGAGCGAGCCTTCGGGCCCCGGCGTCATACCCGCCTGCATCATCAATCGTGCGCGGACATTGATCGAATCGAGTCCCGAACGCATCGCATAGTTGCGGGCGATCTGCTGCCGGATGCGGCCATCCTCGATCGCCGGTCGGCCATTGATCATCAGGTCTTTCGCCAGATCGACGAACAGGTCGAGGTGCGGGCCGAATCCGGCGCTGTCGGTCGCGACATAGCGTTCGATCATCAGGGTCGCGAGCGCGACCGAGAAGCCGCCGCCGACCGGCGACATGCGGTGGTCGTCGCTGATCTTCACATCATCGAAGAAGACTTCGTTGACGTGGCTGTCGCCGCCGGCGAGCTTGATCGGGCGCACGGTGACGCCGGGCGCCTTCATGTCGACCCAGAAATAGGTAAGGCCCTTGTGCTTGGCGACGGTCGGGTCGGTGCGCACGACGATGACGCCATAGTCGCTATATTGCGCCCAGCTCGTCCAGACTTTCTGGCCGTTAATCTTCCACCCGTTGCCATCGGTTTCGGCGCGCGTGCGCAGGCCGGCAAGATCGGTGCCGCCCGATGGTTCGGAGAAGAGCTGGCACCAGATTTCTTCGCCCTGCAGCGCCTTGAGCACGCGCTCCTTCACGAAATCGCGGTCAGAGCCGAACTGCATCAGCACCGGCACCGGCATGCCGAGCGAGATGCCGAAATAGACGTTCGGGAAGCCGTGCTTCATCTCCTCGGCTTCGAAGGTGATCTTCTCGATATGGCCAAGGCCCTGTCCGCCGAGGTCGGTAGGCCAGTTGATGCCCGCGAAGCCCGCATCGAATTTCGCCTTTTGATAGCGGCGTCCGAGCGCGAGATCCTCTTCGACGCTCAGGCCCTTGCGAGCCGCCTTGCCGAACGTGGGCGCGACGGATTCGCACCAGGCTGCGGCCTTCGCGCGATAGGCTTCGAGATCGCTCATGCTGCTTCTCCTGCCAGGCGGTCGACCAATATATCTTCCCAGAACAGGCTGCTTCCCTGTTCAAGCGCCAGCGTGCGGGCGCGGCGCATATGAAGGTGCAGGCCGATTTCCCAGGTCACGCCGATGCCGCCGTGGATCTGCACGCAATCGCGCGCCGCGGTGTCATAGGCTTCGGTCGCCGAAAGCCGCGCCGCGGCGGCCGCCGTCACGAAGTCGCTCTGCCCCTCGCGCGAGGCCGCGTGGATGCAATTGGCGCGCGCGAGTTCGACGAGGCCGTAGAGTTCGGCGATGCGGTGCTTGATCGACTGGAAGGCGCCGATCGGTTGCCCGAACGCCTTGCGCGTGACGGCATAGTCGCGCGCGATTTCCATCAGCGCCTCGGCTCCGCCCGTCTGTTCGTGCGCGGTGATGACGGCCTGCAATGCCAGAATGTGCAGCGCCGCCGCGCGCGCGGCGCTTCCGCTGACGAGCGTCTCGGCGGGCGTATCGGCAAAATGCAGGTCGGCGAGGCAGCGGCTGTTGTCGAAGCTGTCGATCGCCGTCTTTTCGACCTTGGCAAGATCGACCAACGCGAGGACCGGCATACCCGGGCCATTGGCGAAGACAATGGCGACGTCGGCATGTAATGCGCCCGAAACGCCGTCCTTCACCCCATCGAGGCGATCATTGGTCAGCGTGACTTTGGGATGGGCGGGCAGGGCGTCAGGCCCCGATGCAATCGCGACCGCCCCGATGACGTCACCGCTTGCCAGTCCAGGTAGCCAGCGCTGTTTCTGATCATCGCTGCCGTATAGCTCGATCGCTTTTGCCGCACCGAAATTCGAGGTCAGAAAGGGTGCGCCGCTGAGCGTGCGGCCCGCCTGGTGCGCGATCAGGCCGAGTTCGACTAGGCCGAGCGCAAGGCCGCCATGAGCTTCCGGCAAGGCCAGCGCGGTCCAGCCTTGTTCTTTCGCGGTGGCCCAGAAGGCTTCGTGATAGCGCCCGCTTGTCTGGAGCAGCGGGAGCAGATCGTCCTTGTGCACGCGCGCTTCCAATATGCGGCGCGATTCGGTGGCGATCGCCTGTTGCCCTTCGTCGTACAAAATCGACATCGGTCCGAGTCCTCTACCCTTTATGTTTTCACCCATCATCCGGACGTTAACGTAAACGTCAAGTCGTTTTGACGCTACGGCTGGAGGATCGGGCGGCAAAGCGCAACTGACAGGGGCATCAGGTGCGTCCGGCCTTCCAGTCGCGGCGGATCTTCTTGGCAAGGCTCCATTTGTGGACCTCGGTCGGACCGTCGTAGATGCGGAAGGCGCGCACCTCGCGGAACACCTGTTCGACGATCGTGCGATCGGTGACGCCGGTCCCGCCCATCACCTGAACGCAGCGGTCGGCGATCCGCATCAGCGCTTCGGAGACCGCAACCTTTGCCATCGAGCTTTCGACCGTGCCGAGCGATCCGGTGTCGAGAACGCCGGCGCACCAGTCGATCATCAGTTCGGCCTGCTTCAGATCGATCATATTCTCGGCGAGCATGAAGCCGACGCCTTCATGCTCGATCAGCGGCTTGCCAAAGGCTTCACGCCGGTTGGCATAGTCGGTCGCGATTTCGTGCGCGCGAATGCAGCAGCCGAGCCAACGCATGCAGTGTGACAGCCGGGCAGGGGACAGCCGCACCTGCGCGTAGCGAAAGCCTTCGCCGGCCTCACCCAGCATCTGGTCGGCGGGGATACGCAGATTGTCGATGGTCAGCGTCGCGTGCCCGCCAGGCATCGAACTGTCGATCGTGTTCGGAATCTCGTCGATGCGGATCGCCGGATCGGGCAGGTCGACGAGGAACATGCATGCGCCTTCTTCGGCCTTTGCCATGACGATGCCGACGCGCGCGCCTTCCGCGCCGGTGATGAAGGTCTTGCGGCCGTTCACGACCCAATGATTGCCGTCGGGACGGCAGGTCGTTTTCATCATCGACGGATCGGACCCCGCGCCGCCTTCTTCGGCGGGTTCGGTCATGAAAAAGGCCGATCGGACATGCCCCTCGATCATCGGCTTCAGGAACCGTTCCTTGAGCTCCGGGCTGCCCTCCTTGCCGAGCAGGTACATATTGCCTTCGTCGGGCGCCATCGTGTTGCACGCGAGCGGACCGAGCGGCGACAGCCCTGACTTGATGAGGACGACCGCCGTCTCGCGCTGATTGAGGTGGCTACCATCGGACAGGATATGCGGCGTCAGCACGCCTGCGGCCCGCGCATGTTCGCGCATTTCCATCACCAGCTCGTCGGTCGGCGCGCCATGATGGTCGCGGCGCGGGTCTTTTTCATAGGGGGCGACCGTTTCGCGGACGAAAGCCTCGACCTTCGTTGCAATCGCGAGCGCCCGATCCGATATGCCTTGGTGCGTCGCCGCCATTCCGATTCCCTTCGCTATCTAACTACCTACTCTCAACCCGACGTTGACGTAAGCGTCAAGTTAATTCAAGGGAGAAGCAACGGTGCCGTAACGGCAGAGACAGAAGGGAAGGATGGACCATGGCTTTCAAGACGCGCATCACCGAAATGCTGGGCATCGAGCATCCGATCGTGCAGGGCGGCATGCAGAGCGTCGGCTATGCCGAACTGGCGAGCGCCGTGTCGAACGCCGGCGGCCTCGGCATCATCACCGCGCTGACCCAGCCAAGCCCTGACGCTCTGCGCGACGAAATCGAACGCTGCCGGTCGATGACCGACAAGCCCTTCGGCGTGAACATGACGGTCTTTCCGACGATCAACGCCCCCGATTACAAGGCCTATGCACAGGCGATCATCGACGGCGGCGTCAAGATCGTCGAAACGGCGGGCACCCAAGCGGTGCGCGAGATTTGGGAAATGCTCAAGCCCCATGGCGTCACCATCCTGCACAAATGCACCGCCGTGCGTCATGCGCTGTCGGCCGAAAAAGCGGGCTGCGATATCATCTCGATCGACGGCTTCGAATGTGCAGGCCATCCCGGCGAGGACGATATTCCGGGGCTGATCCTGATCCCGGCGGCAGCCGACAAGGTGAAGATTCCAATGCTGGCCTCGGGCGGCTTCGGCGACGGACGCGGGCTGGTCGCAGCGCTGTCGCTCGGTGCCGAAGGCATCAACATGGGGACGCGCTTCTGCGCGACCAAGGAAGCGCCGATCCACGACAATGTGAAGCAGGCCTATGTCGACAATGACGAGCGCGGCAGCTTCCTGATCTTCCGCAGCCTCAAGAACACCGCGCGCGTCGGCAAGAGCGCCGTGTCGGAGGAGGTGGTGCGCCGCCTTGCGCAGCCCGATGCGACCTTTGCCGACGTCGCCGAACTGGTCAACGGCAAGGCCGGCCGCGAACTCCTCGAAACGGGAGATCTGACGAAGGGGGTATTCTGGGCCGGGATGGTCCAAGGCCTTATCCATGATATTCCGAGCTGCCAGGAATTGATCGACCGCATCATAGCCGAGGCGGAGGCTGTCCTCGATCAGCGACTGACCGGGTTTCGCGCCTGAAGGGCCTTCCCAAAGAAATGCCCCGCCGGTGGGACGCCGGCAGGGCAGTTGGGGGAGGTGATCTGGGTGGCAACTGGTGCAGGGTTGCCGTGAACGCAGGTTCGATCACCGGAACCTGCCATCCGCTTTTGGCAATGGTGCGGTTCCCCGACTTTGACTTGCATCAACAAGCGAAAATAATCATGCCCGACCGGTCGCCGCCGCGGCACCGGACGAAAGAGATTTTCACGGCATGAGCATCGTTCATTATCAGGGCTTCGCGGGAATCCGCCTCGAAGCCGACGTCATCGGATCGGATAATGACCCGGCGGTGCTGCTGCTTCACGGTGCGGGCCAGACGCGCGCGATCTGGTCGAATGTCGCCGACGCGCTCGAACAGGCCGGCCGCCGCGTCATCAGCCTCGACCTTCGGGGACATGGCGGAAGCGAGTGGCCCGAGGATGGGCGCTATGACTTCGATGCGTTGGTCGGCGATCTGCGCGCGGTGCTGGCGCAGCTCGGCACGCGGCCGGTCGTCGTCGCCTCGACCCTCGGAGGATGGATCGCCGCTGCCGCGCTCGAACGCGACGCGGCGGTGCTCGCCTCGGGGCTGGTGCTCGTCGACCTGCCGGTCAGTGACGATGTAACGATGGCGCAGCGCATCGGTGACCGCCTGCGCGAAGCGGCCAACCGCGCGCCTGGTCAGGCGGCATGGGACGCCCGGCTGTTCGAAGCCTTCGACGCCGCTACCGTGACCGAGCGGCTTTCGGGGATCGCCCCCAATATAGCCTTGCCGACGCTCTATGTCCGCGGCGCGATGAGCGAACTTGTCTCGCGCGCCTCGGCTGCGGCGTTCGTCGGCCAGCTCCCCGATGGCGAACTGGTCGAGGTGGAGGACGCCGCGCTGGTCGTCACCGAAGACCGGATCGATGCGCTTGGCGCGCATCTGATCGACTTTCTCGAGCGTCGCGCGCCGCGCGGCTGGCCCGAATATCGCGCTGGGTCCGATGCGCGGACCTTTCGCGACGCACTCGGCTGTTTCGCGACCGGCGTTACCGTCGTCACAGCGATCGATGCGGCGGGCCAGCCGATCGGCCTCACCGCCAACAGCTTCACCTCGGTATCGCTCGACCCGCCGCTCCTCCTCGTTTGCATCGCCAACAATGCCGGCAGCGCGGCGGTGCTGCGCGAAGCGGAGCATTTCGCGGTCAATGTGCTCCAGATCGGCCAGCAGCCGACGTCGAATCGCTTTGCGGGCAAGGGCGAGGACCGCTTCGCGGCAACCGGGTGGGAGATCGGCGAATTCGGTACGCCGGTGCTGTCGGGATCGCTCAGCAGTTTCGAATGCGCGCGCGAGGCAGTGCATCCGGGCGGCGATCATTTCATTCTTGTCGGCCGCGTCCTGAAAGCGATCTTCGAACCGCGCCGCGATCCCTTGCTCTACTTCCGCGGCAAATATCGCAAGCTGCACTTCGCCTGAGGTAAGACGCCAATTCCGGCGGTTATGGTGAGCCCTGCTGGGTTCGAACCAGCGACCTACTGATTAAAAGTCAGTTGCTCTACCGACTGAGCTAAGGGCCCATCGCGGACCGCGCGGGGGCGGTGTGCGAAAGCGAGCCGTCGCCCTAGTGCGCCGAAGCGCCGTGGTCAACCGGCTTTGCCCGCGAAAGACGCGCGGCGAGTTGGCGGACGCTTTGGCCGCTGAGCGGATGGCGCCAGGCGGGTGCGATCATGCGGAGCGGGCCGAGCACGAAATCGCGCACGGTCATTGCCGCGTGCGGCACGGTGAGCGCCGCATCGCTCCATGCGCCCTCCGACCACAGCAATATGTCTAGGTCGAGCGTGCGCGCGCCCCAGCGCTGGCCGCGCCGCCGTCCGAAAGCAGCTTCGATGGCTTTCAGCCGATCAAGCATCTCGGGCGGGCTGAGCGGCGAGGCGACGAGCGCGACGGCGTTGGCGTAGCGGCGGCGCGAGGGGCCGATCGGTGCGCTCGCGACGATCGGGCTCGCATCGACGGGTTCGATATCGTCGCTTTCGAGCGCAGCCAGCGCTGCGAGAAGCACGCGCCGCGGATCGCCGAAGCGGACGTGGCGGCGGTTCGAACCAAGGCCGATGGCATAGAGGGGGAGGGGCGTTGCGCTGGTCATGCCCATGCGCCTATCGCAGCGGGGTGAAGATTGACAGCCCCTTGCCCGGTACCGAGCCGCCGCGCGATTGCCGACGTTGCCCGCGCCTTGTCGGGTTGCGTGCCGCCTGTCGCGCTGAGCATCCCGATTGGTGGAATGCCCCCGTCTATGCTTTCGGCGACCCCGATGCGTGGCTCGCCATCGCCGGGCTCGCGCCGGGAAAGCACGGCGCCAACCGCACCGGGCGGCCGTTTACCGGAGATTATGCGGGCGACCTGTTGTTCGAAACGCTCGCCGCCTTCGGGCTCAGCTGCGGCGTCTATGACGGGCGGATCGACGACGGGCTGCGCCTGGACGGAACGATCATCGTCAACAGCGTCAAATGCCTGCCGCCGCAGAACAAGCCGACGCCCGCCGAAATCGCCGCCTGCCGACCCTATTTCGAGGGACAGCTCGCGGCGCTGCCACAGGTCAGGGTGCTGATCGCACTCGGCCGAATTGCGCATGACGCGGCGGTTCGCGCTGTGGGCGGACGGCTCGCCGCCTATCGGTTTGCGCATGGCGCGGTGCATCGCCTGCCCGACGGGCGCCATCTGGTCGATAGCTATCACTGCTCGCGCTACAACACGAACACCGGGCGACTGACGCCGGCGATGTTCGCCGACGTCTTTCGCACCGCCGTCGCTTTGCGCGATCAGACCAGTGGGCGGAATTCGTCGACGACGGCGCGGTAAAGCTGGCGCTTGAACGGGACGATCAGCCGTTCGAGCTCGTCGAGTTCGGCCCAGCGCCAGGCGCGAAATTCCTGATGCCGGGTCGCGATATCGACATCGCTATCCTCGCCCATGAAGCGCATCAGGAACCACGACTGGCGCTGACCGCGATATTTCCCGCCCCACATCTTGCCCATCAGATGGTCGGGGAGGTCGTAGAAATGCTCGGTCTTGCTGCGCGCGATGATATCGACCAGTCCGGCATGGACGCCGGTTTCCTCGCTGAGTTCGCGGATTGCGGCATCTTCGGCATCCTCGCCGGGATCGATGCCGCCTTGCGGCATCTGCCACGCGTCCTCGGCCGAATCGAGTCGCTGGCCGACGAAAACGCGGCCATGGCGATTGGCGAGCATCACCCCGGCGCAGGGGCGATAGGGAAGGGCGCTGGCGTCGATCATGCGGTCGCTTCGGCGACGATCGCCTTGAGGACGGTCAGGTTGCCGCGGATGTCGTCCTTGGCACTCGGGATGCCCTGCGCCAGACAGATATAGCCGTGGATGGTGCCCGCGGCCTCGCGGTAGGTCGTCGGCACCCCGGCGGCGATCAACTTGCCGGCATAGGCGCGGCCCTGATCGCGCAGCGGATCGAGCCCCGCGGTCACAAGCAGGGTCGGCGGCAGGCCGGCGGCGTCGAAATCGATCGGCGATGCGCGGCGATCGGCGGGATCGGCGGCATAATGATCGCCGAACCAGGTCATGCCGCCTTCGGTGAGCAGATAGCCATCCTTGAAATCGCGATAGCTTTGCCAGTCCTGATGCGTCGTGACCGCCGGATAGATCGGATGGATCGCGACCACCGGCTTCGCGGCTGGCGTATCGCGCAGCGCGAGCGCGGTCGCGATGGTCAGATTGCCGCCCGCGCTGTCGCCCGACAGGACCAGCCCGGTGCAAGGAATATTGTCGGCGACCCAGCGCGTCGCCGCTTCGCAATCCTCGGGCGCCGCAGGGAAGGGGTGTTCTGGTGCGAGGCGATAGTCGACGGCGATCACCGGCATGTCGAGCTGACGCGCCGCTTCGGCGCAATAGGGATCGTGCGTGTCGAGATCGCCGATCACCCAGCCGCCGCCATGGTAGAAGACCATGACCGGGCCGGGCTCGCGATCGGGACGGTTGTCATAGATGCGGATCGAAATCTCACCGGCGGGTCCGGGAATGGTGCGATCCTCGACCTTCGCGATCGCGCCGCGCGGCACGTCGGCCATCTGGCCCATCACGCGCATCATCTCGCGCCCCGCCTCGGGCGGCATCTCTTCCATCTTGGGGCCGTCCTGGGCGTTGAGGAAGGCAAGAAAGGCCGCCACATCGGGGCGAACATAAGGAGTCGTGCCGTCGGTCATCCGTCATATCCCTTTGCTATGTTGTTGCCGCTGCTATTCGCCATCGGGCGGCATAATTCAATGGCAATTGGAAACTGATTGCGGCAGGCGCGCGCCGATCCGCTTTGCAGCGCACAAATTTTTCTGAATTGCGGGCGACGAAAGACGGGCCTAGGCCCATTCCGGTAATTCGCAGGACTCTAAAGGCAGAACAGAAAATGGCGACAGTGGTCGAGGACCGGGCCGAAGATCGGCAGTCCCCCCTTTCCGACGCAGTGGTGGTTCGTTTCGCAGGCGACAGCGGCGACGGGATGCAGCTTACCGGTGGTCAGTTCACGCTTTCGACGGCGCTCGCGGGCAATGACCTGGCGACTTTCCCTGATTTTCCGGCCGAAATCCGCGCGCCCCAGGGCACGCTGTTCGGTGTTTCGGCGTTCCAGATCAATTTCGGGTCGAGCGAGATCACGACCGCGGGCGACGCCCCCGACGTGCTCGTCGCGATGAACCCCGCGGCGCTCAAGACCAATGTCGGCGTACTCAAGCTGGGCGGCCTGATCATCGCCGACGAAGGCGAATTCAACGACCGCAATCTCGCCAAGGCGAAATATGACGCCAACCCGCTCGAGGATGGCAGCCTTGCGAAATGGCAGCTGCTGAAGCTCAACATCAGTCAGGCGACGATGGATGCGGTCAAGCCGTTCGGGCTCGGCAACAAGGAAGCGCTGCGCTGCAAGAATATGTGGACGCTCGGCCTTGCGCTGTGGATGTTCGACCGCGACCGCCAGCCGCTGACCGAGTGGCTGAAGGCGAAATTCGCCAAGGATCCCAATCTTGCCGAAGCGAATATCGCGGCGCTCAATGCGGGCCATGCCTATGGCGAAACCGCCGAACTCGCGGGACCGCTCAAGCAGCATCATGTCGCGCCGGCGCCCGCCGAACCCGGCCTCTATCGCACGCTGACCGGCGCCGAGGGTATCGCGCTCGGCCTTGTCGCCGGGGCGCAGCTTGCGCATCTGCCGATGTTCTTCGGCGGCTATCCGATCACGCCCGCATCGGCGATTCTCCATCATCTGTCGCGGCTCAAGGAATATGACGTCACAACCTTCCAGGCCGAGGATGAAATCGCCGCCATCTGTTCGGCAATCGGTGCGAGCTACGCAGGGTCGCTGGGCGTCACCAGCTCGTCGGGACCGGGTATCGCGCTGAAGGGCGAGGCAATGGGCCTCGCGATCATGACCGAACTGCCGCTCGTCATCGTCAATTCGCAGCGTGGCGGCCCGTCGACGGGCCTGCCGACCAAGACCGAACAGTCGGATCTCTATCAGGCTGTCTATGGCCGCAACGGCGATGCGCCGATGCCGGTGATCGCCGCGCGCTCGCCTGGTGACGCGTTCGAATGCGCGATCGAGGCGTGCCGGATCGCGGTCCAATATATGACGCCGGTGATGTTGCTGACCGACGGCTATATCGCCAACGCGGCCGAGCCGTGGAAAGTCCCCGACCTGACCGCCTATGAAGCCTTCCCGGTCGAATTTCTGACCCAGGTACCCGAAGGCGGCTTCAAACCCTATGGCCGCGACGAAAAGCTCGCGCGCCCCTGGGTGAAGCCGGGTACGCCCGACCTGTTGCACCGGATCGGCGGGATCGAGAAAGAGATCGACACCGGTCACATCAATTATGCGCCCGAAAATCACCAGGCGATGACCGACATTCGCAAGGCGAAGATCGACGGGGTCAAGGTTCCCGACCAGATCGTCGAACTCGGCGCCGAGGGCGGCAAGCTTGCGATCGTCGGCTGGGGATCGACCTATGGCCCGATCCATCAGGCGGTGCGCCGCAAGCGCGCCGAAGGGAAGGACGTCAGCCAGATTCACCTGCGCCATATCTGGCCGCTCCCCGCCAATCTGGGCGAATTGCTCAAAAGCTATGACAAGGTGATCGTGCCCGAAATGAACACGGGCCAGCTCAAGACGGTGCTGCGCGACCAGTATCTGGTCGATGCCAAGCCGCTCAACAAGGTGTCGGGCCAGCCCTTCCGGATTACCGAAATCGAAGCTGCCATCGAGGAGGCGCTCCAGTGAACGAGATGACGACCATCGCCCGCACGACGACGCTCAAGGATTGGGAAACCGATCAGGAAGTGCGTTGGTGCCCCGGCTGCGGCGACTATGCGATCCTGAAGGCGGTGCAGCGCACCCTGCCCGAAATCGGCGCGGTGCCCGAAAGCACCGTGTTCATCAGCGGGATCGGCTGCTCGTCGCGCTTTCCCTATTATGTCGAAAGCTATGGCTTCCATACGATCCACGGCCGTGCGCCGGCGTTCGCGACGGGGCTGAAGCTTGCCAATCCCGAACTCGACGTGTGGATCGTCACCGGCGACGGCGATGGTCTGTCGATCGGCGGCAATCACACGATGCACCTCATCCGGCGCAACCTCGATTGCCAGATCATGCTGTTCAACAACGAGATTTACGGGCTGACCAAGGGCCAATATTCGCCCACCAGCCGCGTCGGCACGAACAGCCCGTCGACCCCGTTCGGCTCGGTCGACCGCCCGGCGCAGCCTTGCGCCTTCGCGCTCGGCGCCGGCGCCCGCTTCGTCGCGCGCGGCTTCGACGTGTCGAAGGAACTGCCCAATGTTCTGAAAGCGGCCCATGCGCACAAGGGCGCGGCCTTTATCGAAATCTTCCAGAACTGCATCGTCTATAACAAGGACGTGTTCCAGGATTTCGCCGCGCCGAAGGGCGCTGAAGACCGCCAGCTCTGGCTCCAGAACGGGGAACCGATGCTGTTTGCCAAGGGCGCGAAGGGCATCGCGCTCGATCAGGAGGCGCTGACGCTCAAGGTCGTCGATGTCGTCGATGGCGACTGGCAGGCAGCGGGCGTGATCGTCCACGACGTCACCAACCGCAGCGTCGCGCACATGCTCGTGGAAATGCGCTTCGGCGAATTCCCGATGGCGCTCGGTGTCCTCTACGACGATCCGCGTCCGACTTTCGAAGCCGACGTATGGCGCCAGAACAAGGCGGCGGCCGAGGGCAAGAAGGCCGATCTGCAGAGCCTGCTCAAGAAAGGGCAGACCTGGACGGTCAGCGAAGGCGGGCCCGATCTCTGATCGCTTGCGGTCGATGCGCGCGTCGGCTTTATAGGGGCGCATGGACAATCTGACCCACAGCCTCGTCGGCGCGGTTCTTGGGCAAATGGGGCTCAAGAAAAAGACCGCGCTGGCGATGCCGACGCTGATCCTCGCCGCGAACCTGCCCGACATCGATGCAAGCTGCGCCTTTTATGGCGTCGAATCGCTCGCGATGCGCCGCGGGATCACCCATGGGCCGATCGCGCTGCTTTTGCTGCCGGTCCTGCTCTGGGCGGCGATGATCGCCTTCGACCGCTGGCAGACGCGGCGGGGAACGCGGCCCGCTACAAGGCCGCCCTTGCATCGCGGCTGGTTGCTCGCGCTCGCCTATATCGGGTGCCTCAGCCACCCGGCGCTCGACTGGCTCAACAACTATGGCGTGCGGCTGCTCGAACCGTTCAGCCACCGCTGGTTCTATGGCGATACGCTGTTCATCATCGACCTGTGGATATGGCTGGCGCTCGGCCTGTCGGTCTGGCTGTCGATGCGACGCGAACGGCGCGGGGCGCCTGACTGGCGACGTCCGGCTTGGATCGGTTTCACCGCCGTTTGCGCCTATATCTTAGCCAACGGTGTCATGACGGGGCAGGCCGAGGCGCAGGCGGCCGACCTGCTGCGCCGGAGCGGACAAGGCGGCGCGCTGGTCGTCGCGAGCCCGCCGCCGATCGCCTTCTGGCGGCGCGATATCTTTTGGCGCGGGGGCGGGCGCTATGGCAGCGGCGCCTATGCGCTGGGGCAGGGGAGCACGGTGGAGCCGGGGGTTCCGACGGGCATGGACGACATGCGCCTCCGCGCGTGGCTGAAGTCCGATCCGCCCGCGCGCGCCTTCCTTTTCTGGGCACGGATGCCGGTCGCGACGCGCGACGGCGATGCGATCGTCCTGCACGATCAGCGCTACATGCAGCCGCTGGCGCGCGACAACTTTAAGGTGCGCGTGACCGCACCCGATACCGCCAGCTATCCCTGATGGCGCCGCCGACGATCCTGTGGTTTCGCCGCGATCTGCGGCTCGCCGATCAGGCGGCGCTTGTCGCTGCGGCGGCATCGGGGCCGGTCATTCCCGTCTATATTCTTGACGACGAAACGCCCCGGCATCGGGCGATGGGCGGCGCGTCGCGCTGGTGGCTGCATCACAGCCTCGCGCGGCTCGATGAAAGCCTGCGCGCGCGCGGCTCGCGGCTGATCCTGCGGCGCGGCAAGTGCGAGGACGAACTGGCGAAGATTGCGGAGGAGAGCGGGGTCGGCGCCGTCCATTGCCTCCACCATTACGAGCCATGGTGGCGCAATGCCGAGCGCGCGGTCGCGAAGCGGCTCGATCTCGTATGTCACGACGGCAATTACCTCGCGCCGCCGGGATCGGTGAAGACCGGCAGCGGCGGTCTCTATAAAATCTACACCCCCTTCTGGCGCGCGCTGCGCGATCATATGCCGCCGCCTGTGCCCGTGGATGCGCCCGAAGGCCTCGATGCGCCCGACCGCTGGCCGGCGTCGGACCGACTCGACGATTGGAAACTGCTGCCGTCCCGCCCCAATTGGGCGACGGGGTTCGAAGGCGAATGGACGCCGGGCGAAACGGGCGCGCAGGTGCGACTCGGCGCTTTTGCCGAGATCGCAGCGCGTTATGACGAGCAACGGAACCTGCCCGCGATCGAAGGCAGTTCGCGCCTGTCGCCACATCTTCACTTCGGCGAGGTTTCGCCCGCCGCGATCTGGCATGCCGTCGCGGACGCGGGGGGATCGGTCGATGTGTTCCTCGCCGAGATCGGGTGGCGCGACTATGCGCAGACGGTGATCTTGCAATATCCCGATTACGGCGGCCGCAGTGCCCGCGAAGCCTTCGATACCGCGCTGCCCTGGCGGAGTGGCAAGGAGGCCGACGCCGATTTCGCCGCCTGGCAACAGGGACGTACGGGCTATCCGATCGTCGATGCCGGCATGCGGCAGCTCTGGGCAACCGGCTGGATGCACAATCGCGTCCGGATGATCGCCGCGAGTTTCCTCATCAAGCATCTGCTCATCGACTGGCGGCGCGGCGAACAATGGTTTTGGGATACGCTGGTCGATGCCGATTACGCGTCCAATGCGGTGAATTGGCAGTGGGTCGCGGGGTCGGGTGTCGACTCGAACATGTTTCCGCGCATCATGGCACCGCTTACCCAGTCGGAGAAATTCGATGCCGCCGCCTATATCCGCCAATGGGTGCCCGAACTGGCCGATATCGGCGATGCCGCAATCCACGATCCCGATGAATTCGGTCGCCGTCCGCGAAGCTATCCCCCGAAAATCATTGGGCATCGCGAAGCGCGCGCGCGGGCGCTGGCGGCTTATGACGTCATGAAGGCCGACGACAACTGATTGTCATGGCGCAGGTTTTGCGGCAGGGAATGCTAATGAACACCCATGTCAGCCCCCGTCGCGGCAAAGCGCTTCTTCGCGCCGACAGGGTTTTTCGGTCGGGTGGTTTTATCGCGCGCCTCGTCGGTCGCGCCCCGTCGGCGCTGTTCCATCGCCTGCTCGACCGCATCGATGCCGGGCTGGGCAAGGGGACGCTGGAGGGACATCTGCCCGATGGCAGCGTGCGCATCCTGGGCGGACGTGGCAAGGGCCCGACCGCGATCGTTCATCTGAAAAGCTGGTCGGCGCTGGTGCGCCTCGCGATGTCGGGATCGGTCGGTTGGTACCGGGCCTGGGACCTGGGCGAATGGAGTTCGCCCGATCCGGTCCCGCTGTTCGATCTGTTCATGCGCAACGGCGAAACGCTGGGCAATGTCGCGCGCTCGCGCGGGCCGCTGCACTGGATCAATCGCGCCGCCCATATCGTCAACCGCAACAGCCGCAGCGGTTCGAAGCGCAATATTCTGGCGCATTACGATCTGGGCAATGATTTCTACCGGCTTTGGCTCGACAGCGGACTCAATTATTCGAGTGCCTTGTTCACCGACCTTAGTATGACATTGGAAGAGGCGCAGGAGGTCAAGGTCGATGCGATCCTCGACCGGCTCGACCTGCGGTCGGGGACGCGGCTGCTCGAAATCGGCTGCGGCTGGGGCGCACTCGCCGAACGCGCGGTCGAGCGCCACGATGTTCTCTATACCGGTATCACCCTGTCGCCGTCGCAGGCGGAGGTGGCCGAGGCGCGATTGCAGGCGGTCGATCTTTCGGGGCGTTCGCGTGTCGAAATCTGCGATTATCGGGACGCCAAGGGCCCCTATGACGCGATTGCGAGCGTCGAAATGGTCGAGGCGGTGGGGCAGGCCTATTGGCCCGCCTATCTCGACGCGATCGCGCGGCTGCTCCGCCCCGGCGGCAAGGCGGCGATCCAGTATATCGCGATCAACGACGCGCTGTTCGAACGCTATGCGGCGAGCAGCGACTTCATTCAGGCCTATATTTTCCCCGGCGGTTGCCTGATTTCCGAAAGTCGCTTCCGGGCCTTGGCCGAAGCGCGCGGGCTGGCATGGGGCAATGTGCGTCATTTCGGCGGCGACTATGCCGAAACGCTGCGCCAGTGGCGCGAACGTTTTGACGAGGCGGTGTCGGCGGGGCAACTCCCGTCGGGCTTTGACGAACGCTTCATCCGTCTGTGGCGCTATTATCTGCAATATTGCGAAGGCGGTTTTCGCGGCGGCGGGATCGACGTCGCGCAGGTCACGCTGGAAAAGATCGACGCATAGTCGACTGTAATCGAGAAGAGGGAGAGGGGAATGCGACGACGATTGGCCGCCTTGCTATTGCCCGTGGCGCTGGCCGGCCATGCCGGGCCTGCCGCGACACAGACCACCGACGCCATGCCAAAGGATCAGAATGTGCTGTTTTGGAGCCAGGATCAACGCGACGCCGCTTTCCGTACGATGGAATCGGTGCCCAAGGTCGTCGTGCACACCATTGCGGCGGGCGGCCCGGTCTATCCGCTGCCCGAAGGACAGCCGCTCGATGTCGGGGTCGACATCGACGCGCATATGGCGCGCCAGCGCAATGCGGGGCTGATCATCGTTCAGGACGGCAAGATCCGGCTCGAAAAATATGCGCTCGGCTATGGTCCTGCGGGACGCTGGACGAGCTTTTCGGTCGCGAAGAGCTTTACCTCGACGCTTGTCGGTGCGGCGGTCAAGGATGGCTATATCAAGAGCCTCGACGACAAGGTGACGCAGTATATCCCCGGACTGCGCGGTTCGGCCTATGACGACGTCAGCGTGCGCCAGCTTCTCACGATGACCTCGGGCGTGCGCTGGAATGAGGATTATACCGATCCCAAATCGGACGTGGCGCAGTTCAATCTGCAAAAGCCCATCGCGGGCGAGGATATTACCGTCAGCTATATGAAGACCTTGCCGCGCGAGGCGCCCGCGGGGTCGAAATGGGTCTACAAGACCGGCGAGACCAATTTGATCGGCGTCCTCGTGTCGAGTGCGACGGGCAAGACACTCTCATCCTATCTGTCCGAAAAGATATGGAAGCCGTTCGGCATGGATCAGGACGCCGTCTGGATGCTCGGCCCGACGGGGCACGAGATCAGCGGTTGCTGCGTATCGGCCAGCCTGCGCGATTATGCCCGTTTCGGTCTGTTCATTCTCGGCGGCGGCGTGGCTGGCGGGGAGAAAGTTCTGCCCGATGACTGGCTCGCCGCCGCGACGACCAAGCAGGCCGCGATCGATCAGCCGGGGCGCGGCTACGGGTATCAATGGTGGACCAACGACGACGGCAGCTTCGCCGCGCAGGGCATCTTCGGGCAGGGCATCTTCATCGACCCCAAACGACGGCTCGTCATCGCATCGAACGGCAACTGGCCGACCGCAACCGACCCCGAAGGCGTGGGCGCGGCGCGCGAGGCCTTTTACAAGGCGGTGCAGGCTGCGGTCGACCGGGAAAGCAGCCGCTGATTTGTTGATGCGTCTAGCGCCACAGTGCCGTTCAGACGACCGGCGTAGCGGTAGCGCGCTGAGCGAGCCAGGCGGCTACAACCGGGATCAGGACGCCCAGCGCCATCACCCACCAGGCATCAGCCAAGGTGATCGAACGATAGATGGCTGCGCCCAGAATCGCTCCGGCAACAACCCAGCCGGCGCCGGTGCCGTCCGAAATGCGCATCGCGAGCCAGCTTCCGGCGAAGGTGCCGACGAACCAGCCGACGAGCAACGCAATTGTCGCGCCGAGCGGGATCAGGATTTCGCCGGTGTCGAGGTCATAGACTTCGGGAGCGAATTCGCCGCCCGCATATTGGGCGATCCACAACAGGCCGAAGGCGACCGCAATGCCGATAACCGCCGCGACCGCGGAACGCAGAATATTGCCGCCCATTTCCATGCCCTTGCTTCTCGAAACGCTTGAGAGCGCGTGATAGCCCGGGAAAGCAAATATCGCGTTAAGCCTCTGCCATCACCTTCGGCAGCGCGTGATAGGCGGTGCTGTCGAAACCGTCGACCATCATTCGAGCGACGAATTCGCCGACGACCGCCGGATCCTTGATGCTTTGCGGATCTTCGCCGGGATAGGCGCGTGCGCGCATTTGGGTGCGCGTGCCGCCGGGGTCCAGAATTGCGGTGCGGACGTTCGAGATATTGCGCATTTCGGCGCCATAGCTCGACACCAGCACCTCGAACGCCGCCTTCGACGCGGCAAAGGCGCCCCAATAGGCGCGCGGGGTCCGCGCAACGCCGGTCGACAATGCGACGAGGCGACCCGCAGGCGCGCGGCGCAGTAAGGGATCGAAATTGGCGATCAGCGCCTGCTGCGCGACGAGGTTGAGCGTCAGCAGCTTGTTGAATTCCTTACCGTCGATCGCGCCAACCGGGGTCAGCGTGCCGAGCATCGCGGCATTGAGCACGAGCATGTCGAGTTGCTGCCACCGTTCGGCGATCGCGCTCGCCAGCCGGGCGATGCTGTCGCCGTCGGTCAGGTCGAGCGGTGCAATGGTCGCGCTGCCCCCAGCATCGTGGATGCGGTCTTCCAGTTCCTCGAGCCCGCCCGCGGTGCGGGCGGTGATCACGACATGCGCGCCGCGTCGTGCGAGCGATTCGGCGATCGCAGCGCCGATGCCGCGGCTCGCGCCGGTGACGAGCGCCGTCTGTCCCGCCAGTTCTTCAGAATTCATCGTCATTTCGTCAGACAACCCGTTCGGCAAGCAGCGAAAACTGATCTTCCAGGCTGTTCTCGTCGAAATCGGTCAGCGTGGTCGGATAGTCGCCGGTGAAGCAGGCATCGCAATATTGCGGACAATCGTCGTTGCGTCGCGCCTCACCCAGCGCGCGGTACAGGCCGTCGATGGTCAGGAAGGACAGGCTGTCGGCATTGATGAAATTGGCCATCTGGCCGACCGTCATCTGCGCCGCGAGCAGCTTGGCGCGTTCGGGCGTGTCGACGCCGTAGAAGCAGCTATGCGAAGTCGGCGGGCTGGCGATGCGCATATGCACTTCGGCGGCGCCCGCGTCGCGCATCATCTGCACGATCTTGAGGCTGGTTGTGCCGCGCACGATCGAATCGTCGATCAGCACGATCCGCTTGCCGGCGATCAGGGCGCGATTGGCATTGTGCTTCAGCTTGACGCCGAGGTGGCGAACCTTGTCGCCCGGCTGGATGAAAGTGCGGCCGACATAGTGCGAACGGATGATACCGAGCTCGAAGGGAATGCCCGATTCCTGCGCATAGCCGATCGCCGCCGGGGTTCCCGAGTCGGGGACCGGGATGACGAGATCGGCATCGACCGGATTTTCGCGCGCCAGTTCGGCGCCGATCGCCTTGCGCACCGAATAGACGCTGGTGCCGTCGACGATCGAATCGGGGCGCGAGAAATAGACATATTCGAAGATGCACGGCCGTGCCGCGCGATCGGCGAAGGGGCGGTGCGACGAAAGCTGGCCGTCGCGGATGATCACAAGTTCGCCGGGATCGACCGAGCGGACGAATTCGGCGCCGACGACGTCGAGCGCCACGGTTTCGGACGCGAGGATGTACGCATCGCCCAGCTTGCCGATGACCAGCGGACGAATGCCGAGCGGATCGCGGCAGCCGATCATGCCTTCCGCGGTCAGGCAGATCAGCGAATAGGCGCCCTCGACCTGTTTCAGCGCGTCGATGAAGCGATCGAGCAGGGTGCGATAGTTGGACGTGGCGACGAGGTGGATGATGACCTCGGTATCGCTCGTCGACTGAAAGATCGATCCGCGGCGCACCAATATCTTGCGCAGCGCCATCGCGTTGGAAATATTGCCGTTATGCGCGACTGCAAAGCCGCCGGTGGCCAGGTCGGCGAACAGCGGCTGGACATTGCGCAGCGCCGTCTCGCCGGTGGTTGAGTAGCGGACATGGCCGATCGCCGACGCGCCCGCGAGCTGGCGGATGATGTCGTCGCGGTCGAAATTGCCCGCAACATGCCCCATCGCGCGGTGGGTATGGAAATCCTTGCCATCGAAGGCGGTGATGCCCGCGGCTTCCTGACCGCGGTGCTGCAGGGCGTGAAGCCCCAGCGCCGCGACCGCAGCGGCACTTTCGGCGCCGTGAATACCAAAGACGCCGCACTCCTCGCGGAGCTTGTCGTCGTCAAAAGGATGGGTCGTCAGCATGTCAATCCAGGGGCAGGGGGCTGGGACTGCCGCGCATATAGGAGTGCCGAACCCAAATGTCGCCCCCCATATTTGACCTTTTGATGTCAACTCCACCCGCGCGGGGGGTGACAGCCGCTCTCGACCTGCTCTAAGGCGCGGACCATGGATGCTTCGCGCGACACCACCGACCGTTTCCTGCCGCGTTTCGACGCCGCCGGGCTGGTGACCGCCATCGTGACCGACGTCGACAGCGGCGTGCTGCTGATGGTCGCGCATATGAATGCCGACGCGATCGCGCTGACGCAGGAGACGGGGCAGGCGCATTTCTGGTCGCGGTCGCGGGCCGCGCTGTGGCGCAAAGGCGAAACCTCGGGCAACGGGCTGACGGTCGTCGAAATGCGCGTCGACTGCGATCAGGATGCGCTGCTCTTGCGCGTGAAGCCCGCCGGTCCGGCCTGTCACACAGGTCGCCGATCCTGCTTTTATCGCCGGATCGAGTGCGACGGCAGCCTGACCTTCCTCGATACCTATGCCTAGCTCACGCGTTGCGTACCTCCTCGTCGCGGTTCTGCTGCTCGTCGGCGGCTGCGACCGGGCGAAGCGCGACGGCGCCGATGCCGCGATCGATACGCGCAATCCGTTGGAAATCGCGGCGCGCGAACGCGGAGTGGTACGCGCCGATGCAAGCGATCCGACCGGCCTGTTCGAACGCACGCACGAGCTTGGGCGCGATGCGATGTGCGTTGTCCCTGACGGCGCCGGGCAGTGGCGCTTTGCGGTGAGCGCGTCGTTCGGTCCCGGCCTGTCGTGCAATGCGCGCGGCACCATCGTCCGCGACGGGGATGACTGGCGGATGCGCTTCGCCGGGGTCGAGGGATGCGAGGCACTTGTCCACGAAGAGGATGACGACCTGCGCCTGCCCGGACGCCTGCCGTCGCAATGCGACAGCCTGTGCCCGTCGCGCGCGTCGCTCTCGGGCCTGCGCCTGCCGCGGGCGAGCTGGTCGGCGGACGATGCAAAGGGCTTGCAGTTGCGCGATGGACGCGGCAATATGGTCCGGCCTTGCGGATCGCCGTAAGCGGCGCTTTTCCTTATCTCCGACGGCCTTGACGTTCACGTCAACGGAAACTAGTCTTTCGGGATGACCGAAGAATACGGCCACGCCCATATCGACACGCCCGATCACCTGGGGCGCGAACAATATAGCATCACCGATCTGTCGACCGAATTCGGCGTCACCGCGCGTGCGCTTCGGTTCTACGAGGACGAAGGGCTGATCAGCCCCTCGCGCAAGGGGCTGTCGCGTATTTATTCGAAACGCGACCGCGCCCGGCTGGCCTGGATTCTGCGTGCCAAGCGCACCGGATTTAGCTTGGCCGACATTCGCGAGATGATCGACCTTTACGACGTCGGCGATGGCCGCAAGCTCCAGCGCCAGGTCACGGTCGAAAAATGCGAGGAGCGCATCGCGCTGCTCCAGCGTCAGCGCGATGACATCGACAGCGCCGTCGAGGAACTGACACGTTTCATCGATATGGTGAAAAAGGTCGACGCTGGCGAAAAAGTCGGCTGAGCTTCGGCAACCGGAACCTCCCCGGGCAAGTTTGATTGCCAACACCTGATTTATCGGAAAGATTTCGCATGCCTGTCTATCGCGCCCCGATCCAAGATACGCTGTTCCAGCTCAATGATGTCCTTGGCATCGATCGCTATGCCGATCTGCCGGGCTTCGCCAATGCGTCGCCCGATATGGTCGAGGCGGTGCTGACCGAGGCCGGCAAATTCTGCGAAGAGGTGCTGTTCCCGATCAACAGGTCGGGCGACCTCGAAGGCTGCACGCGTCATGAAGACGGTTCGGTCACCACGCCCGAGGGGTTCAAGGAAGCGTATAAGGCCTATTGCGAGGCGGGCTGGACGCTGCTCAACCAGCCCGAAGAATTCGGCGGTCAGGGACTGCCCCACGTCCTCGGCTTTCCGGTCGAGGAATATCGGATGGCAGCGAACCAGGCTTTCGCCATGTATCCGGGGCTGACGCAGGCGGCGGTCTCGGCGTTGCTGGTCAAGGGGTCGGACGAGCAGAAGAGGCTCTATGTCCCCAAGATGGTGTCGGGCGAATGGGGCGGCACGATGAACCTGACCGAACCGCAGTGCGGCACCGATCTTGGCCTGATCCGCACCCGCGCGGTGCCGAACGGCGACGGCAGCTATTCGATCACGGGGACGAAGATTTTCATCTCGTCGGGCGAGCATGACCTCACCGACAATATCATCCATCTCGTGCTGGCAAAGACCCCTGACGCACCCGACAGCGTCAAGGGAATTTCGCTGTTCATCGTCCCAAAATATCTGGTGAACGACGACGGCTCGCTCGGTGAGCGCAACACGCTGTCGTGCGGGTCGATCGAGCACAAGATGGGGATCCACGCCAATGCGACCTGCGTCATGAACTATGACGGCGCAAAAGGCTGGATGGTCGGCGAGGAGAACAAGGGCCTTGCCGCGATGTTCGTGATGATGAACGCCGCGCGCCTCGGCGTCGGCATACAGGGGTTGGGTCAGGCCGACATAGCCTATCAGAATGCCGTGCAATATGCGCAGGACCGCCGGCAGGGCCGGGCGCTGACCGGGCCGCAGGATCCCGCCCAGAAGGCCGACCCGCTGTTCGTCCATCCAGACGTGCGCCGCATGTTGATGGATGGCAAGGCGGTGGTTGAGGGACTGCGCGGCCTGTGCCTCTGGGGGGCGCTGCAGGTCGATCTGGCGCATGGCGCCGCGTCCGAAGAGGAGCGGCAGCAGGCCGACGACCTCGTCAGCCTGCTGACCCCGGTGATCAAGGGCTATGGCACCGACAAGGGCTATGACGTCGCGACCAACGCGCAGCAGGTGTTCGGCGGCCACGGCTACATCGAAGAGCAGGGCATGAGCCAATATGTCCGCGATGCCCGCATCACGATGATCTACGAAGGCGCCAACGGCGTACAGGCGATGGACCTCGTCGGCCGCAAGCTCGCGCAGAATGGCGGCCGTGCCATCCAGGCCTTTTTCGCGATCGTCGACGCCGAATGTGCGGCGGCGAAGGACAAGCCGGCCTTCGCCGATTTTGCGGGGCAACTCGAAAAGGCCAATGGCGAACTCAAGGCCGCGACGATGTGGTTCATGGCCAATGGCATGACCAACCCCAATAATGTCGGCGCGGGCGCGCATCATTACATGCACATCATGGGTATCGTCGCGCTGGGCCTCATGTGGCTGCGCATGGCCGAAGCGGCACAGAAGGCGCTCGACGAAGGGCGCGGGAACAAGGCGTTCCTCGAAGCCAAGCTTGTTACCGCGCGTCATTTCGGCGAACGCTTCATCCCCGATGCGGGCGCGTTGCGCCGCAAGATCGAGGCCGGCAGCGAAGCGATGATGGCGCTGACGCCCGATCAATTCTTCGCCGCCTGACGTGCAGGCTCGCAACCATCGCCGCCGCCCGTGCGTGTAGGCGGCGATGAGCGAGGATGCGCTGACCCCGATCGTTGAGGAAGGCCGCAATTGCTGGCGGATCGAACGCGCCAACAAGGCGCGGATGATTGTCGATGCGGCCGACTATTACGCGCTGCTCGTTCGGCTGATGGAGCGCGCGAAAGAGCGCATCCTGCTGATCGGCTGGGATTTCGACCCGCGGATTGCCCTGACGCCCGACGATGCGGGCAAGGGCGAATCGCTGGGGCATTTTCTGCTGCGTCTGGCCCATGCGAAACCCGACCGCGATATCGACATTCTTCGCTGGAATTTCGGCGGTCTGAAACAGTTTCTCATGCCGCGCATCGTCTCGATGGTGCTGCGCTGGAAGGTGACGCGCTCGATCAGCTTCCGGCTCGACAGCGCGCACCCCACTGGATGCAGCCACCACCAGAAGGTCGCGGTGTTCGACGATCATCTGGCGGTGTGCGGCGGTATCGACGTGTCCTCGTCGCGCTGGGATACGCGGGGCCATCGCGACGGCGATCCGCGGCGCACCAATCCCGACGGCCAGCCGTATATGCCGTGGCACGATTCGACGATGATCCTGGCCGGGCCGGTCGGCGAAGCGCTTGCCGATCTGGGCAACGAACGGTGGCAGCGCGCAACGAACAAGCAATTGCGCGACGTAAAGGGCGACGGCGAAAACTGGCCCGAAAATCTCGAACCCGATTTTACGAACGTCGATGTCGCAATATCGCGCACGCGCGCCGAATATGACGGCTATCCCGAAATTCGCGAGATTGAGCAGCTCTATCTCGACATGATCGCCGCGGCGAAGCGCTTCGTCTATTTCGAAAATCAATATTTTACCTCGGCCAAGATCGCAGCGGCGATCGCCGAGCGGCTGGACGAGGACGATCCGCCCGAATTCGTCATGGTGATGCCGCGTACCGCCGACGGGTGGCTCGAACAGATGGCGATGGACGCGGCGCGCGTGAAGCTGGTGCGCGCGATCGCCAAGGCGCGGCACGGCGACCGCCTGCGCGTATATGTCCCGCACACCGCGGGCGGCGATCCGATCTATGTTCATGCAAAGACTGCGGTCGTCGACGATCGCCTGCTGCGTATCGGATCGTCGAACATGAACAATCGATCGCTGGGGCTCGACAGCGAATGCGATGTGACGATCGATGCCGCTTTGCCCGCGAACCGCGGGGTGGAGCCGACGATCCGGGCGCTGCGCGAATCGCTGATCGGCGAGCATCTGGACGTCGATCCGGCCGATGTCGGTCGCCTTTATGAAACAACGGGGTCGCTTATCGATGCGATCGAGGCGCTGCGCGGGCCGGGCCGCTCGCTCGAGTTACTCGATCTCGTCGAGCCCGGGCCGTTCGACGATTATATCGCCGAGCATGAACTGCTCGATCCCGAAAATCCCGACGCGATGTTCGAAGGGATCGCCGAGCGCGGGCTGCGCCGGAACTGGCACCGCGGCAAAGCCTGGATGAAGCGTCACCGCCCGTTCCGGCGGAGATGACAGCGCGGCGTCAGTCCGCCAGCGACAGGATATGCCGCGCCTGTTTGAGGTGCGGGGCATCAACCATTTTGCCGTCCACCTGAAGCACCCCCGAGCCCGGATTGGCGGCGAAGGCATCGACGATCGCCTGCGCACGCTGAACCTCGCCGGCGGACGGCGTGAAGGCGGCATTGATCGGCGCGACCTGTGACGGGTGGATTGCCATCATGCCGGTAAAGCCATCGCGCCGCGCGCGCGCAGCATAGGCGGCAAGGCCCGCCTCGTCCTTGATCGCAGGAAACACCGTATCGATCGCCGCGACGCCCGCACCATGTGCGGCGAACAAGGTCAGCGCGCGGGCGACCTGATAGGGTTCGGTGTAGCGCCCGTCGGCCTCGCGGCTCGTCGCCGCGCCGATGGCGGCGGGCAGATCCTCGGCGCCCCAGGTGAGGCCGACCAGCCGGGCCTTCGCCTCGCGATAGCTGCCCAGCGTAAAGATCGCCGCCGGGGTTTCGGTCGCGATCGGCAGCACCGGCGGCAACGACGCATCGGCGGCCCCCTCGCTGCGAAGGATCGTATCGAGCTGGGCGATGCTCGGCGCGCCTTCGGCCTTGGGCAGCATGATCGCATCGGGGCGCCCGCCGACAATGGCAGCAACGTCGGCGGCGGTCATATGCCCGTCGAGCGGATTGACACGGACCAGCGTAAAGACTTCGCGCGTTCCGGCGAGATAGGCGGCGACCGCTTCGCGCGCGGCCTCTTTGTTTGCAGGGGACACCGAATCTTCGAGGTCGAGGATGATCGCATCGGCGCCCGACGCCGCGGCCTTCGCGAAGCGTTCGGGGCGGTCGCCGGGAACGAAGAGGAGTGAGCGGAGGCGCATCACACGTCCTTCCTGTTGATCAGCGCTGACCGTTCGCACTGGCAGACGATTTCGTCGCGCTGGTTGATGCAGCGATGAAGGAAGGTCACGATGCCCGCATTCGGCCGCGATTTCGATTCCTTGAGGCCGATCACCTCGCTCGTCGCGCGCAGCGTGTCGCCGATGAAGACCGGCTTGGGCATCACCAGCCTGTCATAGCCGAGGTTCGCGACGAGGGTGCCGAGCGTCGTGTCGCCAACCGACAGCCCGACCATCAGGCTGAAGGTGAAGGTGCCGTTGACGAGGATCTGTCCGAATTCCGATGCTTTTGCCGCTTCGATGTCGAGATGCAGCGGCTGCGGATTGTGCGTCATCGTCGTGAACAGCAGATTGTCCGTCTCGGTCACGGTGCGGCGGATCTCGTGCACGATCGCATCGCCGATCTGCCATTCGTCGAAAAACTTGCCTGCCATCGTCAGTCCCTCAAATGCAATTTCATGCCGACATGACTCTGCACGAAGCCGAGCCGGGCGTAGAAGCGGTGCGCGGCAGTCCGTGTCGCCGACGACGTGAGTTGGACGAGTTTGCAATCGCGCGCGCGGCACTGTTCCACCGCCCACAAGATCATCTGCTCGCCCAGCCTTTGGCCGCGCAGGTCGGCGGCAATGCGCACCGCCTCGATCAAGCCGCGCCAGCTTCTGATAAAGGAAAGCCCCGGGAGGAAACTGAGTTGCATCGTCCCGATAACGCGGCCATCGAGTTCCGCTGCAATCAGCCGCTGGTTCGGGTCGGCGTCGATTGCATCGAACGCGGCAAGGTAACGCGGGTCCGAGGGATCGGCCTCACGCGCCGGCGGAATCGTGTCCTCTGCGAGCATGGCGAGGATAGCGGGAAGATCCGCTGGCGCCGCGTCGCGAAGGATCAGGCCGCTCACTCGGCGGCCTCGATCTTCGCGAGCAGTGCCTCGACCTGCACCTGCGCCCCGGCCGCAGCGTTGAGTTCTGCAACGATGCCGTCGAAGGGCGCAGTCAGGCTATGCTCCATCTTCATCGCCTCGAGCGTCAGCAGCTTCTGACCCTTGGTCACCTTGTCGCCCGCGGCGACGTCGACCGCTATGATCTTGCCGGGCATCGGCGACAGGATCGCCCCGTCGCCCGCTGCGCCGCCGGCACCGCCCGCGGCGCGCCAGGGCGTAAGCTGCCACACCGCGCCACTTTCGGCGACGAGCATGGCGGCGGCGGGCTCCTCGGCGCCGGGGCCGTGCAGCGTCACATCGACGCGCTTGCCGTCGAGCAGGAAGGGCGCGGTTCGGACATCGGGTGCGTTGAGACGGAAACCCGACTGCAGCGAGCGGGGAACCATCGCCATCGCGGCGTTGGTCAGCGCCTGATCCGAGGGCATCGGCTCGGCCGTCATGCTGTCGCCATCGCGGCCGATCAGCCCGGTATCGACCGTGCCTGCGACGAAATCGGGGTGATTGAGGGCGGCAATCAGGAAGGCCGAATTGGTCTTCACCGGCCAGATCGCGCTGTCCTCCAGCATTTCGGCCAGCATTTCACGGGCTTCGCTACGATCGTCGCCGTAAGCGATGACTTTGGCGATCATCGGATCGTAGAAGGGCGACACCTCCGCGCCTTCGTAGACGCCGGTGTCGATGCGGCCGAGATGTTCGGGAAGCTGGAACAGTTCGAGCGTGCCGATGCTGGGCAGGAAACCCCTGGCCGGGTCTTCGGCATAGAGCCGTGCTTCCATCGCCCAACCGTTGATCGCGAGCTCGTCCTGTGCCAGCGGGATCGGTTCGCCCGACGCGACACGAAGCTGCCATTCGACCAGATCGACGCCGGTGATCTCCTCGGTGACGGGATGCTCGACCTGCAATCGCGTGTTCATTTCCATGAACCAGATGCGGTCGGCCCGCAGGCCCTCGCTGGCGTCCGCGATGAATTCGATCGTCCCTGCACCGACGTAGTCGACGGCCTTTGCGGCGCGCACTGCGGCGGCGCACAGCTCGGCGCGCGTCGCTTCGTCCATGCCCGGGGCCGGGGCTTCCTCGATCACCTTCTGGTGGCGGCGCTGCAGCGAGCAGTCGCGCTCGAACAGGTGGACGACATTGCCATGGGTGTCGCCGAACACCTGCACCTCGATATGGCGCGGGGTCAGGATATATTTCTCGATCAGCACATGGTCGTTGCCGAACGATGCCGCCGCCTCGCGCTGGCACGAGGCGAGCGCGTCGGCGAAATCGGCCGGAGCATCGACCTTGCGCATTCCCTTGCCGCCGCCGCCCGCGACCGCCTTGATCAGCACGGGATAGCCGATCTGCGCGGCCTGTTCGGCGAGGAAGGCCGGGTCCTGGTTTTCGCCCATATAGCCCGGCGTCACCGGTACCCCGGCCTCGGCCATCAGCTTCTTCGCGGCATCCTTGAGGCCCATTGCGGTGATCGACGACGGCTTCGGTCCGACCCAGACGAGCCCGGCATCGGCGACCGCCTGCGCGAACTCGGCATTTTCGGACAGAAACCCATAACCCGGATGGATCGCCTCGGCCCCGGTCGCCTTGGCCGCCGCGATGATCTTCTCGCCGATCAGATAGGATTCGCGCGCCGGCGAAGGCCCGATATGCACGGCCTCGTCGGCCTCGCGCACATGCAGCGCCTTGGCGTCCGCGTCCGAATAGACCGCAACGGTCCGGATGCCCATCTCGCGCGCGGTACGGATGATACGGCAGGCGATTTCGCCACGATTGGCGATGAGGAGGGATTGGATCATCGTCATTACATCCTGAACACGCCGAACCCGCGGTCCTCGACCGGGGCGTTCAGCGTTGCGGAAAAGGCAAGCCCGAGCACGTCGCGGGTCTGGGCGGGGTCGATGATGCCATCATCCCACAGGCGCGCGGTGGCGTGATAGGGATTGCCTTCGTCCTCATATTTCTGGCGGATCGGTGCCTTGAAGGCTTCGGCCTCTTCGGGCGTCCATTTGTCGGCGTCGCGGTGGACCGTCGCCAGCACCGACGCCGCCTGTTCGCCGCCCATCACGCTGATCCGACTGTTGGGCCAGCTAAACAGGAAGCGCGGGCTATAGGCCCGCCCGCACATGCCGTAATTGCCCGCACCGAAGCTGCCGCCGATCAGCACCGTGATCTTGGGTACGGTCGCGGTCGCGACGGCCGTCACCAGCTTCGCGCCATGCTTGGCGATCCCCTCGGCCTCGTACTTCCCACCGACCATGAAGCCCGAGATATTCTGGAGGAAGAGCAGGGGGATGCGCCGCTGCTGCGCCAGCTCGATGAAATGCGCGCCCTTGACTGCGCTCTCGCTGAACAGCACGCCATTGTTGGCGAGGATCGCGACCGGAATGCCCCAGATATGCGCGAAGCCGCAGACGAGCGTGGTGCCGTAATTCGCCTTGAACTCGTGGAACTCGCTGGCATCGACGATGCGCGCAATTACCTCGTGCACGTCATAGGGCGCGCGGACATCCTCGGGGATGATGCCGTAGAGCTCTTCGGCGTCATATTTGGGCGGACGCGGGTCTTTCATCGCGACGTCGAAGCCATCGTCGGCCCCGAAGGTCGACACGATATCGCGCACGATGGTCAGCGCATGTTCGTCATTCTCGGCCAGATGATCGACCACGCCCGACTTCTTCGCGTGCAGGTCGCCGCCGCCCAGATCCTCGGCGCTGATCTCTTCGCCCGTCGCGGCCTTCACCAGCGGCGGGCCGGCGAGGAAGATCGTACCCTGGTTGCGCACGATCACCGTCTCGTCGGACATCGCGGGAACATAAGCACCGCCCGCGGTGCAGCTGCCCATCACGCAGGCGATCTGCGGGATGCGTTTCGCCGACATATTCGCCTGGTTGAAGAAGATGCGCCCGAAATGGTCGCGGTCGGGAAAGACCTGGTCCTGATGCGGCAGGTTGGCGCCGCCCGAGTCGACGAGGTAGATGCAGGGCAGGCGGTTCGCCTCGGCAATCTCCTGCGCGCGAAGATGTTTCTTCACCGTCATCGGATAATAGGTGCCGCCCTTCACCGTGGCGTCGTTGCACACGATCATCGTCTGCTTGCCCGACACACGGCCGATGCCGGCGATCATCCCGGCGCCCGGAACCTCGCCCTCATACATGTCGCCCGCCGCGAGCTGGCCGATCTCGAGGAAGGGCGAACCCGGATCGAGCAGCCGCTCGACGCGCTCGCGCGGCAGCAGCTTGCCGCGGCTGGTATGCCGCTCGCGCGACTTTTCGTCACCGCCGAGCGCCGCTTCGGCGACGCGGGCATAGAGCGCGTCGCGCAGGCCGCGGTTGTGCGCGGCGCGTGCCTGGGTCTGCGGATCGTCGGGATTATATTGCGTCGAAAGGACGGGGGCGCTCACGGTTCACTCTCTCCCTGAAACTGACTGCGCCCTAGCCGGTCGCTCGTCGATTGGAAAGCACCGCAGGCCGAAAATGGTTGGTATTGAAACGGGATTGTCACAGGCGTATCGCCGTCCGACACCCCCCAGAAAGCAAGGCAACGCCATGAAAAAGACCGTCCTCGCCATCCTCCTGTCCACCGCGACGATCGTCGCCGGGCCGATCGCCTGCACCAGCGCCAACGGCGACAAGGCTGCTTACACGCTCGGCACCGACCTTGGCATCAGCAAGGAAGCGATGGACACCAGCGTCAAGCCGGGCGACGATTTTTACGCCTATGCGAACGGCAATTGGCAAAAGGTGACTCAAATCCCCGCCGACCGCTCGTCGATCGGCGCCTTCTACACCGCATTCCTTGAAACAGAGAAGCGGACCCGCGAACTCGTCGATGCGATCGTCAAGAGCGGCGGCGATCCGGGCACCGACGATGGCCGCATTGCTGCCTTCTACAACGCCTATATGAACACCAAGGCGATCGATGCCGCCGGGATGAAACCGATTGAGGCCGATCTGGCGCGCTTCGACACCATTGCCGACAAGGCGGCGCTGTCGACCATCCTGGGCGAACAGACGCGCGCCGATGTCGATCCGCTCAACGCCACCGATTTTAACACCGAGAATCTCTTCGGCATCTTCGTTTCGCAGGGACTGGCGACGCCCGGCGAGGTTATTCCCTATATGCTGCAGGGCGGGCTCGGCCTTCCCGAGCGCGAATATTATCTGTCGGCCGACCCGAAGATGGCGAGCATCCGTGACGCCTACAAAGCCTATATCGCCAAGCTGCTGACTCAGGCGGGGATCGCCGATGCCGATGCCAAGGCGCAGCGCATCTTCGATCTCGAAACGAAGATCGCCCGCGCGCATGCGACGCGTGAGGAGAGTGAGGATTTCACCAAATCGGCCGATGTCTGGACCAAGGCCGACTTTGCCAAAAAGGCACCCGGGATCGACTGGGACGCCTATTTTGCCGCTGCCGGGCTCGACAAGGCGGCGAAGTTCGGCGCCTATCATGCGCGGGCGATCACCGGCCTGTCGGCGCTCGTCGCATCGCAGCCGCTCGACGCGTGGAAGGACTGGCTCGTCTTCCATCAGATCAACAGCCATACCGATGTGCTGCCCACCGCGCTCGATGACGCGCATTTCGCCTTTTACGGCACCACCCTGTCGGGTACGCCGCAGCAGCGCAGCCGCGACAAGCGCGCGCTCGACGCGCTCAACACCTATCTCGGCGATGCGGTCGGCCGCGTCTATGCCGAGAAATATTTCCCGGCGTCGGCCAAGGCCGAAGTCGGTGACATGGTGAAGGGGATCAAGGCCGCCTTTGCGAAGCGCGTCAACACGATCGACTGGATGGCGCCCGAAACGAAGAAGGAAGCGATCAAGAAGGTCGAAACCATCGTGGTCGGCGTCGGCTATCCTGAAAACTGGCGCGACTATGGCAGCTACACGATCAGCGCCGACGACGCCTATGCGAACGAAGTCGCCGGCGAGAAGGCCGAATATGCGCACCAGCTCGCCAAGATCGGCAAGCCCTTCGACAAGGGCGAATGGTGGATGACCCCGCAGACGGTCAACGCCGTCAATCTGCCGGTGCAGAATGCGCTGAATTTCCCCGCCGCGATCCTGCAGCCGCCCTTCTTCGACGCCAAGGCCGATCCCGCCTATAATTACGGGGCGATCGGCGCCGTCATCGGCCACGAAATCAGCCACAGCTTCGACAATAATGGCGCCGCCTTCGATTCGACCGGCGCGCTGCGCAACTGGTGGACGGCCGAGGATCTCAAGAAGTTCGAGGCGGCGGGGGCGGCGCTGGCCGCGCAATATGACAGCTACAAGCCGTTCCCCGATCTTGCGGTCAACGGCAAGCTGACGCTGGGAGAGAATATCGCCGACGTCGCGGGCCTGCAGGCGGCTTATGACGCCTATCGCGCTTCGCTGAACGGCAAGGAAGCGCCGGTGATCGACGGCTTCACGGGCGATCAGCGTTTCTTCATCGCCTATGCGCAGACCTGGGCCACCAAGATGCGTGACGAAGCGCTGCGCGCGCGGATCGCGACCGACGGCCATGCGCCGGGCAACTACCGCGCACTCACCGTCCGCAACCTCGACGCGTGGTACAAGGCGTTCAACGTTCAGCCGACCGACAAGCTGTATCTCGCCCCCGATCAGCGCGTCCGCGTCTGGGGGTAATGTCCGCTTCTCGTCGTTGCGAGGAGCGGAGCGACGAAGCAATCTCCAGTCATCGGCCCGAGGTTGGCTCGGGACGCTGGAGATTGCTTCGCTGCGCTCGCGAAGACGCTATTTTTCTGATGCCGGCGGCGCCCCCGGCTTTTCCTTGAGGATCAAGTACCGGTAAACGCCGACGCAGTTGATGCACAGCAGCGCGATATTCTGCCAGCCGATGCCTTCGCTGTCGCTTTGCAGAAAGCCCCACGCGACGAGCGCGATGCTGCTGGTCACGAAAATGACGAAGGCCCAGCCGGTCGGGCGCCGCCCGAGATTGAGCGATACGATCAGCGCCGCGAGCGTTCCGGCCCCGGCGCCATAATATTGCAGCGCGTCGAGCAGCGTATCGCTCATCCGCCGGTCGCCCCGAACACGAACTCGAGCTTCAACCCGTCAGGGTCGGCAAAGAAGAGCGCATAATAGGTCGGTCCGTAGCGCGGATAATCGGCGGGGGCATCGAGGATCGTCGCGCCTATGCTGCGCAGCAAATCATGCAGCGCATCGACGTCGGCGCGGCTTTCGGCAGTCCAGGCAAGATGATGCAGTCCCGGCGAAAAGCGGTCGTGGTTCCGTAATGCGCCGGCCCCCTGCGCTTCGACGATCCCGATCGAATGGAACGGTTCGCCGGCGCGGTCCCAATCGCTGCCATGATCATAATCGGCGGCGCGCCGGTAGCCGAGAAAGCCCAACACCGCATCATAGAAAATCCGCGACCGCGCCGCGTCGCGAACCCTCAGGTCGATATGATGGACAAGGCCGCGTGCGCTCATAAGGCCCCGGCAATCGCGAGCAGTCCGGATGCAGTCAAAAACGGCCAGCCGATGTGTCGGCCGCGCGTATATACGGCATCGAACAGACCGGTCGCCGTCCACGCGGCCCCGATCAGCAGGATCAGACCGCGCGGCGTTCCGGGCCACAGGACCGACGCGGCGGACACCAGCATCAGGAGCGAGAGCGCATACCATGCCAGACGAAACACCCGGCGCGCCAAGTCGATCCCCATGATTCCGCTGTCGAGCGACATCAACGGCCTGACAAGTCGTCTTTCGCCCAGCAAGCCGTGCACCAGGGCGGTCGCCACCATGAAGGTGGCCGACAGCCCCAGCCAGATCACGCGCCTGCGCCAATCAGTTCGCGGCCGATCAGCATGCGGCGGATTTCGTTGGTGCCCGCCCCGATGTCGAGCAGTTTGGCGTCGCGCCAATAGCGCTCCACCGGCCAGTCCTTGGTGTAGCCCGCGCCGCCAAGCGCCTGGATCGCTTCGCCCGCGACCCTCACCGCGCTTTCGCTGGCCAGCAGGATGGCGCCCGCGGCGTCGAACCGCGTCGTCAGCCCGGCGTCGCATGCCTTGGCGACATTATAGACATAGGAGCGCGCCGACTGGAGCGCGACATACATATCGGCGACCTTGGCCTGCATAAGCTGGAACGAGCCGATCGGCTTGCCGAACTGCTTGCGCTCGCGAAGATAGGGGATGACCGTGTCGAGGCAGCCCTGCATGATGCCGAGCTGGAGCCCGGCGAGCACGACGCGCTCATAGTCGAGGCCCGACATCAGCACGCCGACGCCGCCGTTGACCGGCCCCATCACCTGGTCCTCGCTGACCTCGCAGTCGGTGAAGACGAGTTCGGCGGTCGGGGATCCGCGCATGCCGACCTTGTCGATCTTCTGGCCGATGCTGAAGCCTGGCATATCCTTTTCGATCAGGAAGGCGGTGATGCCGCGTGACCCCGCTTCGGGCGTCGTCTTGGCATAGACGACCAGCGTGTCCGCACAGGTGGCGTTGGTGATCCAGAATTTGGTCCCGTTGAGGACATAGCCGCCCTGAACCGGCTCGGCCTTCAGTTTCATCGAGACGACGTCGCTCCCGGCGCCGGCTTCCGACATTGCAAGGCTGCCGACATGCTCGCCCGAGATCAGCTTCGGCAGATATTTCGCCTTCTGCTCTTCATTGCCCCAGCGGCGGATCTGGTTGACGCACAGATTCGAATGGGCGCCATAGGACAGGCCGATCGCGCCGCTCGCGCGACTGACTTCCTCGACCGCCAGAACATGTTCGAGATAGCCGAGGCCGAGGCCGCCCCATTCTTCTTCGACCGTGATGCCGTGCAAGCCCAGCGCGCCCATCTGCGTCCAGAGCTCGTCGCGGGGGAACCAGTCCTCGCGGTCGGCCTTGTCGGCCAGCGGCGCAATCTGCTCGTCGGCGAAGCGGGCGGTGGTGTCGCGGATCATCTCGGCGGTCTCGCCAAGGGCAAAATCGAAATCGGGTGTGGCGCGCATATCGTCCTCTGTTTCTGGTTTCGGATGCGACTAGCAGGAAGCGGACGCGGTTTGAAGCGCAGCGGACAAGTCTGGCTTGCAAGGCGAAAAGGCCATACAGCTTGCGTGCCGCCATGGGGGTCGGCAAGGGCGGGGCATGATCGACACGCTTACCCATCTGGACCGTCTCGAGGCCGAGAGCATCCACATAATGCGCGAAGTGATGGCCGACGCCGTCAACCCCGTGATGCTCTATTCGGTCGGCAAGGACAGCGCGGTGATGCTGCATCTCGCGCGCAAGGCCTTCTATCCCTCGCCGCCGCCTTTTCCGCTGCTCCACGTCGATACGACGTGGAAATTCCGCGCGATGTACGAACTGCGCGACCGCATGGCCGCGGAATCGGGCATGGACCTGATCGTCCATCAGAACCCCGAGGCCAAGGCGCGCGGGATCAATCCGTTCGACCATGGGCCGCTGCACACCGACATGTGGAAGACGGAAGGGCTCAAGCAGGCGCTCGACCTTCACGGATTCGACGTCGCCTTCGGCGGTGCGCGGCGCGACGAGGAAAAGAGCCGCGCGAAGGAGCGCATCTTTTCCTTCCGCACGGCCAGTCACGGCTGGGATCCCAAGCAGCAGCGCCCCGAGCTGTGGAATCTCTACAATGCGCGCAAGGCGAAGGGGGAAAGCATCCGGGTCTTTCCGATCTCCAACTGGACCGAACTCGACATCTGGCAATATATCGCGCGCGAGAATATCCCGATCGTGCCGCTCTATTTCGCCGCGCCCCGGCCGACGGTGACCCGCGACGGGCTGCTGCTGATGGTCGATGACGACCGCTTCCCGCTACGCGACGGTGAAGAGCCGGTGATGCGCTCGGTGCGTTTCCGCACCCTCGGCTGCTATCCGCTCACCGGGGCGGTCGAAAGCGAGGCGACGACGCTCAGCCAAGTCATCCAGGAAATGCTGTTGACGACGACCAGCGAACGGCAGGGACGCATCATCGACAAGGATGGCGGCGATGCGTCGATGGAGAAGAAGAAGCAGGAGGGGTATTTTTGACCCGCCGCGTCAATCTTCAGATTGATGAAGGGTCAACCCCCGCGAAGGCGGGGCCTCTTTCTGTATCAACGGACGAAGCGGGATTTCCGCTTTCGCGAGAATGACGAAGTAAGAATATGACCGACCCCATTTATGTCACCGACGCCCTGATTGCCGAGGATATCGACGCCTATCTTGCGAGTCACGAGCGGAAGTCGCTGCTCCGCTTCATCACCTGCGGCAGCGTCGACGACGGCAAATCGACGCTGATCGGGCGGCTGCTCTACGACAGCAAGATGATCTTCGAGGATCAACTCGCCGCGCTCGAGGCCGACAGCAAGCGCGTCGGTACGCAGGGCGGTGAGATCGATTTCGCGCTGCTCGTCGACGGGCTTGCCGCCGAGCGCGAGCAGGGCATCACGATCGACGTCGCCTATCGTTTTTTCACGACCGAAAAGCGCAAGTTCATCGTCGCCGACACGCCGGGGCACGAGCAATATACGCGCAACATGGTCACCGGCGCGTCGACCGCCGACCTTGCCGTGATCCTCGTCGATGCGCGCAAGGGCGTGCTGACGCAGACGCGGCGCCACAGCTTCCTCGCGCACCTGCTCGGCATCCGGCATATCGTGCTTGCGGTGAACAAGATGGACCTTGTCGGCTATGACAAGGCGGTCTTCGATCGCATCACGCTCGCCTATCGGGCCTTTGCGAGCGAGATCGGCATTACCAATTTCACCGCCATCCCTATCTCGGGGTTCAAGGGCGACAATATCACCGCGCTGTCAGCGAATACGCCCTGGTTCAAGGGGCCGGCGCTGGTCGACCATCTTGAAACGGTCGAGATCGGCGGCACCGCCGACGAAGCCAAGCCTTTCCGGATGCCCGTTCAATGGGTCAACCGCCCGAATCTGGATTTCCGCGGCTTTTCGGGGCAGCTTGCAAGCGGCAAGGTCAAGCCGGGCGACGCCGTCCGCATCCTGCCGAGCGGGAAGACGACGACGATCGACCGGATCGTTACGCTCGATGGCGATCTGGACGAGGCGGTGGCGGGCCAGTCGGTGACGCTGACGCTGGCGGACGAAGTCGATTGTTCGCGCGGCGATGTCATCGCGGTCGCCGATGCGCCCCCCGAAACCGCCGACCAGTTCGAAGCGACACTCGTCTGGATGGCCGACGAGGCGATGATACCCGGCCGCGCCTATTGGCTGAAGCTCGCGACGCAGAGCGTTTCGGCGACCGTGCAGGCCCCGAAATATGAGATCAACGTCAACACGCTCGACCGGTTGGCCGCAAAGACGCTGGACTTGAACGGGATCGGGGTCGTCGAGGTTTCGACCGACAAGCCCATAACCTTCGAAGCCTATGCCGACAACAAGACGCTCGGCGGCTTCATCCTGATCGACAAGCTGACCAACGCGACGGTGGCCGCCGGGATGCTGCACTTCAGCTTGCGCCGGGCACAGAATGTCCATTGGCAGGTTGGCGACATCGATCGCGACATGCGCGCGAACCTCAAGAACCAGCGCCCGGCGCTGCTGTGGTTTACCGGCCTGTCGGGCTCGGGCAAATCGACGATCGCGAACCTTGTCGAGAAGAAGCTGCACCGGATGAACCGGCACAGCTTCCTGCTCGACGGCGACAACGTCCGCCACGGGCTCAACAAGGATCTGGGCTTCACCGAAGCCGACCGGATCGAGAATATCCGCCGCGTCGGCGAGGTTGCCAAGCTGATGACCGACGCCGGGCTGATCGTCATCACTGCCTTCATCTCGCCCTTCCGCGCCGAGCGCGAAATGGTGCGCGCGATGCTGCCCGAGGGCGAGTTTCTCGAAATATTCATCGACACCCCGCTGGCCGAGGCGGAACGGCGCGACGTCAAGGGCCTCTACAAGAAGGCACGGGCGGGTCAGCTCAAGAATTTCACCGGCATCGACAGCCCTTATGAGGCGCCCGAGGCGCCGGAGGTTCGCATCGACACGACCGCGATGACGGCAGAGGAGGCTGCCGACCTCATCGTCGAACGGCTGCTGGGCTAACCGGTGCTGCTGTTCCGGGGCCGCGAGGCGCACAGCCGATCTTTCGCCAAGGCGGTCAGCTGGCGCGCTCTGGGCAGCATCGACACCTTCATCCTCAGCTACATCTTCACCGCCAATGTGAAGGCCGCCGGCGCAATTGCGAGCACCGAAGTGCTGACCAAGATGCTGCTCTATTATGTGCACGAACGCGCGTGGAGCCGCGTGACCTGGGGCATGGACAAGACGCCGCGCGAGTCGGGAGCCGAAAGGCTTGACGAACGCGGCGGCGACGGCTCTGGCACGCAGCCATGACCGAGAATGACGAACAATTGGCGGCGCGGCTCGTCGACGCCGCCGGCCGTATCCTGCTCGATCTGCGCGCGGCGGGCGATCTTGCGGGCAAGGTGCTGGGGCAGGCGGGTGACGAGGCCGCCAACGCGATGCTCTGCCGCGAACTTCGCGCGGCGCGTCCCGACGATGCGATCTTGTCAGAAGAGGAAAAGGACAATCCGGCGCGACTTGCCAGTCACCGCGTGTGGATCGTCGATCCGCTCGACGGCACGCGCGAATTTGGCGAGGGCCGGTCCGACTGGGCGGTGCATGTCGCGCTCGCGATCGATGGCGTCGCCAGCGTCGGTGCGGTCGCGTTGCCAGGGCTCGGGCTGACGCTGACCTCGGGCGCGCCGACCGCATTGGCGCCTGCCAACGAGCCGCTGCGGATGCTTGTCAGCCGCACCCGCCCCGCTGCCGAGGCGGTTCAGGTCGCCGAACGGATGGGTGCGGACCTGCTTGCGATGGGCTCGGCCGGAGCGAAGGCCATGGCCGTGGTGCGCGGCGAGGCCGACATCTATCTGCACACCGGCGGCCAATATGAATGGGACAATTGCGCGCCCGTTGCGGTTGCGCAGGCTGCGGGGCTGCACGTCAGCCGCGTCGATGGCTCGCCGCTGCGCTACAACAATGCCGATACCTATCTGCCCGACCTGCTCATCTGCCGCCGCGAACTGGCAGACGAGGTGCTGCGCCTCGCGTCGGAATATTCGCCCGGCTGAACCGGGCGGCATTGCCAGCGGCGGCCCTTCGCCCTAACCCGTTGCATCGAGAAACCAAATTACGCCAAGGGAGACGTGCGATGACCGATTTGCCCGAAACCAATCTGACGATGCTGACGCTCGCCAAGCCGGAGGGCGAGCTCGAAGTCTATTTCGAACGCCGCCCGATGCCCGAGCCCAAGCCGCACGAGGTACTGGTGAAGGTTCTCACCACCCCGATCAACCCGTCCGACCTTGGCCTGCTGTTCGGTGGGGCCGACATGAGCAGCGCGCGCGTCGGCACCCGCGATGGCTTGCCGATGATTACGGCCGATATTCCGCCGCCCGGCATGCGCGCGATGGCGAGCCGGATCGGCGATGCGCTCCCGATCGGCAACGAAGGGTGCGGCGTCGTCGTCAAGGCGGGGGCCTCGCCCGAGGCGCAGGCGCTGATGGGCAAGACCGTCGCGCTGCTTGGCGGCGAGATGTATGCCGAATATCGCTGCCTTCCCGTTCAGATGACGATGCCGTTGCCCGATGGCACCGATCCGGTCGATGGGGCCTCCTGCTTCGTCAATCCGCTCACCAGCCTCGCTTTCACCGAAACGATGCGGATGGAGGGGCATAGCGCGATCGTTCACACCGCCGCGGCGTCGAACCTCGGCCAGATGCTCGTCAAGATCTGCGCCAAGGACAATATCCCGCTGGTCAATATTGTGCGCAGCGCGGCGCAGGTCGAATTGCTGAAGGGCATCGGTGCGACGCATATCGTGAATAGCAGCGACGATGATTTCGTCGACCAACTCGTCGCCGCGATCACCGAAACCGGCGCCACGATCGGCTTCGATGCGATCGGCGGCGGCAAGCTTGCGGGCCAGATTCTCGCCGCGATGGAAGCGGCGGCGGTCAAGCGCATGACGAGCTACAGCCGCTATGGCTCGGACACTTTCAAACAAGTCTATATCTACGGCGCGCTCGACCTTGGTCCGACGCTGCTGAACCGCAGCTTCGGCTTCAGCTGGTCGCTCTCGGGCTTCCTGCTCACGCCCTTCCTGCAAAAGGCGGGGATGGAGACGGCTATGCGGATGCGTCAGCGTGTCGTCGACGAACTGACGACGACCTTCAAGAGCCATTACAGCCACCAGATTTCGCTGGCCGACGCGCTCAACCTCGACGTCGCGCACGCCTATAATGCGAAGCGCACGGGCGAGAAATATTTGATCCGTCCGCATGGATGAGCGCTGGAGCCTTCAAAGGGGCTGCAGCACTGCGAGCGAAGTGATCCGGGGTTGATTGAACCAGGCTGGATCGCTTCGCTCAGCGCTTCATGCACTGCCGCGTGTCGTCGCGCGCATATTCGCTGCAGTTCCACAGCGCCTTTTCAAAGCCCGATTTTTCGTCGCGCAGATAGGAAAAGCTCATCGCCGCGCGCTGCATGTCGTTCATCGCGTCGCTGTCGGGCTTCATGACCGGGTTGGTCCAGCCCATGAACTTGCAATAGGGGCGTTCGCCGCAAAGACGCAGCGCGAGCGTGACGAAACTTTCGGGTGTGGCGCGGCGGTCGAGCTGGACATAGATGGTATCGCGCCCCACCGCGTCTCCTGCCCCCGTCACCAGCTTGACCGGGCCAATGCTGGCGGCGCCTTCGGCCAGGTCGCTTGGCGGCGCGAGGGCAAGCGCATGGGCGGGGGACAGGCCCGCCATCTTCGCAATCGGCGCGTCGTTCGCCGAAACCGCGCCGCGGAACGCGCCGGGCGTTCCCCAGAAACCGGGCCAGCGGAAAAAGAGGTGCGTGCCTTCGCTCGCGATCTTTTCCAGACTGTCGCTCCAATAGGGGCGCACCCAGTCGGTGTGATAATGCGTCGCCAGCCCGACTTTCGGATCGATCAGTCCGGCGAGCATGCGATCGGCATTGCTGCGCGCGCGCGTCCATGCGGCATCCGAATAGCGGCGATTGAGCGCGCCGTCGCAGGTGAAGGTGAACTGACAGCCGGTGGTGCGTTCCGATCCCTGGAATACGACGCCGCAGATCGTCTTGGGGAAGGCGGGATGGCGGACGCGGTTGATGACAACCTGACCGACCGCAAGCTGTCCCTTGCTATCGTCGCCGGCCTCGTAAAGCATCGCCGCTGCCATGCAGTCGCGGGCGCGGTCGCGTGCCTCGCCCGCGCCGGGATAGACGAATGGGCGCGCTGCAACGAAGCCCTTGGTCACAAAGGCTATGCGCGCATTTTCGGCACGCGCGTCCTGCTCGGTAACCGGGGCGAACTCCATCGGCTGGACGTCGGGAACGACGTTGGCGGGCGGCGCAACGGGGTGCGGCATCACCGGCAGCGGGCGGCTCGCCCGTCCGCTGAAATGCAGCACCGCCGCAATCGCCGCAAAGCTCAAAAGCGCGAACAGCCAGCCGCGCCATTCGCGCGGGTTCTGCGTCGTATCCGGATGCTCCATTGGGAGCATGGCTGCTGCTCAGATCTCCGGCAGGAAGTCGGGCACCGACAGATAGCGCTCGCCGGTGTCGTAGTTGAAGCCCAGGACGCGGCTGCCCGCCGGAAGCTCGGCGAGCTTCTGCTTGATCGCCGCCAGCGTCGCGCCCGACGAGATGCCGACGAGCATCCCTTCCTCGGTCGCCGAGCGCCGCGCCATCTCCTTCGCATCGGCGGCATCGACCTGGATCACGCCGTCGAGCAGATCGGTATGCAGGTTACGCGGGATGAAGCCGGCACCGATGCCCTGGATCGGATGCGGAGCAGGCTGGCCGCCCGAGATGACCGGCGAAGCAACGGGTTCGACGGCATAGACCTTCAGATTGGACCAATGCTGTTTCAAGAATTGCGCAACGCCGGTAATGTGTCCGCCGGTGCCGACGCCGGTAATCAGCGCGTCGATCGGCGTGTCCTTGAAATCGTTCAGGATTTCGGGGCCGGTGGTCCGGACATGGACGTCGATGTTCGCCTCGTTCTCAAACTGCTGCGGCATCCAGGCACCGGGGGTGGTCTCGACCAGTTCGATCGCCCGCTCGATGGCGCCCTTCATGCCCTTTTCGCGCGGCGTCAGATCGAAGGTCGCGCCATAGGCCAGCATGAGGCGCCGGCGTTCGAGCGACATGCTTTCGGGCATGACGAGGATCAGCTTGTATCCCTTGACCGCGGCGGCCATCGCCAGGCCGATGCCGGTGTTGCCCGACGTCGGCTCGACGATGACGCCGCCCGGTTTCAGGCTGCCGTCGCGCTCGGCCGCTTCGATCATCGCCAGCCCGATGCGATCCTTGATCGACCCGCCCGGATTGGCGCGTTCGGACTTCACCCAGACTTCGGCGTCGGGAAACAGCTTCGCGACGCGAATGTGCGGCGTGTTGCCGATGGTTTCGAGGATCGAATTGGCTTTCATCGTCTCTATGCACTTTCCTTGAAGTCGAAGCGCGGATCGCGGCGCACCCGGTTCGGCCAGTCTCCGGCGCGGACCCAAAGCCTTTCGTCGGCCAGGGCGGGCGTCGGAGCGGGTTGTAACGACGCCAGCAGATACTGTCCATAAGGCCAGTCGCCGATCGCCGAGTCGGCGTTGATATGCCCGAAGGGGCCGGCATTGACGAAGCGCGCGTCCCACTTGCGCGACAGGCGCCAGACATGCGCGGACTTGGCGTAGGGATCATTGTCGCTCGCAACCACGATCATCGGAGCTCGCGCAGAAAAGGCCGGGGTATCGTCGAATCCGGTGATGCGATTGCTACGGCGCAGCAAAGCGAGGTCGGGCGGCGCAACGAGCAGCGCGCCGACAATCCGCGTCCGCGCGAAAGCGCTGGCGCCGGCGAACCAGTGGGCGAAGGCATGGCATCCCAGGCTATGCGCCGCGACAAGCACGGGGGCGTCCTCGGTCGCGATCGTGTCGGCGATGCGGCGGACCCATTCGCCCTTGGTCGGCGCGTTCCAATTGCCAAGGTCGATGCGTTCGCAATCGGGGAATTTCTGTTCCCACAGGCTTTGCCAGTGACCCGGCCCGCTGTTGTCGAGGCCCGGGATGGTCAGAATTTTGTGGCGGATTGTCGAGCTGTGCATGGCGGTCGTTCCATCGAGAGAGGGAAGGGAAGCCGCGGTGACGGGTGCGTCCGTTTTAACTCAATTAAATGCATTGACAATAGGTGCTGGACAAAGCGGGGCGATTTTGCGCCGAAACGCCATCAACAGCGCTCAATCATTCGCCGGGTCGAACCGCGCCTCGAACGTCCGGGCGTGCCTCAGTTCGGGGAATATTCTGGCCCACAGCGCAGTAACACCGATCGCCGCGACGCCGCCTACGACCACCGCACTCACCGGGCCAAGCACCGCCGCCATTGCGCCGGCGCGCATTTCGCCCAATTCGTTCGACGCAGAGATGGCGAGCCCCGACGCCGCGCTGACGCGGCCGCGCATATGGTCGGGCGTGTTGAGCTGAATCAGCGTCCCGCGCACGAAGACCGAGAACATGTCCGCGGCGCCCATGACCACGAGCAGCGCGAGCGACAGCAGGAAGTTGGTCGACAAGCCGAAAGCGACCGTCCCGGCGCCGAATGCCGCGACAGCCCACAGCATCTTGACGCCGACGTTGCGCTCGATGGGCCGCCACGCGAGGCCCAATGCGATGATCGCGGCGCCGACCGCGGGGGCCGCGCGCAGAAAACCCAACCCTTCGGACCCCGTGTGCAATATGTCGCGGGCATAGACGGGCAGCATCGCGGTCGCGCCCGACAGGATCACCGCGAACAGGTCGAGCGTGATGGTGCCCAGCAGAAAGCGCTCGGTCCACACGAACTGCAGCCCATCGACCATCTCGCGCAGCGGGTGTCGGCGCACTTCAGCGGGCGGCGGTAGCACCGGGCGGACCCTGCTGACCGTGAAGGCCGAAAGGACGAGCAAGGCGGCTGCGAAGATATACACCGATGTCGGATGGACGGCATAGATCAGGCCGCCCGCCGCCGGTCCGACGACCGACGCCGATTGCCAGGCGATGCTGCTCATCGCGATCGCGCGCGGCAGCACTGCCGGCGGCACGATATTCGGCGCGATCGCGCTCATCGCCGGGCCGGAAAAAACGCGGGCGACGCCGTGCAGTGCCGCGAGGGTGAAGAGCAGCGGAAGCGTCAGTCCCTCAGTCCAGGTGAACCAGCCGAGCGTCGCGGCGATCGTCAGGTCGATCATGTTGGAAAAGATCGCGACGCGGCGCCGTTCGAACCGGTCGGCGGCCCAACCCGCGACGGGGGTCAGCACCGCAAGCGGAATGAACTGGACGAGGCCGAGGAGGCCGAGCTGGAACGACGCTTCCTTGATCGACATGCCATAGCTGGAGCGCGCCGTATCATAGAGCTGATAGCCGATGACGACGACCATCGCGATCGTCGCCATGACCGCGGTGAAGCGCGCGAACCAGTAATAGCGATAATCGGCGAAGCTGAGCGGGGAGGGGGGCTTCGACGGGCCGTCGATGGAGGAAGAGGAGGCCATTGCGATTTGCCCTAACCGTCTTTTGGCGCCTGTCCAGCATGCTTTGTCGCCGCCGTTCGTCGATTATCGGGTGCAGCCTGTTGGACGCGGTGGCAGACAGTCGCCATCGATCAAGGGAGACGCATCGAATGACACGTAAATTTGCCCGCTTCGGCGGCGCGGCGATGGCCGGCGCGCTGCTCGTGCTTGCCGCATGCAGCGCCGAAAAGGCGCCGCAGTCTGCCGGCTCTGCCGCCAACTGGACCGAATTTCGCGACCAGTTTCTTGCCGGCTATTTCCCGCTGAATCCCAATTTTGCAGTCTATCAGGGCAAGCATGAGTTCGACGGTCAGCTTCCCGACTGGTCGGCGGACGGATTGCAGAAGCAGATCGCTTTCCTCGAAAAGACGATCGCCGATGCCCAGGCATTCGATGGCAAGATGAGCGATGCCGAGAAATTCGAGCGCGATTATCTCGTCCATGTCGCGCAGGGGCAGCTCTTCTTTTTGAAGGACGCCGATTTCCCGCATAAAAACCCGGCCTTCTACGTCGGGCAGCTCGACCCCAACGTCTATATCTCGCGCCCCTATGCCGATCCGGCGACGCGCATGAAGGCGTTCATTTCCTACGCCGAAAAGGTTCCGGCCGCCGCTGCCCAGATCAAGGCCAATCTGAAACTGCCGATGCCCGCAACCTTCGTCAAATATGGCAGCGCCGGTTTCGGTGGCTTTGCCGACTATTACACCGGGGATGCCAAGGCCGCCTTTGCCGATGTGAAGGACCCGGCGCTGCAAAAGCAGTTCGACGAAGTTGCGGCCAAGGCGGCCGCGGCGATGAAGGATCTTGCCGCCTATGTGGCGTCGCAGCCGGGCAGCGCCGACGGCTGGGCGCTCGGCGCCGACAAATTTTCGAAGATGCTGCTCACGAACGAAGCGGTGGACACGCCGCTCGACGAACTCGAGCAGATCGGCCAGGCCGACCTCAAGCGCAATCAGGATGCGTTGAAGGCCGCGTGCGCGACCTATGCCGCGGGCATGACGATCGCCGATTGCATGAAGAAGATGGGGTCCGACAAGCCCGCCGATGGTCCGGTGGCCGAGGCGCGGCGCCAGCTTCCGATGCTGCGCGCCTTCCTCGTCGAAAAGGATCTGGTATCGATCCCGGGCACCGAACAGGCGCAGGTGGAGGAATCGCCGCCCTACAACCGGCAGAACAGCGCCTATATCGACATCCCCGGACCCTATGAGAAGGGCCTGCCGTCGGTCTATTACATCTCGCCGCCCGACCCGAGCTGGGACAAGCAGACGCAGCTCGACTTCGTGCCGGGCAAGAAGGATCTGCTCTTCACCTCGGTCCATGAAGTCTGGCCGGGTCACTTCCTCAATTTCCTGCACTCGAACCGCGCGGAGAGCATCTTCGGCAAGCTGTTCGTCGGCTATGCCTTCGCTGAGGGCTGGGCGCATTATACCGAGGAAATGATGTGGGATGCAGGGCTCGGCGATGGCGACCCCGAAACGCACATCGGCCAGCTGTCGAACGCGCTTTTGCGTAACTGCCGCTACCTGTCGGCGATCGGTCTCCACACCAAGGGGATGACGGTCGCGGATTCGGAAAAGCTGTTCAAGGAGCAATGTTATCAGGACGAGGGCAACGCTCGGCAGCAGGCGGCGCGTGGTACTTATGATCCGCTCTATCTCAACTACACCATGGGCAAGCTCATGATCCGCAAGCTGCGCGAGGATTGGACCAAGGGAGACAAGACGAAGTGGAAGGCCTTCCACGACGAATTCCTTTCCTACGGCGGTCCGCCGATCCCGATGGTGCGCGCAGCGATGATGAAGGAAGCGAGCCCGAAGGCGGTTTTCTGATCGCATTCAGCGCGCAAGGTGCCGGCCGACCGTTGGTTGGCCGGCACCGACCTGCCCCAATTTGGGGCTGCCGGGACATGGTTAAGCCAAATTGACGGCCCTGCCGGGCGCGGATAATGGCGAATCGATATCGTCCCAGCAGTTGCCCCAATCAGCTGACTGGCTTTTTGAAAGTCGGTCCACATGTCTGCATCGCGGCTCAGCGTCGTCATGCCCATGTATAATGCGGCACGCTTCGTCGAAGCGGCGATCGACAGCATTTTGGCCCAGACGATGGGCGATTTTATCTTTTACATCGTCGATGACGGTTCGACCGACGCGTCGGGGGACATCGCCGCGCGCAAGGCGGCGGCCGATCGACGGATTAGGCTGATCCGTCAGTCCAATCAGGGCATCGTTGCGAGCATGAACCGGATGCTTGCGCTGGTCGAAACGCCCTTCGTCGCGCGTATGGATGCCGACGACATCTCGCTGCCCGACCGTTTCGCGCTGCAGCTGGCGCATTTCGATCGCACGCCGACACTCGGTGCGCTCGGTGGGCAATATGTCGAGATCGACAATGGCGGGCGCCGACGGAGCGGTCATTTCCGGCAACCGGTGGGCTGCGATGACGTGCGCGCCGAACTCGAACTGCGGCCTGCGGTCGCCAATCCGACCGTGATGTTCCGCACCGATGCGCTGCGAAAGGCCGGGCTCTATCGCCCGGCGTTCGGCTATTGCGAGGATTACGACCTCTTTCTGCGGCTCTCCGAGATCGCTGATATCGACAATCTGCCGGACACGCTGCTGCTCTATCGCCGGTCGCCCGAACAGATGAGCGTCGCCAACAACGCGCAGCAGACCGAACAGGCCGCCTATGCCCGGCTCGCGCATCTGGTGCGCAAGACGGGCGCCGCCGATCCCTTCCGCGACATGGCGCGGCTGCCGCCTCTCGCCGATCTCGATGCGCTGCTCAAAAAGCCGGGCATCGGGCGAATGGTGGAGACCGATATCATCGCCGCACGCCGCTATGCTGTCGCCAGCATGGCCGACAGTGAGTTCGTCGACTATTGCAAGCGGCTGGCGAGCGGCGTGCGGCTGGAGGCCGCGACCCGTACGGTGGTGCGCTGCCTTGTCAATCGGCGCGTCGATCGGGCGTTCCGGCTGGCGAGTTCGCTCGTCGCCGGGGTTTTCGTCTGACGCGCGTCAGGTTGACGGCGCGCGCAGCCGCGCTACGAAAAAGCCGTCGAGCCCGCCTGCGTCAGCCAGCATCCCCGGCAAGGTTCTGACGCAGCTCATCGCATCCGGCGTTACGCCCTGCGGCAGTTCGTCAGGCCGTACGGGGTCGATCTGCCATGCCGGGTGGGCGTCCAGAAACGCCTTGATCTGCTCCTCACCCTCGGCGCGCTCCAGCGAGCAGGTCGCATAGACGAGGGACCCGCCCGGCTTGACCCAACCGGCGGCGCGCGCGAGCAACTCGCCTTGCAGCACCGCAAGCTCGTCGATCTGGCGGTCTTCGACGCGGTGCAGCACATCGGGATGGCGACGGAAAATGCCGGTTGCCGAACAGGGGGCGTCGAGCAGCACGGCATCGGCCTGTGCGTCCGGCTCCCAGCGCCGGATGTCAGCCTGAATGATCTCCGCGGTCTGCTGCGTCCGGCGCAAATTGTCGGTCAGTCGTTCGAGCCGGCGCGCGCTGGTGTCGACGGCCGTCACCGCCCAGCCCGCCGCCGCGAGCTGCATCGTCTTTCCGCCCGGCGCGGCGCACAGGTCGAACACCGATCGGCCATTGCCCTGACCAAGCAGGCGGGCCGGGATGCTGGCGGCAAGATCCTGCACCCACCAGCCGCCATCGCGGAAGCCGGGCAGGTCTTCGACCGCGCTGCCCCGCGGCAGGCGATAGTGCCGCGGTGCGAGCGATCGGGCTTCGGCCCATCCCGCGGCGTCGGGCTCGGCTGCAAAGCTCAGGTCGATCGGCGGCGGTGCGCTCCAGCCATGTTCGGCCGCGGCAACCGTCTCGGCGCCCCAGGCATCGTGCCAGCGCGCCGCCGTCGCGGGCGGCAGGCTCGCGCGCTCGGGTAGTTTCCACGCGTCTTGTTGTGCGCGCGACAGAAGCGCGTGAACCAGTCGCCGCGGCCCACCCGCTACGAGCGGCAGCGCGGTGGCAACCACCGCATGCGGCGGACTGCCGAGCGCGAGCAATTGGGCGAGCGCGAGCCGCAGCACGGCGCGCGACTTCACGTCCTCGGGCAGCGGCTGGGGCGTTGCGCTATCGATCAGCGCATCGAGGTCGACCATCCAGCGCAGTGTTTCCGACGCGATGGCAATGGCGAAGGCCCGATCGGACGGCGGGAGGCCCTGCGTGGCGGCATGCGCCGCGATGTCGAGCGCTTCACCGCGGCGCAGCACTGCGTCGAGCAGGCGCAGCGCGGCGCGGCGTGGCGCGGTGCCGGCGGGCTCACTTTCGCCGCCTCGTGACTGGCGCCCGCGGCGCTCGGGCATTTTCGGTCGGCTATCATTGGCGTTCTTCATCACTACGTCCTATATCGGATTCATCATGGCGCACGATCCTCAATCCGACCATATTGGCGGCACGCCCCGCGCGACCAAGCGCCCGGGCGACGTCAAGCCGCCCGCAAACTGGACCAACGAACCGCTGCCCAAGCCGCAACCGATTGTCGAAGACGCCGCGGAGGCGCAGCCCGGCGGCCGCAACCCGGTACGCTATGGCGACTGGGAATTGAAGGGTCTGGCGATCGACTTCTGATCGACCGCCAAGCGGCATGGATCAGAAGGGGTTCATCCGGCCCATCAGGCGCGTGCGGTCGACATATTGATGCTTCAGCACCGCCAATATGTGGATGACGACGAGCACGAGCATGGTGATGCCCAGCAGTTCGTGCCGTTCGTGCAGCGTGTCGGCGAGCGCTTTTGACGGCGCGGCGATCGACGGCACGGTGAACAATCCGAAGAAGTCGATCGGCCGATCGGCGGCGGACATCCAGACCCAGCCCGACAGCGGCAGCAGGATCAGCAGCAGATAGAACAGGAAATGCAGGATTTTGCTGACCGGACGCTGCCATGCGGGCGTTCCGGCGGGCAGCGGCGGAGGCTTGTGCCCGAGGCGCCACAATATGCGCAGCGCGGTCAGCACGAGGATCGTTATCCCCAGCGCCTTGTGGACGTTCATCGCTTCGCGGTGCGCTTCGCGCGGCAGACCTTCGGTCAGCATCGCAAGGCCGATATTGACGATGACCGAAAGGCCGATCAGCCAATGCAGCCATATGGCCACCTTCGTATAGCGCGGGTCGGCGGTCGATCCGGCATCGGCGAGGGTGGCCATATCGCGTTCTCCTTAGGCGACGGGGGCGTCCGTCATTGCCGGCACCTTGCCAGCTTTTACCTGTTCGGCAAAGATGTCGCGCATCAGCTGGAGCGAAAGCAGGTGCGCATAGATGAGCGGCAAGGTGCCGTTCTGCATCAGCTTGCGCAACACATCGCCGCGCAGTTCGCGCAGCTTGTTTTCGTCGACCATCTGGAAACCGCGATAGACGAAGGGCTTGTCCGAACCGTCGGGCTGGATGGCGACTTCGCCATCCATCAGCAGGTCGGCCTTCTTGAGTTCGTCGACCAACATGCCGGTGCGCTGCCCGGCTTCTTCGAAGTTGCGGCAGAAATCGAGCACGGCTTTGGTCTGTTCGCTCGGCTGGCCGTCAACGAACAGGGCGTCGCCCTCGTCGAACTTGCCGACGGCGCCAGAGGTCGGGTCGAAGCAGAGCGACAATTCTTCGCTGCCCGGGTTGAGGCGCGCGAGAAGGAAGGGGTAGCGGCGAATATAGGCCGGAACATAAACCGGATTCTTCAGCTTGCCTTCGTCGTCAACGAAGACGTTGACGCCTTCGTTGAGGCCCATGAGCGCCAGCGGAACCGGATTGTCGCCAGCCGAAAAGATGATCGGAAAGAAGCGGCAAGCCGAGGTGAATTCGTCGGCGGTCAGCGGAATCGCATGCTGGCCGACGAGAAACTTCGCTTCGGCGAGCGGACGGGCGTGGAAATCGACGTGATCGACGCTCGAAAGCGGAACGAGGTCGCCATAGAAAAGCGGCAGGTTGTTGGCGGGCGCTGTGGCCATGATGAAACTCCGGATTGGCGCCCCCAAAGGGATCGAGGGCGAAAGGAATAATCGCGCGCCTTATTGGCAGGCGCGGCGCGGCGCAAGGGGCGTTAGGCCAAGGGCGCCTTCTGGGCGACCAACTTGCCGGGATTGAATAGCCCCAGCGGATCGAGTCCGTCTTTCACCGCACGCAGCGCGGCGAGGCGGGCGGGGCTGTCGAGTTCGGCGAGCATGTCGCGCTTCATCTGCCCTATACCATGTTCGGCCGAGATCGAGCCGCCGAGTTCGAGTACGTGGGTGTAGACGATCCGGCTTGCGTCCTCACCATGCGCCGCGAGCCATGCACGACCGTCGACGCCCATTGGTGGCTGGACATGATGGTGGACGTTTCCGTCGCCAAGATGGCCGAAGGACAGCGCCCGGGTACCCGGAAATGCGGCATCGAGGCGCGCGGGGTTTTCCGCAATGAACTGCGGCATCCGGTCGACTGGAACGCTGACGTCATGCTGGAGGGCCGGACCTTCGGCGCGCTCGGCCTCCGAGATCGAATCGCGCAGACGCCAGAATTGCTCGCTTTCGCTTTCGCTCTTGGCAATCGCGACGTCACGGATCAGCCCGTCCTCGAGTGCCTTTGCAAGCGATGATTCCAGCGCTTCGGTCAACGCATCACCATCATCACCGGCCAGCTCGACGAGCGCATACCAGGGATCGGAGGCAGCGAGCGGCGCGCGGGTCTGCGGAATATGGCGCAGCACGGCCTGCAGGCAGGCGTCGGGGATGAGTTCAAAGCCTTCGAGCGTGCGACCGAGCGCGGCGTCGAGCCGGCGCAGGAGGCGCAGCGCATCGTCGGGCGAAGCAAGGCCGATCCACGCCGTGCAGCGCGCGGCCGCGGCGGGGACGAGGCGCAGCGTCGCGGCGGTGACGACGCCGATCGTGCCCTCGGCGCCGCAGAATAGATGCCGCAGGTCATAGCCGCGATTATCCTTCTTGAGCGGGGCCAGCGCGTCGAGAAGCTCGCCGTCGGGCAGAACCGCCTCAACGCCTTCGACCAGCGCCCGCATCGTTCCGAACCGCAACACCTGCGTTCCGCCGGCATTGGTCGAAACCAGCCCGCCGACCGTCGCTGACCCCTTGCCGCCGAGGGTGAGCGGAAAGCGCAGTCCGTGCGCAAGGGCTGCACCATGCAGATGTTCGAGCACGACCCCCGCTTCGACGATCGCCAATCCGGCGGCGACGTCGATATTACGGATCCGGTTCATGCGCCGCAGGCTGAGCAGAAGCTGGTTGCCCGTCGCGTCGGGCGTTGCGCCACCAACCATGCCGCTGTTTCCGCCTTGCGGGACGATGGCAACCTGCTCCGCGGCGCAGAGCCTGACGACTGCGGCGACCTCGTCACGATTGGCCGGGGAAAGCATGGCGGCCGCTTGGCCTCGATAACGGCCGCGCCAATCCGTGAGCCAGGGTGCCATATCGTCCGGATCGCGGCTGAACCCCTTGGGGCCCAGCAGCTCGGCGAGGTGGTTTAGCAGGTCGGCGGAGGGCGGTTGGGTCATGCAGGGCGTCTCGTTGGGGCGCGGGCGCGCAATAGGGGTCGACATCAATTCATTTGCTGTTCAATCATGGTCGTTAAAGGGTTGGCAGATGAATTGCCACCTTGTGGGGCTTTGCAGCGAACGGGAGTATCGGGTGAACGCCATGGCCTGGCACAGTGATGCGGAGCGGGCGCATCCATGGTGACGGCGCTGGCCCTGCTGGTCGCGGCGGCTGCGCCCGCGTCGGACGTGCCCATCGCGGCAACGCTGCCGCCGGTGGAGGCGTCCATACCCGCCATTGCCCCCCCTGATGCCGGCTTTTTCCAAGTCGTGATCGAGCAGCAGATCATCATCCGTGTTCCGGCACAGCGTAGTCCGATCAATAATTTCGCAGCCCCCGCGCCGCCGCCACCGCCCGTTCGTCCGCGCGAAGCGCAGGTGGTCTGGAAGGAAAAGAAGGGGCCGCGCTGCGTCGCGATGAAGAACATCGTGCGGATGGAGGCAGTGCAGCGCGACAGCATCGATCTGATCACCCGCCAGAAGCAGTTGCTGCGTGCCCAGTTGAACCGCGGCTGTCGGGCGCTCGACTTCTATGCCGGCTTCTACATGAAGGGAAACAAGGACGGGCAGCTGTGCAAAGGCCGTGACGAAATCCATGCGCGGACCGGCGCAAAGTGCGAGGTGGACGAGTTTCGCTTGCTCGTCCCGGTGGCGCGCGACGACGACTGAGCGGGGCGGCGCGCGATTTTTCGGCCAGATCGGTCGGCTTTTCTTGACTTTTCACCGCCACTTCCCCTAGGGGCGCGGCAGCAACGGCTGGCGTGGGAAGCCGTGCTGCAACATTTTTCCGGACATGATGACCTTATGAAATTTGCCGACATCGGCCTTTCCGACGAACTTTTGCGCGCTGTGACCGAAGCGGGCTATGACGAACCGACACCGATCCAGGCGGGCGCCATCCCTTCGGTTCTGATGATGCGCGACATTATCGGCATCGCGCAAACGGGCACCGGCAAGACAGCATCCTTTGTGCTGCCGATGATCGACATTCTGGCGCATGGCCGCGCCCGCGCGCTGATGCCGCGCTCGCTGATCCTCGAACCGACGCGCGAACTTGCGGCGCAGGTGGCCGAGAATTTCGAAAAATACGGCAAATATCACAAGCTTTCGATGGCGTTGCTCATCGGCGGCGTCCAGATGGGCGATCAGATCAAGGCGCTCGAAAGGGGCGTCGATGTGCTGATCGCGACGCCGGGCCGCCTGATGGACCTGTTCGAGCGCGGCAAGATATTGCTCACCGGCTGCGACCTCCTCGTCATCGACGAGGCGGACCGGATGCTCGACATGGGCTTCATTCCGGACATCGAGAATATCTGCACCAAGCTGCCGGCGAATCGCCAGACCTTGCTCTTTTCGGCGACGATGCCGCCGCCGATCAAGAAGCTCGCCGACAAATTCCTGTCGAATCCCAAGACGATCGAAGTCGCGCGGCCCGCGAGCACCAACGTCAATATTACCGAGTTCCTGGTCAAGACCAGCGAGCGCGGCAAGCGCGAAACGCTGCGCGGGCTGCTCGAGGAAGAGGATATCAGCACCGCGATCATCTTCTGCAATCGCAAGACGACCGTGCGTGAGCTCGCCAAATCGCTCCAACGCTACCGCTATCGCGCGGGCGAGATCCATGGCGACATGGATCAGTCGAGCCGCATTGCCGAACTCGATCGCTTCAAAAAGGGCGACATCAACATCCTCGTCGCGTCCGACGTCGCGGCCCGGGGTCTCGATGTGAAGGGCGTCAGCCACGTCTTCAACTTCGACGCGCCTTGGCATCCCGACGACTATGTCCACCGCATCGGACGTACCGGGCGGGCAGGGGCGAAGGGCCGCGCTTTCACGCTCGTCAGCCCGTCCGATGCGGAGGCGGTTGACAACATCCAGAAGCTGACCGGCCACAAGATCGATATCTTTGCGGGCGGCGAGCGTCAGGAACCCACCGAAGAGATTAAGGAAAAGCAACCGCCGCAAGCGAAGAAGAGCCGGCGCGGCGGTGCGAAACCGAAATCGAAGGACGATGCGCCCCGCGCGGAATCCAAAAGCAGCGCATCCAGGCGCCCCGAACGCAAGACGCCCGATGCGCCGCGCCAGAAGCCGGTTCGCGACGACGAACCCGACGACGGCTGGAACGGCCCGATGCCGGGCTTCCTTTCGGTCGGTTTCGGTAGCTAAAACCGGGCCCGGATCGGCGGTGCGTTCGCGTCAGACGCGGACGAGCATCTTTCCGATATTCGCGCCGGAAAACAAACCAAGGAACGCGTCGGGCGCCGCTTCGACCCCGTCGCGCACGGTTTCACGCATCGTCACCGCACCGCTCGCGATCAGCCCTGCCATGTCGGCGTAGAATTCTTCCATGCAGTCGAAGAACTGGTCGGTATAGATAAAGCCCTCCATGCGGATACGCGCCGGGATCGTCCGGATCAGGTGGCGCATTTCCTGGGGCTTTCCGTCATTATAGACGTCGATCATGCCGCAGATGGCAAAGCGGGCGAAATCATTGGCGACCGCGAAGGCCGCGTCGAGATGATCGCCGCCGACATTGTCGAAATAGACGTCGACGCCGCTTTTGCCGAGGCCGTCCAGCGCTTCGGTAAGCGCGGGGACAAGCGGGCCCGCCTTGTAATCCACAACGGCATCGGCTCCCAGATCCTTGACCCAGGCGCATTTTTCTGCGCCGCCGGCGGAGCCGATGACGGTCATCTCGCGCGCTTTGGCGATCTGGACCACCGCCGAGCCAACGGCGCCTGCGGCGGCGGACACGAAAACCGTGTCGCCGGGCTTTGCCGCTGCAATGCGGAGAAGGCCGATCCACGCGGTGCCCCCGGTCAGCCCCATATTGTGGAGAAAGGTCTGGGGCGGCATGCCAGCGGCGAGCAGATCGGCAGGCAGCTTGGTCGGCGTCATCTCCAGCCCGATGGTTCCGCCGTCGCGCCAGCCGCCCATGTGCAGGATGATGTCGCCCGGCGCAAAGCCGTCCATTGCACTTTCTATGACTTCGCCGATCGCCCCGCCAGTCATCGGCTGGTCTAGCTGGAAGGAGGCGGCGTAGCTTTTGGCATCGTTCATCCGGCCGCGCATATAGGGGTCGACCGACAGCCAGTGATTGCGCACGCGAAGCTGATCGGTTTCGAGCGGCAGATCGGGAAGCGCGTGCAGCGCAAAATCGTCGATCGTCGGCAATCCTTGCGGACGACGCACCAGATGCCATGCCTTCGCCATCGATTGTTCCCCCAATTATCCGAAGATATTTCCTATCGTCAGAAAAGCCGTTGCCAGTGTCAACCAGTCCCGTTAAGAGCGCCCCGTCGCGGGGCCGTAGCTCAGATGGGAGAGCGCTGCAATCGCACTGCAGAGGTCAGGGGTTCGATTCCCCTCGGCTCCACCAGCGACATTCCTCGAATTTTTTGATCAGTGACCGTCATCATAGGCGTCGATGGCAGAAAACAGCATCGTGAGCTGCTCGCGTTCGTCGGCGTCGATGTCGGGACGCCATATCTCGAATAACAGCACCGTGCGGTCGCTGGTGCCGCGATTCCACGCTTCATGTTCAAAGCTGTCGTCGAAGATCATCAATTCACCTTCGCGCCATGCGCGCGTTTCGGCGCCGACGCGGATGCCGCAGCCATCGGGCACCACGAGTGGCAGATGGCAAATAAGCCGAGTGTTCAGCAACCCGTGGTGCGGCGCAATGTGGGTTCCGGGTTTGAGACGCGAAAACAACGCTATGGGTGCGCGTCCGGGAATCACCGGCTGGGGGGCGCGCGCTAGCGCCGCGAGCGTTTGACGGCACAAGCGATCCATGCCGCTTGCGATCTCGCCACTTCGCCACAGCCAAGCCGCACCCCAGTCCGGCTTGTCCAGCAATGGATTATTGGGCGGAGGTCGATCGGGGTTGGCCGCGACATAGGGCGAAAAATGCTCGCCCGGATCGTTCAACAAGGCTTGCAGCTCGTCGCGGATGGCGGCGGTGGCGGTCTCCACTTCGGAAACCCAGTCAAATTGCGACCGATCAAAAAATGCCCGCTGCGCAAGGCCGGGAAAGTAGAACATATTAGGCTGCTGCTGATACAGCGGTTGTTCGCCCGATAATAGCCGCAGAGCCTCAGCTACACGCGGGGTCGCGGTGCGTTGGTCGAGTCCGGCTGCGCGAAGGCGGTTGAACAGGTGGTCGGCCAGAACATTGTCGACATCGGACAAATATTGCTCCGCTCTTTGCAACGAAGGGTGCAGCGCAGGATGGACTTCGCGAGCCTGGGTCGCGGTTGCCAGCGCCAAGCGATAGAAGCTGCTGGCGGCACGTTCGTCATTGAGCCGACGCTTGAGTTCCGCCATCGCGACCAGCGCCGCGATGTTGGTCCGATCCGCTCGAATGAGCGCGTCGAGCGCCGCTGCTTCGGCGGCTGAATCGCCCCTGCCATGGGCTTCGCGTGCTTTGCGCAGCCATTCATCCTTGGTTGTCATGCCGCCCTCACAAAGCCGTCGAGCACCCGCTTTGCGCCCGCCTGCTCGAATTCGACCTCCAGCTTGTTGCCGTCAATGTCGATGATTTCGCCATAGCCGAATTTTTCGTGGAACACGCGCATACCGATGGCGAGGTCGGCGCGCGGCTTGGCCCCCACCGATGCGGCGGGCGCTCGCTCGGACGGCGCGGGCGCGCGAGTGACGGTCGATGATTGCGCGACGGCGCGCTGCCACGCCGGGCCGCGCGTCATCGTGCGGGCCGGCTGGCGCTCGGCAACATGCGCAAAAGGATCGCCCTGTGCCGACCAGTTGGCCCGCCAAAGGCTCTGGCCGCCGCCGAAGCTGTTCTCGCTTGCCACATGCTCGGGCGGGATTTCGCCGATAAAGCGGCTCGGGATGCTGCTCATCCACTGGCCGTAGATGCGCCGGTTCGCGGCATGATAGATGCTGGCGCGCTGACGGGCGCGGGTGATCGCGACATAGGCCAGCCGGCGCTCTTCCTCCAGACTCGCCGTCCCGCCTTCATCCATCGCGCGTTGCGACGGAAAGACGCCGTCCTCCCATCCGGCGAGGAAGACATGATCGAATTCGAGGCCCTTGGCGGCATGGATCGTCATGATCGTCACCGTTTCGGTCTGGTCGTCATTGTCGCGGTCCATCACCAGGCTGACATGCTCGAGGAAGGCTTCGAGCGAGTCATATTCTTCCATCGCGCGAACGAGTTCGGAGAGGTTTTCAAGCCGTCCCGCCGCCTCGGCGCTGCGATCGGCCTGAAGCATCGCGGTATAGCCCGATTCATCGAGGATGAGCTGCGTCAACTCGGGATGCGACAGCTCGCTCGCCTTCGATTGCCAGCCGCGCATCATGGCGACAAAATTGGCGAGCTGGCGCCGCGCCTGCGGGGTCAGCTCGTCGGTTTCGGTAATCCGCGACGCCGCATGGAACAGCGGGGTCCGGTCGATCCGTGCGAACTGGTGGATACGCGCCACTGCCTTGTCGCCCAATCCGCGCTTCGGGACATTGACGATCCGCTCGAACGCCAGATCGTCGGCAGGCGACTGGACGAGGCGCAAATAGGCGAGCGCATCGCGAATTTCGGCGCGCTCATAGAAGCGGAAGCCGCCGACGATGCGATAGGGCATGCCGATCGCGATGAAGCGATCCTCGAATTCGCGGGTCTGGAACTGCGCGCGGACGAGGATGGCGGCGCGGTCGAGCGAGACACGCCGGCGTTGCAAATCTTCCAGTTCCTCGCCGACCCGGCGCGCTTCTTCGGGGCCGTCCCACACGCCGACGACGCGCACCTTGTCGCCCGCATCGAGTTCGGTCCACAGCGTCTTGCCGAGGCGGTCGCTGTTCTGCGCAATCAGCGCCGACGCGGCCGCCAATATCTGCGGGGTCGACCGGTAATTCTGCTCGAGCCGGATTACCGTCGCGCCGGGAAAGTCCTTTTCGAAGCGCAGGATGTTCGCGACCTCGGCGCCGCGCCACGAATAGATCGACTGGTCGTCGTCGCCGACGCAGCAGATATTCTTGCGCGCCTGCGCCAGCAGCCGCAGCCAGAGATACTGGCTGGCGTTGGTATCCTGATATTCATCGACGAGGATATATTTGAAGCGCTGCTGATACTGTTCGAGCACATCGCGGTGATTTTTCAGAATCACCAGCATGTGCAGCAGCAGGTCGCCGAAATCGCAGGCGTTGAGCGTCTTCAGCCGCGCCTGATACAGCGCATAGAAATGGCCGCCCTTGCCGTCGGCATAGGCTTCCTTGTCACCCGCATCAAGGTCGGGCGGCGTCAGGCCGCGGTTCTTCCACTTGTCGATCAGCGCCGCGAGCTGGCGCGCCGGCCAGCGCTTTTCATCGAGCCCCTCGGTCTGGATGATCTGCTTGAGCACGCGAAGCTGGTCGTCGGTGTCGAGGATGGTGAAATTGCTTTGCAGGCCGACGAGTTCGGCGTGACGGCGCAGCATTTTCGCGCAGATGCTGTGAAAAGTGCCCAGCCAGCGCATGCCCTCGACCGCGTCGCCGATCATCCGCCCGATGCGTTCGCGCATCTCGCGCGCTGCCCTGTTGGTGAAGGTGACGGCCAGGATTTCCGACGGCCAGGCGCGCCGCGTCGCGATGATATGCGCCAGCCGTGCCGTCAGTGCGGCGGTCTTGCCCGTGCCGGCCCCGGCGAGCATCAGCACTGGCCCTTCGGTGGTGAGAACGGCCTGCCGCTGCGGGCCGTTCAGGCCCTGCAGATAGGGCGGATCCGACGGCGAGGGCGGCGGCAGATCGGGGAGGGGGGAGGGGGTGTCCATTATGCGCGAACGATTAGGGAACAGCGCCGCTGCTGTCCAGTGCGCGGCGCAGCGCTGCGTCGGGCCGTGCGCCCTCGTGTTCGAGCCGGTCTATCGTGGCAACCGCCATCGCCCGATATGCGGCGACAAGGTCAGGATCATGCGCGGCAAGCGCCGCAACATGATCGCGGATCGTCTGAACGTCGCCGCGCAGCAACGGTCCCGAAAGGGCACCGAACCCGCGGTCGAGGCTGTTGTCCAGCGCGGCCTGCACCAGCGGCGCGAGTAGCGCGCGCGGCGCGTCGACTCCTGCGTGTTCAAGAGCTTGCGCGGCATCGGCAAGCAGCGTCACGAGATGGTTCGACGCGTGGCAGAGCGCCGCGTGATAAAGCGCGCGGCGCTCTTCGGGAATTTCGACCGCAACACCGCCGAGCAGGGCGACGATCTGCCGGGCCTGCACCGCGGCGTCGGCGCTCGATCCGGTGACTGCAAAGCGGGCGCCGGCCATGCGCGCAACCTCGCCCGCTGGGTCGCCGGTAAAGGTCATCGCCGGATGGATAGCGGCCGTTGTCCATCCCGCATCGTGCAGCGGCGCCAGAAGCGCTGCCCCGCTGCGGCCGCTGACGTGGAAAACGAAAGGCGACGCTTCAGTCGTCGATGCTGCTATCGCCAATGCGGTCACGATGCCGGCAATGGCGTCATCGGCAACGGCGATCGCAATCGCATTGCATGTTTGGAAGAGTGCCCCAAGGGTGGGGGTGGTTTCGATGCCATCGACTTGCCGCTCCGCTTCGGCCAGTTGCTCGGGCGAACGTCCCCATAGCAAGGGCGGTTCGTGCGACGCGGGCTTCAGTCCGAGCGCCAAGGCGCGCGCCACGCGGCCCGATCCTACGATTCCGATCCGCCGAAATATGTCGATGTTCATGATGTCTACGATACGGCAGATCATGGTCTGCCGCCACCCGGCGGCGGGATCAGGGCCAATCGAAAGGGAGGAAAATGGTGGGCGTGGCAAGGATTGAACTTGCGACCCCTGCGATGTCAACACAGTGCTCTACCACTGAGCTACACGCCCACACGTTTTGGGGTGACGCGCCCCTTAAAGGCCTCGGCGCAGGCTGGCAAGCCCTTCGCGCGCAAAGTTGAAATTATTGTTGGTTGCTGCGATCGGCGCGGCCGAAAAGCATATCGACCTCGCGCACCAGATCCTTGAGGTGAAAGGGCTTGGACAGCAGCTTGGCTTGCGGGACATTCTCTTCGGCGCGCAGCGATACCGCCGCGAATCCGGTGATGAACATCACCTGCGTTTGCGGCGCCGCCTTTGCGGTGTGCTGCGCCAGCTCGATACCATCCATTTCGGGCATCACGATGTCGGAGAGGAGCAGGTCGAATGTGCCCGAATCGATATAGGGGACCGCTTCGGTGCCGCGGTCGACCGCGGTCACATGATAACCCGCGCCAGTCAGCGCCCGCGCCAGATATTCGCGCATCACATCATCATCTTCGGCGAGCAAGATGCGGATCATCGTAAAATTCTGCCCCTGTCTTCCGGCTGTGCCCGATCGTGTAATCGCGCGTACCGCACCCCTCGAATGAAACTGTGTCATAGCGGGAGAGATTTAACAAATTGCCGCGCCGCTGGATTCGTCGGCGCTTTTTTGCCACCCTCTCATATCGATGCCCCACCGCACCCTTCCGCCCGCCGCAATCGCGGTCCAACGTCCCGACGCGCCAGGCTCCGTCGTCGTGTCGATCCCGCATGCCGGGCGCCTCTATCCCCCTGAAATACTTGCAGCGGCGCGCGTGCCGATCGCCGATCTCGAGCGGCTGGAGGATCGCTGGTGCGATGTCATCGCGGCGGGTGCGGTCGAGGCCGGCGCGACGGTGGTGCAGGCGCTGTGGGCGCGCGCAGTCGCCGATTGCAATCGCGGCGAGGGGCAGATGGCGCCCGCCGAGGTCGCAGTGCCGCTTCGCGCACAATTTTCGGCGCCGGGCCGCAAGGAGCGCGCCGGGCTGGGCGTCGTGCCGACGCGGCTCGCCGACTGCGGTACATTGTGGAAACGTCCGATCGACCGGGCCGCGCTGCACTGGCGTCTCGAATCGCTGCATCGGCCCTATCATGCAGCAATTGCCGAAGAACTCGCCGCGGCGCGTGATCGCTTCGGCCACGCCATTCTGATGGACCTGCACAGCATGCCTTCGATTCCGTCCGGACAGCCAGGTCATGGGGCGCGCATCGTGATCGGCGATCGCTTCGGCACATCGGCGGGCGAGTGGCTATCCGACCTGCTTCTCGACAGTGCCGCACGGCTCGGCGTCGCCGTGACGCGCAACCAGCCCTATGCAGGCGGGCATATCGTGCGGACGCACGGACGACCGCTGGCGGGCGTCCACGCGGTTCAGATCGAAATCGACCGGAGTCTCTATCTGCACCCTGACAAGAGCGTCGATGCGACCCGTTCGGGCGCACTTGCGCGCTGGTTCGCCGGCCTGATCGATGCGGCGGGGCAGATGCGTCCCGATGGCGACATGCTGCCGCTTGCCGCCGAATAAAAAACCACCTCGTACCGGAGTACGAGGTGGCCAGGGTCCAGGGAGGACGCACCCACGTCCGCTAGGACGAGGCGCTCGCCGCGATGGAAAGGGGGAAAACCATGGCGGCGTAGGATCAATTTAGGATGGGTCGCGACACGTTACAAGACGCGTCTGTGCAAAATCTGCAGCAATGCGAAACTGGTCGGGGAGAGAGGATTCGAACCTCCGGCCCCTGCCTCCCGAAGACAGTGCTCTACCAGGCTGAGCTACTCCCCGACCGATCTCTGGCGCCGGCGGACCGGCGCGAGGGCAGGGCGGTCCTCTAGACGCGCCTTTTCGGAACTTCAAGCGCCAATCGGCAGCTTTGACGATATTCGCCGATTTAGAGCAATTGCGCGCGGCGGAAGCTGAAATGACCATGATCGACGAAGATCAGATGATCGGTCAAATCGACGGCGATTCGGCGGAGAAAATCCATTGCCTCGCCGGTTGCGGCCAGATCGGCTTCGCTCGGGTAGCCGCAGCCCGATGGATGATTATGCGCCATTAGCACGGTCGCGGCGCCCCGGCCGATCAGCCGGTGCCAGCAAGCGGGGGCGATCGTGCAGCGGCCGTCGATACCGCCTTCGCAGCATTCGATCCGCATCAGGCGCCCGAAACCGTCGAATCCGGCCAGGATCAACCGCTCGCGGTCAGCGGGGAACTCGGCGCGCAGCAGATCGCGGGCCACCGCGTCCTCCGCGTCGCGATCGACGAAGCCGCTCAGCGTCGTGCCATCGAAGGGGCGGGCAGGTGGGAAAGCGAGCGCCATCACCGAAATCTGCGCCCCGTGCCCGCGCGCGCCAAGCCGGGACTGGGCCGAAACGGTGCGAGGTCGGGCGGGGCGCTTGCGGGCCGCGTCGCTGCCGCCTAGCAAAGAGGCCGCAATGCCGGGAGCGAGTCTTGTCCGAATCCATCCATTATGAACTTCAATATCTCGACCTTATGCGTCGGATATGGACCGAAGGCGACGAACGCGTCGACCGCACCGGGGTCGGGACGCGCTCGCTGTTCGGCGAAACGATGCGCTTTTCGCTGCGCGACGATGCCATTCCCTTGCTCACAACCAAGCGCGTGTACTGGAAAACGGCGCTGCGCGAGCTGTTGTGGTTCCTGACCGGCGACACCAATATCCGACCGCTGGTTGCGCAGGGCGTCCGCATATGGACCGACTGGCCGCTCGAGAAATATCGCCGCGCGACGGGCGAGCAGATCGACGCCGAAGCGTTCGAGGCGCGGATCGTCGCCGATCCTGATTTCGCGGCGGCGTGGGGCGATCTGGGGCCGGTCTACGGTCATCAGTGGGTCAATTGGCCACGCTATGAGCCGGCGGGCGAGGGCCTGTTCCGCCGTGTGGAAGAGGGGCACAACCAGATCGCCGCGCTGATCGACTCGCTCCGCAACAACCCCGGATCGCGCCGGCATATCTTCACCGGCTGGAATGTCGCCGATCTCGACCGCATGGCGCTGCCGCCCTGTCACATGACCTATCAGTTTCATGTGCGGAGCGACGGCGGACTGTCGTGCCTTCTGTTCCAGCGGTCGTGCGACCTGGGCCTGGGTTTTGCCTTCAACATATTCGAAGCCGCGCTTCTGACGCGGATGGTTGCGGCGCAATGCGGCCTTCATGCCCATGAACTGGTGTGGACCGGCGGCGACGTCCATCTTTACCTCAATCACGCAGAGCTTGTGGAGCAGCAGCTTCGGCGCGTTCCATCGGGCGCACCGCGATTGCGCATCCTTCGGCAGGCTTCGAGCATTTTCGATTATGCGTTCGACGATTTCGCGGTCGAGAATTACGCCCCGCAGGCGCACATTTCCGCGCCCGTTGCGGTCTGAGAGGCCGACATTGCATTGCTATGCAGGAAGTAATAATATGTCGTCCAATTGAAATATAACGGCGCGGCGATTCGCGCCCTGAAGGGACGAAGATATGCCCGAAACGCATCGGCGCCCGGCGAGCAATCTGCCGCCGCTGTCGCTCCATATTCCCGAACCCCGCTATCGCCCCGGCGACACGCCCGACTTTGGCGATATCGATGTTCCGGCGGTCGAGGCGACCCCGCGTCCGGGCGAAGCGACCAAGCCCGATGCGATGCGCGATATGTGCTACGGCCTTGTCCGCGTGCTCGATTTTGACGGGCAGGCGAAGGGCGCGTGGGATCCGAAGCTCAGCGCCGAACGGTTGCGCGCGATGCTGCGTTACATGATGCTCGTCCGCGCCTTCGATGACCGCATGTTCCGCGCCCAGCGCCAGGGCAAGACCAGCTTTTACATGAAATGCACCGGCGAGGAGGCGACCTCGGTCGCCTCGACGATGGCGATCGACCGCGCCGATATGTGCTTTCCCAGCTACCGCCAGCAAGGCATCTTGATCGCGCGCGATTATCCGCTGATCCAGATGATGAACCAGATCTATTCGAACCGCGGCGACCATCTGCTCGGGCGGCAATTGCCGATCATGTATTCGGCGCCCGAGCACGGGTTTTTCAGCGTTTCGGGCAATCTCGCGACGCAATATCCCCAAGCAGTCGGCTGGGCGATGGCATCGGCCTCGAAGGGCGACAGCCGCATCGCGGCCGTGTGGTGCGGCGAAGGGTCGTCGGCCGAAGGCGATTTCCATTCGGCGCTAACCTTTGCGACCGTCTATAACGCGCCGGTCATCTTCAACGTCGTCAACAACCAGTGGGCGATATCCAGCTTTTCGGGTTTTGCCGGGGGTGAGCGGACGACTTTTGCGGCGCGCGCCGTCGGCTATGGCATCGCCGGCCTGCGCGTCGACGGCAATGACCCGCTTGCCGTCTATGCCGCGACGCAATGGGCGGCTGACCGGGCGCGGACGAATAACGGTCCGACGCTGATCGAACATTTCACCTATCGCGCCGAAGGGCACAGCACCTCGGACGACCCGAGCGCCTATCGCGCCGCGCAGGAAGCGAGCGCCTGGCCGTTTGGCGATCCGATCGCGCGTCTGAAGCAGCATCTGATTGCGCTCGGCGAATGGGACGATGCGCAGCATGATGCGCTACGCGCCGAACTCGATGATCTGGTAAAGACAACCCAGAAGCAGTCGGAAAAGCTCGGGATTCTGGGTCACGGCATGCACCAGCCGTTCGAAACGATGTTCGAGGATGTCTTCGAGGAAATGCCCTGGCATCTCAAGGAGCAGTGCGATCAAATGCTGGCCGAACAGGAAAAGAAGTTCGGCCCCAATTGGAAGCCCGAATGATGGCCGGCGAAACCCAGACCAAGACGATGAACATGATCGAGGCGATCAACAGCGCCATGGACATCATGCTCGAACGCGATCCTAACACCGTCGTGATGGGTGAGGACGTCGGCTTTTTCGGCGGCGTCTTTCGCGCCACCGCGGGCCTGCAGAAAAAGCACGGCAAGACGCGTGTTTTCGATACCCCCATCAACGAATGCGGCATCATCGGCGTCGCCGTCGGCATGGGCGCTTATGGCCTGCGTCCGGTCCCCGAAATCCAGTTTGCCGACTATATCTACCCCGGGCTCGACCAACTCGTGAGCGAGGCGGCGCGGCTGCGCTATCGTTCGGCGAACGATTTTATCTGCCCGATGACGGTACGCACGCCGTTCGGTGGCGGCATTTTTGGCGGCCAGACGCACAGCCAGTCGCCCGAAAGCATCATGACGCATATCTGCGGCGTGAAGACGGTCATTCCGTCGAACCCCTATGATGCCAAGGGCCTGTTGATCGCAGCGATCGAGGATAACGACCCCGTCGTCTTCCTCGAACCCAAACGTATCTACAATGGCCCGTTCAGCGGCTATTACGACCGCCCGGTCGAACCCTGGTCGAAGCATGATGCGAGCGCGGTCCCCGAAGATTATTACCGCATCGAACTGGGGAAAGCTGCCACGGTACGCGCCGGCGAGGCGGTGACGGTGCTCGCTTATGGCACGATGGTCCACGTCGCCAAGACGGTGATCGAGGAGATGGGCGTCGACGCCGAAATCCTCGACCTGCGGACGCTGCTGCCGCTCGACATCGATGCAATCGAAACCTCGGTAAAGAAGACCGGGCGCTGCCTCATCATCCATGAAGCGACGCGCACCTCGGGCTTTGGCGCCGAACTGGCGGCACTCGTCCAGGAACGCTGCTTCTATCATCTCGAGGCGCCGGTCGAGCGCGTGACGGGTTTCGACACGCCTTATCCCCACAGCCTCGAATGGGCTTATTTCCCCGGGCCAGTACGCATCGCGACCGCGCTCGAAAAGATCATGAAGGATTGACCGCCATGGCTCGCTATTCGTTTCGCCTGCCCGACATTGGCGAGGGCATCGCCGAGGCCGAGATCGTCGCCTGGCACGTCAAGATCGGCGAGCGCGTCGAGGAAGACGCCCAGCTGGCCGATATGATGACCGACAAGGCGACGGTCGAAATGGAATCGCCCGTGTCCGGCGTCGTGGTCGAACTCGCCGGCGAAGTCGGCGACATGGTTTCGATCGGCTCGACGTTGGCGGTGATCGAAACCGATGGCGAAGCCGCGGTCGAGGATGTGATCGCCGAAGAGGAATTCGAAGAAGACATCGCGGCCGAAACGCCGGGCGTAGAAGAGGGCGCACCTGCGGAAGCGCCAACATCTCGCCAAGCCGTTCGCCCGGAGCCTGTCGAAGGGCCGCCCTTGTCTTCCACCGTTGAAAAGAAGGACGGCGCTTCGACAAGCTCTGCCCGAACGGAACAGGGGAGAGCCATCCTCGCATCACCCGCCGTTCGTGCTCGCGCGAAGGATTTGGGCATCGATCTGGGGCAGGTCCATTCCGACGGCGACCGCATTCGCCATGCCGATCTCGACGCATTTCTCCGCTACAGCGGCGGGCAGGGCTATCACGCCCCGGGCGCCAGCCGCGCCCGCGCCGACGAGCCGGTCAAGGTCATCGGCATGCGCCGCAAGATCGCCGAGAATATGGCGGCGTCGAAGCGCGCGATCCCGCACTTCACCTATGTCGAGGAAATGGACGTCACCGCGCTCGAAGCGATGCGCGCCGACCTCAACGCCAATCGCGGCGGCCGGCCGAAGCTGACGATGCTGCCGTTCCTGATCGTCGCGATCTGCCGCACGATTCCCGAATTTCCCATGATCAACGCGCGTTACGACGACGAAGCGGGTGTTGTGACGCGGCATGGTGCCGTCCATCTCGGCATGGCGACGCAGACCGATGCCGGACTGATGGTCCCGGTGATCCGCGACGCACAGGACAAGAATGTGTGGCAGCTCGCGAGCGAAATCGGCCGGTTGGCGGAGGCCGCACGCACGGGCAAGGCGAAGGTAGAGGAGCTGACGGGCGGAACGCTGACCGTCACCTCGCTCGGCCCGCTCGGCGGCATCGCGACGACCCCGGTGATCAACCGGCCCGAAGTCGCTATCATCGGCCCGAACAAGATCGTCGAACGCCCGGTTTTCGACGGCGACGACATCCGCCGCGCCAAGCTGATGAACCTGTCGATCAGTTGCGACCACCGCGTTGTCGATGGCTGGGACGCCGCAAGCTATGTGCAGGCGCTCAAGAAGCTGATCGAGACGCCGGTTCTGCTGTTCGCGGACTGAGTCTATGTCGTCATTGCGAGGAGCTTAGCTGCGATCGCAATGACGGCTATCCAAGCTGCGTTACAATCCCAGCCCGGCAAAGCTCGTCTGGTCGAACTTCAGCTTGAAGGTCACATAGGCGCCCGAGCGGGCGAAGCGCGCGTCCTCGAAATCGCGGTCGTGGAAGCCCGCGAAATTATAGCCGAAGGTGACATTCGCATTCGCCATCGGCGCGAGGGTCAGCGTCGGGCCCGCGGCCCAGGCGACGGTATCGCCGCCGGTTCCGACGCGGACGCTGCCCGAGGCGCCGACATCGACATGCTCGCCCAGGTTGAAGCGGAAGTCGGCGCCGAACATGTTCGACCAGCCTTTGACGTCATCAGCGCCGAAGCGGTCGAAATTATAGCGCGTGCCCCAGAAGAAACCGAATTCGCCGCGTTCATACCATAGCCGGTCGCCGTCGCGCCGATCGCCGCGATCACCGAGCGGCGACCAGTTGACCGACAGGCTGTTGATGACGCGGCGGCTGGTGGCATCGCCATTGATTGTCAGCGCGGCGCCGCCGATCGGCCCGGCCTGACCCGCGACTGCATCGCGCACCTTGTCCGAACGGACTTCGGTCTTGTTGAGCCACGACAGCCGCGAATCGGCGGGGCGATGCGCCCAGCTGAGTTCAAACTGGATCACTTCGGTCGACGGCGTGGTGCCCGCGCCGCTGGCTTTCGCATAGGTGAAGAGTGCGCCGAGCGCCCGGCCTTCGCCAAGCTGGCGCAGCCCGCCGAGCGTGAGGCCATAGCGATTGGCAAGCTCGCCATCGCGATATTCGGCGCGACCCGTGATCGTCCAGCGGTCGGCGCGGTAGGTGGCGCCGGTGCTGACCGCCACGAAATCCTCGGTCAGTGTCCCGTTGCCCGCAAGGAAACCACCCGACGCCGCAGGCTGCCCCGCGTTCAGCACATCGCTCGCGCGGATACCGCCCAAGGTGCGGTTGCCATCGACCGACAGATCGACCGACCAACGCTCGCCGAGCCGCAGCGACTGCGACAGGCCATAGGCCGCAAAGCTGCGCGGGCCATATTCGCTGATATCCTGCTGGTTGGCGGTCGCGAGCAGGCGTGCCCCGGCCCACGGCGCGAGGTCGAAGCCCAGCCGCGCGGTGCGGGCCTTCACGCTGCTGCCATCGGCGATTTCGTAGCTGCCGACCAGATTGATATCGCGCGTGATCGCGAACCGCGCGCCGAGCCGCTGACGGGTCGGGAAATCGACGCTTGCATCCTGTCCGCCCAAGGCAAATTCGCTCTGCGCGTCGAGTTCGAGGCGCTTGTCGAACAGCCGCTGCGTCGCACCGAGCTGAACGATGTCGGATTTGTTCGTGCTGCCGTCGCTGAGCCGGTCGTCGGCGTGGGTCAGTCCGGCGCGGAGCAGCGTGGTGCCATTGTCATATTCGACCAGCGCGCGCGCTGCCCGGCGGCGGGCATCGGTGTCGAGATAATCTTCCTGCCACGCGCTGCCCGTCACCGAAAGCTGGCGTCCAACGCGCAGCCGTCCGTCGAAGCCGAACTTGCGCGTGCCGTTTTCGCTGCTGCTGATCTGACCGGTGCCGAATCCGCTTTCCTGTTCGCGGACATAGGCCAGAAAGTCGGCGCTGCTGCTGTGATGCTCGGCCTCGATCAGCCACGCCTTCGCGGTTCTGGGGGCGCTGCTGTTGCTGCTGCCTGCCTTGCGGTTGGCGTCGCTGACCGCGATTTCGGCGCGAACCTCGGTATCGGTATCGGGCCGGAAGCGCGCATCGACGCCGCCGAGGTTGGTTTTGCGGTCATTATCCTCGTCGTGGATCAGCGTCGCGCCGACGCGCAGCCGGTCGTCGTCGCTGCGATAGCTTACGCGGCCGCCGGCATTGAGCACGCGTTCGCCGACGCCATCGACTTCATATTCGGCGACGATAAACTGCGGATCTAGCGCCGAGGACCGGCTGAGTATCGGCTCGCGAAAGCGCAGCGTGCCAGCGGCGTAATCGATGTCATAGTCGATGTTGCGCGTCAGCGTCTTGCTGTCGACGATGCGTTCGCTGTGCAGCCGGTCGCGCGTTTCGATCGTGATGCGGTCGCTGTTCGGCAGAATGTCGCGCGCAGCGAGCTGATAGGGACCGGTCAGGCCGTTGCCCTGAATCTCGTCGCGGCGGAAGCGGTAGGGCGTATCGGCGGCAAAGGCCGTCGCGGCGAGGTGGCGCCCGCGATACTCCGCCTTGGCACCGTTGAGCGCGCGCTGATAGCGGGCGAGCTGCGGCTCCGAAATGCCCGTCTCGAAATCGCCGAACATCGCATAGAATTGCGGCCGTTCGAGCCGCAGATAGAGCTTGCGAACCGACGCGGCATCATAGCGCGTCTCGTTGCGGTCGGCGTAGATGGTGTAATAGGCGCGCGGATCGATCACGCCGCCAAAGCGCGCGTCGTCCTGTTCCTTGTCGCTGTCATAGGCCAGCGTCATCAGCCATTTGCCCTGGATGCGGCCCTTGGCATAGAGCGCGAGCCGGGCGTCGGCGTTGAGGTCGTCGAGCTTCTCCGCGACCGCTTCCATACGGTCGTCCAGCGTATTGTAGCCGAGCGTTCCAGCCGCAAAGCCCACCACCGTCCACGGGCGATTGCCCGGATCGAGCCAGGTTTCGATCGTCTGCTGGCGCTCGACCTTGGTGTCGCGAAAGCGGAAATCGATCGTCAGTGTTCCCGAAGCGGTCGTCGGTTCGAGCTCGATGAAGGCCAGCCCGTCGTCGCCTTCGGTCTTCCAGACCGGCTGCGCGCGTTCGAGCCCGGCAAGCTGGCGCGCCTGCTGCGCTTCGGCCTCGACCGCCGGGTAATAGGGTGCGGGGACGCTGAAATCGCCCGTCAGTCCCGCGCGGATCGGCTTGCCGTCGCGATCGGTCAGACGCACCGCGATCACCGGGCGCGTGACACCGTCCGCCACAAGCACCGATTTGTCGCGCACCAGCGTCGCGCGCATCGGCGTGATCGAATAATGGACATTGCGCTGGATCGTCTGCACTGGCGCGCCGTTCGCATCCTCGACCTTTGCTTCGAGGCGATTCTCACCCTCGGCAATCTCGATCCCGCGCCAGACGCTGACGGCGACGCTCCCGTCGGCCGACTTGCTGACGCCCTCGAAATTGAGCGCATTGACCGGCTTGCCATTGATGCTGAGCGTCACGCGCTGCCCCGGCATATGCTTGACAGCGGCGCGGATCGACTTGGCGCGCGGATTATGATCGGGTTCAGGAAAGATCCAACCGATGCCCGGTGCCTGGCCGGCAAGCCAGTCGCGATTGGCGCCTGCGGCTTCGGGGTCGCTCAACACTTTGCGGGTTTCGGCAGCGCTGGTCGCCGGAGCGGCGCGCGGCGCGCTTATCGCGGCGCGGAAATCGGCGCGCTTCAGCGAACCGCCGCGACCTTCGACGAAGCGCGAGATCGCACTGCCGGCATCGACGGTCGAGCGGGCGCAATCGACCGGCGCGCGATCGAGCGGAAGGGTCGAAGGATCGATCTGGACGACGTGCAGGCCGGGGCGAACGCCTTCGAAATGATAGCGCCCATCCTCGTCGGTGACGGTGTAGCTGCCGTCCTGGAGCATCACGCGGACGCCGCCGATTCCGCGCGCCTTGCCCGGGTCGACGGCGCAGCCGCCGTCGGTGATACGGCCGATGATCGTCATACGGTCGCCAAGCTGGTCGCGTTTGATCGCGATCGTCGCTTCGGCGACATTGCTGACGGTCCCGCGGTTGTCCTGCGCCGTCGCGCGATTGAGCGCGCTGCCCGGCTGCGCCGAAACGGTGACTTCGGCGACATAGGTCAGCAGCACCGACGCCGAGGGCGCAATTGCGGGGAGGGCGACGCTGAAGCTGCGCCCGTCGGCTGCGACGGTCGGGTCGACGCGCGTGCCGTCGATGCGGACCGTATCGGCGCGAAGGCGCATCCCGGCCGGCAATTGATCGCCGACCGTCACCGCACCGGTCGTCCGCCGCGCATCGCGGTTCGACACCGTAATGCGATACTGGACGACATCGCCAGGCACCGCGACCTGCGTCGAAGTCGTCTTGGCGATCACCAATGGCTGGCCGGGCTGATCGACGGGAATATCGACCCGCACCGGGGCAGGGCTGGAAAGCGTGAAGGCGCGGCTGTAGCTCGCGTCGGTGATGGTGAAGGGCTGACCGTCATCGGGACGGCGCAAGCTGGCAAGATCCGCAGGGCTGGAAGCCGAAGGCGCGGTGTAAGGCGCGGGCGGTTCGACGAGCAGTCGATAGGTGCCGGGCGCCACGAACGGAAAGCGATAGTCGCCCGCGGGGAAGGTATAGACCGTGCCTCCGCTGTCGGTGACGTTTTGCCCGGTAACGACCGTGGACGGGTAGGAGGAGGTTCCGTCGTCGCCGAACACCTGCGCCGGCTGGCCGGTTGCTGCGTCGATCAGCGTGACGCGGCTGCCCGCGACGGGCGAACCATCGCCGCTGTCGAAGACGATGCCGAAGGGATCGACCAGAAAGTCGATTGTCGCGATGGCGACGAGGCTCGCATTGGCGCGATCGGTGACGCGGACCTGGATCGGCGCGCCCGGCGCGACCGACAGGCGGCAATCGCCGGCAACCACGGCGGGCGGAACGCCGATCGTGTTGATGATACCCACGAATTCGCCGCTGTTTGGTGCGGTTTCGGTCAGCGTGATCTGTTCATGATCGCCATTCTGCAAGTCGATGCTGACGGGCAGCAGGTCGCGCTGCGCCGGATCGGTATTTGCGGAGGCGAGGGTGACCCCGACGACAAGCATTTCGCCCGCGCGGAAGCTGGCGGTGCTCTGCAGCGACGCCGGGTTGGTCGGAAGGCCGGCATAGGGTCCGGCAAGCTGGATGAGTTGGCCCGCGCTTGCGGCGCTCAGGCCCTGGGCGGCGATGATCGACCCGCCGCAGGGGGTCGGAACGACCGGCACCGATTTGTTGCCGCCGCTGTCGACCAGGCGGTAGGTGCTGATGACCGGCTGATCGGGCGGCCTTGCAACCACCGTCACATCGACGCGATTGGAGAGGGTTTGCGCCGCGCCGCCGCTGCCCGCCCACTGCGCCGATGCGGTATTCGAAATCACCTGCGCATGCGCCGCGGGTGCCGCAGGCAGCAGGGCTGCCGCGACCAGGGCGGTCACATAGGAGAGGGTTTTCGAGCCGAAGATCATTGCCGGTCCTGAAGGGGACGGTGCCGCGCCGTGCGCGCCGCCGCCCCCTTCGCTGGTCCTGTCAGTTGACGGTCGCGCGGAACAACAGGGTGCGCGTGTCGCCCGCGGCCACCGTCGCAACGGTGCCCGACACGACCGGCGCGGCATAGTTGGTCCCTGCCGCGACGCCGTCGGTGTTGCAGGTGCCTGCCGTAACCGTGCCGTTGACCCGCGCCGAACCGACGACATAGGTCAACTGCGTCGGGACGCTGTCGTTGATTGCGACCGACGTGGCGCTGGCACCGCCCGCGGCGTTGGCGACGAGGATGCAATATTCCACCGTCGCGCCCGGGATCAGCTTCGGATTCGTCGTTCCGTTGAACGGATCGTCGACCACGCGGCTGGTCTTGGTTACAGTGAGTGTCGCGGTCTTGACCGTATAATCGTCGGCGGCGCTATGCGACGCGTCGCGATTGGCGTCATTCACCCCGGCGACGTCCGCAAAGACAGTGTCCTTGGCGGCCGTATTGGCCCCGGCAGTCTGCGTAATCGCGGCGCCCTGCGTGCCCGAAGCCCCACCTTCGCGTGCCGTCGCGCGCAGCTGGACGCCCGCAACAGCACCGGTGGAAAGACCGGCCGGGACGTCGGCGACGACGAACAGCCGGATCGGCGTATCGGTTGCAAGCTCGTCGATATAGGTGACGAGCGTATCGGCCGCATCGAAGCTGCCGACCGTACCCGACGATATATTGTCGCGGTAGATGCGGACGTTGCTCACATCGAAGCTGTCGGTGCCGCCATGCGCAGCCGTCCCGCCAGCGATCTGGCTGGCCGTCAGTGCGAAATCGAGCACTTCGTTCGACGTATTCGTCAACTGGAACGTCGTGACGGCATTGCTTTGCCCCGGCACGACCTCGGTCGTGACGCTGCCCACTTCTTCGACAAGCAGATTGATCTTGCGGTCGACGACAAAGCTGTTCGACGCGGTCTGCTGGCCCTGTGCGACGCCGCCGACCTGATAGTCGACGGTGACGTTATTCGTAATGGTGGTGCCCGCGGTCGTGCCGGCCGCATAGGCCGGGCTGGCAGCGATCAACGCGATCGCTGTCATTCCGATGGCGCCCACATAAGTCAGCTTGCTGGTCATAGCTGAACTCCAGGCTTGTTCGGTCCCCTATTGCCCCACCGCCGGTGACCTTTAAGCGGTTATGATCAGAGGGTTATTTTACGACCCCCCTGAAGATGAGCTTGCCGGTCGCTCCTGCCGGGATCGGCTTCTGGAACGCCCAGCGAACGTGTGTGACATCGGCGGGCTGCGCCGGGCGGCGCGTTCCGTCGGCCATCGGCACGGTGAGATCGGCGAGCTGTCCCCACATCTTGCCGCCATCGACCGAGACGAGCGGCGGCGTATCGCCGGCGCCCGCAAAACGGACCGCTGAGGGCATCGGATTGGTGATGACGAACTTGTCGGCAGGCTGCGCGCCCGCGTTGCGATAGTTGAGCACGAAGACCAGCCGGTCGCCAGGAACGACGACCTTCGGTTCCTCGAGCAGGACGCGCTGCTTGCCGGCCGCGTCGGTCGTCACCCGCTCGACGAAGACATTATTGTCGAGCGCGACCTGGTTGGCGGCGAACGCCTGTGCCGGTGCGAGGGCGGCGATCAGAAGGAAAAGAGCCTTGCGCATGCGAATCTCCATCAGTCGATCTTGGTTTTGAAGGTAACGGTGCGGGTCTGGCCGCCCGAGACGGTGCCGAGTTGCACGCGGATCCGTGTGCCATTGTAGTCGCCGGCATCGGCGTCGCTCGCATCGCTCAGCGGCGCACCGCCAAGAGTGATCGAGCCGGTGACATAGGATGTGTCGGCCGGAATATTGTCGGTGATCGCGAGACCGCTGACCGACCCCGTACCCGCGACCGTCGCGGTGATCGTGTAGGTGATCGTCGCGCCCGGAACGGGCTCGCTGCCGCCGAACGGATCGGCGACGACCGCCGATTTGACGAGCGTGACGGTGGCCGCCGACACCTTGTAGGCGCCATTGTCCTGCCCGTCGGCGCCGGTTGAACCGACGACCGCATCGCCGCCGCCCTGGCCCTGGCCCGCGAAGGTGGTGCCCGGGGCGCCGGTGCCGGTCTTGGCCGCCGCGACCAGCGTCACGATGCCGCGATCATTGTCGGCGACAGTCCCCGGCGTCGTCGCAACGACGAAAATGCGCGCGCTCTGGTCGGGGTTGAGCACCGGATCGTTCGACCCGGCGGTATAGAGCGTGTCGGTGGCGGGATCGAAGATGCCGTCGCCATTGTCGATATAGATGCCGGTGATGGTCGGGTCGTAATTGTCGCCGCCGACATTGGCGATCGTGCTGAGCCCGAAGGCTTCCTGCCCGTTGCCGGTGTTGGTCACAGTGAACGTGAGCAGCTGGTTGGTCCCGCCGGGCGTCGTTGCGACATCCGACGGGTTGTTCGAGGCAACCGTCACGTCGAGCAGTTCGTCGACGCGCAGGTTGACCGTGTTCGAATCGATCGTCTGCGTCCCCGCTCCGTTGTCGAAGCTGGCGCTGGCGGTGTTGCTGATGGTTGATCCGGCTACCGTACCGGCGGCATGCGCCTGCATCGGCAGGGCGAGCGCGCAAAGCAACAGGGCGGAAGAAGAGGGTCGAAGAAGCTGATGCTTCGCGCCCCCCACAGGCGCTTTCATCATCGAATTGGCTCCATAATTGCTGGTCCTTGGGAGCCGTCCTCGCGGAAAAAGGGTAATTTCTGGTTAAAATGGTGAAAATACTCGGCCTTTTGTCCTAAATGGGGACAGGGGAATAATGGCGCACCATTGGGCCAATCCATTCGGGCGCCACTGGCGCCGACGCCAAAGTGCGCCTAAGAGGATCGGGTTCAACGGGAGCAATCGACGCAATGGAGGACAGCGAGCACCCGAAGGTGCCACCCCTGCTCAAAGACGCAGCGCAACGCGTTGAGATCGATGATTTTCGTCGGGACCGGTTGCTCGCGGCGCTGACGCTTATCATTGGTGCGGCCTTCTGCCTGGGGCTGCCCTTCGCGCTGCAGGCCGGCGCCGAATTCTTCCTGCCGCTTACCGCGGCGATCGTCGTTTCCATTGCCCTCGTTCCGCTGCTCGAATGGCTCGAGCGGCGCCGCGTTCCGTCGGCGCTGGCGGCCTTTTTGGCGCTCTCGAGCTTTCTGATGCTGGTCAACGCGGCGCTGGCGATCATCGTCGTTCCCGCGACGGGCTGGTTCGCGCGCATCCCCGAATCGATCCCGCGCATCCAGACCAATCTGGCGCCGGTGATCGATTTCTATTCGACCTTGCAGAAATTCGTCGACCGCACATTGACCTCGGTCGCGAGCGGGTCCGAAGCGACCGCGCAGGCCATGGCCGCCACCGCGCCAACCTCGGTCGTCGACTATTTCATCTCGGCCGCGCCCGCGGCGGCAGTGCAGCTTCTCTTCGCGGTACTCGTGATCTTCTTCTTCCTCGCCGGATGGACGCGGCTGCGGCGCAGCACGATCCGCCGGCGCGGCAGCTTCGATGGCGCGATGCAGACCGCGCGCGTGATCCAGAATGTCGTGGATGCGACTGCCGACTATCTCGCGACGATCACGATGATCAATGCGCTGCTGGGACTGATCGTCTCGCTGTTGCTGTGGGCGCTTGGCATGCCGTCGCCCTTCATGTGGGGCGGCATTGTCTCGCTGTGCAATTTCGTGCCCTATCTCGGGCCGATCGTCGCCGCGATGCTCCTGGGTCTGGGCGGGCTGATGACCTTCGATGCGGTCGGGGTCGCGCTGTTGCCCGCCGTCATCTTCATCGGGGTGCATCTGGTCGAGGCCAATCTGATCACGCCGCTGGTGTTGGGGCGGCGGCTGACCGTCAATCCGCTGCTGATTCTCGTCTCGCTCAGCTTTTGGGGATGGGTGTGGGGGACGCCGGGGGCGCTGCTTGCGGTGCCGCTGCTCCTGATCGTGCAGACCGTCCTTGCCTCGACCGGCACGCCTGATCTTGCCGGTTTTCTATTCGAACATGGGACGCTCACCGCGACCGAAGAGATGCGCGAGCGATTAAATCGAAAAGAGTTTGATCGGGACGGTTGACAGGTCGGGACGAGGGCAATATTGGCGCGGCTCCCAAGCGCAAGCGGGTGTAGCTCAGTTGGTTAGAGCGCCGGCCTGTCACGCCGGAGGTCGCGGGTTCGAGCCCCGTCACTCGCGCCACTTGCCCTGAATTTCGGCAGGTGGCGCCTCCTTCAATCCTTGGCTTGGGTCGCTTCCGTCTTTCGTGAATATATCGGATATTCGATCGCACCGGCCTTCTGCCGGGCAAGCTCCACCGACGCCATATCGAACCCGTCGGGGATGGCGAACTGCTCCGGCGCATCGCAGACTTGCGCAATGCCGAAACGCCGCTGCATGACGTCCTGAAATTCGGTGAGATTGCCGATCGGGGCATCGCAGCGCAGCCGGCCTCGCTGATAATCGGCCGCTGCGCCTGCGATGGCGAGCAGCGTGATTGCGCCGTCCGTATCGCCGGTCTTGTCGCGTAGCCACGCGAGTTCGGGCATCAGCAACCAACGCAGCGGATAGGCGGACGTCTCGCTTGCCAACGGCTCGAGCAAGCGCCGCGCCCCGGCATAATCGCGTCCGGCCACGGCAGCATAAGCGCGGGTGATCACCGCATCGGTCGCGGCGTCGCCAGTCCGCTCGGCGCGCCGGAAATATTCGGCGACAAGGACATAGCGGACGCAATCGGCGCACGCTGTCCTGTCCCAGTCGGGCATGGGGACATCGGCCTGCGGATAAAAGAGAATGTCGGCGATCTTCGCGCTCGGCAATTCGCGCCGGCAATCGGTCGAAATCAGCCAGCTTCGCGCATCGCGCGTCACCTCGATCGTCGACCCGGCATAGTCGAAGGGGCAGGGCGGAACCTCGCTTTTGCTGCGGTGCGCCGTCAGCCCCATCTGTTCGAGTTGCAGACAGGGATCGGCAAGCAGGCGATCGAGTTCCGCCGCCGCCGCCGGAAGCAGGCGGCCGCGCTGGACGCGGCGGCTCTTGTCGGGGGCGGGCTTGACCTGCTCGGTCATGAAACCATAGGCCGCATCGGGCTCTTCGAACAATTCGGGGGGCGGCGGGGGCGGTGGCACGGGCGGCAGCGTCCCATGATCGACGCGCAAGACTTGCCATGCCCCGGCCGCGTCGCGCCACAGGGTGCTGACGGTCGAAAAGCGGATATCCTGCGTGATGCTTGAACCGATCACGCCGCGCAGCATGATCGTTGCGCCGCCGCTACCCGGTTGCGTATCGGGATCGGGCGCCCCGGCCCATTCTTCGAACCTTGCCCGATAGTCCGGCGTGGCCAGACCGTCGGGCGTCAGGGCGGCAAGATCATAGCCTTTGGCAGCGGCGGGGCACGCCTTGACGAGCGCCTTCACCTGCTTTCGCAGACCGTCATCACGCGCCGCTGCCGGGGTGCTCGCCAAAATCAGCGACAGGACAGCCCCCGTTCCCATAAATACCCGCATCGCGCCTGCCTCCCCAATGGTGCGCGCAGGCTATCGAATAATCGGGCGGTGCCAATCCCTATTGTGGCGCGCGCCAGCGCCCGGTTTCCATCCAGCACAGCAGTGGCCGCAGCGGCAGCACCCATACCCAGGCGATCCCCGCGACCAGATAGAAAATCGCCTGGACCAGCACCGGCCAGCCGCCGACCCACGGCGACAGGCTGACGACGGCAGCCGCCCACGCCGTGATCAGCGCCAAGATCAGAAGGATGCCGGTCGGCTTACGCCAGCTTGGCTGCGGATCGGCGGGGGGCTCGCTCACAATCGGTCTCCGGTGATGATATATTCCTGCTCGGTCAGGACCGCATCGAGCAAAATATCGGTTTGTTCAATGGGAACAGTGTCAACTTCCTGCACCGACCAGCCGATCCCGATGCGCGGAACCGCCGGATATTCGGCAAAGAACCGGTCATAATGCCCGCCTCCCTGGCCGAGACGGCCGCCGTGGCGGTCGAAACCGACGAGCGGGCAGAGGATGATGTCGGGATGCGCGATTTCGGCACTGTCGGGCGGCTGGGGCGATCCCCACGGCCCTTTTCGAAGCGCATCGCCATCGTCCGATATCCGAAAGGTCATGGCGGCCGTGCGGTCTGCGTGATGCGGCAGCGCGATGCGCCGGCCATCCAGCAGCAGCAGCGGGCGGATATCGGGTTCGTCGCCCCACGGTGCATAGGCACCGACGACGGGGCTGGCATCGAGCAGCTTGCGGAGCGTGTCGGGAACGACGCGAAAGGCAGCGAGCCGCCCCATCGGGTCGAGATTGGCGACGAAATGGCGGCGGCGAAAGCGCAATCGTTCGCGCAGCGCCTGTTTCTGCGAAGCGAGGTCGGGCGTCATGCGGGCCGGGCCTCCTTCAAAGCCTGTCGGGTTGGCGGGACCACCATGGGTCGGTTTCCGGAAGATCCTCTGACGCCAGTAACGTCAGGTGGGGGCCATGTACGTCGGACCAGGGTCCGGGCAGGGACAGCTCCCTTGGATGATGTATCGCCTCAGGGATTTTCGCAACGGCTCGTGCCGGGCAGTACCCGCCGATGCCTATTTAGGGACGCGGGGCCCCATCCTCAAGCGCTTTGCTCAACCTTTGCGGCGAGCGCTTCGATCCGGTCGGCGATCTGGAGCAGTGCGCGGTCGTGCGCCGCGCGCGGCGCGGCTGCGGCAGCGGGCGGCGGCGCGGCCTTCAGCGCCTCGATTTCCCTACGCGCCGCAGCGAGTTCGTCGCGCGCCTGCGTTTCGCGGCTTTCCGCTAGCGCAACCGCGGCGCGCAGCGAATCGGATTGGGGTTCGGACCTGTCGACCTTGGCCTTTGCTTCCTGCGCCTCGTCGGCGAGCATGAGCGCCGCGAAGAGAAGCTGGCGTACCTCGGTGCTGCCCGGAATGGCGCGGACCTTTTCGTCGATCAGCCCGGCAAGCTTCTGAAGCTGCGGCTCCTCGCCGTCGGCGCAGGTCAAATCATAGGTGCGCCCGGCTATGTTCAGCCGGACATCAGCCACGATTCGCCTCCGCAATCAGTCGGTCCAGTTCGCCGATAACAGCGTTAACTTCGGCCTTCAGGGCCGATTGATCGCTTGTGGGTTGATCGGATGCGCTGCGTTCGGCGCGCTCGGCCAGGCTCTTTTCGATGCGGCTCAGCGCGCGCTCGATGCGGCCGATGGCGAGGCTGGATTCGTCGAGATCGAGTTCCATGCCACAGGGGTAGCAGCGCCGGGGGAGGGGTGCAATCGCCTGTCGGCGCCGAAATGCGCGCGAATTCTTGCCGCGGGCGGTTGACTCTCGGCGGCGCCGCCGCAAAGGGCAGTCGCGCACGCCAGCCCAGACATAAGCGGGGAAAAGATGACACTGCCCGAACGCCAGCTCGCCAACGCGATCCGCGCGCTTGCGATGGACGCCGTACAGGCCGCGAACAGCGGTCACCCCGGGATGCCGATGGGCATGGCCGACGTCGCGACCGTCCTCTATTCGGATTATCTGAAATTCGATCCGAGCGATCCCAAATGGGCCGATCGCGACCGATTCGTCCTCTCGGCGGGTCATGGCTCGATGCTCGCTTATGCGACGCTCCATCTCGCGGGCTATGCGCACCCGACGATGGAGGAAATCCGCAATTTCCGCCAGCTGAACAGTCCCTGCGCCGGGCATCCCGAAAATTTCGAGCTTGCCGGCGTCGAAACGACGACGGGGCCGCTGGGGCAGGGGCTTGCGACCGCGGTCGGCATGGCGATCGCCGAGCGCCATCTCAATGCCATTTACGGCGACGATCTCGTCGATCATCGTACCTGGGTCATCGCCGGCGACGGCTGCCTGATGGAAGGCATCAATCACGAAGCGATCGGCCTGGCCGGTCATCTGGGCCTTGGCCGCCTGATCGTGCTTTGGGACGACAACAAGATCACGATCGACGGATCGACCGACCTGTCGACCAGCGAGGACGTGAAAGCGCGCTATGCGGCGACCGGTTGGCATGTCGACAGCTGCGATGGCCATGATGCCGACGATATTCGCCGTGCGATCGACGCGGCGCTGGCGGACAATCGCCCGTCGCTGATCGCGTGCAAGACGCTGATCGGCTTCGGCGCGCCGAACAAGCAGGGCACATCGGCTACGCATGGCTCGCCGCTCGGCGCCGACGAGGTGGCGGCGGCGCGCGCCAATATGGGCTGGACCGCCGAACCGTTCGTCATTCCCGCCGACATTGCCGACGCATGGCGCGGCTTTGGCCAGCGCGGCCAGTCACTTCATGCTGCGTGGAAGAATCGCCTTGCAAATAGCGACAAGAAAACGGATTTTGAGGATCGCCTGAGCGGCAAGGTCGCGCCGGGCGATGCATTCAAAGCCTATCTCGGCGGGCTGGTTGCCGAACCGCCGAAGGTTGCGACGCGCAAGGCATCGGAGAATGCGCTGACCGCGCTGACCGCCGACATCGCCTCGCTTGTCGGTGGCAGCGCCGACCTCACCGGCTCGAACAACACCAAGACATCGTCGACCAAGCCGCTGAACCGGAACGATTATTCGGGTCGCTATATCTATTATGGCATCCGCGAATTCGGTATGTCGGCGGCGATGAACGGGATGGCGCTGCACGGCGGCGTTATCCCCTATGGCGGCACTTTCCTGGTCTTTTCGGATTATTGCCGCGGCGCGATCCGCCTGTCGGCGCTCCAGCGTCAGCGCGTTGTCTATGTGATGACGCACGACAGCATCGGGCTGGGCGAGGATGGACCGACGCACCAGCCGATCGAGCATCTGCAGTCGCTGCGCGCCATGCCCAATCTGCTCGTGATGCGCCCGGCCGACGCGGTCGAGACGGCCGAATGCTGGGCGATCGCGCTCGCGCAGGACAGCCGTCCGACGCTTCTCGCGCTGACGCGCCAGAATCTGCCGCCGCTGCGTCATGACGTCACGGAAAATCTCTGTCTGAAAGGCGGTTACCGTCTTCGCAGCGCCGCCGCGGCGCGCAAGGTCGTGCTGGTCGCGACCGGCTCCGAAGTGTCGCTGGCGCTCGATGTCGCCGAAAAGCTCGAAGCGGCGGGGCAGGGTGCCGATGTCGTTTCGATGGTGTCGACCGAATTGTTCGACGAACAGGATGCGGCCTATCAGGCCGGCCTGCTGCCCGACGATGCCCTGATCGTCTCGATCGAGGCCGGGACGACCTTCGGCTGGGAACGCTACACCGGTCGCCATGGCCTGCGCTTCGGCATCGACAGCTTTGGCGCGTCGGCGCCGATCGACGATCTCTACCGGCATTTCGGCCTGACGGTCGACGCCATCACCCCCAAGATTCTGGCGCGGCTCGGCGCATAAGACCGGCCGCCACCTTCCGCAGAAAGGACTAACCGACATGGCAGTGAAAGTCGCAATCAACGGTTTCGGACGCATCGGCCGCAATGTGGCGCGCGCCATTCTCGAGCGCACCGATCATGACCTTGAACTGGTGTCGATCAACGATCTGGGCGATGCCAAGGCCAATGCCCGCCTGCTTCGCCATGACTCGGTTCATGGCGCCTTCAACGGCACCGTCGAAGTCGATGGCAACGACCTGATCATCAACGGCAAGCGCATCCAGGTCACTGCCGAGCGCGATCCCGCCGCCCTGCCGCACGCCGCCAACGGCGTGGACATCGTGATGGAATGCACCGGCTTCTTCACCAACAAGGCCGGCGGCCAGAAGCATCTCGACGCCGGCGCGAAGCGCGTGCTGATCTCGGCGCCCGCCAAGGAAGTCGACCTGACCGTCGTTTACGGCGTCAACGACAGCCAGATCACCGCCGATCACCGGATCATCTCGAACGCGTCCTGCACCACCAATTGCCTCGCGCCCTTCGCCAAGGTGCTGCACGAAGCGATCGGTATCGAACGCGGCCTGATGACGACGATCCATGCCTATACCAACGACCAGAAAATCCTCGATCAGATCCACGACGATCCGCGCCGCGCCCGCGCCGCCGCAATGTCGATGATCCCGACCTCGACCGGTGCGGCGGTCGCCGTCGGCCTCGTCCTGCCCGAGTTGAAGGGCAAGCTCGACGGGTCATCGATCCGCGTTCCGACGCCGAATGTGTCGGTGGTCGACCTCACTTTCACCCCGTCGCGCGAAACGACCAAGGAAGAAGTGAACGCGGTGCTCAAGGCCGCGGCCGAAGGCGCGCTGAAGGGCGTCCTTGGTTATACCGAGGAACCGCTGGTTTCGATCGACTTCAACCATAACGCCGCCAGCTCGACCATCGACAGCCTTGAAACCGCGGTTATCGACGGCAAGCTGGTGCGGGTGCTGAGCTGGTACGACAATGAATGGGGCTTCTCGAACCGCATGATCGACACGGCGGGCGTGATCGCGAAGTTCCTTTAACAATATCCTTGTGCCCCCGCGAAGGCGGGGGCCCATCTCCGACCGCATCGGAATGAAACCGGCGGTGATCAGGGGATAAGAGCGCAGGAGATGGACCCCCGGCTTCGCGGGGGAACACTCCGGGATCGGAGTGAAAGATGGCAGATTTCAAGACGCTCGACGACATCGGTGACGTCACCGGCAAGAAGGTGCTGGTGCGCGTCGATCTCAACGTGCCGATGTCCGATGGCGCCGTCGCCGATGACACGCGAATTCGCGCAGCGATGCCGACGATCCGCGAACTGTCGGACAAGGGTGCCATCGTTCTGCTGCTCGCCCATTTCGGCCGTCCGAAAGGGGCGAAGAACCCGACCCAGTCGCTCAGCCTCGTCATCGACGGCGTCGCCGACGTCCTCGGCCATTCGGTGATGTTCATTCCCGATTGCATCGGCGAAGGCGCCGAGGCGGGCGTTGCCGTCCTCGCGCCCGGCGACGTCGCCGTGCTCGAAAATACGCGCTTTCATGCGGGTGAGGAAAAGAACGACCCCGCGTTCGCCGATGCGCTTGCCGAAATCGGCGACATCTATGTCAACGATGCCTTTTCGGCGGCGCACCGCGCGCATGGCTCGACCGAGGGCATTGCCCATCGGCTGCCCGCCTATGCCGGCCGCGCGATGGAGGCCGAACTCAAGGCGCTCGACGCCGCGCTCGGCAATCCCGCGCATCCGGTTGCGGCGGTTGTTGGCGGCGCGAAAGTGTCGAGCAAGATCGACGTGCTGCGCAACCTTGTCGGCAAGGTCGATCATCTGATCATCGGCGGCGGGATGGCGAACACTTTCCTCGCGGCGCGCGGCGTCGATGTCGGCAAGTCGCTGTGCGAGCACGACCTCGTCGATACCGCCAACGCGATTTTCGACGCGGCGGATGCCGCAGGCTGCACCATCCATCTGCCCTATGACGTGGTCGTCGCGAAAGAATTTGCCGCGAACCCGCCGACGCGCACCGTGAACATCCACGAAGTCGCGGCGGACGAGATGATCCTCGATGTCGGGCCTGCGGCGGTCGAGGCGCTCGGTGACGTGCTGAAAAGCTGCCGCACGCTGGTGTGGAACGGTCCGCTCGGCGCTTTCGAGATTGCGCCGTTCGACGCCGCAACCGTCGCGCTCGCCCGGACGGCGGCGGCGTTGACGCGCGAAGGGTCGCTGATTTCGGTTGCCGGCGGCGGCGATACCGTCGCCGCGCTCAACCATGCCGGCGTTGCGGACGAGTTCACCTTTGTTTCGACCGCAGGCGGCGCCTTCCTCGAATGGATGGAAGGAAAGCCTTTGCCGGGGGTAGACGCGCTTAAGGCCTGAGTTCCCATCGCATTGCGTCCCAGGCAACGGGCCGCTATGCGCGCCGCACCATACGTATGCAAACCCACGGAGACGTTATGACGACCGCCAATGCCGAGATGCTGGAAAAGATCAAATCGGGCCAGGGCTTCATCGCCGCGCTCGACCAGAGTGGCGGTTCGACGCCCAAGGCGCTCAAGGGCTATGGCATCGAAGAAGGTGAATATTCGGGCGACGAGGAAATGTTCGCGCTGATCCATGCAATGCGCAGCCGGATCGTGACCGCATCCTGCTTCAACGGCGATAAGGTGATCGGCGCGATCCTGTTCGAACGCACCATGGACGGCGAAGCCGATGGCAAGCCGATCCCGGCTCTGCTGTGGGAGCGCGGCGTGGTCCCGTTCCTCAAGGTCGACAAAGGCCTCGAAGCCGAAGCTGACGGCGTTCAGTTGATGAAGCCCAACGCCGATCTCGACGCGCTGTGCGAGCGGGCGGTTGCGAAGGGCGTGTTCGGGACCAAGATGCGCAGCGTCGTCAACCTCGCCAACCCGGTGGGCGTCAAGGCAATCATCGCGCAGCAATTTGCCGAAGCCGCGCGCATCGCCGCGCACGGCCTGGTGCCGATCATCGAACCCGAAGTGAATATCAAGAGCCCCGAGCGCGATGCGGCGGACCGACTGTTGCTGGCGGAAACGCTCGCGGCGCTCGACGCATGGACCGGCGCGCCGGTCATGCTCAAGCTGTCGCTGCCCACCGAAGCAGGCCTGTTCCAGCCGCTCGTCGATCATCCCAAGGTGCTGCGCGTCGTCGCGCTGTCGGGCGGCTTCGCGCGCCCCGAAGCGTGCGTCGAACTGGCCAAGAACCCCGGCATCATCGCCAGTTTCAGCCGCGCGCTGCTGGAAGATCTGCGTCACCAGATGAGTGACGCGGAATTCAACGGCTCGCTCGGCGGCGCGATCGACGAAATTCACGCCGCATCGGTCGCCTGATGACCGATAGCTGGGACCGCGTCGACACCTATATCGGCGAGAAGCTGATTGGCGACGACGCGATCCTGGCGGCCGCACTCGCCCACAATTCCGAAAACGGCTTGCCACCGATCGACGTCTCGGCGGCGCAGGGCAAGATGCTCTATCTGCTCGCGCAAATGGCGGGCGCGCGGCGCATCCTCGAAATCGGGACGCTCGGCGGCTATTCGACGATCTGGCTCGCGCGGGCGCTACCGGACGATGGCGCGCTGGTGACGCTGGAAGTCGACCACATGCATGCCCGCGTCGCGCAGGCGAATCTCGATCGCGCCGGCCTCTCTGATCGGGCCGAGATCCGGGTCGGCCCGGCGATGGACAGCCTTGCCGCGATGACCGACGTCGCGCCTTTCGACATGGTCTTCATCGACGCCGACAAGCAGAGGAATGTCGATTATGTCGCCGAAGCGATCCGCCTCGGCCGCAGCGGCACGACGATCATCGTCGACAATGTCGTGCGCGAAGGCGGCGTCCTTGATCCCGCCAGCCACGATCCCGGCATCCTGGGCGCACGCGCGCTGTTCGATTTTCTGCAATCCGACCCGCGCATCGACGCCACCGCCGTGCAGACGGTCGGCGCGAAGGGATGGGACGGCTTCGTGCTGGCGCGGGTCGCCTAAAGACCGCCCATGAATCGGAAGGCGAAGCGGTAATCGCCGGCCCTGATAGGTCGGTCGGGGCGCTTGTCGGGATGCACCGATTCGAGCGTGATCGTGCCGTCGGCCAGCGGCGTCGGCTCGCCCAGCACCGCTTCGAAAGGCTGTGCCTCGCCATTGGGACGAAGCCAGAGCATCTTCACGCGGACGCGGCCTGCCCACACACAGGCGACTCCGACGGGGCAGCGACTGTCCTCGATCACCGCGACCGGCTGGATCAACGGGCCGTCGGCATAGGCGCGCTGGCCGATGGCGACATTGGCGGCGTCGGGCAATGCGGTAACGTCGCGAGTCGCTGCGCAGGCCGAAACGGTCGCAGCAGTGACGAGGGACAGGGTGGCGGCGCGAAACATCTTCTGCATTTGCGGCATGCTGGCGGCGTAGCTATGAACCCGCCATGACCGAACCGACCTGCCAGCTTTACCTCATCTCGCCGCCCGATGTCGGCAGCGACTTTCCGGCGCAACTCGAAGCGGCGCTGGCCGCCGGCCCGGTTGCCGCGTTCCAGTTCCGCGTCAAGGGTTTGACCCAGCACGAAGCGGCGCGCCTTGCCGAACCGCTACAGGCGATTTGCGCCGCGCACGATGTCGCCTTCATCGTCAACGACGACATGGCGCTGGCGAAGCGGCTCAAGGCCGATGGCGTCCATCTGGGGCAGGGGGACGGCGATCCGCAGGAGGCGCGGCGGCTGCTCGGCCCCGGCGCGCAGATCGGCGTAACCTGTCACAACAGCCGCCACCTTGCGATGGATGCCGGCGAAGCGGGGGCGGATTATGTCGCCTTCGGCGCCTTCTTCCCCACGACGACAAAGGCGGTCGAACATCGCGCCGAGCCCGAAATCCTCAGCTGGTGGCAGGGACTGTTCGAGCTGCCCTGCGTTGCGATCGGCGGGATCACGGTCGAGAATGCGGAGCTGTTGATCGATGCCGGCGCCGATTTCCTTGCCGTATCGGGCGGCGTCTGGAACCATCCGGACGGCCCGGTGGCAGCGGTGCAGGCTTTCGCCGCGCTGATGGCAGCGGATTAGGCCGCGCGCGTCAGGTCCGCGTGCGCGGATGCTCGTCGCGCGGTGCTTCGTCGCACTTGCGCCAACCGAAGAGGCCCGCGCATGGCGCCGGGCGCTTGACCGAAGCGGCCGCTTCGGGGCCGGGATGCGGCTTGGGATCGGGAAGGGCCGTTGTCATGCCCGGCTCTATGCGCCGCGCTGCGTGGCGATGATTGGATCGAAGCGTCAATTCGGTTTCGCTTCGTCGCGTTTCCACGCCTGTTTTGACTTGCCTAATTCCGCGCCGCCCGCAACACAGCGCGCGGGGAGAAGTTTATGTCCGATACCGACCAGCGCAGCGTTTCGATGCGCGAACTCACCGTCCGCGGGATCATCCTCGGCGGATTGATCACGCTGCTGTTCACGGCGGCAAACGTCTATCTGGGGTTGAAGGTCGGATTGACCTTCGCGACCTCGATTCCCGCTGCGGTCATTTCGATGGCGATCCTGCGCTTCCTGTCGGGGGCGACGATATTGGAGAATAATATCGTCCAGACGATCGCCAGTGCGGCGGGGACGCTTGCGGCTATCATCTTCGTCCTGCCAGGTCTCGTCATCGTCGGCTGGTGGCAGGGTTTCCCCTATTGGACGACCGCCGCGGTCTGCTTCATCGGCGGAACGCTGGGCGTGATGTTTTCGGTCCCGCTTCGCCGCGCACTCGTCGCCGGGTCGGACCTTCCCTATCCCGAAGGCGTCGCCGCGGCCGAAGTGCTCAAGGTCGGATCGCGCGCGGGCGAGGGGGCCGAGGAGAATCAGCGCGGCCTGCGTACGATCCTGCTCGGATCGCTGATCAGCGCCGGTTTCTCGCTGCTTGGCGCGATGAAGCTCGCGGCGCTCGAAGTGTCGAAGAATTTCAAGCTCGGCGCCGGCGCCACCGGCGTCAGCGGCAGCCTGTCCTTCGCGCTGATCGGCGTGGGGCATCTTGTCGGCCTGTCGGTCGGCGTGGCGATGTTCATCGGCATGGTCATCGCATGGGCGGGTCTGATGCCCGCGCTGACCGCAGCGCAGGGACTGACCGGACCGGTCGATGATGTGGTCGGCATGGTGTTTTCGCAGCAGGTGCGCTTCATCGGCGCCGGGACGATCGGGGTCGCGGCGCTGTGGACGCTGCTCAAGATCGTCGGCCCGATCGTCAAGGGCATCAAGGGTTCGATCGCGTCGTCGCGGGCGCGCGGCGCGGGCGAGGTGGTCGAACTGGGCGAGCGTGACCTGTCCTTCGGCATCGTCGCGGGGACGATCCTGGGCTCGCTGATTCCGATCGCGGGATTGCTGTGGTTCTTTGCGCAGGGCGGCCCGATCGCGGCCAATCCGGTCGGCGTCATTTTCGCGACGCTGCTGTTCGTACTGTTCATCGGCGCGATCATCGCCGCGGTCACCGGCTATATGGCCGGCCTGATCGGTGCGTCGAACAGTCCGGTGTCGGGCGTCGGTATCCTCGCGATCATTGCCGCTTCGCTGATGCTGCTCCTCTTCTTCGGGCGCAATCACAGTGAAGCCGATACCGCCGCGCTTGTCGCCTATGCGCTGTTCACCACCGCGATCGTCTTTTCGGTCGCAACGATTTCCAACGACAATCTCCAGGATCTGAAGACCGGCCAGCTCGTCGGTGCGACGCCGTGGAAGCAGCAGCTCGCGCTGGTTATCGGTGTCGGCTTCGGTTCGCTCATCATTCCGCCGGTGCTCGACCTGTTGAACCAGGCATTTGGCTTTGCCGGTGCCGCGGGGGCGGGCGCCAATGCGCTGCCGGCGCCGCAAGCGGCTCTGATCAGCGCGCTGGCCAAGGGCGTGCTCGGCGGCGATCTGCGCTGGGATCTGATCGGCTATGGTGCATTGATCGGCATCGCCATCATCGCCGCCGACGAGATATTGGGGCGTATGGGCAAGCTGCGCCTGCCGCCGCTCGGTGTCGGTATGGGCATCTATCTGCCGATGTCGCTGACCTTGCTCATTCCGATCGGCGCGGTGATCGGCCATTTATGGGAAAAACGCGCCGAACGCAGCGCCCGCCCCGAATTTTACAGCCGAATGGGCGTCCTGCTCGCGACGGGCTTCATCGTCGGCGAGAGCATTTTTGGCGTGCTGTTCGCGGGCGTCGTCGCGGGCTCGGGCAGCGATGCACCGCTGGCGCTGGTCGGCGAGGGCTTCGAGCCGACGGCGATCATCGTCGGTCTTTCGCTCTTCGTCGCGCTGATCGCATACAGCTATCGGCGCACGCGCCGCGCGACCGAAAGCGTCTAACGCGCTTGCCCTTGGCCGCGCAGGCGGCTAAGGGCGCGCTCCTGTGACCGGCGCACCCGCTGCGCCGGCGGCTCTTTCCATCCTTGAACTAGCGAGTGTGCGCGATGAAAATCACCGGCGTTGAAATCCGTCCCGGCAATATTATCGAATATGAGGGCGGCATCTGGAAGGTCACCAAGATCCAGCACACCCAGCCAGGCAAGGGCGGCGCCTATATGCAGGTCGAAGCCAAGAATCTGATCGACGGGCGCAAGCTCAACAACCGTTTCCGCAGCGCCGATACGGTCGAAAAGGTCCGCCTCGACACCAAGGATTTCCAGTTCCTCTATGCCGAGGGCGACGACCTCGTGTTCATGGACAAGGACAGCTACGAACAGATCACCATCTCGAAGGATGTCGTCGGCGAAGCCCACGAATTCCTGCAGGACGGCATGGAAGTCGTGCTCGAACTGTGGGAAGAGCGCCCGATCTCGGTCGAACTGCCCGAACAGATCGAAGCGACGATCGTCGAGGCCGACGCGGTGGTTAAGGGCCAGACGGCCTCCTCGTCGTACAAGCCCGCGATCCTCGACAACGGCGTGCGGGTCATGGTGCCGCCGCACATCACCAGTGGCACGCGTATCGTGGTCAACGTCTATGACCGGGAATATGTCCGCCGCGCTGATTAAGTAACGTCGCCCCCGCGAAGGCGGGGGCCGCGAGCAATCTGGCGCAACGCAGCCAGCGGCCCCGCCTCCGCGGGGGCGACGCGTTGAAGGAAACGAAAATGGCCGTATCCGGCATCATCACCGTCATGGAACGTGCCGCGCGCAAGGCGGGTACGAAGCTGCGCCGCGACTTTGGCGAGATCGAGCATCTGCAGGTTTCGCAAAAGGGGCCGGCGGATTTCGTGTCCAAGGCCGATCAGGCGGCCGAGCGCACGCTCTATGACGAACTCACCCACGCCCGTCCGGGTTGGGGTTTCCTGATGGAGGAAGCTGGCGAGATCGAAGGGGAGCCCGGCAAGCCCCGCTTCATCATCGACCCGCTCGACGGCACGTCGAACTTTCTGCACGCGATCCCGCAATTCGCGATTTCGATCGCGGTGCAGGAACCGAAGCTCGGCGGCGGCTGGGGCGATGTGACCGCGGGGCTGATCTACCAGCCGGTCACCGACGAAAGCTATTGGGCCGAACGCGGTCGCGGTGCATGGTTGCACGACCGGCGCCTGCGTGTCTCGTCGCGCCGCAGTCTCAACGAATGCCTGATCGCGACCGGCATCCCCTATATGGGCCACGGCGATTTCGGCCAGTGGAGCCGCATTTTCGGTGCTGTTGCGCCCGAAGTTGCGGGCATCCGCCGCTTCGGCGCCGCCAGCCTTGACCTTGCATGGGTCGCCGCGGGGCGGTTCGACGGCTTCTGGGAAGCCGATCTGTCGATCTGGGACGTCGCGGCGGGCATGTTGCTCGTGCGCGAAGCCGGCGGCTTCGTCAGCGACTTCCGCGGCGGCGATCGGGCGATCGAGCGCAGCGAGTTCATCGCGGGCAGCGGCGCGGTGCATTCCAAGCTGCAAAAGCTGGTCGCGGGCGCACTGCGTAACGCCTGACCCGTTATGCAAGCGCAAAAAAGGCCATCCGCGGGACAACCGGGATGGCCTTTTTGCTGTCCGCGTTTCGCCCTATCAATCGTCGTAGATGAACTCGCGATAGGCATCCATCAGCGACGCCCAGGTGTTGAAGCTCTCGCCCAGATTTTCGCGCGGCAATCCGGCAAAATCGACATCGACGTCCATTTCCAGCACCGGATCGCCTTCATTGTCGCGATAGGCGCGCGCAAAGCGCTTTTCCTTGTTCCAGCTGTTGAACTTTTCGAACGACAGATTCTTCGCGTCGTTGAAGCCCATATAATATTGCAGCGTCTTGCACTCCTTGTGCGCGTCGTTGCAATTCATGAACAGAACGAGGAATTTCAGGCCGTTGCGGCTACTCTCGATATAGGGGTCGGCATCGCTGGAGGTCACCAGCTTGGCCGGCCAGCCCTGCGATTCGACGATCGCGACGATTGCGGCGGGATTCTTGGGCGTAACCAGTTCGGCATGGGCCGGCGTCGCGCCGAGCGCGGTGGCGGCAAGTGTGGCAAGAGCAGTGGCAAATGGCAGTTGGCGCATAAAGTCCCCCAGTTGGATGGCGGCAAATCGTGCCGCAACACGCGTCCCGTTCAGCCGCCTAACATAGCTTCGCCCGTCCTTGCCAGCGTTCCCCGCGCTTTTGGCGTTCGCAAGGCGATTTTCCTGTCCGCAGCGCTTGCGGGCAGCGCCATGCTGGCCTAAAGCGCCCGCAGAAACGGGGTGGCAAACGCCCGAAATCATGACTGCGAGCTCCCATGGTCGATCTGACTCAATATTTGCCAATCCTGATATTCCTGGGCATCGCCGTTGCGCTGTCGGCGGCGTTCGTGTTCCTGCCGATGGGCGTGGCGCGGTTGACCGGGGCGCATCAGCCCGATCCGGCAAAGCTGACCGAATATGAGTGCGGCTTTCCCGCTTTCGAGGATGCGCGCAGCCAGTTCGACGTGCGTTTCTATCTCGTCGCGATTCTGTTCATCATCTTCGACCTCGAAGCGGCCTTCCTCTTTCCCTGGGCGGTCAGCCTGAAGGAAATCGGCTGGGCCGGCTGGGCGACGATGATGGTTTTCCTGGCCGAGCTCGCGATCGGTCTTGTCTATGCGTGGAAGAAAGGGGCGTTGGATTGGGAATGAGCAATTCGACCATCCTGACCCCCGGCACGATGCCGGTCGCTCCGGGGACCGCCCCGGACCAGAGCTTTTTCGACGATCTCAATGCAGAGGTCGGCGACAAGGGGTTTCTCGTCACCTCGACCGAGGATCTGTTCAACTGGGCGCGCACCGGCTCGCTGTGGTGGATGACCTTCGGCCTCGCGTGCTGCGCGGTCGAGATGATCCACGTCAACATGCCGCGTTATGACATGGAGCGTTTCGGCGTTGCGCCGCGCGCCAGCCCGCGCCAGTCCGACGTGATGATCGTTGCAGGCACGCTGTGCAACAAGATGGCCCCGGCGCTGCGCCGCGTCTACGACCAGATGTCGAACCCCAAATATGTGATTTCGATGGGTAGCTGCGCCAATGGCGGCGGCTATTACCACTACAGCTATTCGGTGGTGCGCGGCTGCGATCGCATCGTGCCCGTGGACATCTATGTCCCCGGCTGTCCCCCGACCGCCGAAGCGCTGCTCTATGGTGTCATGCAGTTGCAGCGGAAAATCCGCCGCACCGGAACGATCGAACGCTGATGGCCAGTCCCGCTCCCCTGATCGCGCCGCGCGACGGCATTGTCGAGGCACTGAAGAAAGTCGTCGGCGGCGATCTGATCGCGCATGTCTTCGCCGTGGGCGAGGACAGCATCACCGTGCGCCGCGAAGCGGTTGCCGGGGTGATGGTCGGCCTGCGCGACGAACTTGCCTATCAGCAGCTCATGGAGATCGCCGGGGTCGATTATCCCGACCGTCCCGAGCGGTTCGAAGTCGTCTATCATCTGCTCAGCGTGACCCGGAACCATCGTCTGCGCGTCCGGGTGCTGACCGACGAAGCAACGCCGGTGCCGAGCATCGTTGCCGTGTGGCCCAACGCCGGCTGGCTCGAACGCGAGGTGTTCGACATGTACGGGGTGCTGTTCAGCGGCAATCCCGACCTGCGCCGCATCCTGACCGACTATGGTTTCCAGGGGCATCCGCAGCGCAAGGACTTCCCGCTGACCGGCTATACCGAACTGCGCTATTCCGAAGAGGACAAGCGCGTCGTCTATGAACCCGTCAAGCTGGCGCAGGATTTCCGCAGCTTCGACTTCCTCAGCCCGTGGGAAGGCGCCGACTATATCCTTCCCGGCGACGAAAAGGCGGGCGGCACCGGTGAGGCGCCGGGCAAGGGCGCGCCGACGCCGATGACCGCAGAGGCCGTCAAGAAGGCCGACGAGGCCAAGAAGACACCGCCGCCGACGCCCAAGACGACCGACAATGCCAAACAGACCGGCGCGGGCGAAAAGGCGAATAAGGAAGCCGCGAAGCCCAGCAAGGACAGTGCCAAGGCCAAGCCTGCGGCAAAGGCGAAGACGCCCGCGACCAAGAAGGCCGAAAAGGCTCCGGCAAAGCCCAAGGCGGCTGCCAAGGCTCCGGCCAAGCCGCGCAAGCCCAAAGCAGGAGGTGACGCATGACCGATAATGCGACGGTCCGGCACCACGGAAGCGACATGTTCGAAGGCTATCCGGTCGATACCGCCGATACGGCGGGCGATCAGGTCGTCACCAATTACACCATCAACTTCGGTCCGCAGCACCCCGCGGCACACGGCGTGCTGCGCATGGTGATGGAACTCGACGGCGAGATTATCGAACGCGTCGACCCGCACGTCGGGCTGCTCCACCGCGGCACCGAAAAGCTGATCGAATATAAGACCTATCTGCAGGCTTTGCCCTATTTCGACCGGCTCGACTATTGCTCGCCGCTCGGCATGGAGCATAGCTATGTGCTGGCGATCGAGAAATTGCTCGATCTCGAAGTGCCCGAACGCGCGCAATATCTGCGCGTGCTGTTCGCCGAGCTGACGCGCATCTGCAACCATATGCTCAACATCGGGTCGCACGTCATGGACGTCGGCGCGATGACGCCGAACCTGTGGGTGTTCGAACTGCGCGAGGATTGCCTCAACTTCTTCGAACGCGCGAGCGGCGCGCGGATGCACTCGGCCTGGTTCCGCCCCGGCGGCGTCCATCAGGACGTTCCCGAAAAGCTGCTCGTCGACATCGGCGAATGGGTCGACAAGCGTCTGCCCGAACTGTTCGGCGACGCGATGAGCCTCGTCATCGACAACCGCATCTTCAAACAGCGCAACGTCGACATCGCCGTGGTCAGCAAGGAAGACGCGCTGGCGTGGGGCTTCTCCGGCCCGATGATCCGCGGCAGCGGCATCGCGTGGGATTTGCGCAAGTCACAGCCCTATGACGCCTATGCCAAGATGGAATTCGACATTCCCGTCGGCACGCGCGGCGACTGCTACGACCGCTTCATGGTCCGCGTACAGGAAGTCTATCAGTCGGCGCGCATCATCAAGCAGTGCCTGCGCGACATGCCGAGCGGTCCGGTCGCCAGCCTCGACCGCAAGGTTTCGCCGCCGAAGCGCGGCGAGATGAAGCAGTCGATGGAATCGCTGATCCACCACTTCAAGCTCTATACCGAGGGTTTCCACGTCCCGGCGGGCGAGGTTTACGTGGCGACCGAAAGCCCCAAGGGCGAATTCGGCGTCTATCTGGTCAGCGACGGCACCAACAAGCCGTACCGCTGCAAGATCCGCCCGACGGCGTTTTCGCACCTTCAGGCGATGGATTTCATGTGCAAGGGCCACATGCTCGCCGACACCACTGCAATTATCGGCGCCATTGACGTCGTTTTCGGAGAGTGTGACCGCTGATGGCCGACGCACCGCAAATTCCCGATGAAGCCGAAGTCCGCGCGCGCTGGGGCGCTTTTGCGTGGACGAAGGAAAATGCCGAAAAGGCGAAGGCCGTCGTCGCGCGCTATCCCGCGGGGCGTCAGCGCTCGGCGGTGATGCCGCTGCTCGATCTCGCGCAGCGCCAGGTCGGTGCCGAGACGCAGACGCAGGGCTGGCTGCCCGTGCCGGTGATCGAATATGTCGCGGCCCAGCTCGATATGCCGTTCATGCGCGCCTACGAAGTCGCGACCTTCTACACCATGTACAATCTCGCGCCGGTCGGCCGCTATCATGTGCAGGTGTGCGGCACGACGCCGTGCCTGCTGCGCGGGTCGGACGATGTCATGGCGGCGTGCAAGAACCGCGGGATGACCAAGGGCAAGACCACGCCCGACGGGCTGTTCACGCTGACCGAGGTCGAGTGCATGGGCACCTGCACCAACGCGCCGATGGTCCAGATCAACGACGATAATTACGAAGATCTCGACTATGACAGCATGACCCGCATCCTCGAGGATCTGGCGGCGGGCAAGCAGCCCAAGGCAGGCACCCAGAATGCGCAACGTCATACGAGCGACCCCGAAGGCGGCCCGACGACCCTGAAAGACATGGTCAAGGCCAACCACGACTATCGGAAGGAATGGTGATGACCCAGAAGGACATCATCACGATCCTCGCGATCATCGGCGCGCTTGTCGTACTCGGTTTCGTGCTGCGCGTGACCTTTGCGCTGATCGGTCCGCTGCTGATCCTCGCGCTCGGTTACGTCGTTTACAAGATGATGCAAAGCAAGGGTGGGACCAACTGATGCTCGCCGACAAGGACCGCATCTTTACCAATCTCTATGGCTATCAGCCGTGGCACCTGAAAGCCGCGCAGGCGCGCGGCGATTGGGACAAGACCAAGGATCTGATGACTCGCGGCCAGGACGCGATCATCGAGGAAATCAAGGCGTCGGGCCTGCGCGGCCGCGGCGGCGCGGGCTTTCCGACCGGCCTGAAATGGTCGTTCATGCCGAAGGAACCGCGCGCCGACCGCCCGAGCTTCCTCGTCATCAACGCCGACGAATCCGAACCCGGCTCGTGCAAGGATCGCGAGATCATCCGTCACGATCCGCACAAGCTGATCGAGGGCGCGCTGATCGCGGGCTATGCGATGCGTGCGCGCGCTGCGTACATCTACATTCGCGGCGAGTTCATCCGTGAGGCCGAGACACTCTTCGCGGCGGTGCAGGAGGCCTATGACGCCGGCCTGCTCGGCAAGAATGCGGCGAAGTCGGGCTATGATTTCGACGTCTTCGTCCATCGCGGCGCCGGTGCCTATATCTGCGGCGAAGAAACCGCGATGATCGAAAGCCTGGAAGGCAAGAAGGGCCAGCCGCGCCTCAAACCGCCGTTCCCGGCGGGGGCGGGCCTCTATGGCTGCCCGACGACGGTCAACAATGTCGAGAGCATCGCGGTCGTCCCGACGATCCTGCGCCGCGGCGCCGCGTGGTTCTCCAGCTTCGGGCGCGAAAACAACAAGGGCACCAAGCTCTTCCAGATTTCGGGCCATGTCGAACGCCCGTGCGTCGTCGAGGAAGAGATGGGCATCCCGTTCCGCGACCTCATCGAAAAGCATTGCGGCGGCATAAGAGGCGGCTGGGACAATCTGCTCGCGGTGATCCCCGGCGGTTCTTCGGTGCCGCTCGTCCCGGCGGCGCAGATCATGGACGCGCCGATGGATTTCGACGGCCTCAAGGAACTCGGCTCGGGCCTTGGCACCGCCGCCGCGATCGTGATGGACAAGTCGACCGACGTCGTTCAGGCGATCAGCCGTATCAGCTATTTCTACAAGCATGAAAGCTGCGGCCAGTGCACGCCGTGCCGCGAAGGCACAGGCTGGATGTGGCGCGTGATGGAGCGGCTGCGCACCGGCGACGCCGACATTAGCGAGATCGATACCTTGTTCGATGTGACCAAGCAGGTCGAAGGGCATACGATCTGCGCGCTCGGCGATGCGGCGGCCTGGCCGATCCAGGGCCTGATCCGCCACTTCCGCCCCGAACTCGAACGCCGCATTCGCGAAAATGGCGGCGCGCTGGAGGCAGCCGAATAATGCCTAAAGTTACCGTAGATGGCGTAGAAATCGACGTTCCGCAGGGCGCAACCGTTCTGCAGGCGTGCGAGATGGCGGGGAAGGAAATTCCGCGCTTCTGCTACCATGAACGCCTGTCGATCGCCGGCAATTGCCGCATGTGCCTCGTCGAAGTGTCGCCCGGCCCGCCGAAGCCGCAGGCGTCGTGCGCGCTGCCGACCGCCGAAGGGCAGGTGATCAAGACCGATAGCCCGATGGTGAAAAAGGCGCGCGAAGGGGTGATGGAGTTTCTGCTCATCAACCACCCGCTCGACTGCCCGATCTGCGATCAGGGCGGCGAATGCGACCTGCAGGACCAGTCGGTCGCCTATGGCCGCGGTGCGTCGCGCTATGACGAGAACAAGCGCGCGGTGACCGAGAAATATATGGGGCCGATCGTCAAGACGGTGATGACGCGCTGCATCCAGTGCACGCGCTGCGTCCGCTTTGCCGAGGAAGTCGCCGGGGTCGAGGATATCGGCGCGATCTATCGCGGCGAGAATATGCAGATCACCAGCTATCTGGAGCGCGCGGTCGCGAGCGAGCTGTCCGGCAATGTCGTCGATCTTTGCCCGGTCGGCGCGCTGACCAGCAAGCCCTATGCGTTCGAGGCGCGGCCGTGGGAACTGACCAAGACGCTGGGCATCGACATGATGGACGCGGTCGGCACCAATGTCCGTATCGACAGCCGCGGCCGCCAGGTGCTGCGCGTGCTGCCGCGCGTCAACGACGATGTGAACGAGGAATGGGCGAGCGACAAGACGCGCCACCATGTCGATGGCCTGATGCGCCGCCGCCTCGACCGCCCCTATGTGCGCAAGGATGGCAGGCTCGTCGAGGCGAGCTGGGCCGAAGCCTTTGCCGCGATCAAGGCGGTGAACGCCGGCAAGTCGGTCGCGGCGATCGCCGGCGACATGGCCGATTGCGAGACGATGTTCGCCGCGAAGGCGCTGGTGAATGCGCTCGGCTCCGACCTGCTCGAAGGGCGCCAGACGGGCCTCGCCTATGACGTCACCAGCCTGTCGGCGGTTAATTTCAATACCACGATCGCCGAGGCCGAAAATGCCGACGTGATCCTGCTCGTCGGCACCAATCTGCGCTGGGAAGCGCCGCTCATCAACACGCGCGTTCGCAAGGCGGTGTGGAAGAAGGGCGCAAAGGTTTTCGGCATCGGGCCCGAAGTCGACCTGACCTACAAGACCGAATGGCTCGGCGACGATGCCTCGCTGGTCGCGAAACTGCCCAAGGCGGCGATGGATGCGCTGAAGGGCGCCGAGCGACCGATGCTGGTCTTCGGCGGCGGCGCGCTGTCGGTGCCGGGCGTCCATGGCGCCGCGCTGGCGCTCGCCAAGAGCGTCGACGCGGTGAAGGACGGCTGGAACGGCTTCAATGTCGTCCATTTCTCGGCCGCGCGCATGGGGGCCTTGATGCTCGGCTACGCACAGCCGGGCGGAATCAAGGACATCATCGCCGCCAAGCCCAAGCTGACCTTCTTCCTGGGCGCCGACGAGGTCGATTTCGCGGCCTTCGACAAGAGCTTCAAAGTCTATGTCGGCCATCATGGCGACAAGGGCGCGCATGCGGCCGACGTCATCCTGCCGGCCGCGGCGTGGACCGAAAAGGACTTCACGACGGTCAACACCGAAGGCCGCGTCCAGCGCAGCGAAAAGGCGGTGTTCGCGCCGGGTGACGCGCGCGAAGACTGGAGCATCTTCCGCGCGCTGGCCGATGCGCTCGGCGTCAGCGTCGGCTTCGACAGCTTCGACGAATGTCGCGCGGCGATGATCGCGGCGGTTCCAGCGCTGGGCGTCGAGGGTCTGGCAGATTACGGCTGGTCGGTTCCCAAGCTCGACGCGAAGCCCGAGGCGCGCGCGATCCCGTCGCCGATCAAGGATTTCTACCTCACCAATGCCATCTGCCGCGCATCGCCGACGATGGAGCGCTGCTCGGCCGAACTGCTGCATGGCGCGGATTATGCGGAGGCCGCGGAATGAGCTTCGCACAAAGCAGCTTCGTCACCCCGGACTTGATCCGGGGTCCATGGATGCCGGATCAAGTCCGGCATGACGATAGGGAGTGGTCGCTGTGACCGAGTTTTTTCAGGACTTTAACCTGTTCGGCTTGTCGGCTTTGCATATTACGATGAGCTATGAGGCGGCATGGGCGCTCGCCACCATCTGCGGCATCCTGCTCATCGCGCTGCCGTTGATGCTCGCGGTGGCGATGATCATCTATGCCGACCGCAAGATCTGGGCGGCGATCGCGCTGCGCCGCGGTCCGAACGTCGTCGGTCCCTTCGGACTGTTGCAGAGCTTCGCCGACGGCCTGAAAGTTTTCCTGCAGGAAACGATCATCCCGTCGAGCGCGAACCGCGGCCTGTTCCTGATCGCGCCGATCATCACCTTCACCGTGGCGCTGATGGCGTGGGCGGTGATCCCGTTCAATTCGGGCGCGGTGCTCGCCGACATCAATGTCGGGCTGCTCTACATCCTCGCGATTTCGTCGCTTGGCGTTTACGGCGTCATCCTGTCGGGCTGGTCGTCGAACTCGAAATATCCCTTCTTTTCCGCGCTGCGCGCCTCGGCGCAGATGATCTCCTATGAAGTGTCGATCGGTTTCATCCTGATCGGCGTCGTCCTGTGGGCCGACAGCTTCAACCTCAATGAGATCGTCAAGGCGCAGCAGGGGCACGGGCTGGGCTTCGTCAACGCCTTCGGCTTCAACCTGCTGCTCTTCCCGCTCGCGGTGATGTTCCTGATCTCCGCGCTCGCTGAAACTGCGCGCGCGCCGTTCGACCTGACCGAAGCGGAAAGCGAACTCGTCGCGGGCTATCAGACCGAATATTCGTCGATGAGCTTCGCGCTCTTCTGGCTCGGCGAATATGCCAATGTCCTCCTGATGTGCACGCTCAACGCGGTGCTCTTCTGGGGCGGCTGGCTGCCGCCGGTCGACTGGGCGCCGCTCTATGCTGTCCCCGGCATCATCTGGCTGTTCGCGAAGATCCTCTTCTTCTTCTTCGTCTTCAGCTGGGTGAAGGCGACCGTCCCGCGCTACCGCTATGACCAGCTGATGCGTCTCGGCTGGAAAATCTTCCTGCCGATCTCGCTGATCTGGGTCTTCCTGATCTCCGGCTATCTGATGCTGACGAGGTATTCATGAGTTACGTTGCCCATCTCGTCAAAAGCTTCACCTTGTGGGAATTCGTGAAGGCGCACGCCCTCACGCTGAAATATTTCTTCAAGCCGAAGGCGACGATCAACTATCCGTTCGAGAAGAACCCGCTCAGCCCGCGTTTCCGCGGCGAGCATGCGCTGCGCCGTTATCCCAACGGCGAGGAACGCTGCATCGCGTGCAAGCTGTGCGAGGCAATCTGTCCGGCGCAGGCGATCACGATCGAGGCCGAGCCGCGCGACGACGGTTCGCGCCGCACGACGCGCTACGACATCGACATGACCAAGTGCATCTATTGCGGCTTCTGTCAGGAAGCCTGCCCGGTTGATGCCATCGTCGAGGGGCCGAACTTCGAATTCGCGACCGAAACGCGCGAGGAACTGCTCTATGACAAGGCCAAGCTGCTCGCCAATGGCGACAAATGGGAACGCGCGATTGCGGCCAATCTTGCCGCCGACGCGCCCTATCGGTAAGGGCGCGCGGACATGATTCAACTGATCGCCTTTTACCTGTTCGCGACCATCGTGATCGCGTCGGCCGCGATGGTGATTTTCGCCCGCAATCCCGTGCATAGCGTGATGTGGCTGATCCTCGCCTTCTTCAACGCGGCGGGGCTGATGCTGCTCGCGGGCGCCGAATTCATCGCGATGCTGCTCGTCATCGTCTATGTCGGCGCGGTCGCGGTGCTGTTCCTGTTCGTCGTGATGATGCTCGACATCGACTTCGCCGAGCTGCGCGCCGGTTTCGTGCGCTATCTGCCGCTGGGCGCGCTCGTCGCGATCATCCTTGCCGCCGAACTGGTGTTCGCGGTCGGCGCGTGGAGCGCCGGCGGGATCGATCTTGCGGCGCGCGCCGCGCCCGTGGTCAGCGACAAGAGCAATATCCAGCAGGTCGGCGAACTGCTCTACACGCGCTATATCTTCCTGTTCGAGGCGGCGGGCATCGTCCTCCTCGTCGCGATGATCGGCGCGATCGTGCTCACCCACCGCCAGCGCGGCGGCGTGCGTGGACAGAATATCAGCCAGCAGGTGCGCCGCCGTCCCGAAGACGCGACGCGCCTCGTCGATCCGGGCGTCGGGCAGGGGATGGAACTGTGATTTCGGTCGGCCATTATCTCGCCGTTTCGGCGGTGCTGTTCACGCTCGGCGTGCTCGGCATCTTCATCAATCGCAAGAATATCATCGTCATCCTGATGGCGATCGAGCTCATCCTGCTTGCCGTGAACATCAACCTCGTGGCGTTCAGTGCCGCGCTGGGCGATCTGGTGGGGCAGGTCTTTTCGATGTTCGTGTTGACCGTTGCCGCGGGCGAAGCCGCGATCGGTCTCGCGATCCTTGTCATCTATTTCCGCGGCCGCGGCACCATCGCCGTCGACGATGCCAACCGGATGAAGGGGTAAGCCGGTGATTCAGGCGATCGTTTTCCTGCCGCTGCTCGCGGCGCTTGTTGCAGGTCTGGGCCAGCGCGCCATCGGCGCCACCGCGGCAAAGCTCGTGACCACCGGTGCGCTGTTCGCAAGCTGCGCGCTGAGCTGGCCGATTTTTCTGTCCTTTGTCGCGGGAACGGGCGAAGCCGGCGTCACGCCGGTGCTGCACTGGGTTTCGTCGGGCGCGCTCCAGTTCAACTGGGAGCTGCGCGTCGACACGCTGACCGCGGTGATGCTGGTCGTCATCACGACCGTTTCGGCGCTCGTCCACCTCTATAGCTGGGGCTATATGAGCGAAGATCCAGATCAGCCGCGCTTCTTCGCCTATCTGTCGCTCTTCACCTTCGCGATGCTGATGCTCGTGACCGCGAACAACCTCGTCCAGATGTTCTTCGGCTGGGAAGGCGTTGGTTTGGCGTCCTATCTGCTGATCGGTTTCTGGTACAAGAAGCCGAGCGCCAATGCTGCAGCGATCAAGGCGTTCGTCGTCAATCGCGTCGGGGACCTCGGCTTCATGCTCGGCATCTTCGGCACCTTCCTGGTGTTCGGCACCGTCTCGATCCCCGAGATTCTGGCCGCGGCGCCGGGCATGGCGGGATCGACGATCGGCTTTCTCGGCCACCGCTTCGACACGATGACCGTGCTCTGCCTGCTGCTGTTCATCGGCGCGATGGGCAAGTCGGCGCAGCTTGGCTTGCACACCTGGCTTCCCGACGCGATGGAAGGTCCGACCCCCGTGTCGGCGCTGATCCACGCCGCGACGATGGTCACCGCGGGGGTGTTCATGGTCTGCCGCCTGTCGCCGATGTTCGAGGCCGCGCCGGTCGCGGCGGGCGTCGTCACCTTCGTCGGCGCCGCCACCTGCTTCTTCGCCGCGACCGTCGGCACGACGCAGTGGGACATCAAGCGCGTCATCGCCTATTCGACCTGTTCGCAGCTCGGCTACATGTTCTTTGCGGCGGGCGTCGGCGCTTACGGCGCGGCGATGTTCCACCTGTTCACGCACGCCTTCTTCAAGGCGCTGCTGTTCCTGGGCGCGGGGTCGGTCATCCATGCGATGCACCACGAACAGGACATGCGTTATTATGGCGGCCTTCGGAAGCATATCCCGCTGACCTATTGGGCGATGATGATGGGGACGCTGGCAATCACCGGCGTCGGCATCGCGGGCGTGGCGGGTTTCGCCGGTTTCTATTCGAAGGACGGGATCCTCGAGGCAGCGTTCGCTGCTGGCGGTGGCGGCCAGATCGCCTTCTGGGTCGGTATTTTCGCCGCGTTGCTGACGAGCTTCTACTCATGGCGTCTCGTCTTCCTGACCTTCTATGGCAAGCCGCGGTGGGAGCAGAGCGAGCATATCCAGCATGCGGTGCACAACGATCATGGCCACGGCCATGACGATCACGCCCATGCGCCTCACCAAGACGCGCACGGCGATGGGACGGCGGGCTATCATCCGCACGAAAGCCCGATCAACATGCTGATCCCGCTGGGCGTGCTGTCGCTCGGCGCGGTGTTTGCGGGGATGCTCTTCAACCACCAGTTCATCTACCCCAAAGAGGGCGCAGCCTTCTGGAAGGGCAGCCTGGCGTTCAACGAGCATCTGATGCACGCGGCGCACGAGGTACCGCTGTGGGTCAAGTGGATGCCGTTCACGGTGATGGCGATCGGCCTGTTCCTTGCCTGGAACAGCTATATCCGCAACACGACGCTGCCCGCGCGGTTCGTGGCGCAGTTCTCGCTGCTGCACAAATTCCTGTTCAACAAATGGTATTTCGACGAGCTCTACAACTTCCTCTTCGTCAAGCCGGCGTTCGCGATCGGCCGCTTCTTCTGGAAGCGTGGGGATGAAGGCACCATCGACCGTTTCGGTCCCAATGGTGTGGCGGCACTCGTCCAGGGGGGCACCCGGCTCGCGGTCCGGCTGCAATCGGGTTATGTTTATGGATATGCGTTCGTGATGCTGCTCGGTCTTGTCGGTCTCGCCAGCTGGGCCATGGTGAAGTTCCAGTGAGCGGTCTTCCGATCCTTTCGCTGATGCTGGCGGTCCCTGCGGTCGCCGCCATCGCATGTGTCTTCGCCAGCGACCGCAACGCGCGCCTGATCGCGCTCGCGGCGACGCTGATCGACTTCGCGCTCGGCGTCATGCTGTGGGCGAATTTCGATATCGGCGGCGCGCAGTGGCAGTTTCAGGAGATGCATCGCGGCATCTTCGGCCCGTTCAACTATGCGCTCGGCATTGACGGAATCGCGCTGGTGCTGATCATGCTCAGCGTCTTCCTGATGCCGTTGTGCATCCTGGCGAGCTGGCAATCGGTGACGAAGCGCGTCGGCCTCTACATGGCGATGTTCCTCGTCATGGAAGTGGTGATGATCGGCGTCTTTGCGGCGCAGGATCTGCTGCTCTTCTATATCTTCTTCGAAGCTGGCCTGATCCCGATGTATTTCATCATCGGCATCTGGGGCGGCGCGAACCGCATCTATGCGGCGTTCAAATTCTTCCTCTACACGCTGCTCGGCTCGGTGCTGATGCTGATTGCGATGATCGCGATGATCCGTGAAGCGGGGACCACCGACATCCCGACGCTGCTCGCCTATAATTTCCCGCCGGAAATGCAGACGTGGCTGTGGCTCGCCTTTTTCGCCAGCCTCGCGGTGAAGATGCCGATGTGGCCGGTCCATACCTGGCTTCCCGACGCGCACGTCCAGGCGCCGACGGCGGGTTCGATGATCCTGGCGGGCGTGCTGCTCAAGATGGGCAGCTATGGTTTCATCCGGTTCATGATGCCGATGTTCCCCGATGCCTCGGCGCAGCTGATGTGGATCGTCTTTGCGCTGTCGATGATCGCGGTGGTCTACACCAGCCTCGTCGCGCTGGTGCAGAGCGACATGAAGAAGCTGATCGCCTATTCGTCGGTCGCCCACATGGCGATCGTGACCGCGGGCCTCTTCGCCTTCAACCAGCAGGGCATCGAAGGCGCGATGATCATCATGCTCAGCCATGGGGTCGTTTCGGCCGCGCTCTTCTTCTGCGTCGGCGTGATCTATGACCGGCTGCACACGCGCGAGATCGACCGCTACGGCGGCCTCGCGGTGAACATGCCGGCCTATGCGCTGTTCTTCATGCTCTTCACCATGGCGTCGATCGGCCTTCCGGGGACCAGCGGCTTCGTCGGCGAATTCCTGAGCCTCGCCGGCATCTACGAAGCGTCGAGCTGGGTCGCGCTGGTTTGCACGACCGGGATCATCCTGGGCGCCGCCTATATGCTTTACCTCTATCGCCGCATCGTGTTCGGCGAACTGACCAAGGACGATGTGAAGGCCATGCCCGACATCAATCCCCGCGAATGGGCGATTTTCGTGCCGCTGGCCGCGGTGGCGCTGTGGATGGGCGTCTATCCCGAAAGCTTCCTCGCCCCGATCCGCGGCGACGTGACCACCGTGGTCGCGCGCCTCGCGCCCGCCAAGCCCGCCGGCGATGCCCACGTCACCGCCGGCAAGCCCAAGGCGGCGCACGACGCGCATGGAGAGGCCGCCGCCGCCGGCGAAGCGCATCGTGCGGGAGGCGTCCAATGACCGCCGATCTCGCCCTCATCTGGCCCGAACTGATCCTGACGATCGGCGGGCTCGTTACGCTGCTGCTCGGGACATTTGGCGGTGACCGCCAGGTCGGCCTTTATCAGCTCGCGGCGCTCATCACGCTCGCTGCCGCGGCGGCGGCGGTGGTCGCGATGTTCGGGACGCAGGCTTCGGTCTTTTCGAATACGCTGGAAGTCGACGCCTTCGGCGGCTTTGCCAAGCTGCTCATCTATGCCGCAAGCTTCATCTGCATCCTGATCGCGCCGCGCTTCTTCAAGGACGCGATGCGCGCCGAATATCCGGTGCTGATCCTGTTCGCGGCGCTCGGCATGGGTATCATGGCGTCGGCGCGCGACCTGATGACGCTCTACGTCGGGCTCGAGCTCAACAGCCTTGCCGCCTATGTGCTCGCCAGCTTCATGCGCTCGGACGATCGTTCGAGCGAGGCGGGGCTCAAATATTTCGTCCTTGGCGCGCTGGCTTCGGGGATGCTGCTCTACGGCATTTCGCTGCTCTACGGCTTTTCGGGAACGACGCAGTTCGCCGGCATCGCGCAGGCGATGGGCGGCGGCATGAACAACGGTCTGCTGTTCGGCCTCGTCTTCGTGATCGCCGGTCTGGCGTTCAAGATCAGCGCGGTGCCCTTCCACATGTGGACGCCCGACGTCTATGAAGGCGCGCCGACCCCGGTGACGACCTTCTTCGCCAGCGCCCCGAAGGTCGCGGCGATGGCGCTCATGACGCGCGTCGTCATCGAAGCCATGGGTCCGGCGACCGCGGCGTGGCAGCAGATCATGATCTTCCTCGCGCTCGCGTCGATCATCCTCGGCGCTGTCGGGGCGATCGGGCAGAAGAATATCAAGCGCCTGCTTGCCTATTCGTCGATCAACAATGTCGGCTTCATGCTCGTCGGCCTGGCCGCCGGCACCCAGCAGGGCGTCGAGTCGGTGCTGACCTATCTGCTCGTCTATGTCGTGACGACGATCGGCAGCTTCCTCGTCGTGCTCCAGCTGCGCGATACCGACGGCAATCCGATCGAAAGCATCCCGGCGCTCGCAGGCTTTTCGCAGCGCCGCCCGGGGCTTGCCGCGGCGATGGCGGTGTTCCTGTTCAGCCTCGCCGGCATTCCGCCGCTCTTTGGCTTCTGGCCGAAATATCTGGTGTTCCAGGCCGCGGTCGACGCCAATCTGCTGCCGCTGGCGATTGCCGGGATCGTCGCGTCGGTGATCGGGGCCTTCTATTACATCGCGGTCATCAAGACGATGTACTTCGACGACAAGTCGGAGGTTGAATTCGGTACCGGCGGCGTCGTGGTCGAGGATGCGGTCATTACCGCCAGCGCCCTGTGGCTGTCGGTCGTCGGCTATTTCTTCATTCCGGTGCTGGCGGTCGTCTCCGCCACCGCGGCTGCGGTGCTGTTCTGATCCCGCCGATCGAGCGGATCGCGCAGACAGGTTCGACCAACGCCGACCTGCTGGCGCGGCTGGCGGCGGGCGAGCATGTCGGCGAGGGGCGTTGGCTCGTCGCCGACCGCCAGACCGCCGGACGCGGGCGGCTGGGCCGCGCATGGGGCGATGGCCTTGGCAATTTCATGGGATCGACGGTGGTGCAGTTGCGCGCCGGCGACCCGCTCGCCGCGACGCTGGCGCTGGTCGCCGGGGTCGCGCTGGCGAAGGCGATCCGCGCGCTCGCGCCGGCGATCGACTTCCAGCTCAAATGGCCGAATGATGTCCTGGCCGACGGTGCCAAATGTTCGGGCATTCTGCTCGAGCGCAGCGGCGACAGCGTCGTCATCGGGGTCGGTGTCAATCTGGTTTCGGCGCCCGATCTGCCCGACCGTGCCACCGCATCGCTCGCCGAAAAGGGCGCGGCGATCGACCGCGACCGCTTTGCCGATGCGCTGGCGGTCGCCATGGCCGATGCGCTCTGGACCTGGCGCCAGGAAGGCGTCGAAAGCATCGTGCGCGCCTGGTTGCCGCTGGGGCATCCCGTGGGCACGCCGCTGCATGTGTCCGAACAGGCACTCGACGGATATTTCGACGGCCTCGCGCCCGACGGAGCGCTGCGCTTGCGCCGCGCCGACGGGGAGGTCATGCTGGTGCATGCGGGCGACGTCGAATTGCGGCGACCCGTAGAGGAGGGGACATAACCGTGCTGCTCGCGATCGATGTCGGCAACACCAACGCGAAATTCGCTGTTTTCCGCGACTCGATGGCGGTCGCGCGCTGGCGCATCGCGACCGACGACCGGCGCACCGCCGACGAATATATGGTGTGGCTCGATCAATTGCTGCGGCTCGAAGGGCTCGACCGTGCCGAAATCGACGCCGTGATCATCTCGACCGTCGTACCGCGCGCACTCCACAATCTGCAGTTGCTCGCCGACAAATATTTCGGTGTCGAGGCGCTCGTCGCCGGTCGCGAGCCGGTAAGCTGGGGCATCGCGCTCAAGGTCGACGAGCCGCAGGCGGTGGGCGCCGACCGCGCCTGCAACGCCATTTCGGCGCAAGCGATCGAGCCGGGCAAGGACAAGCTGGTCATCAGCTTCGGCACTGCGACGACCTTCGATCATATCGGGCCCGACGGTGCCTATCTCGGCGGCATCATCGCGCCCGGGGTCAATCTGTCGCTCGAAGCGCTCGTGAATGCCGCCGCCAAGCTGCCACGCATCGCGATCGAAGCACCGGCGTCGAACAGCGTCATCGGCCGCACCACCGAAAGCCAGATGCTGATCGGCGTCTATTGGGGCTATGTCGGGATGATCGAGGGGCTTATGCACCGCATGAAGGCGGAAATCGGCAAGCCTGTCACCGTCATCGCGACGGGCGGGCTCGCGATATTGTTTCAGGAACAGGCGCATCTGTTCGACCGGGTCGAACCCGATCTGACGCTCAACGGGTTGATGCACCTCTATAATCAGAGAGGCATTTCGGCATGACCGTTCCCGGCAAGGAACTGCTTTTCCTCGCGCTCGGCGGGTCGGGTGAGATCGGCATGAACGCCAATCTCTATGGCTGCGACGGCAAGTGGATCATGCTCGATCTCGGCGTCAGCTTCGGGTCGCAGGATTATCCCGGCATCGACATCGTCATGCCCGACCTCGAATTTATCGAGGATCGCAAGGCCGACCTGCTCGGCATCATCCTGACCCACGGGCACGAGGATCATATCGGCGCGATTCCCTATCTCGCCGCCGACCTTGGCGTGCCGCTCTATGCCAATCGTTTCACCGCCGGCCTGATCGCGCACAAGCTCGCCGAGGAAGGGCTGGAGAAAGAGGTCGAGCTGAAGGTTGTCGATATCGATGCGCAGTTCCGCATCGGCCCGTTCGGTATCCGATTGATGCCGCTCGCCCACTCGATCCTCGAGATGAGCGCGGCGGTGATCGACACGCCCTATGGCCGCGTCTTCCACACCGGCGACTGGAAGCTCGACGACGATCCGGTCATCGGCACACCGTCGAGCGCCGCGGCGCTGACCGCGGTGGGCGATGAAGGCGTCGATGTGCTTGTCTGCGATTCGACCAATGCTTTCAATGCGCAGGCATCGGGTACCGAGGGCGGCGTGCGCGATGGTCTGCTCGCCGCCATCGGCGCGGCGAAGGGGAGGGTGGTCGTCACCACGTTCGCCTCCAACGCGGCGCGCCTCGACACGCTGGGGCAGGTCGCCAAGGCCACCGGGCGCACCCTGTGCGTCGCGGGGCGGTCGCTCGATCGCATTTTGGGCGTTGCACGCACCGCGGGGTATCTCAAGGATTTCCCGGCGACGGTCGACTTCGACGAAGCGATGCGGCTGCCGCGCGACAAGGTGATGATCGTCGCGACGGGCGGGCAGGGCGAACCACGCGCCGCGCTCGCGCGCATCGCCGAAGGGATTCACCAGATCAAGCTCGAGGCGGGCGATACGGTCGTCTTTTCGTCCAAGCAGATTCCGGGCAACGAGATTGCGATCGGGCGGATCATGAACCAGCTCGCGGCGCGCGACATTCTGACCGTGACCGAAAAGCAGGCGCATATTCACGTCAGCGGCCATCCGGGGCAGCCGGAACTTGCGGCGCTTTATGGCTGGCTGCGTCCCAGGCTGATCGTGCCGGTGCATGGCGAGATCCGCCATATGCACGAACAGGCGCGCTTCGCTCTCGAACAAGGGGTCCCCGACGCGCTGGTGCAGGAAAATGGCGATCTGGTGCGCCTCGCGCCCGGCCCCGCACGGATCGTCGAGCGCGTGCGCTCGGGCCGACTGATCCTCGACGGCGACGTGATCCTGCCTGCCGATGGCGAAACGATCAACGAGCGGCGCAAATTGTCCTTCTACGGCCAGATTTCGGTCGCTGTCGTGCTGTCGAACGGCAAATTCACCGACAGCGCGATCCAGTATCGTGGCGTCCCGGTCGAGGACGAGCGCGAAGCCTTTCTCGACGAAATGAACGCCGCCGCAGAAAAGGCGGCCACGTCACCGGCGCGCGACCGCGATGCACTCAAGGAAGCGATCCGGCTCGGCGTCCGGCGGATCGCGACCGACTGGACCGGCAAGAAGCCGATCGTCGATGTGCTGATTCTGGATATCTGACCGATGAAATGGACCTCGGCGCTCGCCATCTACCTGCTTATCTGGGCGTTCAGCACCTTCTTCGTGCTGCCCTTCCACGGCCGCCGCGCCGAGGATGATGCCGTGCCCTTGATCGATGGCCAGGAACCGGGCGCACCCGCGCGCTTCCACCCGCTGCGTATCCTGATCCAGATCACGATCGTCGCGACGATCGCCTTCGGCCTCTTCTATGTCGCCTATATCAACGGCTGGACAAACCCTGACGTCCTGAGCGGCCGCGCCTGACGCGGCAGGGCGGTTTAGGGACGAAGGACCGGTTTGGGGTGGTTAGCGGACTGTCAGGTTTTGGCGTCCGCTGGCCAAAAGCGGTTGAGCCGCATAGCTTGGGCAACTGCCCCAAAAGTTGCAAATGAAAGCAGCATCGCTCCAGATACGAATTGTCCTATGCCAAGAAAGCCAAGGACAAGAGAAGCAAGCAGCCCGTAAACGGCGACCGCAGAAAGACGCCAATCCAGCCCTTGCATGAATAGTCCATATTTTAGGGCCTGCCTGTTCGACCCGAACCCTAAATCCTTGGTCGATCTCATCCCCTTACCAAACATCCACCGCACAATGAAAAGCTGAGCGATGAGAAACATCGCCCCCGCAGCCATGTAGAGCGGTATGCTATACTCTAATCCTAATGGCACTGAGGCAAGCGCCACAGAAATACAGATCGCCCCGATAACGGCGATCCTGCTCGCGATTTTTTCGACAAAACGGCCAAACCGGGAGGAGGTGTGCTCTGTCATTTCTCGCTTTTATCCAACGGGCGAATGTCCGCAAACGGGAATCGCCCCAGTCATTTTGAATGACGGAGTTCGGTCGCTCGCCGCCATTCCGACGCCCGCCCCGGCTTTGCTAGAACCAGTTCCCCCGCGTGATCGCGGTGCTGCCTGCGGGAAGCGAGTAAAAGTCGCCGTCTTCGCCGACGACGATCGGCCCCGGATAGCGCCGCTTCGCATCGCCCAGAAACGCGGCGTCAAGGTAGCGCGACGGATAGGGCGGGACGATATGGCTGAGGACGAGCATCCGCACCCCGGCGACTTTCGCGCTGTCCGCCGCCTGCGCAGGACTGGCATGATAGTCGAGGATGTCGTGCATGATCTGCCCGGTCTGCGGCCGACCCGACGCCTTGAGCTGCGCAGCGATCAGTTTGACCATTTCGGGTTGCAGCGCTTCGTGCACCAGCAGATCGGCGCCCTTGGCGACCCGTTCGACCATCTTCGACGGCGCCGTATCGCCGCTCAGCACGACGCTGCGCCCCTTGTAATCGAAGCGATAGCCGACCGCGGGTTGCACCGGACGGTGATCGACTGGAAAGGCCGTTACGCGAAGGCCATCGGCTTCATAGACGACAACCGGTTCGGTGGGCGTTGCGAAGGGCAGGGCCGTCGCACCCGCCGCGGCAGGCGGGGTCACGACCGGCCCGTGGTGCGCGGTGCGATAGCCATTGTCGAGCGCATAGGCCGCGTCGAAGCCGCCGATCACCTGATCGAGTCCCGTTGGGCCATAGACGGGCAGGGGCGCCTTGTTGCCGCTGCCCGTCCAGCGCAGCAGCATCATCGGACCCATGCCGTCGATATGATCCGAATGATAATGGGTCAGGAACAGCGCCCGGATCTGGCCATTGGGGAGCCCCATCAAAGAGATGTTGCGCGCGCCGCCTTCGCCGGCATCGACAACGAACATCGCCTTGCCGGCAATCACCACCGTACAGGCGCCGGCACGATCGCGGTTGGGGAGCGGCGATCCGGTGCCGCACAGCGCCACATGCAAGCCGTCGGGCAGACCGGCGAGATGATCGCGACCGACGCCGCGTTCGACGCCGCGCTTGAACACCCACATGCCGATCTGTTGCTGGAACAGCATCGCCGCGCCGCCGCACAACGCGATCAGCACCGCAAGCGCGACGAGCAGCCGCAAAGATTTCCGCATTTTCCTCTCCCGCCCCTTGGTCCGCTCCTTTCATGCGACGACGCGGGCATCTGGACAAGGGCCGATGTTCGGCGCAGTCTCCGGACGACTGCGTTTCGTCGCGCAACTTACCTTTACGTAAACGTGAGCGCTTTCTATAAGGGCGCCATAGCCCAAGGGAGAATCAGAAAATGGACATGGAGTTCAGCCCGGAAGATCTCGCTTTCCAGAAGGAAGTGCGCGACTTCATCGCCGAAAATTACCCCGCCGAGCTGCGCGGCAAGCAGGACGAAGGGGATGAACTGACCAAGGAAGACTTCCTTGCGTGGCACAAGATACTCTACAAAAAGGGCTGGGTCGCGCCGGCCTGGCCGGTCGAATATGGCGGCACCGGCTGGACCCCGACGCAGCGCTTCATCTTTTCCGAAGAAACCGCGCGCGCCGATTGTATCCGCTTGATGCCCTTCGGCCTGTCGATGGTCGGCCCGGTCATCTACACCTTCGGAACCCCCGAACAGAAAGCGCGCTTCCTGCCGCGCATCCTGTCCGGCGAGGATTGGTGGTGCCAGGGCTATTCGGAGCCCGGTTCGGGATCGGACCTTGCCTCGCTGCGTACCGTCGCAGTGCGGGACGGCGATGAATATGTCGTCAACGGCCAGAAGACCTGGACGACGATGGCGCAGCATGCCGACTGGGGCTTTTTCCTCGTTCGCACCGACAAGGACGCCAAGCAGCAGGAGGGCATTTCCTTCCTGCTGATCGACATGAAGTCGCCCGGCATCACCGTGCGTCCGATCATTACGCTCGGCGGGGAGCATGAGGTCAACGAAGTGTTCCTCGAAGACGTGCGCGTGCCGGTCGAGCAGCGCGTCTATGAGGAGAACAAGGGCTGGACCTGCGCCAAATTCCTCCTCGCACATGAACGCACGGGCATCGCCGGTGTCGCCTCGTCGAAGCGCGGCGTCGAACGCGTCAAGGCGATCGCGCGCACCGAACTCGACGGCGAAAAGGCGCTGCTTCAGAACCCCTTCTTCAAGCGCAAGGTCGCGGAGCTCGAGATCGACCTGACCGCGCTTGAATTCACCGAACTGCGCAGCTTGGCCGGTGCCAATGCCGGCAAGGGGCCGGAGCCGGAATCGAGCCTGCTCAAGATCAAGGGGTCCGAAATCCAGCAGCGGCTCACCGAACTGACGCTGGAAGCGGTCGGCCATTACGGGGCGCCCTATTTCCGCGGCTTCGGGGAAGGCGATAACGAGCATCCGATCGGTCCCGACTATGCACACCGCGCCGCGCCGACCTATTTCAACATGCGCAAGACCACGATCTATGGCGGGTCGAACGAGATCCAGCGCAACATCATCGCGAAGATGGTTCTGGGGCTCTGATCACATAATCGCCGTCATCCCGGTGGAGGCCGGGATCTCGACCTGTTGCCATGATGCGGCGGTGAGATTCCGGCTTTCGCCGGGATGACGTTGAAATCGAGGATAACGACAATGGATTTCACCTATACCGAAACGCAGGACATGATCCGCGACACGCTGTCGCGCTTCCTCTCGGACACCTATGATTTCGAGACGCGTCAGAAGTTCATCAATTCGGACAGCGGGCGCGATCCGGCGATCTGGACGGCGCTGGCGCAGGAACTCGGAATGCTTGGCGCCGCCTTTTCGGAAGAACAGGGCGGCCTTGGCGGCGGGGCGCTGGAAAATGCGATCGTCATGGAAGAACTGGGCAAGGTCATCGGGATCGAGCCCTATCTGCCGACCGTGGTGATCGCGGGCGGCGCGTTGAAGGCCGTCGGCGGCGCGCAGGCCGATGCGATGATCCCCGAAATCATCGGCGGCAACGCCATCGTTGCCTTTGCCTACGCCGAACCGCAGGGGCGCTATGATCTCGCCAATCTGCGCACGACGGCAAAGAAGGATGGGGCGGGCTATGTCCTGAACGGTCACAAGGGCGTCGTCTATGCCGCACCCTGGGCGACCCATCTGCTCGTCACCGCGCGCACCGGCGGCGGCCAGCGCGACCAGGATGGCGTGTCGCTGTTCCTGATCGACGCCAATCTTCCCGGCATCGTGCGCCGCGATTATCCCACCGTCGACGGCAACCGCGCATCGGAAATCTATTTCGAAAATGTCGCGGTCCCGGGCGATGCGCTGCTCGGCGGCGAAGGCGCCGCGCTGCCGCTGATCGAACAGATTGTCGATGAAGCGACCGTCGCGGTCTGTGCCGAGGCGACCGGCGTGATGCAGAAGCTGCACGAAGGCACGCTGGAATATACCCAGCAACGCAAGCAGTTCGGCGTTCCGATCGCCAAGTTCCAGGTGCTGCAGCACCGCATGGTCGACATGTTCATGGAAGTCGAACAGGCGCGGTCGATGACGATCATGGGCACGCTGAAGCTCGACCTCGCGGCCGATGCGCGCAAGGCGGCCGTTTCGGCGTGCAAGTCGAAGGTGAGCCGCGGCGCGAAATTCGTCGGCCAGAATGCGATCCAGACGCACGGCGGCATCGGCATCACGCAGGAACTGGCGATCGGCCATTATTTCAAGCGTGCGACGATGATCGAGGGGCAGTTCGGCAGCGCCGACTATCACCTCGACCGGTTCGAGCAACTGACCCTCGCCGAATGAGGGCGTGCCGTCGGCATCGCGCTCAATAAGCGATGTCGACGGCGACCCGCAGCGTCCGCGGCCGCAGCGGCGTCAGATAGCCGGGGCTCCCCTCGACGAAGGGCGTTCCGAGGGCGAACCGATTCCCTTTTGAATCGAGCAGATTGGTCAGCGTCACCGACAAGCCGCGCCGCCCGTTGCCGAGCCGCATCGCAAGGCCGGTATCGACATAATCGCCCTGGCCTTCGCCAAGTACCGGCCCGATCCCGAGCCGCGACGGTCCTATATAGTTGGCCCAGCCGTTGATCCGGATTTCCTCGTCGTCGCCGACGGGCGCCGCATAGGTGATCGCTCCGCGCACCGCATGGCTTGCGACATTGGGAATCCGCCCCAGCCGGCCCGGAGCAAAATCGGCAACCAGCGCGATTTGGGGTGCCAGATCATCGACGCGGCTATGGTTATAAACCGCGCCCAGATCGAAGGAGAGGGTGGGCGTCACGCGGACGGCGAGCGATCCCGAGATGCTGGTGATGCGCCCGTCGCCGATGTTGGCGGTCGTCGGAAAGCCGTTGCCGTCGATGAAATCGGCCTGAATGTTGAACCAGCGTGTGTGCGATACGGAGATATTGGCATCGAACGGGGTGCGGCCGCGCTCGCCAAGCCTTATGCCGCCTTCCCACGTATGAACCCGGTCGTTGCGATAGCGGCGGACGAAATTGCCGTCGACGGCGAGGCCGCCGGGCCGAAACCCCTCCTGATACCGCGCATAAAGCGTCAGGTTCGATAGCGGCCGCGCGAGAATGGCGAAGGAAGGAAGAAGGTCGCTTTCGTTGCGATGCGCGGTGATCGCCTTGCCCGCCGCTGCGAGCGCCAGAGCGAGGGCGACGTCTTCGCCGCTTCCGCCCAAGCGTGCGTGCGAGTAACGCAGCCCCGCCGTAGCAATCACATCGGGCAAAAGCTCGGCCGTCAACTCGCCATAGCCGGTATATTCGGTAACGCGGTTGGTGACGCCGGTCAGTGCCGACCGCATCTGGATGCCGCCGAATTCGCGGCGCTGCTGCGTTTCATTGTCGACGATGCTTGCGCCGACCACCCAGCCCCAACCATCGCTATAGGGGCGCGACAATCGCGTCTCGCTCGCCCACATGCGCGTGTCGTTGAACTGGTCCAGAACGCGCGGGTCGCCCCCCGCGGGGGTCGCATCGAAGCGCTCGTAAAGCCGGTGATCGATATAGGCGTTCGAGGATTGCAGGCGCAGATTGTCCCAGTCGCGCGTGACGACGAGCGTGCCCATCCCGTAACGACCGCGCGCATTCTGCTCGACGAGCGAATTGCGCGTCAGCGGCGGTGCATCCTTGTCGGCATATTGGGCATCATCGGCGGTCGTCGATTGATAGACGCCGCCGATATCGACGGTCCAGTCGTCCGCCGGGACAAGGCGCAATGTCCCGCGGCCGCCGCGCACCGTTACGCGATTGACGTCATTCTGGCCGAGCAGCGGATTGTCGATATAGCCGCCGTCGGTGATCATATAGCCAACAAGGCGCAGCGCGCTGCCGCCGTCGCCGATCGGGACGTTGGCGATGGCGCCGATATCGCCGCCCGGTTCGCCATGCTGGGTCGCGGTCAGACCAGCGATTGCCTGTACGCTCGCCTCTCGCGCGTCGGGTGCGCGCGGCACGACGCGGATGATGCCGCCAAGCGATCCCGCGCCGTAGAGCGTGCCTTGCGGCCCTTCGAGCACCTCGACGCTGTCGATGTCATAGAGGCGCAGGTCGGGGTCGGGGGCGTTGTAGCTCAGCCGAATGTCGCCGAAATATTGCCCGACGGTTGCCTGTGTCGGCCCCGTGAAGCTGGAATCGGCGATTCCGCGGATGAACAGTTTGTTGCGGCCCGAGCCCAGATGGGTCGACGATACGGTGGCCATTCGTGACAAGATGGATTCCGTACCGCGCTCGCCGCCGAATGCCAGATCGTCGCCATCCATCCGCGTGACGACGCCCGCAAAGCTGGAATAGGGCAGGTCGGCCTTCGTCGCGGTCACGATAAATTCATAAGGCGGCGCTTCGGGCGGCGGCGCTGCAGCAGGCGCCGCAGGCGGCGGGGGCGGGCGACGTACGGAGCGCGGGGCCGCCTGCTTCTCGATCCGCCAGCTTGTGGCGCTGACCCGCACTGCGCGCGCGCCGGTGCCGTCGAGCATTTGCCGGATCGCTTCGTCGACCGACATTCGTCCGCGCACCGGGCGCATTCGCGTCCGCCACAGCGCGGGGTCACTGACGCTGATGCTGACGCCGCCCTGACGGCTGAGCAGCGGGAGCGAGGTCGAGAGATTGGCGCGCGGCACGTCGAAGGCGCGTTCTTCAGCCGCCATCGCCTGCGCGGGCAGGATGATAGTCGCGAGTCCCAGCGCAAGAGACAGGCGCGTGCGCATCGTCAGCGGCTGACCACCCAGCCATCGCCGCGCCGCTCGGCTTTGGCGCCCGACAGCGCCGCAAGGTCGGCCACGGTGCGATCGCTCGCCTTGTCGACGACGAGGGTGCCGCGGAACGACAAGCGCGACGCCGAGGGATCGATCTGCACGGATATCCCAGCCGTCCGCTTCAGATCGTCGGCGACGGTCTGAAGCGACGCGCCGTCATAGACCAGCAGACCGCTCCGCCATCCACCGACGGTGGCGGTATCGACGCGGCGTATGCGCGGGGGCTGCGTATCGCCGTCGCGCGCATCGATCGCTTGCCCTGCCACCAGCCGCAGCTTGGCGCGGTCAGGAGAATAGAGCACGATGCCTTCCGAAACCGCTACCGCGGTCCGATTGTCGGCGCGCACCACGTTGAAGGCCGTCCCCAGATCGACGATCCGCGTACCGCCCGTTTCGACGACGAAAGGGCTGTCGCTGCGGTGCACGACATGGAACATCGCTTCGCCGCTTTCCAGCCGGGCAAAGCGTGGACGGTCCTTGTCGAGTCGCAGGGTCGAACCGCCGTTGATCTCGATCCGCGAGCCGTCGGCAAGGGTGATCGTGCGATGCTCGCCCGCGGCGGTCTGGATCACGTTCCGGCCGCCCGACAGGTCAAGCGAGGGGAGGGCGACAACCCCGACGATCGCCGCGGCGACCGCTCCGCCAAGCCACCAGCGACGCGGCATGCCCCGATCGATTCCAGCCGGATCATTCGCCGGGGATACCGACGGCGCAGCGGGGGGCAACGCATCGAGATCGAGGTCGAGGCTCGCCAACGCATCGTAGATTTCGGCATGTCCAGGGTCCTCGGCAAGCCAGTCGGCAAAGCCGTCCCAATCGGCAAAGTCGGGCGCGCGTTGGCGAACGATCCAGTCGATCGCCTGGGCTTCGCTCGCGGTCACATGGTCAGCCGGCATCGAATTGCCTCCTGACGGCAGCGAGCGCGGCGTAAACCTTGCGGAGATCGGCCTCCACCGTACTTATGCTGACGCCCATTTCGGCGGCGATATCGCGTTGCAATACCCCGTCGAAGCGGAATCGACGAAAGATATGCGCCGGACGATCGCCGGTCGCAGCGATGGCGCGCTCGGTCATCGCCAATTGCTCGCGCGAGATAAGCACCGCCTCCGCGCCGGGTTTCTGCACTGCGCTCGCTTCGCCCCACGCCTTGTCACGCAACTGGCTCTGACGCACAGAGCGATAGCGGTCGAGCATCAGATTGTTGGCGGCGCGCATGACATAAGAGAGCGGGTCGGCGACGGGGCCGCTGTGGCGTTCGGTCAGGCGCATCCACAAATCCTGAAACAGATCTTCGGCAGCATCGCCCGCGCCGCGAACCGTCAGAAACCGGATGATCCGGTCGCGGTTGGCGAGCAGGACGCCCTCGATGCCGTGGGCCGCGTCGGATCGGTCATTTGCCTCGGTCATTCGGAACTTGTTTCGGAACGCCATTCCTTTTCGGTCCCGGTCCGCCCGACCGGCACCATACGCCCCCCCGCTGATGCCGCCATATAGCGGCAGCGGGGATGCTTGCAACCGCGGTTGAGCGCGGCCACGCACCGGTACTGAAGCAGACCGGCGCATCGGCATGGGTCCGGAGGCTGTCATTCCGGCGGCCTTTGCAAGGGGGAGGCGGGGGTAGGGAGTGCCTCCCCCTTGCGGCTGCGACCGGCCCCGATGGGGGGCTTAGAGGCCGACGCGCAGGGTTGCACGGAACGCCCAGCCGATATGGCTTTGCTGTTCTTCCGCGGACACTTCGGCGCCGGCCTGAAAGGCCGAATTGCCGACGATGCCGCGGATGCGGCCGACCCAGCCGCTCGTGCGATCATCGGGGACCAGGGTAAACGGCGTGCCGTCCTTGAACGACGCGACTGTCGCACCCAGCGACCCGCTGACGATCTGGCGGCGGCCACCTTCGATTTCGAAGCGTGTCCAGCCGTCATATTCGTCGGCGCCCCCGAACTCGAGCCCAAGCGCGACGGTGCCGCTGACCGACAATTCGTCGCTGCTGCGGCCGGCGACGGTCAGATCGAGCGCGTCACCGCCGCCGGTTTCGGCATAGCCGTCTTCCTTGAGCTTGAAATAGTCCACCGCGAGCGTGGGCCGGAAGCTGATCCCGCCAAGCTGCGCGTCGCGCGCGATCGAGCCCGATGCCGACCACAGCGTCGCGTCCCATTTGCCGCGCATCGTTTCGCGAATATCCTCGGCACCGGCTTCGGCGCTGAACACGCGCGTGCCCTTGAGCCGGATCGGAGCGCCCGAAACGCGCGCATGGGCCAGCCAGTCGTTGGAATTCAGGCGCCAGTAGAGCGCGCCTTCCCACTGGGTCGAGCTGACTTCGCTCTCGTTGCTGCTGTTGCCGTCCTTGCCGCTGAGGAAGGCCGCCGACGCACCGAAATTGCCGATGCCGCTCTTGATCTCGGCGCCGAGCGAAATGCCCCAGCCGCTGACATCATAACCCGCGGTATCGCCGATGCTCTTTGACGTGCCCCATACGGCCTGGTTGACCCAATATCCCCATTTGCCCTCGTCCTGGAACGGCGCGTTCGGATCTTGGAGATAGCGTGCGAGCGCGCGTGAGCCCGAGGTGACGGTTTCGAAGACGCCGCCTTCATGTTCGGGCAGCATCTGGTTGAGCTGATTGCGGAACTGGTCGCCATCGACGATGTCGAGGAAGACGCCTTCGACCACCTGATCGGCCGAAAGCGCATCGACGACCGCGTTGAACGCCGACGCCTGCGACCGGTTGAGGCCAAGCTCGCTCGTGCTCTTTCGCGCGATGTTGACGCGCAGCTCGTTCGCCGTCGAGGTCAGCGTACCCTTGTAGAGGAAGGGCACGAGCGTCGATGTGGCGGTCAGATTGTTCGCGCCGGTCAGCGTTCCTGCGGTCAGGACGACATGGTCACCCTCGGCATCCTCGATGCTCGACAGCTTCAGCGCCAGCTTGGAATCGGCGGCAAAGCTGGCCGTACCGGTCACCTGCAACGCCGTGCCGGTGCTGCCGCTGTCGAGCGTGACCGCGACGATGCCCTTGTTGGTCACCGCGAGCGACGAGATGGTGGCCGCGCCGGCAATGTCGAAGACGCCGCCGTCAACCGACACAGCAAGACCCTGCGAATTGGCGAGTTGCCCCGCAAAGCGGGCGGTGCCGCCGATCGACAAGATGTCCGTGCCGCCGCCGAAGTCGGCATTGCCGGTAAACACCGACGTTCCCGTCAGCGCCATCGTGTCATTGCCGCTACCAAAGCGCGCATTGCCGGCATAGGTGGCGTCGCCAGACAGCGCGAGGCGGTTGTCGCCGGCGCCGAAATAACTGTTCCCCTTCACCGAACCGTCGGCGATGTCGAAGATATCGTTGCCGGTGCCGAAGCGGACGTCGCCGGTGATCGACGGCGCGGTGACACCCGATGCAACCGCCGTCTGCTTGACGGTCGCGCCGCCGCCGTTGGCCGACAGGTCGATCGCGATATTGCGATCCGAAGACGCGAGCGCGCCGCTCGCGCTGATCGCGCCGCTGTTCTCGACCATGTCGACATTGCCCGACAGATCGACGATCGCGCGCGCGGTCGCGGCATCGCCACCGGCCTTGGCCGAGATCGACCCGCTGTTACGGATCAGCGCCACGTCGGCGCCCGCTTCCACCAGGATGCCGGTGATCGACGAGGTTGCGCTGCTGCCGCCCGTCGCCTCGATCTTGCCCGCGTTGCGGATTTCCGGTGTGATCGTTCCCGCACCGGCGCGGATCGCGGTTGCCGACGCATCCTTCGACGTTGCCTGAACGCTGCCGCTGATACCCACGCCGCCGGCGATGGTAACATTATGCCCCAAGCCGCCGAGTTGGATCGCCGTCGCGTCCTTGCCGGCATAAAGGCCGTTGCCCTGAACCGAACCGTCGATGATCAGGCCGAAGCCGGTTCCCGTTCCGGCAACGGCACCGATCGCGATGTCGCGGTCCGCCGAGCCGATCCGCATCGCGGGGGCCGAACCGAAGGAGCGGACGACCGCCGATCCTTCCTTGTCGTCGTCGATGCCGTCCTTGTCCTCATCCTTGTCGGCAGCGTTCGTGTCCTTGGGCGGGACAGCCAGGACGATACCGCCGCTGACATCGCCTTCGATCGACAGTGCCGGGCCGCCGATCAGCAGATCGTCGGCGTCGAGCTTCGACGGGTCGGACGGTGCCGTCGTGTAGCGATAGCCGGTGGCGGTGAGCGTCCCCTGCACGACAAGCGCGCCGTTGATGTTGCCCGAAAGCCGCGCGGCGACTGCATCCACGCCCTGCGCCGTAATCGTGCCGGCGAGGCGGACATTGCCGGTGACGTCCTGCAGTCCGACGCCCAGCGCGCGGTCGCCAATGACCGATACCTTGCCGTCGGTCGTGAAATTGCCGGTCAGCGGCCCGCCGAGCCGGATGCCCGCCGAATCATTCCCCTCGACCGTCACTTCACCGCTGTTGACGATATTGCCGGTAAAGGCGCCGCCGGTTGCGATGCCGACGCGGTTCGATCCGACCGCAAAGGGGCCGTCGAGATCGCCGTCATTGTCGATGTCGGTGGGGGTGTAGCTTTCGTCGATGATGATCTTGCCGGTCGCCGAATTGGTGATCGTGCCGGTCACGCCCGCATTGGCAAAAATGCCGCGCGCGCCGTCCGAATTGGTGATCTGGATCGTGCCGTCGTTGGTGACCTTGTTGTTGCTGTCGATCGTGACCGCCGTGCCGCTCGTCGGCTTGATCGAGCCTGCGGAGCCGATCTTGATATCGTCGGCTGCGCCCGATTTGACGGTCGAGGTGCTGACCGGCGTGGTCGTCGCGGTGGTGATGCTCGTTTCGGCGTATGCGGGCATGGCGATGATCGTCGCCAGGCAGGTCGATGCCAGCAGGGTCTTGCGCATGGAGTTCCTCTTTTGATGTCCCCCCGGGTCGATGGCCCGGAACCGAACACAAGACGGAGCGCGCCGCGCGCGACCTTGGAAAAAAGTCCTGCGCCGGCTTTTGGCCGCAAGAAACGGAACGGATCGGGTGTACGGTCCCGCTATTCGCCGCGTCTCACCGCACGACGAAGAGGAAGGATGCCAATGACCGCCGAGCCGGAAATACGGACGCCGCAGCTTGAACCCGATCTGGAAGGGCGGGGATGGCACCGGCTTCCGAAGCTGCTCACCCCGTCCGATTGCGCCGATCTTTCCGCGATGTTCGACGCCGACGAGCGCTTTCGCAGCACGGTGACGATGCAGCGTCATGGTTTTGGCCGCGGCGAATATCGCTACTTTGCTTATCCCTTGCCCGCTGTCCTCGAACGGTTGCGGCAGCGCCTGTATGAAAGCCTGGCGCCGCTTGCGAACCGATGGGCGGCGCGTTTGGGAGCGAACGCTTCCTTTCCCGCCGATCTGCCCGCCTTCACAAGCCTTTGCCACGCGTCGGGACAGGTCCGGCCGACGCCGCTGCTGCTACGGTACCGCGCCGGCGACTATAATTGCCTCCATCAGGATATTTACGGCGACCTCCATTTTCCGTTTCAGGTGGCGGTCCTGCTGTCCGAGCCGGAAGTCGATTTCGACGGCGGCGAATTCGTCCTGACCGAACAGCGCCCGAGAATGCAGTCGCGCGCACATGTCGTGCCGCTGCGGATGGGTGACGCGGTCGTGTTCGCGGTCAACGAAGCACCGCGAGCCGGAACACGCGGCACCTACCGCGTCAAAATGCGCCACGGCGTCAGCGAAATTCGCAGGGGCGAGCGCTTCACGCTCGGCATCATATTTCACGACGCGCGTTAGGCGCGTGCGGCGATGGCGGACAGGGTGTCCCCGAAACTAGCATCCCGATGCGTCCGCCAGCATTAAAATAGGCACCGATAATAGGCGATAATCGGCTCAATCTAACTCCGTTCCCGTCCCGTTCTATCCAGTTGCGTTCCCATAAAACCGGGGTATTATCGGGGAACGGATTTGGGAACGGAGACGCCAGCCATGCCCCGCAAGCTCAGCAACGCTCTTACGCCCTTGGCGGTCAAGAATGCGAAACCCGGACGCCATGCGGACGGCGGCGGGCTGCATTTGCTGGTGAAGGAAACCGGCGCGCGATCATGGGTCTATCGCTTCATGCTCAAGGGCAAGTCGCGCGACATTGGCTTGGGCGCGGCTGGACAAGGCGGCATTTCCCTTGCCGATGCCAGAACGGCGCGCGATGCCCTGCGCCTCAAGGTGAAGGCCGGAATTGATCCACTGGAGGAACGCCAGCGGGAGGCCACAGAGGCGCTTGCGGCGGCTCAGGCGGCTGCGATTGCCGGAATGACGTTCAAGGCCGTGGCAGAGGCCTATATCGGCGCGAATGAGGCAAGCTGGCGCAATGACAAGCACCGGCAGCAATGGCGCAACACGCTGGCCAGCTACGTCTATCCCGTCATGGGCGAATTGCCGGTTGCCGAAATTGGCACGGCGCATGTGCTGAAAATCCTTGAGCCGATCTGGCAGGATAAGCCCGAAACTGCCAGCCGCATCAGGGGACGGATTGAAACCGTGCTCGATGCCGCCAAGGCGCGCGGATACCGGGAGGGAGAAAACCCGGCTCGCTGGCGCGGCCATATCGCCCAAATCCTGCCGCCACGTTCCCGGCTCACGCGCGGCCATCACAAGGCCATGCCCTATGAGGCAATCCCGGCGTTCATGGCGAAGCTGCGCGAGCGGGAGGCAATGGCGGCGCTGGCGCTGGAGTTTGTCATTCTCACGGCCACGCGCACCAGCGAAGTGCTGGGGGCAACTTGGGCCGAAGTCGATTTGGACAAGGCGATCTGGACCGTGCCAGCGTCCCGCATGAAGGCGGGCAAGGAACATCGCATTCCGCTGTCGCCGCGCGCTATCGAGATTCTGGAGGCCGTGAAGCCGCTGGGCAAGGCCAGCCTGTTTCCAGCCGACAAGGGCGGCAAGCTGTCCACAATGGCCATGTCGATGCTGCTTCGCCGCATGAAGCTGGAATGCACCGTTCACGGCTTCCGTTCCGGCTTCCGTGATTGGGCAGCCGAATGCACCGGCTATGCCCATGAAGTCTGCGAAATGGCACTGGCCCATGTGATCGGCAACAAGTCCGAAGCGGCTTACCGGCGCGGCGATCTATTCGACAAGCGGCGGCGGCTCATGGCCGATTGGGCAACCTATTGCGCCAGCAACGGCGCGGCTGGTGCCAAGGTTTCGCCGATCCGGGGAGCGGCGGCATGAACGGCATTCTCTACATTGATGAAACGGCGGTTGAGGCCACTACCGGGCACATGCTGGTGACGTTCAAATCTGGGGGCGATGCCTTGCGCTTCCACCTCCCCGCCCATGTGGCGCTTAGGTTTCGTCAATCCGTGATGCAGGACGCTTGGCAGGTGTGTTGTGCGCCGGATGCGGAAGTGATCGAACTCAAGCGAAAGCGGACACGCAAGCCCAAGGCCAAGTCAGAATGAGCTTTGCCGATGATGCCGAATTTGCCGCCTTCATCGGCAGGGATCACATGCTACAGGCAGTCACGACGGAAGCCGTTGCCAGCGCCTTGGCTGGTTTCGCCCTTCCGCTGGCACCGGGCAGGGACATGGATTGGCTGGCGATGGCCGTTAGGCGCTCGCTCGCCATTTCCTTGCCGAACATTACCGATGGCCCGGAACGGACTTCAAATGCCGATATTCGCAGGGAACTGGAGCGGCTGGCAGCATTGACCGGGCAAACATGGCTGGAGCTATTCCAGTGCGATCATGCTGCCGACTCCCGGCTATGGGATCACGCTTGGCACCATTGGGACGGCGAAGGCGGGACCGATATTGGCGACGGCATGGTTATGGGCGAACCTTCCGATTATCGCCGTTTCAAGGCTGCCGTTGCCGAACTGGATTGGCTGGCCAGTTTCATGCGGGAAGCTGCGAAGGCAACCGAAAGCCAGCGAGGGCCGTGGCGGCAATCGGAGGAAAGGCGGCTCAGAGTGCAGCGGGGGCAATACCTGGCCCCGATCTATGAAGCCGCATTTGGCCAGCCCGTATCTGCAAACAACTTTCCAACTGATGCCCGGATTAGGGCACAAACGCCCTTCATGGACTTCTATGGCCGCATGGTGACGCTGGCGTTCGGCGCGCGTGAAACCGCCAATCTGACAGAGGTTGTGAAAGCGGCTTGCCAACTGCACCGGCAGCACCCGGCGGAATTTGCAGACGGCATAATTCCCGGCCTTTAGTTGTGGGGGCGTAACTCTCCCCGATTGGGGCGGGAAAGAACCCCCATTTTGGCCAGCCGGTTAGCGGCATGTCCCTGCTTGGCCGCACTTGTCGCGGCGGACAGCAAGGGACAAATCCCATGACAAAAGCATACGGCACCTTGCCCGAGGCGGTGCAGTATTCGGGCATGTCGCGCACCTCGATCTATGAGGCGTTGAAGCGCGGCGATCTCAAGGCTCGCAAGGCCGGGCGGCGCACGTTGATCTCGTTTGCCGATCTCGAAACCTATCTGGCCAGCCTCCCCACCTATCAGGCGGGAGCATGAGCGATGGCAGCACATATGCGAAACGCCGGGGTGCAGCCCGGCGTCTCACGCAATCAACTTCGCGGCTGGTTGCATTCCCCCTCTACCGCATCGGATTGGCAGGCTCAAACGCTTTCCTCCCGTTTCTGCCTGTCGCCTTGGATGGCGCGGGATATGGCGCGGCTCTGCTTTGGGGAGGGCCGTTGCAATGACTGATCACCCCTTTCCCGATCACCGGGCAGCGGCGCTTGCCCTGCTTACCGGCAATCACCGGCTCAGCCGCAAGGCCGGGCAATTCCTTGGCCAGCTTGCCGTCGATTCCGTGCCCATGAGCGAAGCGCAGGCCGATTGGCTGGCGAAGCTACTGGACCGCGCGGGCTTGCCACCGATGGCAGAGGGAGGCGCAGAATGAGCACCTATCCTGATGCACCGGGGCACCGGAACGTGGAAACCTCGATTGCCGCTGCCGATGCCCTTGCGCCCAAGCTGGGGCGGCTCCAGCGCATGGCAGAGGGCGCAATCCGCGATGCTGGCGCGCACGGCCTTACCGCCGATGAACTGGCAGCACGGCTGGATATGGATCGCTGGTCAATCCAGCCGCGCACCAGTGAATTGAAGCGCAAGGGGCTTATCAGTGACAGCGGGCAGCGCAGGCCGAATAGCACCGGCAAGCTGGCCATTGTCTGGATTGCCGCATGATCTCTGCCGCCATGCCCAAGCCGCACAATAGCGCCCGGCATGGCGGCGCTTTGAAACTCCACCGGGATTGCAGTTTCGGTGGAGTTTCAATTGCACCGCACCAGCCGCAATCGCCCGCAAATCCGCCGATTGCCGTAACTGGCACGGCGCTTGCGATTAGTTACCTTACCTCTGGTGTGGCAGCCCTTTCCGCTGGACGCACTGGCAGAGGCGGCGCGCGCAACCGTGCCAACCGGGAAAGCCATGCACTGACAGCCGCTCAGATTGGCAATCTCAAGGCCGCTGAGCGCCATGCCGAAAAAATCGGGCTGCCCTTCACCCGCATGATCTCGATTCACTGGCAGGCCGCTGGAGTGCCACTGGCGGGCATGGCGAAGGCGACCTATCGCTTTACCGACCTGCTGACAAAGGCGCTGGCACGGCATGGCAGCGGCACGGCATGGCTCTGGACGCATGAGAATGTCCCCGGCAACGGCAATGACAAGGGCGGGCACTGCCACTTGCTCGCCCATGTGCCTGCCGATCTCGTGGCCGTTGTTACGGCGCTGCAACGGGGCTGGCTTCGCCGCATCACCGGGCAGCCTTATCGGGCGCGCGTGATCCACAGCAAGCCGATTGGCGGACGGCTGGGGCTGGAGGCAGGCAATCCCGATCTCCACGCCGTCAATCTGGAGGCGGCGCTTGCCTATGTCCTGAAAGGGGCAAGCCCTGAGGCCGCGTCACAATTCGTCCTAGAGCGGCTGGAGCCGGGCGGGCGCGTGATCGGCAAACGCTGCGGAACCTCTCAGAACATTGGCGCGAAGGCGCGAAAAGCAAAGGACTGACAATGGCGAAAAAGGCGAAGGCCAATCCCGAAGATGGACTGGTGGCACCGGGCGAAATTGGCAAGCTCGAAGTCGAAAAGCGGACAGACGAAAAAATCGGGCGGACGCTGGCCCGGATCACGCTGGACCCGCAAACCCGCAATGCCAATTTGGCAATGTCGTTCGGCTCGCAAATGTTTGGCGACCAGCTAAAGCCCGATATTGCCGAAAGTAGCGCAGTGCTGTCAGAGGAAATTCAGCGCGCCATGAAAGGCGACCTGTCGCTGGCCAGCCGGATATTCACTTCGCAAGCGATCTCGCTGGACGCGCTCTTTACCGAAATGGCCCGACGTTCAGGTAACAACATGGGGCACTATCCCGACGCGGCGGACAGATACATGCGGCTGGCTCTCAAGGCCCAAGCTGCCTGTCGTTCCACGCTAGAGGCACTGGCAAGGCTCCACCAGCCGCGCGAGCAAACCGTGAAGCATGTGCATGTGAACGAAGGCGGGCAGGCCGTGGTTGCCGATCATTTCCACCAGCACACGGGGGACCGGGAAAATGGAAAATCAGTCAAACAATCCGATGCAACCGGCCCGGCTGACGCAATCGCCGCGCTGCCTAGCCCGGACCCGTTCGGGAGCGGAGTGCCAGTCCCCGGCGGTGAAGGGCAAGCGCCGCTGCCGGATGCACGGCGGCAAGAATCCCGGCGCACCTAGGGGCAACCACAACGCCCGAAAGCATGGCGGCTATTCTGCAAAGGCAAAGGCAGCGGCCCGATACGTGAAGGAAATTGCGCGGCTGGTGCGCGATATGCCGTGACTTGAATTTAGTTGGCTCCCATACCGCGCATTTCGGGGCTTTCGGTCAGTTGGCCGTTGCCAGTCGTTTTTGACGGTGAAGCAGCCATAGCCGCTCAGGCCTGGCTTTCCGCCATTTCCAGCCGCGATTTGTCGCGTTCGGTGTGTATCGAACTGCACCCGCACCAGCCGGGCAAATCCCCTGACACTGCCTGCCCGATCTGGAAAACCGTTCCGGCAGGATTGCCAACGCCAAAGCCCCAAGCGCCCGGTCTATCGGGGAGCGGTTATGGGAGCATCGTCGCTCTGTTGAAAAAATATCAATTAAATCAATGGCAATTGGCGGACAGGGTGGGATTCGAACCCACGGTGAGCTTCCACCCACGGCGGTTTTCAAGACCGCTGCCTTAAACCACTCGGCCACCTGTCCTTGCGGCGCCGACATAGCGCGGCGGCGGCGCGCGGCAAGCGAAACCTTTGGCGCGCGCGGTGCGAACGGTCCGGCGCGCGAATGACTCGTCCTGTCCTGCCCATGGCTGGCCAAGGGGGCTGTATCCGTGGCAGACACGCCCTATAGGGTGGGACATATGCACGCTAAACCATTCAGAATCGGACGCCTCCTCGCCCGGATCGGTGTCCTCCTCTCGGCCTGGACCATGGCGGCTTCGGCGCCGCTGCACGCGCAGGCGGCCGATCCCGGCTTCGACACCTATGTTCAGTCGCTCTGGCCCAAGGCGCAGGCGCGCGGCGTTTCGCGCGCGACCTTCGACCGGGTGACGAGCGGGCTTCGCTTCAATGCGCGCGTCGTGGCGCTTGATCGCGACAATCTGGGCGCGCCGCCGCGTCCCGATACGCCGATCCCGGCCTTTGCGCCCTATAAGGAGAAGCATGTCGACGCCGCGCGTATCAATGGCGGGCGCCGCGTCCACGACCGCCTGTTGCCGTTGCTGTCGCGGATCGAGGAGCGAACGGGCGTCCCGACGAGCATCATGATTGCAATCTTCGGGCACGAAACCGCTTATGGGGCGGTAACCGGCAATTTCGACCTGCCCGAAGCGCTGGCGACGCTTGCCTATGAGGGACGCCGCCGCAGCCTGTTCGAGCCTGAATTCATCGCGACGCTCGAAATGGTCGAAAAGGGCGTTCCGCGCGAGGTGCTGAAGGGCAGTTGGGCGGGCGCGTTCGGCTATCCCCAATTCCTCCCCTCGGTCTATCTCAAGGTTGCCGAGGACGGCGACGGCGACGGCGTTGCCCGCATTTGGTCGAGCGAGGCCGACGCGGTCGAGTCGATCGGTTCCTACCTGCGCCGGGCAGGCTGGCATGCGGGCGAACCATGGGGCGTTGCCGTGCGCGTTCCCGACGGCTTCGGCCGTTCGGCAATGGGAACCCGGCTCGAGCCGACACGCTGCCCGCGCGTTTTCGCCCGCTACAGCCGCTGGCGGTCGATGGCTGAATGGCGCGCCGCCGGGTTCCAGCCAGTGAGCGGACGCTGGCCGGCGGACCATATTCAGGCGACCTTGCTCGAACCCGACGGCCCGGGAAAGACCGCCTATTTGCTGACCGGTAATTATCGTGCGATACTCGACTATAATTGTTCGAACTTTTACGCACTTTCTGTGGGGTTGCTGGCGGATGAAATCGATCGTTAGGGGCGGGGGCGCGGCCACGCTGGTCGCAGGAACGGCATTGGCGCTGGCGGCATGCGGCAGCTTTGACGGCAAGAGCAATACGGCGGTCGCCGCTGCGCCCGCGACGGCACCTGCCGACAATGGCGTATCGGACGTGCCGGTGAAACTCGGCGATCCCTATACCATCGCGGGCACGACCTACACGCCCGCGGATGTCGCCGATTATGACGATGTTGGCTATGCAAGCTGGTATGGCGAAGAAGCGGCGGGCAAGCCGACCGCCAATGGCGAGATATACAACCCCGACGGTATTAGTGCGGCACACAAGACGCTGCCGCTGCCCAGCTATGTCGAGGTAACGGCGCTCGATACCGGGCGCACGATATTGGTTCGTGTCAACGATCGCGGACCGATGAGCAACGACCGGCTGATCGACCTGTCGCGCGGCGCCGCTGCACAGCTCGGGCTGACCGATGCGGTGAGCGCGGTTCGCGTGCGCCGGACCAATCCGCCCGCCGCCGAGCGCGCGCAGCTTCGCGCTGGCAGGCCTGTACCCGAGCGGCTGGCAACGCCCGAATCGCTGCTGTCGATCCTGCGGACCAAGATCAAGCAGGTGCCCGTGCCCAAAGCGGCTGCCGCCACGGTTCCCGATCAACCGGCGCCGCCGACAGCATCGGCTCAGGCCAAACCCGGCGACGACCGGATGGCGGTAACCAGCAGCAAAAAGCCCGAACCTTCCAAGCCGGCCCCGGCGGCCAAGCCGGCTACACCCGAAAAGAAAGCGGAACCGGCACCCAAAGCGGTTGCGGGAAGCTTCGTCGTTCAGGTCGGCGCGTTTAGCAGCGAAGCGCGGGCCAATGTCGCAGCGAAATCGGTCGGCGGCCATGTCGACAAAGCCGGCAAATTGTGGCGCGTCCGCATGGGGCCCTTTGCCAGTGACGGCGAAGCAAAAGCCGCACAGGAGAAGGCGAAGGCCGAAGGTTTCCGCGACGCGACCGTCCTGCGCGACCGCTAAGCCGTGCAGCGTCGAAACGGAATCGCGCGCGCTATAGGCGCCGGACTGGCGGTAACGGCGCTTGCAAGCACCTTTCCGGCGGCTTCGGCAGGGAATGACAAGCCGAAGCCGGGCGCGGTGAGCAGGCCGCTCTACGTAACCGAAGCGCCGATCGTGATGTTGAAGGATCTCGATTCGGGCGCGATCCTTTTTTCCCGCGGCGCGGGCAAACGCTTCGCGCCGGCCTCAATGGCCAAGGTGATGACCGCCTATGTCGTGCTCGACCTGATCAAGCGCGGCGAATTGTCGCGCGACAAGGTCTTCACGGTCAGCGAAGCGACCTGGCGCAAATGGAACGGCAGCAACGGCGGGTCGACGATGTTCCTGCGCGCCGGCGAAAAGATTTCGGTCGATGAATTGCTCAAGGGCCTGATCACTGTGTCGGGTAACGACGCCGCCGCGGCGCTGGCGGTCGGGATCGATGGCAGCGAAGCCGATTTCGTCAAGCGAATGAATGCGATGGCGGCCAAAATAGGCATGACGTCGAGCAAGTTCGGCACCCCGAACGGCTGGCCCGATGGCGGCGTGACCAAGGTAAGCGCTGCCGATCTTATAACGCTGGCGGACCGGCTGATCCGCGACCATCCCGATGGCTATGCACGCTATTTTTCGATCCCGCGCTTGCAGCATGGCGTGTCGCCAGAAGGCAAGCCGATCATCCAGCCGAACCGCAACCCCATTCTGGGGCGCTTTGCCGGAGCCGACGGCCTCAAGACCGGTCACACCGCCGAAGCGGGCTATTGCTTTCTCGGTTCGGCAAAGCGCGATGGCCGGCGCCTGATCATGGTGGTAGCGGGCATGAAGAGTGAAAAGGCGCGGCGCGACGAGGCCGAACGGCTGATGCGCTGGGGCTTTGACGCATGGGAAGGCCGCGAACTGGTGCCCGCGGGCACCAAGGTCGGGGCGGTCGAGGTGCAACGCGGCGCACGGCCGAGCGTGATGGCCGAAGCCGGTATTGCGGTCCGAATGACGGTTCCCAAGGGATATGCCGGCGGCTATCGCGCCGCGATGCAGAGCCGCAGCCCGCAAAACGCCCCGATCGAACGCGGCACTCCGATCGCGCGTCTGATCGTGACCCCCGACGGCCTGCCGCCGCAAACCACGCCATTGCTGGCGGCGAAGGACGTGGCGCCGGTCGATGGCGTCTGGACACGTCTGCGCAGCGGTTTTTATCGGCTCGCCGGCCGATGAGGGGGCGTTTTATCACGCTCGAGGGCGGCGAAGGGGTCGGCAAGTCGACGCAGATCCGCGCGCTGGCCGCGGCGCTTGCCGAACGCGGGATCGACGTCGTCGCGACGCGCGAACCGGGCGGTAGCACTGGTGCCGAGGCGATCCGCGCGCTGTTGATGGAGGGGGACGACGATCGGTGGGACGCGCGTAGCGAAGCGCTGCTCTTCGCCGCTGCGCGCGCCGATCATGTCGCGCGCACGATCCGGCCCGCGCTCGAACGTGGCGCCTGGGTGCTATGCGATCGCTTTGTCGATTCAACCCGCGCCTATCAGGGGGCGGGAGGGGGGATCACCGACGCCGACATCATGATGCTGCACGGCTTCGGTTCGCTTGGCCTGTTGCCCGACCGGACCTTCCTCCTGACCGTTTCCGCGGCAGAGGCGCGCCGGCGACTGGCGGCGCGCGATGCCGCCGGTGCCGATCGCATGGGCAGCAAGCCCGCCGATTATCAGGCCCGGCTCGCCGCGCGCTTCGCCGAGATTGCGGCGGCGGAGCCCCAACGCTGGCGCCTTGTCGACGCCGATGCGCCGGCGACCGCGGTTACCGCCGCCCTGTTGTCGGAGCTTGCCGAATGGCTGCCATGATCGGCCATCACGACGCCGAGAAGGCCTTTCTGGAGCCCTGGACAAGCGGCCGTCTCCACCACGCCTGGCTCCTCGCCGGGCCGCAGGGAATGGGGAAGGGCGCCTTTGCCGCACGGGTCGCCCGCTTTCTGGTCACGCACGACCGGGCGGGCGAGGGAGGGGCGCCGCTGTCGCTCGACGATCCCGGCGATGAACAGGCGGGCAGGCTCGTTTCGGCGGGGAATCACCCCGAGATCATCCATCTGACGCGGCAGGTGAAGGACAAGAGCAAGGATCTCGCGCGCAACATCACGATCGATCAGGTCCGCGGCATGATCCGCCGCCTTCATCTTTCGCTGTCGCTCGGCGCGTGGCGCGTCGTTGTCATCGATGCGGTCGACGATCTGGAAGCCGACGGCGCCAATGCGCTGCTCAAGACGCTCGAAGAGCCGCCGGCGCAAACCTTGTTCCTGCTCGTCAGTCATTCGCCGGGGCGCCTGTTGCCCACAATCCGGTCACGCTGCAGAATTCTGCGTTTTCAACCCGTTGAGCGTGACGTCATGACGGCGTGGCTGCACGACCTGCGCCCGATGCTCGACATGGCCGAGGTGCGCGCGATCGTCGCGGCTTCGGGCGGGGTTCCCGGCAAGGCGCTGGCGCTCATCGACAGCGATGTCGCGGTCATGGAAAAGAAACTGCTGGCGATAGCGACCGGCGGTGATCGCGACAATCGGCTACGCGAAGCGTTGGCGCGCGAAGTCGGGGGCACCAGCAACCGGGCGCGGCTCGAACTGGTGATCGACATCGTGCCGGGCCTGCTGGCACGGCTGGCGCGCGAACGCCCGCTGGGAGAGATCGCACCGGTGCTCGGTCAATGGGACCGCATCCAGCGGACGGTGCGCGATGCGGTGCGCGGGTCTTATGACGGGGCGATGGTGGGGTTCGAGATCGGCAACTGCCTCGCCGAACTCGCGCCGCGCGGCGGGCAGGCGGCACGCTGACGCTTTCCCTTGGCCGCACCAGCGGCTAAGGCGCGCGCATGTCCGAACCATTTTATATCACCACCGCCATCAGCTATCCCAACGGCCGCCCGCATATCGGTCACGCCTACGAGGCCATCGCGACCGACGTGATGGCGCGCTTCCAGCGGATGCGCGGCCGCGACGTGCGCCTGATCACCGGTACCGACGAACATGGGCTGAAGATGTATCAGACCGCGCGCGACCAGGGTCGCGCAACGATCGATCTTGCTGATGAAATGTCTGGATATTTCCGTGAGATGTATAGCAAGCTGAATATCAGCTATGATAATTTTATGCGCACGTCGGACCCGGCGCACCATCGCGCATCGCAGGCGATCTGGCGGGCGATGGAAGCCAATGGTGACCTCTACCTCGACCGCTATGAAGGCTGGTATTCGGTTCGCGACGAAGCTTTCTATGATGAAAGCGAACTGACAGACGGGGAAGGGGGCGTTCGCCTGTCGCCGCAGGGGACGCCGGTCGAATGGACCGTCGAGGAAAGCTGGTTCTTCCGCCTGTCGGCCTATCAGGACCGTCTGCTCGCGCTCTATAACGACAATCCCGACTTCATCCGCCCCGAAAGCCGCCGCAACGAGGTGCTGCGCTTCGTCGAGGGCGGATTAAAGGATCTGTCGGTATCGCGCACGAGTTTCGATTGGGGCGTCCCGGTGCCGGGCAGCCCCGGGCATGTGATGTATGTCTGGGTCGACGCGCTCACGACCTATTTGTCGGGCATTGGCTATCCCGACATGGACGGCGATTTCGCACGATTCTGGCCGGCGAACATTCATATGATCGGCAAGGATATCGTTCGTTTTCATACTGTTTACTGGCCGGCCTTCCTTATGAGTGCCGGTCTGCCGCTGCCGCGCCAGGTGTTCGGTCACGGCTTTCTACTCAACCGCGGCGAGAAGATGTCGAAATCGCTCGGCAACGTTGTCGATCCGATGACGCTCGCCGAACAGTTCGGCGTCGATGCGCTGCGCTATTATCTGCTCCGCGAAGTGAGCTTCGGGCAGGACGGCAGCTATTCGGCCGAAGCGATCGTGCGAACCGCGAATGCCGACCTCGCCAACAGCTTCGGCAATCTTGCGCAGCGCAGCTTGTCGATGATTTTCAAGAATTTGGATGGCGATATTTCGAACGATTATTCTCCCAGCGAGGAAGATTTAGCTCTTAGGAGCGCCGTTCGCGACGCCGCGGTAAATTTGCTTCCTCGTGAGTTTGAAGAGCTGTCATTTTCCGTCGGCATTGAGGAATGGCTCCGCGCGGTTTTTGCCTGCAACCAGTATGTTGATACGCAGGCCCCGTGGGCGTTGCGCAAGACCAATCCAGAACGGATGCGTGCTGTGCTGATGACTCTCTTTCGGGCTATTCGCACACTCGCGATTGCGATCCGTCCGGTGGTGCCGTCCGCGGCCGACGCGCTGCTCGATCAGATGGGAATTGCCGACGATGCGCGCGACTTCGCCGCGCTTGCCGACACCGAATGGTTTGCAAAGCTTGCTGCCAGCGGCTTTTCGGTCGGTCAGCCGGTTCCCATCTTTCCGCGCCTCGAGTTGCCCGAGGGGGAAGGGGAGGCTTGATGCTCGTCGATTCGCACTGCCACCTCAATTACAACGGGCTTGCCGAGCAGCAGGGCGAGGTGCTGGAGCGCGCGCGGGCGCGCGGCGTTACGGCAATGCTCAACATCGCGACGCGCGAGAGCGAGTGGGACGACGTCCTGGCTGCTGCCGAAGCCAATACCGATGTCTGGGCTAGCGTCGGCATCCATCCGCACGATGCCGATCATCATCCCGATGTCGATACCGCCAAGCTGGTCGAGCGCGCCGCGCATCCGCGCGTGATCGGGATCGGCGAGACGGGGCTCGACTATTATTACGACAAGAGCGATCGCGTGCGGCAACAGGACAGTTTTCGCCGCCATATCCACGCGTCGCAGCAGACCGGCCTGCCGATTATCGTCCACACTCGCGATGCCGAAGCCGATACGCTAGCGCTGCTCGGCGAAGAGATGGAAAGGGCGCCTTATACCGGCGTGATCCATTGCTTCACCGCGAGCGACGACTTCGCCAAAGCGGCGCTCGACCTTGGGCTGTTCATCTCGATCTCGGGGATCGTGACGTTCAAAAATGCCGCCGATCTTCAGGCCACAGCAAAATGGCTGCCGCAGGACAGGCTGCTGATCGAAACCGATTCCCCCTTCCTTGCCCCCGCCCCGCATCGCGGCAAGACTGGCGAGCCCGCCTTCGTGGCCGATACGCTGGCATTTCTGGCGGACCTGCGCGGCGACGACCGCGAGGCGTTGGCAGCGGCGACAGGCGCGAATTTCTACGCACTTTTCAACAAGGCGGCGCCATGACGTCACACGCGTCATGAAGGTTCGCATTCTGGGGTGCGGTACTTCGTCGGGGGTGCCGCGGATCGGTAACGACTGGGGGCAGTGCGACCCCGAAAATCCACGCAACCTGCGCAGCCGGGCCTCGATCATGATCTCGCTCGGCGGATACCGGTTGATCGTCGACACCAGCCCCGACATGCGTCTGCAGCTGCTCGACGCCGGGATCGGAGAGGTCGATGGGGTGATATGGACGCACGAACATGCCGACCATACGCACGGTCTCGATGATCTGCGCCAGATCATGCACCTGCGCGGTTCGGCAGTACCGGCCTACGCCCGAGCGCACGTTCTCGATATTCTGAAATGGCGCTTCACCTACGCCTTTGCCGGCAACGCAGGCTATCCGGCGTCGGTCGATCCGATCGAACTGGCCGATCATCAATGGATCGGACCGATCGAGGTGTCGGCACTCGAAATGCCCCATGGTCCGATAAAAGCCAGCGGCCTGATCTTCAGCGACGGTGCGCACAAGATAGGCTATGCGACGGATTTTTCACGCTTTACCGATGAAATGGTCGATTTCTTCCAGGGGGTCGACTTGTTCGTGATCGACGCGCTCCGCCGCTATCCGCACCCCACGCATCCGCATCTCGCGATGACGCTCGAAGGACTCGCCAAGGTCGGCCAGCCGCGGGCCATTATCACGCATATGGACAATACGATGGATTATGACGATCTGGCCGGCGAGCTGCCTGACGGCGTCGAGCCTGGGTACGACGGGCTGGAGGTGGAATTGTGAACGGCGATACCACGGTGCAGATGATCTGGTTCGTCGGGGCCTTTGCGCTGGTCTTGAGCTCGCTCGCGGCCAGACGGCTCAATCTGGCCGACGGGCTGAAGATGGCGCTCGCGTGGGTGGCGATCTTTGCGCTCGTATTTCTCGTCGTCCGGACGTGGCAGCTTTTTGCCTGACGATTCAACGAGAGGGGGGCAAACGGGCCTCCCCGCTATATTGAATTTAACATAATATATATTATCGGATAATCATATGTCTAATGCGCCTTCGCTGTCCCCCATCGATCGACTGCTCGCAATCATGCGTCAGTTGCGCAATCCCGCTGGTGGGTGTGAGTGGGATTTGGCGCAGGACTTCACAACGATCTCACCTTACACGATCGAGGAAGCCTATGAGGTTGCCGACGCCATAGCCTCCGGATCGCCCGATGCGATTTGCGACGAGCTTGGCGATTTGCTGCTCCAAGTCGTTTTTCATGCCCAGATCGCTACCGACAAAGGCCTGTTCGGGTTCGACGACGTCGCCAATGCGATCAGCGACAAGATGGAACGGCGCCACCCGCATATTTTCGGCGATGCGACGACAGATGACGTTCGCCAGCAATGGGAACAGATCAAGGCGGCCGAGCGCAGCGCCGACGGCGCCAAAAGCGTGCTCGAGGGCGTGGCGTTGTCACTGCCGGCGCTGCTGCGCGCGCAAAAGCTGCAAGGCCGCGCTGCGCGGGCGGGATTTGACTGGCCCGATGCCGACGGACCGCGCGCCAAGATCGCCGAAGAACTGGAAGAAGTCGAAACGGCCCCCGACGACGCAGCGCGTGCGGAGGAAGTCGGCGACCTGCTCTTCGCGGTCGTGAACTATGCGCGGCACCTCGGCGTCGATGCCGAAAGCGCACTCCGTGACGCCAACGCCAAGTTCGCGCGCCGCTTCATGGCCGTCGAAGCACGCGCCGGCGCCGACATGGCGGATATGCCGCTCGATGCGCTCGAAGCGCATTGGCAGGCGGTCAAGGCTTCGGAAGCCCCTTAGCCGGCCAGAGGCGGCGGAAGCGGGCCTGATCGGCGGGATCGAGCCGAACGGTGAGCACATGCCCCTCACCCTCTGCTTTGTTGTCGAGCACTTCGCCCCGGGCGTGGAGCCAGGCAAGCGCCTCCCCTTCGTCAAAGCCGAGAAAAATCTGCTGTATTTCGTGCCCTTCGGTTAGCCGCGCCGCCATCAGCGTCCGCGCCGCCTCGACGCCCTCACCCGTGAAGGCCGAAATGACCGCGACGTCGCTGCGCCGTGCGGCAATCTCGACGATCTCGGCGCGCCGCTCGGGCCCCGCAGTGTCGATCTTGTTCCAGATTTCGATCTGCGGAATCGGGTCGGCGGCGTCCTCCCCTTCCCCGTCCTGCGGCCCATTGACCCCGAGCGAGTCGAGGATCGCCTTGACGTCGTCATATTGCGCGTCGCTGTCGGGATGGACGATGTCGCGGACATGGACGATCAGATCGGCCGTCGTCACTTCCTCTAGCGTTGCGCGGAAGGCGGCGACGAGTTCGGTCGGAAGGTCGGAGACGAAGCCGACCGTGTCGGAGAGGATCGCCTTGTCGATCCCCGGCAGGCGGATTTCGCGCATCGTCGGATCGAGCGTCGCGAACAGCATATCTTCCGCCATGACGTCACTTCCCGTCAGGCGATTGAAAAGCGTCGATTTTCCGGCGTTGGTATAGCCGACGAGCGCGACGACGGGCCAAGGTGCCCGCTGCCGCTTGGCGCGCTGGAGTTGGCGCGTGCGCCGCGCATCGTCGAGCTGGCGGCGGATGCGCGCCATACGATTGCGGATCATCCGGCGGTCGGCCTCGATCTGCGTCTCGCCTGGACCGCCGAGGAAGCCGAAGCCGCCGCGCTGGCGCTCGAGGTGAGTCCAGCTTCGCACCAGCCGTCCCGCCTGATAGTCGAGATGTGCGAGTTCGACCTGCAATCGCCCCTCGGCGGTCGCGGCGCGCTCGCCGAATATCTCGAGGATCAGGCCGGTGCGATCGATCACCTTCGTTCCGAAGGCGGTTTCCAGATTGCGCTGCTGGATCGCGGTCAGCGCGGCGTCGACGATGACGAGCTGGACGTCGTGCGCCGCGATCGCGGGCTTGATGGCCTCGATCTGACCGACGCCGATCAGCGTCGCCGCGCGCGTCTGGCGGAGGCGCAGCGGATGCGCTGCCACCACCTTGAGCCCGATCGCGACCGCGAGCCCCTTTGCTTCCTCAACGCGCGCGTCGAGATCGCGCGACAGGCGCTGGCCGTGCCATTCGGGCACGACAAGCAGCGCGGGCGCACCGCGCGTTACCTCTTCGGCGCTATCGGACATCGGGTCGATCAGGCGTCGCCGTCGGCTTCGCCATTGTCGGTCAGATTGATCGGGCCGTTGGGCTGAACCGTCGAAATGGCGTGCTTGTAGACAAGCTGCACCTGGCGTTCGCGTTCGAGCAGCATGCAGAACAGATCGAAGGCGACGATATCGCCCTGCAGCATGACGCCGTTGACAAGGAACATCGTCACCGACTCTTCGGAACGGCGCACCGCATTCAGGAAAACGTCCTGAAGCGCCTTGCCCTTGGCGGTGGGAACTTCGCGCACATCGGCGCCGAGCGAGGCCAGGTCGAAATCATGCGAAGGCATGATCGTCGAGATCGCGTGCTTGTACACGAGCTGCGACTGGCCGTCGCGGCGGAGCAAGAGCGAGAAATTGTCGAACCAGGTGATTATTCCCTGCAGCTTCACGCCCTTGACGAGAAACATCGTCACCGGGGTCTTGCTGCGACGCAGAGCGTTGAGAAAAAGATCCTGAAGATTCTGGTTTTTATCGGACACATTTGCCTCCTGTTTTTGGCGGCCGAGCCGCGGGTTCGATGCGCCGACGATGAGCCCCTTGTCGTCTTCGCAGCCGCAATATGCGGCAAAGAGCGGATCAGGTCTAGGGTAAAGCCACTACCCTTCGCCGTCCTGATTCTCGGTCAATCCCAACAGCTTCAGCTTTCTATGGAGAGCCGAACGCTCCATCCCGATAAAGGCTGCGGTGCGCGAGATATTTCCCGAGAAGCGATTGATCTGGATGCGCAGATATTCGCGTTCGAAATTCTCGCGCGCCTCCTTGAGCGGAATCGCGGTGATCGATTCGCTGTTGGGCAGGATGTCGGTGCCGCCGCGGACCAGCTCCGAAGGCAGCATATCGGCATCGATCCGGCCGAGCCGATCGCTCGGCGCGAGGATCATCACTCGCTCGATCACGTTGCGCAATTCGCGCACATTGCCGGGCCATTCATGCGCCTGGAGCGCCGCCATCGCCTCCGAGCTGATCTCGGGCGGCGGTATGCGCCGTTCGGCGGCATAACGGCCGACGAAATGGTCGCAGAGGCTCGCAATATCGTCGCGCCGCTCGCGCAGCGGCGGAATATGCACGGGCACGACATTGAGCCGGTAATAGAGATCTTCGCGAAAGCGCCCTTCGGCGATTTCGCTCATCAAGTCGCGCGCGGTGCCCGAAATGATGCGCACATCGACGCGGATCATCGTTCGCCCACCGACACGCGTGAAGCTCTGGTCGGTCAGGACGCGCAAGATCTTGCCCTGCGTCGTCAGCGGCATGTCGGCGACTTCGTCGAGGAAGAGCGTCCCGCCATGCGCCTGTTCGAGCAGACCGACGCGGATCGCCCCGTCGTCGCTTTCCGACCCGAACAATTCGATCTCGACCGTTTCGGGGTCCATCCGGGCCGACGAGATGACGCGGAACGGCGCATTCTGCCGCCCGCTCCAGCCATGGAGGACGCGCGCCGCAACCTCCTTGCCGACGCCGGGAGCGCCGGTGACGAGCACCCGGCTGCCGGTTCCCGCCACGCGTTTCAGCGTCGCGCGGACATTGTTGATTGCGGTGCTGCTGCCCGTGAGTTCGTCGGCGGGACCGGCCTTTTCGCGAAGCTGTTCATATTCGAACTTCAGCCGCTCGCTTTCGGTCGCGCGCGCGACGAGGTGCAACAGACGCTCGGCCTCGAACGGCTTTTCGATAAAGTCGTAGGCGCCGCGGCGGATCGCCGCGACGGCGGTGTCGAGACCGCCATGGCCCGAAATGACGATGATCGGCAGCGTCGGGTCGAATTCCTTGATCGCCTCGACCAGCCCCAATCCGTCGAGCCGCGACCCCTGCAGCCACACGTCGACCAGCGCGAGCGACGGGCGCCGCTGGCGGATCGCTTCGAGTGCGGCATCGCTGTCGGAAGCGGTCCGCGCTTCATAGCCTTCGTCTTCCATGACGCCGGCGACCAGTTCGCAAATGTCGCGTTCGTCGTCGACAATCAAAATATCAAGCGCCATGTTCTTCTCTGTCCTGCCGGTTTCTGATGCGCCCCGGCACCGATTCAATCTGCCCTGTTGGAACTCCCCCGCCCTTGCCGGCCAATGGCCGCAGGCGATCGGCGTGCAGCGTCAACGTGACCTGCGTCCCCCGCCCTTCCGGATTGTCCGAAAATTCAAGCTCGCCATAATGTTGCTCGACGATCTTCTTGACGATCGCGAGGCCGAGCCCCGTCCCGCCCTGCCGCGTGGTCATATAGGGTTCGGCGATCGCGTCGCGCGCCTCGGGCAGCCCGATGCCATCATCGGTGACGCGGATGACCACCGCATCCTGCGGGCCGATGTCGAGTTCGGCGCGGATATGGCCCGAAACCGGGCCATCCGATTTTTTCGTATTTTCCTCGATGGCTTCAACCGCATTTTTGACGATGTTCGTCAGCGCTTGCGATAGCAGGCGGCGGTCGCAGACGAGCGGCTCGATCTCGTTCGGCGTCTTGACGCTGAATATGATGTCGGGCTTCGCGACCTCGAACAGGAACACCGCCTGACGCAGGATGTCGCGGATATCCTCGACCCCGAAGGTGGGCTTCGGCATTCGCGCAAAGCTGGAAAATTCGTCGACCATGCGGCGCATATCGTGGACCTGCCGCACGATGGTGTCGGTCAGCTTGCGGAAGGTTGCGGCATCGCCCTCGACCTTTTCACCGAAGCGGCGCTGCAAGCGTTCGGCGGCGAGCTGGATCGGGGTCAGTGGATTCTTGATTTCATGCGCAATGCGGCGCGCGACGTCGGACCAGGCGGCGCGGCGCTGATCGAGCAGCTGCTGGGTGATATCCTCGAAGCTCAGCACGAAGCCGTCGCCTTGCGCGACCGCCTTGGCCGCGAGCGTCGCGGGTTCGGCATCGCGGCGGGCCAGCTGAACGATCCCTTCCTGCTCCCCGCCGCTCAAGAGCGCGGCCAGTTCGGGCGCGACATCGCCGAGCGGTTGCCCGGTCAAGGTCTCGGCGCTTTGCCCGATCAGGCTTTCGGCGGCGGCATTGGCGAGAAGAATGCGATGCTGCGCATCGACCGAGACGACCGCCGAGGAGACGCCGCTCAGCACTGCCTCGATAAAGCTGCGCCGCGTTTCGAGCTGCTCATTGACGTTGACGAGTGCGCTCGTCTGCCCCTCGAGCTGCTCGGTCATGCGATTGAAAGCGCGCGTCAGCACGGCAATCTCGTCGTCGCGGGCCGGCGGCGTGACGCGCACCGAAAGATCGCCGCCGGCCGCGGTGCGCGTCGCGCCGATCAGGGTGCCGAGCGGGCGCGTGATGCGGTCGGCGACAACGATCGCGGCCACCACCGCCAGCGCCAGCAACAGAAGCGAACCGAGATAGAGTGCGCCGTTGAACTGCAACTGGAGCTGCTGCGATCGCTGAAACAGGTCGTTATAGTCGGCAAGCACGGCCCCCGCCCGCGCGGATTGCTGAAAGCCCGGCACATTGGCGTCGCGAGACGCATAGACGTAGGCACTCTCCGTTCCCGGCAAGCGGGCGGCTGCCTCGACGCGGTCGGCCTGACGGACAACGACGACATCCTCACCCGCCTTGAGGCGGTTCACCATGGTCGGCGTCAGGCGACTCTCGGCCGCGCGCTTGTCGGGATCGATGGCTGCGGCGGTCCGGACGACCCCGTCCTTTCCGACTTCGATAATCGCCGACTCATTGAGGCTGCGCACCACGACCTGTTGCAGATAATAATTATAGAAGCCGGGACTATCGACGGGAAACTGGGTCAGTTGCTTACCGAGGTCGGTCGCCATGGCATATGTGTTGGCCCCGACCTGTCGTTGGTTCTCCTGATAATAGCCTTCGGCAAGATTGGCCGCGTTTTCGAACATGCCGCGCGAGCGGTCCGAGAACCAGAAATCGACCCCGAACTGGAACAGCAGCGAAGCGAATATCACCACCAGCAATGTCGGCGTCGCCGCGATCAGCGAAAAGAGCGCGACGAGGCGTACGTGCAGCCGCCCGTTGCCGCCGCTCATCGTCCGTTCGGCGCGCGCACGGGCCACGCGGCTGCCGATCAGCACGATCAGCGCCATCGCGGGAACGAGATTGGCGACCATGATCGCCGCGACGAGTGCCGGGGTCAGCAAACGCTCGCTCTGCGCGTCGCCGGTGACGAAGATATAGGTGCCGATCGCAACACTCGCGATCAGGGCGAGCGTATAATATTCGGGCGCGCCGAACCGCCACCAGCCGCTCCGCGCGTCCGTATCACCGGGTTCGCTGTCAAGAGCCGAGGGGAAAGGCTGCGTCATTGTGGCTGCGATACGACAATCCTGTTGCATAGAAAACACACAATATGCGCTGGCGCGCCGATAAGTGTGCTTTTCCGGTCAACGGGAGCGCGTGCGATGCGGCGCCTAGGGATGCGCGGGATCGATGTCGAGTTGCCCCAATCGCTTGCGCAGCGTGTTGCGGTTGATCCCGAGCCGTCGGGCCGCCTCGAGCTGGTTGCCGCGCACTTCGCGCAGCACGCGGCGGAACAACGCGGCTTCGACGATGGCTTCGAGGTCGCTGTGGATGGCGCCGTCGCCGTCGGTGCCCGCCAGCCGTTCGCGCACCCAATCGTCGACCGCGTGCGCGATCAGGTCCGCCGGCGCGGTGAAGGCGGGCGCCATGCCGCCGCTTTCGCGCAGCACCGTCTCGACATCGCGGGCGGTGACGACGGTGTCGCGCGCCAGAATGGCGAGGCGCTGGACGACATTGCCGAGTTCGCGAACATTGCCCGGCCAGTCGTGGCGTTCGAGTAACTGCATCGCCTCGGGCGCGAATTCGCGGTCGGGCAGCCCCGACTGGCGCCCGGTATCGACGAAATGGCGGACGAGCGCGGCGATGTCGCTGCGCCGGTCGCGCAGCGGCGGCAGGCTGACCGGAATGACGTTGAGGCGATAGAAAAGATCTTCGCGGAAGCGCCCCTCGGCGACGAGGCTGCGCATCTCGCGGTGGGTCGCGGCGACGACGCGGACATCGGCTTTCAGCGCCTGACTGCCGCCGACGGTCGAATATTCGTTGGTTTGCAGGACGCGCAGCAGCCGCGTCTGTGCCTCGAGCGGCATGTCGCCGATTTCGTCGAGGAACAGGGTGCCGCCCGACGCCTGTTCGAACCGCCCGGCGCTGCGGCTGTGCGCGCCGGTGAAGGCGCCCTTTTCGTGGCCGAACAATTCGGCCTCGATCAGTTCGCGCGGGATTGCGGCCATGTTGATCGCGACGAAGGGGCCATTGCGGCGCAGGCCCGTCGCATGGATCGCGCGTGCGACGACCTCCTTGCCCGTCCCCGATTCGCCGAGGATCAGGACAGCAAGGTCGTTCGAGGCGAGCCGCGCGATGGTGCGATATACCGCCTGCATGGCGGGCGCCCGGCCGATCAGCCCGTGGCTGTCGGTTTCGGCCGCATCGACCTTGGCAAGCGGTTGCGGGCCCCGCGCCAGCGCAGCGCGAACGCTGGCGGTCAGCTCCTCGAGATCGAAGGGCTTGGGCAGATAGTCGTAGCTGCCGATCCCCTGCGCGCGGACCGCGGTGTCGAGCGTGTTCTGCGCCGAGAGAACGATCACCGGTGTTTCGGGCGCCACGCCCGCGCCAGGCAGCGAATCGATGCCGTCGCCGTCGGGCAGGACGACGTCGGTGATGATGAGGTCGGGGCGATGATCGGCGAGCCAGGCATTACGCTCGGCGATGCTGCCGACCGCGGCGAACAGGGCGCATTCGTCGCCCAGCGTCTCGCGGATGATGAGCGAGATCGCGGGATCGTCCTCGACCAGCAGGATCGTCTTGTCGATGGTCATGGCCGCGGCTCCTTGCGCGCGGACGGCTGCGCGGCGGGTAGATTGACGCGGAAGCGCGTCCACTCGCCATCGCGGACATGCTGGACGGTGCCGCCCATGTCGCGCGCGAGCTTCGCGACGAGCGCGAGGCCGAGCCCCCTGCCCTCGCGCTTCGTCGTGACGAACGGGTCGAACAGGTCGTCGCGGATGTCGGCGGGCACGCCGGGACCATTGTCGCTGACGCTGACCTCGATCGGCAGCGCGATGCGGCCGCGACCGTCGCCATTGTCGATCGACAGCCCGTGGCGATAGGCGGTGGCGATGCGGATGACGCCATCGTCACGCCCGCCGAGCGCCTCGCCGGCGTTGGTGACGAGGTTCAGCAATATCTGGACCATGGCGTCATGGTTGCCCTGCACCATCGGCAGCGACGGGTCGAAATCCTCTGAAAAGCGGACCCCGGGCAATTGCCGCGCGCGCACCGCCTCCAGCGCTTGATGGATCGGCTGATAGAGGTTGATCGGCGTGCAGGCGATCGGCTGCCCGCGCGAAAAATGCTCCATCTGGTCGATCAGCGTCGTGATCCGGTCGACCTCGGCGCAGATCAGCGTCGTGAAGCGCTCGCCGCTCGCGTCGGTCTTGCGCGCAAGCAGCTGCGCGGCGCCCTTGATCCCGGCGAGCGGGTTCTTGATTTCATGCGCGAGCATCGAGGCGGCGGCCCCCGCCGCGCGGCCCGACCGTCCGATCGCGCCGCCCATCAGTTCGGCTTCGCTTTGCGACGGAACGAGCGCGAGGATGCGGTGGCCGTTGCTGCCATAGGGCACCATCTGCATATCGACGAAGATCGACTTGCCGCCGCCGATGCGGATTTCGGCGCGATGGGCGAACAATGCCGAGGTGTCGGGATCGTTCATGCGCTGACGATAGCCGCGGTCCATGCCGATGACGTCATAGACGACGCGCCCGACCATCGCCGACCGGCTGATATTGCAAAGCTGTTCGGCGGCCGCGTTGACAAACAGGACGACGGCCCCGCGGTCGATCAGCAGCGTCGCGACCGGATGCGACTGGATGATTTCGTCATGGTCGAACGTCGGGATGCTCGACGTCAACGCGCTCACGCAGCCGCCTTGCTCAGATAGGGCGCATAAAATTCCTCGAGCGCATCGAGTACGCCCGTGCTGTCGGGGATCTGGTTGACGCGGTTGCGGAATTCCGCCGAACCGTGGAGCCCCTTTACATACCAGCCGAGATGCTTGCGCGCCATATTGACGCCGGTCATTTCGCCGTAATGGTCGATCATCGCCCGATAATGCGATGTAATGACGTCATATTGTTCATCGATGCCAGGGTCGGGGCGCTCGCCCTCGCCGCGCAGCGCCGCCATCACCTGCCCCAGCAACCACGGCCGGCCATAGGCGCCGCGGCCGATCATCACGCCATCGGCGCCGCTCTGATCGAGCGCGGAGCGCGCATCGTCGACCGAACAGATGTCGCCATTGACGATCACCGGGATCGATACTGCATCCTTGACCCGGCGCACGAAGGCCCAGTCGGCGCTGCCGCGATACATCTGGTTGCGTGTGCGGCCGTGGACGGTCACCAGTTTCGCGCCGAGATCCTCTGCGATATGCGCGAGTTCGGGGGCGTTGAGGCTGTCATGGTCCCAGCCCATGCGCATCTTGACCGTCACCGGCACGCTGACCGCCTTGACGCAGGCTTCGATCAGCGCCGCGGCCAGCTTGAGATCGCGCATCAGCGCCGATCCGGCATCGCCGTTGGTGACCTTGCGCACCGGACAGCCCATGTTGATGTCGATGATCGCCGCGCCGCGCTCTTCATTGAGCTTCGCGGCCTCGCCCATTTCATAAGGCGTGCAGCCGACAAGCTGCATCGAAACGGGTTCCTCGACCGGATCCCAGGCAGCTTTCTGGATCGATTGCCGCGTCTCACGGATCGCGGCCTGGCTCGCGATCATCTCCGTGACGTTGAGCCCCGAGCCGTAATAGCGGACGATCTTGCGGAACGGCAGATCAGTGACGCCCGTCATCGGCGCGAGGATCACGGGATCCGCGATGGTGATATTGCCGATCTGGATGGGCCGGAGCGGCGCCATAACGGGGAGCTTTCGTTGAAATTGCCTAAATTTTGTGCAGCCACTACACGCTAAGGCGCTTTTCCGCAAGCCGCGGCTGCGCTAACCGGCGCGCGTCATGACCGACTCCGCGCCCCTGTCGTCCGGCTCCGTCGCTGTCGTGCTGCTCGCCGGCGGCGTCGGCGCGCGCGCGGGCTTTGGGCGTCCCAAGCAGCTTGTCCCGATCGGCGGCAAATCCGTGCTGCACTGGAGCCTCGTTGCGTTCGCCGCGCACCCGGCCATCGGTGCGGGCGTGCTCGTCGGCGATGATGACGTCGTGGCGGCGGCAGGCCCCCTGCCCGCCGGCTGGACGACCGCTGCGCCGGGCATCGAACGCCAGCAGTCGGTCGCGAATGCACTGGGCGCACTGGCCGACTGGAGCGACGACGCGATCCTCCTCGTCCATGATGCGGCGCGCCCCGGCGTTTCGGCGGCGGTAATCGACCGGCTGCTCGCCGCCGTGGCGGAGGGGGCTGTCGCGGCGACGCCGACGCTGCCCGTTCCCGATACGCTGATAACCGAGGTTGACGGGGTGGCGGGTGACGTCACCGACCGCAGCCGACTCGCGCGCGTCCAGACGCCGCAGGCCTTCCGGCTCGGTGCGCTGCGCCGTGCTCACGCGGGTGCCGGCGACGAGGCGGCGACCGACGATGCGCAACTCGTCCGCCGGCTCGGTCATGCTGTGGCAACGGTTCCAGGCGACGCGCGGCTGCACAAATTGACCTATGCCGACGATCTCATCATTCTGTCCGCCCTGCTCGGAGGAGGCAAAGCCGCGATGCGTACCGCTGTCGGCATGGGTTATGACGTTCACCGCCTTGTTCCCGACAAGCCGCTGTGGATCGGCGGGATTGAAATCGCGCATAGTCATGGGCTTGAAGGGCATAGCGATGCCGATGTCGCGCTCCACGCGCTGACCGACGCGATCCTCGGCGCGCTGGCCGATGGCGATATCGGGGACCATTTCCCGCCGAGCGATCCGCAATGGCGCGGGGCGGCGTCATGGCGCTTCCTGGCCTTTGCCGCCGAACGGGTCGCGAAGCGGGGCGGACGGATCGCCCATGTCGATCTGACGATCATCGCCGAAGCGCCGAAAATCGGCCCGCATCGCGCCGCGATCCGCGCGCGCCTGTCCGAAATTCTTGCGATTTCGATTGAAACCATTAGTGTGAAGGCAACAACCACCGAGCGGCTGGGCTTTACGGGCCGCCGCGAGGGGATCGCCGCACAGGCCATCGCGACTTTAGAACTTCCGGAGAATTGAACCTTGCCGTCCGCCGTCGAAACGCGCCAAACCGCGCGCGAAGAAGCCGCCACGTCCGTTCTTGCCGCCAATCGTGCGGCGGGGCGTCGCGTTGCCATCGCTGAAAGCTGCACCGGCGGCATGGTGTCGGTGGCGCTCACTGACATTCCCGGTAGTTCCGATGTCTTCAGCGCCGGATTCATTACCTATTCGGCCGACGCCAAGAAGCGCCAGCTCGACGTCAGCAGCGAAATTCTGGAAACCTTCGGTGAGGTGTCGCTGGCGACCGCCTGGGCGATGGCCGCGGGCGTGCTTGCGAACAGCGATGCCGATGTCGCGGTGTCGATCACCGGGATCGCGGGCCCCGGCGGCGGATCGGATAAGAAACCGGTGGGCATCGTCGTGTTTGCGCGCGCGCTGCGCGGCCAGGATCCCGATGATTATTTCACCCAGCGGGTGCAGTTCGATTCGACCGATCGCGCGACGATCCGCCATCACGCGACGATGTTCGCGCTCGACCTGCTTCAGCCCGACAAGGACGCGCTGCGTCCGTCGGAGGATGTCACGCTTCCCGCACCGTAAAGCGCATCGGCGCGCGTTTCGAACGCCGCGATCATCTTGCGGAGCGCCTTGTCGAACATCTGCCCGGCCAGCGCCTCGAAGACGCGGCTGCGGAACGAGAAATCGACCATGAAGTCGACCTTGCACCCGCCGCCGTCGAGCGGCGTGAAATGCCATTCATTGTTGAGGTGGCGCATCGGGCCGTCGATATAATCGACGATCACCTTGTCGGGCGCGCGCTTGTGGACGCGGCACGAAAAGCTTTCGCGCAATCCCTTGAAGCCGACGATCATGTCGGCCACCGCCTCGCGATCGCTGTCGGCGCGGACGCGCAGCGCGACCACCCACGGCAGAAATTCCGGATAGCGCGCGATATCGGTCACGAGCGCGAACATCTGTTCGGCGCTATAGGGCAGCTCGCGCGTTTCGTGGTGCCTCGGCAATGCGGCGTCAGTCCGCCCTGGCGCGCGCGAGCTGGGCTTCGCGCGCGGCGCGCATCTTCGCGAAATCGTCGCCCGCATGATAGCTCGACCGCGTCAGCGGCGAAGAAGCGACCTGCAGGAAGCCCTTGGCGCGGGCGATCTGCGCATAGGCATCGAACGCCTGCGGCGTCACGAAGTCGATCACCTTCGTATGCTTGGGGGTCGGCTGGAGATATTGCCCCATCGTCATGAAGTCGATGTCGGCGCTGCGCATGTCGTCCATCACCTGATGCACTTCCATCCGCTCTTCGCCGAGCCCGAGCATGATGCCCGATTTGGTGAAGATCGACGGATCGCGGCGCTTGACGCTTTCGAGCAAGCGGAGCGACGCATAATAGCGCGCGCCGGGACGGATCGTCGGATAGAGCCGCGGAACCGTCTCCAGATTGTGATTGTAGACGTCGGGCCGCGCATCGACGATCGCGGCGACGGCATCGTCGGGCTTGTTACGGAAATCGGGGGTCAGAATCTCGATCGTCGTCTGCGGCGTTTCGCGGCGCAGCGCCTCGATCACCTTGACGAACTGGCTGGCGCCGCCATCGGGCAAATCGTCCCGGTCGACCGAGGTGATGACGATATGGGTCAGCCCCATCTTCGCCGCCGCGGCCGCCGTATGTTCGGGTTCGAGCAGGTCGACGGGGCGCGGCATGCCGGTCTTGACGTTGCAGAAGGCGCAGGCGCGCGTGCAGGTATCGCCGAGGATCATCACCGTCGCGTGCTTTTTGGTCCAGCACTCGCCGATGTTCGGGCACGCCGCTTCCTCGCACACCGTATGCAGATTGAGGTCACGCATCAGCTTGCGCGTTTCGGCATAGCCGGGGCTGGTCGGCGCCTTGACGCGGATCCAGTCGGGTTTGCGGGCGCGATCGGACGGTTTTTGCAACGGAGCGTTCATGGCGCCCACATAGGCGCACACGCACATCTTCTCAACCGTCCATCCTGTGCTAAAGCGCGCGTCATGACTCGCTTTGCAGAACTGATCGACGGCTATCGCCGTTTCCGCGCCACCGGCTGGCAGCAACAGCGCGACCGGTGGGATGAATTGGCCGAGGGCCAGTCACCCAAGGTGATGGTCATCGCCTGTTCGGACAGCCGCGTCGAACCGTCGCAGATATTCGACACCAATCCGGGCGAGATATTCGTCGTGCGCAATGTCGCCGCGCTCGTCCCGCCCTTTGAAACGACGCCGGGCCGTCACGGCGTATCGGCGGCGCTCGAATTTGCAGTGCAGTTTCTGAAGGTCGAGGAAATCGTCGTGATGGGCCACGGGATGTGCGGCGGCTGCCACGCGGCGCTGCACCGGACGATGGAGGGTGCCGAACCGGGCCGCGGCGGCTTCATCGCCGACTGGATCGCGCTGCTCGACGATGCGAGCGCCGACGTGCGTGCGGCGCATCCCGACTATGACAATCGCGTCGCGGGCCGTGCGATGGAGATGGCGGGCGTGAAGGTCAGCCTCGACAATCTGCGCACCTTCCCGTGCATCGAGGAGAAGGAAAAGCGCGGGACGCTGCGGCTGCGCGGCGCCTTTTTCGCGATCAGCGACGGCGTGCTCCACATTCTCGATGAAAAAACTGGAGAATTTTCGCCCGCCTGACCCCGCCAGGGGTTGCGCTCCCCCGCGCGGGGGTCCAACAGGCGCGCCATGCTCTCCAAGCCCAACCTGCCGCGCTGGATGCGTCTGTGGCAGTTGCGCGCCGGCCGGCGCGCGCGCAGCGAGGTCGTCGATATCCGGCGGCGCGTCGCGATGGTGGGCGGGGCGCTGCTCCTTGGCTTCGTCGCCCTCGCCTTCGCGGCGGCGGGCGACAAGGTTCAACGGCTGATCTTTCAGATATCGGCGATCGCCTGGTGGTTGCCGCTGCTCATCACGCCGTCGATATTCGCGCTGATCGTGTGGCTGACCAACCGCTATGTTCCCGACGCGCGCGGTTCGGGCATTCCGCAGATCATCGCCGCGGGGCGCTATCCCGATCAGGCGGCCGACGGCCCGCTGGTGTCGCTCAAAACCGCCTTTGCCAAGCTTGCGCTGACGCTGACGACGCTCGCCGCGGGCGGATCGGTGGGACGCGAGGGGCCGACGGTTCAGGTCAGCGCGGCGATCATGGTCGCGATGCACCGGCTGCTCAAGGTCCGCATTTCCGCCGGGGTGTTCATCGCCGGCGGCGCCGCGGGGGTCGCCGCAGCCTTCAACACGCCGCTCGCCGGGATCGCGTTCGCGATCGAGGAACTCGCCTCCGCCTATGAACAGCGCGTCGCGGTGCTGACGATGGGCGCGGTGATGATCGCCGGTCTCGTCAGCCTCTCGGTTGCGGGCGACTATGTCTATTTCGGCGCGATGCGCGAGACGCTACCTGTTGCCGACGTGCTGTTGATCGCGCCGATCGCCGGGATCGGCGGCGGTTTGGCCGGCGGGCTCTTTGCGCGGATCGTGCTGGCGGCGAGCGACCGGTCCGCCGGCTGGGCGCGCAAGGCCGCGTCGCGCCCGATCCTTTTCGCAGCCGTTTGCGGCCTCGTCGTCGCGGGGGTGAGCATCGCGACCGGCGGCGCGACGTGGGGCACCGGCTACGACGTCACCAAATTCCTGGTTGAAGGCAACCACGGCAAGCTGTGGTTCTTTCCCGCCAAGTTCGTGACCGCGCTCGCCTCGACGTTGAGCGGCGCGCCGGGCGGCATTTTCGCGCCTTCGCTCGCGGTGGGCGCCGGGTTCGGCAATTTGTTGACGCCAGCCTTTCCCGACAGCCCCACCGGCGCGGTGGTGATGATGGGCATGGTCGCCTATTTCGTCGGGGTGGTGCGCGCGCCGCTGACCGCCGTCATCATCCTGATTGAAGCGACCGCCGCGCGCGGCGTGATCCTGTCGCTGTTCGCGACGGCGCTGATCGCCGACTGGACGAGCGCGCAGGTCTGCCCCACCCGCCTCTATCATGGGTTGTCGAAGAGGATGATGCCGACGAAGCAGAAAGCGTCGGCTACGCCATCGGAGGGCTAAATTCCGGGCGCCGGGTGGCGGCTTTGGGGTGGGGAGCGGACGTTGTCTAATCACTCTCGTCACCCCGGCGAAGGCCGAGGTCCAGAGCGTTAAAAAGTCGGTGTTGGTGCTGTGAAGCACTGGACCCCGGCCTTCGCCGGGGCACACAATATCAACGCGAGACTTTCATACCTTCGTCATCCCGGACTTGATCCGGGATCCATTATTCCGACGCTGCGTGAATGGATCCCGGATCAAGTCCGGGATGACGAAGGAAAATAAGTCCGCAATCGGTCGTAACCGGCCATTCGCCTGGATATACACCCGCCTAGGGAATAGCGTAGGTCACGTTCGCCTGTCCGACCGGCTTGTCGGGATCGTCGGTCCACACGCGGACATCCATCACCGCGAGCCGCTTGCCGAGGCGCAGCATATAGGCGTCGGCCATGACCGGGCCCGGTCGGCACGGGCGCAGGAACTGATAGTTGAGCGCGCTCGTCACCGCCATCGCGACGGGGCCGATATGGGCGAGGACGAGAGCGTAGGCGGCCATATCGGCAAAGCCCATCTGCGTCGGGCCGGAAATCAGCCCGCCGGGGCGCAGCGCCTTGTTGTTGGGGTCGATGCGCGCCTGGATATGGCCCGGCGCGGCCGCAACGACATGGCCACGCGACCCCGGTTCGGAGTGGGGGAAGGCTTTGGCCATGAAGGCGTTGAGCGCGTCCGCATCCATGCGGATCGCGCTCGCCGAGATAGGCGCCTCCCCCGCCACGATTTTTAGCGCGACAGCTTCTTGTAGGTCGTCGCGTGCGGGCGCGTCGCTTCGTCGCCGAGGCGGCGGATCTTGTCCTCCTCATAGGCTTCGAAATTGCCTTCGAACCATTCGACGTGGCTGTTGCCCTCGAACGCCAGGATGTGGGTCGCCAGACGGTCGAGGAAGAAGCGGTCGTGGCTGATGACCACGGCGCAGCCGGCGAAATTTTCGAGCGCTTCTTCAAGCGCCGCGAGCGTTTCGGTGTCGAGGTCGTTGGTCGGTTCGTCGAGCAGGAGGACGTTGCCGCCCTCCTTCAGCATCTTGGCCATATGAACGCGGTTGCGTTCGCCGCCCGACAACATGCCGACCTTCTTCTGCTGGTCGCCGCCCTTGAAGTTGAAGGCGCCGACATAGGCGCGGGTCTGCATCTGATGCTTGCCGATCGTCATCAGTTCGTGCCCGCCCGAGATTTCTTCCCAGACATTCTTATTGGGGTCGAGCGCATCGCGGCTCTGGTCGACATAGCCGAGGCGCACGGTGTCGCCGATCACGACCTCGCCGCTGTCGGGGGTTTCCTGACCCGTGATGAGCTTGAACAGCGTCGACTTACCCGCGCCGTTCGGCCCGATGACGCCGACGATGCCGCCCGGCGGCAGGGTGAAGGACAGATCTTCGAACAATAGCTTGTCGCCATAGGCCTTTGAGACATTGTGAACCTCGATCACCTTGCCGCCCAGACGTTCGGGCACCTGAATGACGATCTGCGCCTTGCCGGGGGTGCGGTTCTCCTGCGCTTCAACGAGCTGGTCGAAGCTCTTGATACGTGCCTTCGACTTGGCCTGGCGTGCCTTGGGCGACTGCCGGATCCATTCGAGTTCGTCCCGGATCGCCTTCTGGCGGCCCGCTTCCTCGCGCGATTCCTGTTCGAGGCGCTTCGCCTTCTTTTCCAGATAGGTCGAATAATTGCCCTCATAGGGGAAATAGCGACCGCGATCGAGTTCGAGGATCCAGTTCACGACATTGTCGAGGAAGTAGCGATCGTGGGTGACGAGGATGACGTTGCCCGGATAATCAACGAGATGCTTTTCGAGCCAGGCCACGCTTTCGGCGTCGAGGTGGTTGGTCGGTTCGTCGAGCAGCAGGATCGATGGCTTTTCGAGCAGCAGGCGCGTCAGCGCAATACGGCGCTTTTCACCGCCCGACAGGCTTTCGACGCCCCAGTCGCCCGGCGGACAACGCAGCGCTTCCATCGCGATTTCAAGCTGGTTGTCGAGCGTCCAGCCGTCGACCGCGTCGATCTTTTCCTGCAACTCGCCCATTTCGGTCATCAGCGCGTCGAAATCGGCATCCTCGGGCGGATCGGCCATCAGCGCGCTGATCTCGTTGAAGCGGTCGAGCATGTCGGCGACGGGGCGGACGCCGTCCATGACATTTTCCTTCACCGTCTTCGTCGGATCGAGTTCGGGTTCCTGCGCCAGATAGCCGAGGGTAATCCCCTCGCCCGGCCACGCTTCGCCGGTGAAATCGGTATCGATGCCCGCCATGACTTTCATCAGCGTCGACTTGCCGGTGCCGTTGGGGCCGACGATGCCGATCTTCGCATCCGAATAGAATTGCAAATTGATGCCGTTGAGCACCGGCTTTTGCGCGCCGGGATAGGTCTTGGTCAGACCCTTCATCACGAAACTATATTGGGCGGCCATGAAATGCTCCGAAACTGGCTGGGCCGCGCAGCGCGCGGCCGGAAGAGAATGAGGTCGCGGGCCGGTTAGCGAATGGGCGCGCGCTTGGCAATCGACGCTTGCGGCAGGGCGTATTGGCTGGTTAGGACAGAGGCATGACACATCGCCGCACCATCGCCCGCCTGACCGGCCTCGCCGCCTGTCTTTTGTCCACCGCCGCCCTTGCCGCGCCGAGCGCCGTCGAGATGGCGCAAACGGGCGAAGACCCGGCGCTCAAGATCACCGAAGACCTTACGACCGAGATCGGACCGCGCATGGCGGGGACCGAAGCCGAGGCCGCTGCCCGTAAATGGGCGGTCGAACGGCTGCGTTCAATGGGCTTCGCCAATGTTCGTGAAGAAGCCTATACCATGCCGGTCTGGGTCCGCGGCGCCGAGGCGGCCGAACTCACCGGACCGTTCCACCCCCAGAAGCTCGCGATCGCGGCGCTCGGCAATAGCGGTTCGACCGGTGCCGGGGGCGTCGAGGGCGAAATCGCCTATTTCCCGAGCTTCGACGCGCTGAAGGCCGCGCCCGATGCCGCGGTCAAAGGCAAGATCGTCTTCATCGATAACCAGATGAAGGCCGCACAGGACGGCAGCGGCTATGGCTATTTCGGACGCGGGCGCTTCGTCGGGCCAAACGCGGCCGCCAAAAAGGGCGCCATCGCCATCGTCATCCGATCGATCGGCACCGACAGCCATCGCAATCCGCATACCGGCGTGACCAATTTCGAAGCCGGTGTCACGCCGATCCCCGCGGGTGCCATCTCCAATCCCGACGCCGACCTGCTGGTCCGGCAGTGGCAGCACGGCAAGCCGCTGCGGCTGAAGCTGTTGCTGACCCCGAAAACGCTGGGCGACCAGCCGTCGGGCAATGTCATCGCCGAAGTCCCTGGCAGCGATCCCAAGGCGAGCCCGGTCATCATCGCCTGCCATCTCGACAGCTGGGATCTCGGCACCGGCGCGATCGACGATGCGGCGGGCTGCGGCATCATAACGGCCGCGGCGAAGCATATCATGGCCGCGGGGCAGCCGCGGCGGACGATCCGCATCCTGTGGGCCGGTGCCGAAGAAGTCGGCGTGTTCGGGGGCAAGGCCTATTTCGATGCCCACGGCAAGGAACGCCACGCGGTCGCCATGGAGTCGGATTTCGGTGCCGACCGCGTCTGGCGCGTCGATTTCAAGCTGCCCGAGGGCGCAGCCGGGCTTGCCGACCGCATCGCCGCGGCACTCGCGCCTTATGGAATCACCCGCGGAAAGCAGCCTGCGGGTGGCGGCGCCGATGTCGGCGCCCTGGTCGAGTCGGGGGTGCCGACCATCGACCTGCAACAAGATGGGACACGCTATTTCGATATTCACCACACGCCCGATGACACGTTCGACAAGGTGGATCCCGCACAAATCCGCCAAAATGTGGTCGCCTGGACGGTAACGATCGGGCTGCTTGCAAATAGCGCCGATGCCGAGCTACCATGACGGACAGCGCGGGGTAATCAGAACAGGGCGCGCCTGCCATCTCAATTATTTTTGTTGACGATTGGTACGGAACGTCTAAATCCCGCCGCTCGCGGGACGGGAAAGTTTCCCCAGCGCGGAATGGCATTTTAGGGAGCCCACACATCATGAAGAAGTTTGCTGCTATCGCTGTTGCTGCCAGCATGTTCGCCCTCGCCGCTTGCGGTGAAAAGGCTGCTGAAGAAGCGACCACCGAAGCTCCGGCTGCTGACACCGCCGCTGAAGCTGGTGCGGACACCGCCGCTATGGCTGCTGACTCGGCTGCTGCTGCTGCCGACACGGCTGCTATGGCTGCTGACACCGCCGCTGCCGCTGCTGACTCGGCTGCGACCGCTGCCACGGCAGAAGAAAAGAAGTAAGTCACAGCCCTTCGGGGCAATGACCGAAACAAAGGGCGGTCTTCCTTCGGGAAGGCCGCCTTTTTCTTTGCGCGATGCCTTTTGCCTTCGTCAGCCTGAGCGCACGCCGCGGATCAGTTGATCCGGCCCTCGATGCTCAGCGTGAAGCTGGTAGGCGTGCCGGTCGATCCCGCCATGCTGCCCTGCGGCCGCAGGCAGACATAGCGGACCGCGGGGTCGTAGGTGGTGACCGGCGAATAGGTGCAGGCGGCAAAGCTGGCCGGCGCGGTTGCAGCATTGGAATAGCGGATATCGCTCGCGGCGCTGAAGGTCAGCGCGCTCGTCGGCGATCCCTGGGTGAAGACCGGCGATGCCGCGGTCCCGACGCTGATCTGCGCCGGCAAGCTGTCGACGATGAACACGCTGTTGCTGTCGGTCGCGGTCGGTCCGCTGTTCTGAACCGTGAAGCTGTACCGCACGACCGCCCCCGGTATCGCCTTCGGGTTCGTCGTGCCGTTCACGGGGTCCGATACCAGCGTCGAACTTTTGGCGATTGCCAGCGTGGCGTTCGATCCGCGCTTGGTATTGGTGATGACGCAAGCGATCACATCGCCCATTTGCGGCGTCACACTGCCGCCCGCGGCTGTCGGCAGGACCGTCGAAGAGGTCGCCGCATTGGTGCAGCTCATCGTCGCCGTATACTGGCCCAGCGTCGTCGTCCCTGCGGCCGCTTCCGACAGGCTGTACGCCGTGCCGGCGCTGAGCTGCACCTGCGGCGTCGAACCATTCGACACGGTCGCCCCGCTGCCCGTCGTGGTGGTGGTGCCGACCACCGTGGCACCCTGCGCGATCGTCAGGGTGAACTGGTCGCCGCTGAACTGACGGCCGGACGCTGCCAGAGCCTTGGTCAGTGTCAGATGCGGATAAGGCGTCTCGGTAAAGGTGCATTGCACCGCATCGCCGAACTGGAGCGATCCGAAATTATAGGCGGTGGTGACGACATTCGTCGGCAGCGGCGTGCTCGAACCGGTTGCCGTATTGGTGCAGGTCAGCGCCGAGCGATAATGCGACAGGCTGTTGACGCTGCCGGCGGCCATCGTCTGGTTCAGCGTCAGCGGGATCGCCGCCGAGCTCGACAGCGCGGCCGAGGTAAAGGGACCGAGGCCGGTGCCGCTCGACGTCCCCGTTGCCAGCGTCGATCCCGTTCCCGTCGTGTTGACCGAAAAGGTGAACTGGTCAGCCGGGTTGGCGCGTGCGCCCGAAATCTGCGTGTTCAGCCGTATCGAGGCGAAGCGCACCGCGAACATCGCGCCTTGCAGCCCCCCGCCCACCAAAGTCGTCGTTACCGACGTCGGCGATGTCGACCCCATGATATAGGCGCCGACGGTTCCCGCGGCGCCCGTTTCGGTGAAGCTGTTCGTTCCCGTCCCCGATGTCGTCGGATAGGTGCTGCCGCTGATCGGCCCGGCGCGATCGAGCTCCTGCCAGTTGCCGCCATTGGTCTGGAATCGCAGCGATTCGCCTTCGTTGCTCGACTCGCCGTCGGCGGCGACGAACATATAGGCGCTGATCGTCCCGGCTGCGGGCGGCGTCAGCGCGATGCTGCTGATCGCGATAGTCGTTGTCCCGGCCGCGGTCTGATACATGATCGGACGCCCGGCGATGCCAAGAAAAGCCGTATTGCCGACCGCACTGCCCGACCAGGACGGCGATGTAGCGGCGGTCATCGCCGCTCCTGACACCTTGAGATTGAAGCTCATCACCGTGCCGTCGGACAGGGTGAAGGAAAAATTCTGTCCGGACGCCGATCGCGCCGTCGTTTCGCTGTAACCGGTAAAGTCGAGCCAGCAATAGGTCTGCCAATCGGCAGGCCCGGTCGATCCCTGAGCGGTCGCGTAATAGCAATTGGCCGCCATTGCGGGACTTGCAGCGCACAGCGCCGCAAACAGCGCCGCCAGCGCCGCGAACAGTTTCTTCAGACTGCCGCCGGTCATCTCGATATCTGGTCCCTATCTCGACCCACAAGAATAGAGAGGATTGTTTAGCAGCGGGTTAAGCATGGCCGCGCGCAGCCAGAGGGGGCGCTGCGGTGAAGCATTGGTCGGGGAGACAGGATTCGAACCTGCGACATCCTGCTCCCAAAGCAGGCGCGCTACCGGGCTGCGCTACTCCCCGACCGTGGAAGGCGCCTTAGACAGGCTTGGGGCGCAAGTCTATCCCGCTGACGTCGCGATCAACCGCGCGTAGAAATCGATCATGCGTTTGAAGCTGTCGATCGCCATATGCTCGTTGGTGCCGTGGATCATTGCCGATTCCTTCAGCGTGAAATGCATCGGCATGAAGCGATAGACGTCCTCGGACACGCCCTCCATGCTGCGGCTGTCGGTGCCGCCGACGACGAGCATCGGGCTGAGCACCGCCTCGGGCGCGTCGGCGCGCGCCGCCGCGGCGATCCATTTCCAGCCCTGCGACGTTGACGAAGAGATGCGCGACGGTTCGCGCGGCGGCTTGACCCAGGCGAGATCGACCTTGGCGTCGCCCACCGCCGCCTTCGCGTGCGCCATGATGTCGGACGACCGGTTCCACGGCGCGATGCGATAGTTGATGAGCGCATTGGCCGATTGCGGCAGTACATTCTCCTTGGGGCTGCCCTCGAGCATCGTCGGCGCGATCGTGGTGTGAAAGGCGGCCGCAGTCGACGGCGAGCCGGTGAGCTGGCGCTTGAGTATCGAGCCGAACAGCCACTGGTTGGCGACCGCCATCTTGGTAACGCCGCCTTTCTTCGCGGCAAGCACTTCGATCATCGAGGCGCCGGGGCCGCGCACTTCCATCGGAAAGGGATCGCCGGTGATGTCGAGAATCGCCTTGGCCAGCGTTTCGACCCCGGTTTCGGCCGGCGGCATCGAGCTATGCCCACCGGGGGCATTGGCCGTGACCTTCAGCGTGCCATAGCCCTTTTCACCGACGCCGATCAGGATGGCCGGGCCGTTGATGACGGGCGTGTCGGTGAGTACGATGCTGCCCTCATCGATAGTGAAGATCGCCTTGACGCCCTTCGCCTCGAGCTGTGCAGCGGCGGCGATCGCGCCGGATCCGCCCGCCTCCTCGTCGTGGCCGGAGACGAGGTAGATGCTGCGCTTCGGCTTGAAACCCTGCACCGCCAGCGCATCAAGCGCCTCGAACAGGCCGACGAGCGATCCCTTGTCGTCGACGGTGCCGCGGCCCCATACCGCGTTATCGGCAATCGTCCCGGCGAAGGGCGGATATTTCCAGTCCTTCTCGGTCCCCGGGGTCACTGGCACGACATCCTGATGCGCCATGACGATGATCGGCGCCGCGGCGGGATCGCTGCCCGGCCATTGGTAGATCAACGTCTTGTTCGGCAGGATGGTGCGGGTCATCGCCGCATGGGCCGCCGGATAGCTCGCCGCGAGCCAGCCGTGCAGCCGGTCCCACTGCGCCCCGTCGTTGTCGGCGGCATCCTGATGCGAGATGGTCGGAATCTGGGCCGCTTCGCTCAGGTGCCGAACGGCGGCCTGCAGGTCGTACGTAGGCGCGGGCGCGAGCGTCACGTCGCTGCCGTCGGCGATGTCCTTGGGCGCAAAGGTCGCGGTTCGCACGCCCACGACAGCCCCGACCGCCACGATGACCGCCAGCCCGCCGAGCAGGATCGTCTTCTTGCTTGCCATGTCCCTCTCCCTTTCAACTCGGCCCAATGGACAGCGACCGGTTGCAATTTGCAAGGGAAATGGTGGGCCCGGCAGGACTCGAACCCGCAACCTAGCCGTTATGAGCGGCCAGCTCTAACCATTGAGCTACAGGCCCCCGAGAGGGATCAGCGGGCGATAGCCGAGCGCGTCGCCATTGCCAATATGCCGTCGGTGTCGATTGCGGCGATGCCGCGCCGCGCCAGATGGTCGAGCACCACGTCCCACCAGCGATAGAAGAGATCGAGGTCCGCGTCGCTGCGCACATAGGGCGTGTTGCCCGGTTGCAGCGAGGGCGAGTGGAACGAAAAGTTGAGGATGGGCAGGCTTTGCTCGATCGCGATGTCGATTGCGCGGCACGCCTTGTCGGCGGGAATTCCTTCGGGCGTCAGCGCGATGCGTTCGACGAGCCCCAGGCGCGCGAGCGCGGCGCCGGCGCGCAGGCCATCGCGCGCCACCCGGTGATAGACCGGCGGACCGAGACGGCCGAGCGCGCCCCCGAAGACGGTTGTGACGGGGACTTCCAGAATGGCATCGCTGCCCTGCCCCACCCACCAGGGCCGGAGCGGCGCGCAGCGATAGTCGGGACCATGGCCGGGACGATAGTCGAAGCCCGACCGGACCGAGGTGTCGAGCCGAAAGCCGAGATCGGCGAGCATCGCGGCGCTGCTGCGTCCCAGCCCGTAACGCCCCGCACGATAGGCGAGCGGCGCGGTGCCGAACCGGTCGCGGATGCCATCGCGGAGCGTCTGCATCTTGGCGCGCTGCAATGTTTCGGGGAGATTGCCAGTGTAGCTGTTGCGATCGTTCACCGCCTCGTCGAACGGCGGCGTTACCCAGGGATGGAGTTGGGCGCCGATGTCGCAGCGGCCTGACGCCAGCGCCGGTGCTAGAATGGCGACCGCCCGGTCGTCCTGCACGATCGGCCAGTCGACGAGATAGATGGGACGCACCCCGGCCCGTTCGAAATAGGATTGGCAGGCGGACAGCGCGGGGACCGAATCGAGCCGGAAATCGGTCCGCGAAAATGGTCCGTTCCAGTCAAAATCTTCCTCGGTATCGATCGTCACCCAAAAGCGCGGCGCCTCACCGTCCTTGAGTGCAATTTGACCGGATTCCGGAGGATAGGCCTGAATATTGGCCGCAGAACCCACCTTATTCCCCTTTACCCCGCCCCGATGCGGTTCGGCTATTCGCCGTGTTGGGCACCTAGTTCGGTGTCGGCCCTTGGGTTGGCCGAGGGAAGATACAAGGTCAAGGCATTATGACCGATATCGAGTCGTCCCCCGGCGCCGCGCGCCAGGCTGTCAACCAGTCGCAACGAAAAGCCGAGGCTGAGGATCGCGGCGCCGGGCGCCTCGCCTTCGGGGCTGAAGCCCGGATCGAGCAGATCGGCCGCCGATGCGAAGCGGATCGCGGCGGGACGCACGATGCGCAGTTGCAGCATGTCATCGGGACCGGCCTCCGCAACCAGCTGCCCGACAAGCGTCGTACCGGCTTCGCAAATATCGACGAGTGCGGTGAGCAGCCGACCGACCATCCGCCGCGAATTGGCATCGTCGGCATGAGCCAGAAAGGGACCACCGATGCGCGAAATGCTGAGGTCGATCCGCTGGTCGGCGAGCAGCGGCGCCAGGTCGCCTTCGATCTGCGCCATCACCGTCGCAAGGTCGGCGACCTCGTCGCTCGCCTTCGTCTCGACGACGCCTGTCGAACGTGCCGCGACCTCAAGATCGTCGATGATGTTCTGAACCGCGCCCGCGTCGGCGATGATCGAATCGGCCATCTTGCGATAGGCGCCGCTGACCGGACCGAACATCTGTCCCGAAATAATCTGGGCAAAGCCCGAGATCGCATTGAGCGGGCTGCGCAGTTCATGGATCAACTGCCGGATAGAGTCGCCCGAATCGCTCGATTCCGGGCGGCCATAAGGCAATTCATTGCGCTGCGGCCGCCGAGCGGTGCCGCGATAGCCGCAAAACTGACCGGTCGCGGGATCGAACCAGGGCAATGCCGAAAAGCGCCATTCGCCGGCGTCAGCTGCCGAACCTTCAAGGATCATACGGGCGTTGACGATTTCGGCACGCTGGCGAAACGCGCCCACTGCGGCGCCATCGGTCCCTGGCTCGCCGCCCAAGGCGCTCTCGGCGATCGACAGACCGATCGCCGCGCCGCGGGTTATTCCGTCGACCCAGCGGATCACGCCGTCGGGTCCGGTTTCGAACAGGAAGCTCGTGCGCGGCCGTGCCGGAGCGGGCTTGCTGCGCGACGACTGATATTTGTCAATCCGCCGTACCAGTTCGCTGATCTGGCTCGCAGGTGCCTCGTCGACGACGTCCGATGCTGCGGCGTCGGCGGCCGCGATCGCGGGTTGCGGCAGCGCGACCGATCCCGCTCCCAAACTGTCCAGTGCGCGGCGCACGCTCACGGGCAAATCGCTGCGCCCGGCGAGGATCGAGCGCGCGGTGGCGGCGGTCGTCGGCAGCATCGCCAACCAGTCCGCTTCGGCCAGCCGAGCGCGGCGCAGCATCGTTGCGGATACCGCCGGCACATCATTCGCATAAAAGGCGACCAGCGGCGCAAAGCGTCCGTGGCGGGCCACCGCAACGGCGCAATCGCGCCGCACCTTTTCAGGCACATCGCGGCGCAGCACCGCGAGCGCGTGGAAGGCGCGACGTATATCGGTCGTATCCAGTTGATTGCCGCGCTGCGCCAGAATATCGGTGAGCTGGCGCCACGCGGCGATGCTCGCACGGCGGTCCGCCGGCGCTTGCCGCAAGATGGTCGCGATCATCGAGTCAGCGGTCACGCGAGGCCAGCCCATTCCCGTTTTGTTGGTTAGCGGAAGCTTAGCGGCTAGCGTGAATCAATCGCTCACGAAAGAGGGTAAGGGCGCCACGTCACATTGTGGGACAATTGCAATCGCCTGAAATAATATTATGGTGAGGGCAATCGGGGAAAGCGGATGTTTCAATGATGGCAAGCCAGAAGTTCGATCAAATTGATTTGCAGATCCTCAACGAGCTGCAGAAAAACGGGCGCATAACCAATGTGGAATTGGCACAGCAGGTGGGGCTGACGGCTCCCCCGTGCCTGCGCCGCGTCCGCGCGCTGGAGGAGTCGGGCGTGATACGATCCTATCACGCCGATCTCGATGCCGCGAAGCTGGGTTACGGGATTACCGTCTTCGCGATGGTCAGCCTGCGCAGTCAGGCCGAATCCGACCTCAAGGCGTTCGAGGATTATGTCGGCGGGCTGGCCGAAGTGCGCGAATGTTACATGCTCAACGGCGAAATCGACTTCCTGCTGAAGGTCGTCGCGCGCGACTTGCAGAGCTTTCAGTCGTTCCTGACGGCGCATCTCACCTCGGCACCGAATGTCACGAGCGTGAAGACGTCGCTTACGATTCGCACCGCCAAACAACTCGCTGGCATCCCGGTCGAGCCATAATCGCGGCGCGCACGAAAAAGGGGCGCCCTCCTTGCGGGAGGGCGCCCCTTTTTATGTCCGATCAGTTCGCCGGTGCGGTGGCGGGTGCCGCTGCTGCGGCTGCAGCGGGCGCTTTTGCCGACAGGTGGATGGTCCACAGATTCGCGAGACGTGCCCGGTCACCCTGCACCTTCGCGAAGCTGGCGATCGCCGCATCCTTCTGCCCAGCGAGAGCCTGCGCGACGCCGAGGCGATATTGCGCAAGCGGGTCGCCGCCGGCAGCCGCCTTTTCATACAGCGAGATCGCGGTCGCATAGTCGCCGATGCCGACAAGGCCGTCGGCGGTCTGGCGCGCCAGCTTGGGGTTCGCTGCGGTTGCAGGCTTGGCCGCGTCGCCCTTGAGCGCGACGGCGTCGGCCTTGGCGCGCGGTTCCTGCGATTCGAGGATCGTGTTGAAACGCTCGTCGGACGTCTGGATGACGTTCGCAGCCTGGCCTTCCTTGATCACGGCCACTGCTTCATTCGGATAGCCTGCCTCGGTCGCCAGCGCGGCATATTCAAGATATTCGGGACGCTGCGTCATCGACTTGGTTGCGCGCATCAGGCGGAACGTGTCGAGGTTCATGACCTTGTCGCTCGCTTCCTGCTGCAGCAGGATGAAGAGCGTGTTCCGCCAGATCACCGGCTGCGGATAGTCCTGCAGGCGCATCGCCAGCATATCGAGCAGTTCGCTGTTGCGCTTCGCCGCCTGCAAGGCACTTGCCGGGCGAACATAAAGTTCTTCCGACGGCACACGGCCCGCGGCACGCGCCGCGGCGATCGCGTCCTTCGCAACAGCAAGCCCCTGATCGACCTGGTTCAGCTTGAGATAGCTGTCCATCAGCAGCACCGGCAGTCCCTGCTCGGTCGAACCGGCGGCCTTTGCGGCTTCCAGACGCTTGACGGCCTTCGCATAATCCTTGTCGCCATAGGCGAAATTGCCCGAGAAGAAATTATAGGCGGCCAGGCTTTCCGGCGGCGTCAGGCCCGATTCAAGCATCCCGTCGAGCGCCTTGCCCTGGATCGCCTTGTCGCTCTTGCCGATGCCGAGCTGAAGTTCGTAGAAGGATACGAGATATTTGTCGTCGGGGCTCGTCGCGCTCGCCTGCCCTTCGGCCAATGCGGCTTCGAGGGCCGCCATGTCCTTGGCCTTCGCCGCCTCGGTCAGCTTCTTGAGCGCAGGGCTGAATTCCTTGCTGGGCTTGAGCTGCGCGCCCTTCTCCTCTTCTTCCTTTTTCGGCTTTTCCTTCGCGGCGGCGGGCGCGGCGACAATCAGGGCGCAGCCGAGGACGGCGGCAACGGCGGTTGCGGACGTCTGGCGGAAACGCTTGAACATCGAAATCTCTCCTTTGTATCGGCCGCCGGTTTCCCGCACGAACAGGTCCGGCCACGTTCAGCAACGCGGCTAGCCCCGTCGCGTTGCCATGGCAAGACGAGCACGGTCGATATTTCCAATGGAGATTGCCGCCTGAACGGCGTTTGAACCCGAAACCGGGTCAGCCGATGGCGTCGATGGCGGCGTTGATATCGCGCAGCACTGCCGGATCGCCCGGGACCCCGGCCATCGCGCCTTCCGCTAGCTCGATCAGCGAGATGACCCCGAAGGTCGCGGCGAGGCTCTTGAGCCGCAGCGCCGCCATATGCCAGTTGGCATCGCAGCGCGACCGGCGCATCAGGTCGGCAAGCTCGCGGGCGCTGTCGGCAAAAACGGCGCGCAGATCCATGGCCATCGCCGCATCGTCGCCGATGGCCGAAGAGAGAAAGCGATCGAGAGGGCCGCTGTCGAACGACATTCCACAGCCTTGACAGCCCATGGTTAAGTTTCCGTTTCATGGTGGGCATTTGATGCTAAGATGGCCCGATGACGGGGGAAAAGAAAATCGTCGGTCTGTGGCGGGAGTCCGCGGCAAACCCGGAGAATGAGACGCCGGCGCAGACCGATGCACCGGCGAGCGAAGCCGCGCCCGCACTCGAAGCCGAGGTTCCGGTCGAGCGCGAATGGCTCGATATGACGCCGCTCGCGACCGATGACGACGATATGCCCGATGCAGAGAGCGGCGCGTGGCGCGACCGGCTGTTGCCGACGCTGCTGGTAATCATCGGCCTCGGCTGGTGCCTGTTCGCTCTGTTTACCGCGACGAAGGGTTTCGCGCGTCCGGTCGCGCCCGATCAATGGCCGGCGCTTGTCGCGACCCTGTCGATGCCGCTCGCTTTGCTGACTCTGCTCTGGATGGCGCTGCTTCGGTCGAGCCGGTCCGAACAGGCGCGCTTTGCCCGCCTCGCCGCGGCGCTGCGCCATGAAAATGATGCGCTTGCGCAATCAATGGCGTTGCTTGGCGAGAAACTCGGCGAGGCTCAGCGTCAGCTTTCGGAACAGGCGCGCAATGTTCAGCAGCTGGGCGTCGATGCCGTGCTCCGGCTCAACGACAGCAGCGACAAGCTCGCAACCAATGCGTCGGTCATCGCCAACGCCCACGACCAGCTCGCGCGATCGGGCGATGTCGCGATGCAGCGCATGGACGGCCTGCTCGCCGGGCTGCCGCGCATCGACGATGTGGCGCAGCGGCTCGCGGTCAATTTCCGCGAAGCGGGGCTCGTCGCACATCAGCAGGGCGCGAATCTTGAAGCCAAGCTCGCCGAACTCGGCGAAGAGGCGGCCAAGGCCGCGCGGACCGGCGAAGCCGCCGCAGCGGGCCTCCACGAAGCGCTCGGCGCGCTGCAACAGCAGACGCAGGAAACCGAATCGGGGCTGATTGCCGCGGCGTCGCAAGTCACCGACGCGCATGGCGTCGCGCTGGCGCAAATCACCCAATCCTCGGCTTCGATCCGCGATACGCTGCAGACGACGGTCGACAATCTGGGCGCGCGGCTCGACACCACCTGGCAACAATATCGCGACCGGGTCGATGCCGCCGCAGACCAGATGGATGCACGCCTTGCGTCGGCAGAAGCAGCCGGCACCGCGCTTCGCGACCAGCTCGCGGCGCATGGCACGGCGAGCGAGGAACTCGCGGCGCGGATTACGGCGCATGTCACCGAAACGCGGCAGCAGCTCGAGGTGCTCGATGTCAGCGTATCGGCCAGCACCGGCGTCATCGGCCGCGCGATCGACGATACCAAGGCACAACTCGGCGCCTTCATCGCCGATGTGCAGACGGGGAATAATTCGGCGCATCAGCTGATCACCCACGCCGAGTCGCTGTTGCTCGCGCTCGATGCGGTGACGCGCGAACTCGACGAAACGCTGCCCCATGCGCTCGACCGCATGGCCTCGCACGGCAAGGCGACCCAAGGTGCGCTCGGGCAGATCAAGCCGCTGCTCGAAGCCTCCGAACTTGTCGCGCAATCGACCTTGTCACACGTCAACGCAGTCAAATCGACGTTGCAGGCAAATGAAGCCAAGATGGCCGAGCATGGCGAAAGCCAACAGGCGCTGACCGATCGGGTCAACGCAGCGCTTGCCGACGCCGATGCGGCCCTGGCCCGGCTGCGCGCCGGGGCGGACGATTTCGCCGACCAAGGCGGGGCGCGGATGATCGCGACGCTTGCCGAAGTTCGCACCACCGCCGAGTCCGCAGCCGACGAAGCGCGGCAGACGCTCGAGCGACTGGTCGGGAATGCCCGCGATGCGATGCAGGCGACCGCGACCGAGGCCATCGACGCGGCGTTCAAGACCGAAGTGGCGGCGCAGCTCAAGGCGGTCGAGGATGCCTCGCAGCGCGCGGTGGAAGCGGCGAATGGCGCCGCCGATCGGCTCATGCGCCAGCTCATCACGATCATGGACACCAGCGCCAGCGTCGAACAGCGCGTCGCCGAAGCCGAGCAGGCCATCGCCGCATCGGATCGCGACTCGCTCGCAAAGCAGGTCGGCATCCTCACCGAAGCGCTCAAATCGAGCGCGATCGACATTACCAAGGTGATTTCGAGCGAGGTCAGCGACGCCGCGTGGGACGCCTATCTGAAGGGGGACCGCGGCATCTTCGCGCGACGCGCGGTGAAGCTGCTCGACAACAGCGAAACCAAGGAAATTCTGCGCCTCTACCAGAATGACGATGGTTTCCACGCAGCGGTCAATCAGTTCATCCATGACTTCGAGGCGATGCTGCGCCTGTTGATCGGCGCGCGCGACGGATCGGCGATCAGCGTGACGCTGCTGTCGTCGGACATCGGCAAGCTGTACGTGGCACTGGCGCAGGCGATCGACCGCCTGCGGAACTGATTGCGTAGCCAGGGCGCGCGGCAGTGGATGGGCTGCTATCGACCGATTGCAGACTTTGACCAGTCGTCATAAATTCGCGAGTGGCAGATGGAGGGCACGGGTGGCGAGGACCTTTTTAGGGACGTTGGCGGCAGCGGGCATCCTTAGTTCGTGCAGCGCCGATTACCCGGTTAATGCCGTTTTCCTGGAGGGTCGATTGGCCTTCGTAGGCGCCGAGAAAGATTGGTTCTTTGGGGAAACGGGATTTTGCCCAAGCTATTTCTCGGTTCGCGATGAATCAGGGAAGACTGTCTGGCGGATTGAGAACGCGACCGACAATGTTAAGTGCAATATTTTTCCGCTATTCTATGGCGTTGCACCCGAGAACTGGCGGCCAGCAGTGCCTGCCGAACCGCTGAAGTCGGGGCATCTTTACATCGTTAACGGAGCTGGCGGTGATCAATATCATGGCGCATTCCGCTATCGGGAGCGGCGTGTACTGGGCGTGACCAACGAGCCGGATACTGCACATAGATTTGAACGGCCGCCCTACGACTCGCCTGCCGAGAAAGCCTTGGAACCGTTGTAACGTCGGCTTTCCACCCCAAAGCCGCCGTCCCCTACCCGTTCCGATCGAGCCGTTCGCTCAAATCTTCGACCTTCTCGACCAGGTCGGCGATGCGCATACGGTCGATTTTTTCGTGCAGGCGCATGATTTCCAGTTCGGCGCGCAGATTGATTTCATAGTCGAGCCGGGCCGACAGCCGGTCCTTCGCCGCCTGCCGGTTCTGGCTCATCATGATCACCGGCGCCTGGATCGCCGCGAGCATCGAGAGCATCAGATTGAGGAAGATATAGGGATAGGGATCGAAGACGAGCCCCGCCCGCGCGAGGACGCTCGAATTGAGCAGCATCCACGCGACGAGCACGACGCCGAAGGCGATGATGAAACCCCACGAACCGCCGACGGCCGCCACCCGGTCGGCCAGCCGGTCGCCGAAGCTCGCTTCCTCATCGTCGATCTCGCCAGCGTTGCGGCTGGTCGGTGCGCGTTCGGCGATGGCGCAGATGACGCGCTGTTCCTGTTCGTCGAGTTCGTCGAACGCGCGCCCGAGCAGGCGCAGCGCCATGTCCGCGATCCGGGCTTCGTCATTCATGGCGGTCAGCCGATCCAGCGCCAGATGCCCGCGGCCATATAGCCGAGCGCGCCATGCCCCCAGGTCGCCGCGAGCCACAGCAGGATGCCGCCGAACAGCGCATGGCCGCGCGGGATCGCATCGCCCCACGGCGCCGCCCCCGCAACCTGGCGCCCGAACGGCACGAAGCTCGTCCGCGCCGCCCAGTGGCGCCACGCATCGCCCATCAACCGCGCCTTCTTGGCGTCCTGCCCCGCCGATCCGACGAGCGCGAGGAAGGCGATCGTCGCCGACAGCAGCAACTGCGCACCCGTCGGCATGACGAGCGCGTGGGCGAACGCCCACAGCGCAAAGCCCCACATCATCGGATGACGGGTAATCGCGAAAACCCCGCGCGGCGCGCCCTGGGCGGCGAACGCCGCCTTGGGCGACGGCAACGCCGGATTGCCGATCAATGACCCCATGAAGAGGATGCTCGCAAAGAGGACGATCAAGGTCGCGAGCGCCCAGAGCGGATCGTCGACCGTCCACAGCGGCGGTTCGGGCGGCATCGCGCGCCACGCCTGGACGAGCGGAATGAACGTGGCAAAGGCCACGATCGAATAGACGATCTGGAACCCTCGCTCGCCGAGCCGGCTGGCCAGCCCGTCGCGCAGCGGGTGCGACAGGAGGAGGTGCGAGCCGACGAATAGCACCGCGGTTGCGATCAACAGCGACATGGGGTTCATCGGCTCGCCTCCTTCATCTCGCGGCGCGCTCAGTCTGTCTGGCGCTTACCGGTCATAGGCCTTGGGCAATGCGCCTTCTTGCGGCGTCGCATAGCGATCGCGCAAGCGGTCTTGTCGCGTCACGAGCGATTGGCGCTTGCCGTCGATCCACACCGCAGTCGGGCGGCTGCCGAGTTCGAGCGGGTCATTGTCCCAGATCACGACATCGCCGACGCGCCCGGCGCGCAGCGATCCGATCCTACCGTCCATGCCGACGGCGCGCGCGGGGGCGCTGGTGATCGCGGCGAACGCCTGATCCCAGCTCAGCCCGCTGGCGCCCGGCAGCTTGGTCAGCGCGACCAGATTGCCGGCATATTGCGTGGTATAACCCATCTTGTGCGCGTCATCGTCGTCGAACACGCCGACCGAAACATCGACGCCCGCGGCTTCGAGCCGCCCGGCGTTCGATTGCGTCGCGCCCAGCCGTTCGAAACTTGCGGGCAGATCACTCAACGGCGAGACCAGCACCGGCACCTTCGCCGCTGCGATGTCCCGGGCGACGAGCCAGCCCTCGGTCGCGCCGACGAGCACCAGCTTCAGCGCCGGAAATTCGCCCTTGAGCTTCAGCACGTTCAATATGTCGGCGGCGCGATCGACGCGCACGAACAGCGGGGTCGTGCCGTTGATCACGCGGACCAGTGCGTCGGCGTCGGCGCGCTGGATCAGCGCGTCGCTGCCCCATTCGGCAAGCGTCGCGGGATTGCGGGCATAGCTGCGCGCCGCGAGCAACTGTTCGCGGAACATCAGGAAGGTCGCCGCGCGGCTTCCCCCCGCGTTCGACGATCCGCCCTCGCCGAATTCGATGAATTGCAGCGCGCGCGGGCGCGTCACCATGTCATTGTCGTCGCCCAGATCGACGACCGCACCCTGGCCCGCAAACAGCCCGCTGCTGTCGCCCGGCGCGACGATCGCGCGGGTGACGCCGGCGGCGCGGTTGACCGCAACGGGCGAGCCCATCGGGTTGAGCGCGGGCGCGATGTCGATACCCGCCGAAAAGCGCGAACGACGCGCCGAACGGTCGTTGCTGCCCTGCACGGCATCGACCTCGACCAGACCGACGCGGCTGAACGCCGCGACGATGCCGGGCGTTACCCAATGACCGCCAGCATCGACGCGCTCGATCCCCGCAGGGACCGCGACGCCCGCGCCCGCGGCGACGATCTTGCCGCCGCGCACGACGACGGTGCCGCCCTCGATCGGGGCGCTGCCGTCACCGACGACGAGCCGCGCGTTGGTGATCGCAACATCCTGTGCCGCGACCGGGGCCGCGATCAGCGCGGCGGCGGAAAGCAGAAGCGCGCGCATCATTTCACATCTCCCTCGCCGGGCTGACCCAGCTCGAAATCGCTCACCGGTCGACGTTTGGGGTCAGTCGCGTCAAACATTAACGCGCCGTCGATCCAGACCTTTTCGGGCCGCGTATAGACGCTGAACGGGTTGCCGTTCCACAGCACGACGTCGGCCATCTTGCCCGGCTTCAGACTGCCGGTCTTGTCGGCGATCCCCAGAGCCTTGGCGGGATTGTACGACAGCCAGGTCCACGCCTGCTCGTCGCTGATCTGCATCCCCATGCGCCGCCCGGCGGCAAGCCCCTTCGCCGCTTCCTGATTCAGGCGCTGGATCTGGTTTTCGTCGTCCGAATGAACGATCGTGCAGGCGCCAGCCTTGTAAACAAGCGCGATATTTTCAGGCACCGAGTCATAGGCTTCCATCTTGAAGCCCCACCAGTCGGCCCAGATGGCGGCACAAATGCCTTCCTTCGCGAGCACGTCGGCGATCTTGTAGGCTTCGACCGCATGGTGGAACGCCGACACCTTATATCCGAACTCGTGGCTCATATCGATGACCTGCGCCATTTCGTCGGCGCGGTAGCAATGGTTCTGCACCAGAATCTCGCCCGACAGCACGCCGGCGAGCGTTTCCATCGCCAGATCGCGATCGACCGGCTTTCCTTCGTCGAGCTTTTTCTTATAGGCTGCGGCCTTGGCCCAAGTCGCGCGATCGACCGCGAAATTGCCCATGCGGGTCGAGGGCATGCGCCCCTTGCTGCCATAGACGCGCTTCGGATTCTCGCCGCACGCCATCTTCATGCCATAGGGGGCACCGGGAAATTTCATCCCCTGCACCGTGCGCGCCGGAACATTTTTGAGCACGACCGAGCGGCCGCCGATCAGATTGGCGCTGCCCGGAAGAATCTGGAGGCTTGTCACCCCGCCATTGGCAAGCGCGCGGCTGAAGCCCGGATCCTGCGGCCAGACGCTATGTTCGGCCCAGACTTCGGGCGTCGTCGGACTCGTCGCCTCATTCCCGTCCGAATGCGCATCGACCGACGGGCTCGGATAGACGCCGAGGTGGCTGTGGATGTCGATCACGCCGGGGGTGAGATATTTGCCGGTGCCGTCGACGACGTCATAGCCCGCGGGGATCGCCGTATCGGGGCCGCCGATGCTCACCACCTTGCCGTCGGCAAACAGCGCGACGCCATTGTCGATGCGTCCGCCTTCGCCGTCGAAGATCGTCACGCCGCGCACCGCCGTCGGGCGGCCTGCATAGGCGTGATAGGTCGACGGATAAGGATCCTTGTTGAACTTCACAGGCTTTTCGGCGCTCGCGGCCGGCTTGTCGCCCGCCGACTGCGCCGAGGTGCCCGACGCCGCGCAACCCGCGAACGCCAGCGAAACGGCAGCCAGCAGACTGCCCTTCACGCCCCTGATCATATGCTTATGCCCCCTTCGGTTCGGGATGCGTCCCCGCCGCTTGCGGTTCGGCAAGTTCGCCAGCTCCGGCAACGCTGTCGTCGCGGTCGCGCAGCGTGTCGAGGTGCATCCACTTCTTCACGATGGGCGACAGCGCCAGCACGACGACGCTGACGCCGATCGTGATGAGGCCGATTTCCTGATAGATGGCGAGCGTCGCCTCCTTGGTCATGTCGCCGCTTTCGCCGCCGGTCGCTTCCCCGATCTTGCCGGCGACGAAATTGCCGACCGCGGTCATGTAGAACCAGGCGCCCATGATGAGCGACGCCATGAACGACGGCGCGAGGCGATTCATCGCGCTCAGCCCCACAGGCGACAGGCACAGCTCGCCGGTCGTGTGGAGAAGATAGAGCAGGAAGACGAAGAGGACGGGCGTCGCGACCTCGGGTCCGACGCTGCTCGCGCCCCACACGAAGACGAGGAAGCCCGCCCCGACCTGCGCGAGCGCCAGCGCGAATTTCGCCGGCGCCGAGGGTTCGAGCCCGCGCTTGCCCAGCCACTGCCACAGCGCCGCAAAGACCGGTGCAAAGAGGATGATGTAGATGGGGTTGATCGACTGGAACACCGACGCGGGCACGCCGCCCTTGTCGACATAGCGGTCGGTGTAGAGGTTGAAGCTGCCGCCGGCCTGTTCGAACAGACCCCAGAACAGCGGGTTGAGCGCGATCAGGAACAGAATGGCGAAAATGCGTTCGCGCGGTTCCTTCTCGAGCTTGAAGGCCTGGAACAGCACCCAGCCGAGCAGTCCGAGGCCCGAAATGACGAGCAACGTCTGGATCACATCCTGATACTGGACGAGCGCCCACATCACGCCGACGGCGACAAGGCCGACGCCATAGATGCTCCACTCCTTGGATTTCGCGAGCGGTGCGGGCGCCTCGCCGGCGCCGAGCAGGACATTCTTGCCAAGCACGAAGACGATCAGGCCGGCGACCATGCCGATGCCGGCAAGGCCGAAGCCATAGGCCCAGCCGATCTTCTGGCCGAGATAGCCGACGAGGATCGTGCCGAGCGCCGCGCCGACGTTAATGCCCATGTAGAAGATGGTGTAGGCCGCATCGCGGCGCATGTCGGTCAGGCGATAGAGCTGGCCGACCATCACCGAGATATTCGCCTTGAGGAAACCCGAGCCGACGATGATGAGCGCGAGCGCGAGCCAGAAGATGTTGATCGCGGGATCGGCCTGCTTCGTCGCGGCATCGGTGATGCCGTGATCGCCCTCGAAGGCCATGAACAAATGGCCGAAGGCGAGGAGCACACCGCCGAACAGCACCGCCTTGCGCTGCCCCAGATAGCGGTCCGCAAGATATCCGCCGAGCACGGGGGTGATATAGACGAGCGCGGTATAGGCGCCGTAGATCAGGTTCGATTTACCGTCGGAGAACAGCCAGTGCTGCGTCAGGTAGAAGATCAGCAGCGCGCGCATGCCGTAGTAGGAGAAGCGTTCCCACATCTCGGCAAAGAACAGCATGTAGAGGCCCTTGGGATGGCCGGCGAATTCAGGTTTCTTGCTGGCGGCGACCAAAGCGCCGATGCTCAAAAAGACCCCCAGGATGACCAGCGCGATAACCGCGATCCAGTCCCCCTCGTCCCATAAGGCCATATTTTTCATCTATATGCGTCCCTTTTCCCGGATGGTTTTGCCGCGGACTTCTGCCGCGCGAATGGGGCAACCTAGCGCGAAAATTGCGTATGGGAAGAATCTAATTGCGCATGAAACCAAAGCGCCCGACGCGGCGGGGTTGCGCGGATGCGGGCGAGACGCCACATGGCGCGCGATGTTCAACGACACCTCTTCGCTGAAAAGCCACCTCGCCACGCGCCGCTCGGGCAAGGCGCGCGACATGGTCGCCCCCGGGCCCGACACGGACGAATTGCGCGCGATCATCGAACTCGCGCTGCGCACGCCCGATCATGGCAAGCTCGCCCCCTGGCGCATCATCACGATCGCGCCTGAACAGCGCGATGCCTTTGCCGCGCTGCTCAAGCAGGCATGGGTGGCCGAAAATCCCGGCGCGGCCGGCATGGACCTTTCCGCACTCGACCAGTTCGCGCATCAGGCGCCGACGCTACTCCTCCTCGTCTCGGCGCCCGTCGCGGGCAGCAAGATCCCGCTGTGGGAACAGCAGATGTCGGCAGGAGCAGTCGGCATGAACCTGCTCCACGCCGCGCACGCCCACGGCTATGTCGGCAGCTGGCTCACCGGCTGGGCGGCGTTCAGCCCGAACGTCGGCGCCGCATTCGGGCTGCGCGAAGGCGACGCGATCGTCGGCTATTTCTTTATCGGCACCCCCGGCGCCGACCTGTCGGAACGCCCGCGTCCAGATTATGACGAAATCGTCAGCGCTTGGGACATTTAGTGTCGCCTAATATCAGCAGAAACTAATTTTCTTCAATTGACTGTGCTGCTGTCTTATGGCATTAAGGCGGCATGCTCGATCAGACCAAACCCGTTTATCAACGGCTTCGTGACGTGATCGCCAATGCGATTCTCGACGGCACCTTTCGCGACGGCGACATGCTCCCGTCGGTCCGGTCGCTCGCTGCCGAGGAAGGCGCCAACCCGCTGACCGTCGCCAAAGCCTATCAGACCTTTCAGGACGAAGGTCTGGTCACGGTGAAGCGCGGGGTCGGCATGTTCGTCGCCGAGGGTGCGACCGATCGCCTGCGCACGCTGATGCGCGAAGATTTCCTGACCAACGTCTGGCCGCCGGTCGCCGAGCAGATGCGCCGCATCGGCCTCGACGCGCGGACGCTGCTCGACCTCACCGACGCCTGATCGCCTTTCCCGAACGCGACGAGCGGGGCCGCTGCGCCGCCGCTGCGCGAAGACACGATGCTGCGTCAGCCCTTTCCACTGACGCCGCCACCTGCTAGGCGCCCGGCGCCATGTCCCAGAACCACCCAGACCGCCGCACCTTCGCCATCATCTCGCACCCCGACGCGGGCAAGACGACGCTGACCGAAAAGCTGCTCGTTGCGGGCGGCGCCATCCATATGGCGGGCGAGGTCAAGGCACGCGGACAGGCGCGGCGCGCCCGCTCCGACTGGATGAAGATCGAACAACAGCGCGGCATTTCGGTGACCTCGTCGGTGATGACCTTCGAACATCAGGGCCTTGTCTTCAACCTGCTCGACACGCCGGGGCACGAGGATTTCAGCGAGGACACCTATCGCACGCTCACCGCGGTCGACAGCGCGGTGATGGTGATCGACGCCGCCAAGGGGATCGAACCGCAGACGCTCAAGCTGTTCGAGGTGTGCCGCCTGCGCTCGGTGCCGATCATCACCTTCATCAACAAGGTCGACCGCGAAGGCCAGTCGCCCTTCGAACTGCTCGACGAGGTCGCCGACCGGCTGGCGCTTGACGTCTGTCCGATGAACTGGCCGGTCGGGATGGGCGGCACCTTCTCGGGCCTCTATGATCTGGTCGAACCGTCGCTCGCGGTCCCCGGCAAGGAAGCCTCGCGCGCGTTCGAGGGCGAACGGATTGCGCTCTCCGGCCATGACGATCCGAAGCTCGCGGCGGCGGTCGATTCGCGTGCGCTCGATCAGTTCAACGAAGAAATCGAGCTCGCCTCCGCGGGCTATGCGTCCTTCGACGTCGACGCCTATCGGAACGGCGACCTCACCCCCGTCTATTTCGGCTCCGCACTCAAGGAATTCGGCGTCGTCGATCTGCTCGCCGGGCTCGCGGCGCATGCGCCGGGGCCGCAGCCGCAGCCTGCCGAACCCGCGCCGGTACGCCCCGACGACGATGCCGTCACCGGCTTCGTCTTCAAGGTACAGGCGAATATGAACCCCGCGCACCGCGACCGCATTGCCTTCATGCGCCTGTGTTCGGGCAAGTTCGAGCGCGGGATGCGACTGACACAAGGCGGCACGGGCAAGGCGATCGCGATCAGCCGCCCGATGCTCTTCCTCGCGCAGGACCGCGAAATGGCCGAAGAAGCCTGGCCCGGCGACATCATCGGCATCCCCAACCACGGGACGCTGCGCGTCGGCGACACCCTCTCCGAACGCAGCGACGTGATGATCACCGGCCTGCCGAACTTCGCCCCCGAAATCCTGCGCCGCGTGGCGCTCGTCGATCCGACCAAGACCAAACAGCTCCGCAAGGCGCTCGACGACATGGCCGAAGAAGGGATCATCCAGGTCTTCTATCCGGAGATTGGCGCCAACATGATCGTGGGCGTCGTCGGTCAGCTCCAGCTCGACGTGCTGATCAGCCGGCTCGAGGCCGAATATAAGGTCGAGGCGAAGCTCGAGGCCAGCCCGTGGGATACCGCGCGCTGGATCGCCAGCGATGACGCCGCCGCGCTCAAGCAGTTCCAGGCCGACAATCGCGGCGCCGCCGCCACCGACCGTGACGGCGCGCCGGTCTTCATGGCCAAGGATGCGTGGGAAGTCGGCTATGTGACGCAGCGCAACCCGTCAATCCGCTTCACCGCGACCAAGGAACGAGTGTTCGCACCGGCCCAATAATCTCGCCGCCCCCGCGAAGGTTGGGGCGACCTATATATCAGAGCAGGCTCAGCAAATCTGCGGGCGCAGCGGCCGTGTCGCTCTCCTCTTCTTCGCCCTCGAACTTGCTCAGCGTCACGCCGAGCAGCCGGATCCCCTGCTCGACCGGCAGCAAGGGGGCGAGGATCGCCTCCCCCGCCGCGAGCAGCGCCGCCCCGTCGGCGATCGGCGCCGCCACCGACTTCGCGCGCGTGATCGTGCGGAAGTCGGCATAGCGCAGCTTCAGCGTCACCGTCCGCCCGCGCGCGCCCTTCTTCGCCGCCCGGTCCCATACCACGGTGCAGACATGGGCGAGCGCCTCGCGAATTTCGGTGTCGCTGACCAGGTCGTTGAAAAAGGTCCGTTCGCCGCCGAGCGACTTGAGCGGACGGTTCGACCGGACGCGGCGATGGTCCACCCCGCGCGCCAGATTATAGAGCCATTCGGCGCTGTTGCCGAAATGCCCCGCCAGCCACGCGCGGTCCTGCGCCGCCAGATCGGCGCCCGAAAAGATGCCGAGCCCTTCCATCTTCGCGGCGGTCACGGGGCCGATGCCATGGAACCGCCGGATCGACAGCGTCTGGACGAACGCCGCGCCTTTCCCCGGCGGAATCACCGTCATCCCGTCGGGCTTGTTCTGATCAGACGCCAGCTTGGCGATGAACTTGTTGTACGACACGCCCGCGGAAGCGGTCAGGTCGGTTTCGGCGCGGATGCGTTGCCGGATCAGCCGCGCGGTTGCCGTCGCACTGCCCAGCCCCGCCTTGTCGCGCGTCACGTCGAGATAGGCTTCGTCGAGCGACAGCGGCTCGACCTCGTCGGCGTAGTCGTGAAAGATTGCGCGGATCTGATGCGATATCGCGCGATAGGCGTCGAACCGCGGCGGCACGAAAATCAGCTCGGGACACTGGCGCTTCGCGGTGATGCTCGGCATCGCCGACCGGACGCCGAATTTGCGCGCTTCATAGGATGCGGCGGCGACCACCCCGCGCCGTGAAGACCCGCCAACCGCGACGGGTTTGCCGCGCAACGCCGGGTCGTCGCGCTGCTCGACCGAGGCGTAAAAGGCGTCCATGTCGACATGGATGATTTTGCGAACCGGCGCCTCGCCGCCGTCCGCTTCGCTGTCGCCGGTCTCGCTCACACGCCGATTCCTAGCATGTTGCCACGATGTTCTCAATCGCCGCTGCGTGTTCCGCTTGACGACCCCGCCCCAAACTGGCAATCGCGCGCACCTTGGCGAAGCGGGTATAGCATAGTGGTAATGCTCTAGCCTTCCAAGCTAGCTAGGCGGGTTCGATTCCCGCTACCCGCTCCAATTTCCCATACATCGCTGACCGCCAATTTCTGGACTTTCCCCGGAAATCTGCCGTATTTGACGTCTGAATTGGTCGCGGACGTTCGCGATTAAACGCTGGCAGCCGGAAAATCTGGGGGCCTCTTTTGGGGGCCTTTTGGGTTTCGGGCCCGCCATCGAATAAAATGGCCCCCAATATGACCCTCACTGATACGGCGATCCGCAACGCGAAGCCTGCTGAGCGCGACTACAAGCCGGCGGATTCTGGGGGGCTTTTTGTGCTCGTGACGCCAGCGGGCGGGAAGCTCTGGCGGCTCAAATTCCGAATCGATGGCAAGGAGCGCGAGCTGTCGCTGGGGCGGTATCCCGACGTCAGTCTGAGCGAGGCCCGCAAGCGGACGCGATGCGTCCCGTGCGCAAATTGCGCTGGGCGCTGATCCGGCGCGCGAAAAGCAGCGAAAGAAGATCAGGGCGAAGCTGTCGGTCGACAACACCTTCGCAGCCATCGCTGCGGAATATTGTGCCAAGCGGCAGCGCGATGGCGAGAAGGGTTGGGCACAGTCGACCGTTGTTCGCACCGAATCCCCGCTGACTCGGCTCAACGCTTCGATCGGGCGATTGCCGATCGGCGAGATCGAACCCGCCGACGTGCTGGCGGCGGTCCGCAAGATCGAAGCGCGGGGCAAGTTGGAAAGCGACCGCCGCACCCTGCAATTGGTGAGTCTCGTCTTTCGCTATGCCATCGCAACGGCGTGGCTGACTTCCGACCCGACGCGTGACCTACGCGGCGCGCTGACTTCGCCGACCGTTACGCATTACGGCGCGGGCCCAGCTCGCGCGCATTTACGCGAAAGCGGGCGTGCATTCGCAAGTCGCCCTCATTGCGACATTATTCGAAGACCTCCTCAGCAGCGACGCGATCCCGCCGTCCTCATCCAACCTCGCCGAGAGAGATTTACAGCGGTAATCCGGCAGCCGAGCTCAGCCAAAAAGATCGCTACTCACGTCCTCGATCGAGATTATTCGCTGGCCGCCAGTTGCGGCGGATTATCGGCGGGTTGCCGCGCATAATATCCGAAGCATGCGATGACGGCGTAGCAGAGCGCGGGCAGAAGCAACGCGAGGCCGAGGCTGCCGGTCAGATCGGCGAGCGCACCGGTGGCGAGCGGAACGACGGCGCCGCCGAAGATTGCCACGTTGATGATTCCTGACCCGTCGGCGGCGCGGGAGCCGAGTTTTTCGGATGCCAGGCTGAAGATGGTCGGGAACATGATGGCGTTCATCAGTCCGATCGCAAGCAGGCTGTAGCCCGAGACGACACCGGTCGTATTTGTCGAAACGAGGATCAGTGCGATGGCGCCGACCGCGACGCAGGCGAGCAGCTTGCCGGGGCTGATCAAGCGCATCACCGCCGAACCGACGAAACGGCCGACCATTGCGCCGCCCCAATAGAAGCCGATCAGCTTGCCCGCGGTCTGTTCGGGCAGCGCCATGACATGCCCCTGCATGAGATAGCTGACGATCAGCGACCCGATCGATACCTCGGCCCCGACATAAAGAAAGATGCACAAGGCGCCGAAACCGAAGCGCGGACGCTTGAGCAGATCGATCCCCGCCAGTCCGGCGCTGGCCTCGTGGCGCTCACCCTTGAGGCGGTTGCGGAACATCCATACGGCGGCCGCGACAATTGCGAGGGCCGCCGCTATGCCAAGATAGCCGTGGACGATCGCCTGGCTTTCGGCGGTTCGATAAGCATCGAGTTCGGCACCCGTCAGCTGATCGGCGGTCACCGAAGCGAGACTGCCGAGGATCAGTGCCGATCCCGCGATGGGGAACAGCGTCGTGCCCAGCGAATTGAACGCCTGCGCAAAGGTCAGGCGGCTGTGCGCGGTATCGGGCTTGCCGAGCAGCGAGATCAGCGGGTTGGCGACGACCTGCACGATCACGACGCCGCTCGCGAGGATGAACAGCGCGAAGAGAAAGAGCCCATAGACCGCATTCTGCGACGCCGGGATGAACAGCAGACAGCCCACCATCATCGTCAGCAGCCCCGCGACCGCGCCGCGCATATAGCCGATCTTCTTGACGAGCTTGGCACCGGGAATGCCGATCAGCAGATAAGCGGTGAAGAAGCAGAACTGGACCAGCATAGCCTGTGTGTAGTTGAGCGTGAACAGCTCCTTCAGCTTCGGGATGATCACATCGTTCAGAGAGGTAATGCCGCCGAAAATGAAGAAGAGCCCCATGACGAACAGGCGCAGCTCAGGCGCGTCGACATGGTGAGCGCCGCCGACAGGATCGTCGGCAATTGTCGATGCATCTTGGGGCACGAGCGCCATATCACTCTCCTCGGGATAATCGGAAAATCAGCACGGCACCGCCCATCAATGGGCGCCCCGCGGCATCGCCGCAAGCAATGCCGCGGCGATGAAAGCCAGCATCGCCAGCAGCAAAAAAAGACCCGCGAATCCGAAATCGGGAACGATTGCGATCGCGATCCAGGGCATGATCAGGGACGGTGCGGTGTTTGTCAGGTTGAACAAACCGATCCCGGTCGCGCGCCGCGCGGGGTCGGGAAGCACGCGCAGCGTCTGACTGGCGTGGAGCGCAAGAAAGGCAGCGCTGGCGCCGCTGAAGAGCAGGTAGGCGAGCTTGGCCAACCCCGGTGATGGCGCCGCCGCCATCGCGCCGAGCAGCAGGCCGGTGCATGCCGCAAGCAACGCCAGAACGGCAAAGGGGCGATCGCGCCGGTCCGACCAGCGGCCGAGCGCCATCGCGGCGCCAATCGACAGCGACAGACCGATGGCAAAGAGCAGCATCTTCTCGCGATTGGTCATCGCCGGATCGAGCGCGCGGAGCCAGAAATAGAGATAAGAGGCGAGCGCCGCACCAGGCACCTGCATCGCGAGGCGCGCAAGCCACATTCGTATCGCTGCGGCCGATTTGCGCCGCGGCGCTTGAACGATGTCCACCGATCCCGGATCGGTCGGCAGCGGTCGTGGCCGGCCAGCGACCAGGAGCGGCAGCATGGCGGCAACGGCGACCATGGAGACAAGCCACAAATTGTCCGCGAAACTCGCCGGGGTCTCGCGGGCCACGAGCAGCGACGACCAAGCACCTAGCGCGGGAGCGAACGCGAGCAGACCGCCAAGAAGGCCCTTCTGCCGATCGGGGACAAAGTCGCCCGCCCATGCGATCAGCGGCGTCAACATGAGGTTTAGCGCGAACTGCCAGGCAACAACGAGCCAAAGCAGCGCTGCCACGCTGGTAAAATGCGCCATCGAAAGCTGGAGCGCGACCGACAGGGCGAGTCCGGCTCCGATCCAGCCGCGCCGGTTCCGCGTCCGGTCGCTGAGCCAGCCCGACGCGATCGCCGACACGCTTGCCGCGAGGGCACCGGCGAACAAAATATAGCCCAGCCAGCGAATATCCGCCGCACCCGCCAGTTCGGCCACCCGCATCGGGAGCAGCAGCATCAAAAAGGGAGTATAGGCGATTACGGCCCCGGCATAGGCAAGCGCGTAGAGAAACAGCAATGCGAGCGGCTGCCGCTCGTCCGCCGTTCGGGTTTCGCTCGCCACCCCTGCCCCCATGCCCAAGCGCCGGCTTGCGCGATGCAACCGGTCGCCTCATCCATCTAGCCATGCTTCGCACCATAATATAGTCGCCCCGCGCCGACGACGCGCGGGGCGGCCCTTGCCAGCGATCAGAAGTTCACGCGAACGCGAAGACCGTAGGTGCGCGCGTCGTTCAGGAAACGGATGTTGAGCGACGAGCCCACGAGCGCCTTTTGCGACACCTCCTCGTTGAGGAAATTGCTCGCCCAGGCCTCGATGCGGAAATTGTCGATCGTATAACCGATTCCGAGGTTGAGCGTGACATAACCCTGCTGGCGGTCGGGAAAGCCCGCTGCGAACGCCGTCTGGCGCGTTCCGTCGAGGAAGACGATGTCGGCTTCGTTGAACTGGCTGAGATAATAGGATGAACGATAGTTGAGCAGTGCCTGCCAATCGAGGCGGCCGGGCCCCGCGTCGAACCATTGCGACAGCCGCGCGCTAACATTCATCTTCGAGGCCAGCGGCAGCCGGTTGCCGACGAGGCTGATCAGCGGCGAGTTGCCGCCGGCGCCGAAATCCTGCGCGCGGGCATCGGCGACGATGCCGCGGGTGATCTTTGTGTCGAGATAGGCCGCGTTGATGTCGAGACCGAAATTACCCGGGAAGCGCAGACGCATCTCGGCCTCCGCCCCGTAGATGCGCGATGCGCCGATGTTGCGGTTGACCAGCGAATAGCCATTGCAGACCGGTGGCTGCTGGGTCGTATCGAGGTTGATGCAGGTCAGGTCCTGAAACACCTGGTTGGTATAGTCATAATAGAAGCCGGTCAGATTGAAGACGCCGCGCCGACCGAACATGTCGAAGCTGTTGCGGCTACCGATCTCGTAAACGAGAAGCTTTTCGGGGCTGAAGGTCTCGGGGATCGGCGATCCGTCGAAGCTGTCGTTGAAACCGCCCGATTTGTGACCGGTCGAAACCTTGGCATAGAGCATGTTATCGTCGCTCAGATCATATTCGATGCCGGCGCGCCAATCGACATAATTGAATTTCGAGCTTCCGATCTGCTGCCCCGGAATGGTGAAATTGGCGTAGCTGAAGCCGCCGTTGCGATCCGACGGGTTGAGCGTCGGGCAATTGACGAAGCCATTGTCGATGTCGGGGCGATCGATGCAGGTCCCGTTGGGATTGGTGCCATCCGCGATCGCACCGATCTGCGCGATCAGCGTGTCGCGCAAACCCGGCGTCTTGACGCCTTCGATGAGAAATTGTGCCATGCCTTGGGGCGTCGTGATATTCGAGACGTCGAAATTGGGGCGGTCCAGCAGCGCCGGCCGGAAACCTTCGGTGCCGATGCGCGTGGCAAAGCAGCAGTCGAAATTTTCACCGCCGAGCGTCAGGGCCCAGTTGCCCCCGATGCCGTAGCGCGATTTGCGCTCGTCGGTATAGCGAATGCCGGCGAGGAAGCGGAGCCGGTCCGCGACGTCATAGGTTCCGTCAACGTAGAAAGCATAGCTCTCGCCCTTGACGTCGGGCATTACGAACTCGGTCGCCGAATAGCAGCAAAAGCCGCGGTCGGCGAGCGCGAGATAGCCCACCGCCTGATCTTCCTTGAAATAGAAGGCCCCAAGGTTCCAGCGGAAGCGTTGATCGTCGTTCGCGAACAGACGCGCTTCATAGACCTGGCTTTTCGAACGGGTCTGCCAGAAATTGCCCGAATAATTGTCATATTGGACTGCCGACAGATCGCGGCCCGGATAATCGATACCGTCGCTTGAGGCATTGACCTGATAAAAGTCGACCGAACGATAGCTGCCGGTGAGCTCTGCGCCGAAGGTCCCGAAATCGTAGTTGATCTTGCCCTGAATGCCCCAGAGCTCATTCTCCATATCGCCCTGAAGGCCGCGATAGACGACATGCTTGAGGTTCAGCTTGTCGGGGCGCAGGCCGCTGCCGACGACGGCGCTGAAGATATTGGCACCCGGATAGCCGGTTCCCGTTTCCTTGCCATAGTCGCCGACGATCGAGACGCTCAAGCGATCGCTGGGCTCCCAGAGAAGCGAAAGGCGCCCGGCATAATTTTCCTCAAGACCAGCGGGCTTCAGATCGCGCGCCTCGGCGCCGGTCGAGACATTTTTGAAGCCATAATCACGGTTGATATAATAGCCCGCGGCACGCAGCGCCAAAGTCTCGCCAAGCGGAATGTTGATCGCACCCTCGGCGCCATAGGACGAGCGATTGGCGATCTCGGCCTGCGCATAGCCGCTGAACTCGCCAAGCCGCGGCTTTGCGGTGATGATGTTGAGCGTGCCGGCGAGTGCGTTCCGGCCGTAGAGCGTGCCTTGCGGCCCCTTGTTCACCTCGACCCGGTCGAGATCGTAAAACATGAGCCCGAGCCCGCGCGGACGCGGAATATAGGTTCCGTTGAGATGCGGCGCAGCGCCCGGGTCACCCAATTCGGTGTTGTTCGCCGACCCCACACCGCGGATGAAGATTTCGACATTGCCTTCCTGGTTGGCGATGCTCAATCCGGGGATGGCAACCTGAAGCTGACGCAGTTCGGAAATGCCGTCCTGCCGCAGCTGTTCGGCGCCAAGCGCCTGGACGACGCCCGAGACATCCTGCGAATCTTCGGCACGCCGATTGGTGGTGACGATGATTTCGTCGTTGTCGCCGCTCGCCCGATCTTCTGCTCCCGCGGTCTGGGCGTAGGCGGGAATCGCTGCCGTCGTCGACATCAGCGCCAGCAACATTGCTCCTGAAATTTTACCCCTGTTCATGACATCCTCCCTTTTATCACTCTTTATTTGCACTGCAGCACCGGCCCTGACGGCGAGACGATCCGCGCCGACGACAGAATGAGATCAAGCTTTCCCGAGGTTGTGATGCTGAGCGGCGTCTCGACGCGCGCCATGTCGACGCCGGCCTTCTCGAAACAGCGAAGCGGGATCGCAATCCGCGTCCATTTCCGGGTCTTCGCGGCCTCGTTGAGCATTGCACGAAGCGGAAAACCGCCAGCACATTGCGCTCCGCAGCCCATCACGAGGCTCACCTCGGCCGACGGCGGCGTATCGACCCTGACGTCCAGCTCGAGCGCGAGATCGCCGTTCGACTGGCGCGAAAGATCCGTCGGCGAATCCTGAACGATCGCCGCGACGGCTGTCCCCGCGCCGGTCCAGCGAAGGCGCACCGAATCCTCCTGCGCGGCGCGGTCGGCGCCGCGCGCTTCGATGAGCTGTGGACCGGGAGTGGTGGAAAGCGCCCCGGGTGCTCCGAGCAACAGGCGCCGCCCGCTACCAGGCTTTCCGGCGGCGAAAAGAACGCCGGGGTCCACGGCGGCGTCGCTGGCGCGGGCTTCCGACAGCGGTGCAAGGTCGCCGTTGTCGGTTGAGGTCAAACCGAAGCCATAGGCAAACAGCGGATCATAATCCGCATCGCCAACATTGACCGCGGTCTGGTCGCTCGTCTTCGGCCAGCTGTAGGGGAGCTTGCCGCGAAATTCGGCCTTGCCGAACAGCATGTCGGCCACGCCGCCGCCCTCCGAACCCGGCAGCCAAGCTGCAACAAAGGCGTCCGAGGCATTGAGGAACGGGTTGACCCACATCGCACGCCCCGAGAGGAACACCGCCACGGTGGACACACCATCGGCTTTCAGCGAACGCAGCAGCGCGAGGCTCTTGGGGTCGTCATAGCCGACGTCGGGCCGGTCGCCCTGGAACTCCGCATAAGGATCTTCGCCGAAAACCACGATCGCGACATCCGGCTTTTTCGTATAGCGTCCGTCGGGCGAAAGCATTGCCGACCCGCCGGCAGCCTTGACCTCGGCCGCGATGCCTTCCCAGATCGACTCGGCGTTGGGAAAATCGCTGCGCTTCGTTCCGGTGCCTTGCCAGCTCAGTGTCCAGCCGCCGGTCTGCTTGGTAAGATTGTCGGCGCCGTCGCCCGCGACAAGGATCGTCGCCTCCGGCTTCAGCGGCAACAGACCGCTGGCGTTCTTGAGAAGGACGAGCGATTCGCGCACCGCCTCGCGCGCCAAGGCCCGATGCTCCTTGCTCCCGAGCAGCTCGAACCGTCCGCCATAGGGTCTGTCCGAGGGCTTGCCCGCTTCGAACAAGCCGGCGCGTAACTTGACCCGAAGAATGCGTCGAACCGCGTCGTCGAGCCGGGCCATCGGGAGCGTCCCGTCGCGCGCGTGCGCGAGCGTAGTGCGATACAGATCCTTCCAGCTGTCGGGCGCCATATACATGTCGAGCCCGGCAACGGCCGCCGCCGCGCAATCGGTCGCCGTACATCCCGCGACCTGACCATGTCCGTTCCAGTCGCCGACGAGGAAGCCGTCGAAGTTCCAGCGTTCTTTCATCACCCCGGTGAGCAACGACCGGTTGCCGTGCATCTTGACGCCGTTCCAGCTCGAAAAGCTGACCATCACCGACTGGACGCCCGCATCGAGAGCGGGGAGGTAGGGCGGACTGAAGAGGTCGCGCAGCTGCGCCTCGGGCATCTCGGCATCGCCCTGATCCTTGCCGCCGTGCGTTCCCCCGTCGCCGAGGAAATGTTTGGCGGTCGCGATGATATGCGGGCCGCGGAGCCAGTCCTTGTCACCGATCCTTCCCTGTAGTCCTTCGATCAGCGGCGCGGCGTAGCTCGTCGCGATCTCGGGAGCTTCCCCAAAGCCTTCATAGGTACGTCCCCAACGATCGTCGCGGACAACCGCGAGCGTCGGCGCAAAGGTCCAGTCAAGACCGGTGACCCGCATCTCGATTGCGGTTGCCGCGCCAATGCGGCGGATGAGGTCGGGATTGCGGGCGGCGCCGAGGCCAATATTGTGCGGGAAAAGCGTCGCGCCCACGACATTATTGTGCCCATGAACGGCATCGCTGCCCCAGATCACCGGAATGCGAGGCAACTTGCCATTCGGTCTCATCGAAGCGGCGTAAAAGGCGTCGGCGGCTGCAAGCCAATCCTTCGCTGGCGCATTATAGCGGCCGCCGGGATCGGAATTGCCGCCGTTCAGCACCGAACCCAGATGATAGCGGTAGACGTCATCGGGCGTGACACTTCCGATATCCGCCTGAATGATCTGGCCCACTTTTTGCTCAAGCGACATCGCCTCGAGCAGTTCATCGATGCGTCGCTCGACCGCGGGGTTGAGAGCGAGCGTCGCAGGCCGCGCAGGCCAGTTGGCGGGATTGGCCCGAGCGGCGGAGACGGAATCCGCAACCGGCGCCTGGGCGGCCGCGACCGTAACCGAATGGGGAATGGTCAGCGCTGCAAGCGACGTGAACCCAAGCGCCATGACAGCGCCGCGCGGCAAGTTCATTTCCTCTCCCCGTTTATGTCAACGTTTACCGATTCTCAGTCAACGTTTACCGTTAGACATCGACAGATGTCAAGCCAGCCGCTAAGACCAGTGAGATTGCATGGCATCGGACCGTAATCGGTGCTCTGGCGCAGCGGGGAGAGGGGCCGATTTCCAAGCGAACTACCATCGTCGATATCGCGCGCGTCGCCGGCGTCACGCCCAAGACTGTTTCGCGCGCGCTCAACGACGCTCCCCATGTGAGCGAGGCCGTTCGCCAAAAGGTGAAGGCGGCGGCGGCCGAACTCGACTATCATCCCAATCTCGCCGCGCAGAGCCTGATTGCACGCCGCTCCTTTCTCATCGGCCTCACTTACGAACGTCCGAGCCCAAGCTATGTCGTCGACCTGCAGAACGGCGCGCTCGGGCGTCTTGAGGACGGGCGCTACCGGCTGGTTGTCCTTCCCTTCAACCATGTCGCGAGCCGTCCGGAAGAACTGGGGAAGCTTTTGCTCCGCGCGGGGCTCGATGGCGTCCTCCTTGCGCCCCCCGCCTGCGACCAGCCCCTGTTACTCGCCATGCTCGACCGGCAGAAGCTGCCCTATGCGCGGATCACGCCCCACCGCGAACTCGATCGCGGCATCGTGGTGACGATGGACGAAGTCGCTGCGGGCCAAGACGTAGCGGCCCATCTCCTGTCGCTTGGACATCGGCGCATCGGCATCATCCTTGGCGATCCTTCGCACGCGGCCAGCATGGGCCGGATGGAAGGCTATCGACGCGCGTTCGACGAAGCGGGCGCGGCTATCGACGACAGGCTGATCGTCACCGGCGATTTCACCTATGACGTCGGCTACCGCGTCGCGCGGACTCTGCTCTCGCTGTCGCCGCGTCCCACCGCAATCCTGGCGCAGAATGACGATATGGCCGCGGCGGCCGTCGCCGCCGCGCGCGATCTTGGCCTTTCGGTCCCCGCCGACCTCTCGGTGGCGGGGTTCGATAATTCGGAAGTCTCGCGTACCGCCTGGCCGCAACTTACAACCGTCAACCAGCCGGTGCGCCAAATGGCCTGGGACGCCGCGGATCGGCTGATTGCCTCTATCGACCAAAAAGGCGATTTTGCGGGGCCGGAGCGGCGCGACCACGCGCATGAGTTGCTGGTACGCGCGTCGACCGCGGCACCCGCCGCCGCCTGAACAAGCGACTCATTCGGAGGCAAGCGGCGGATTGGCCAGTCCGATCAGTTCACGCGCCTGCGCTGCAAACCACTGCCCGGCGGGCGGCGCCTCCACCGAACGTTCGGGATCGACGGGTCCCGCCGTTCCGCGCAGGCACGCGCCGTCCGATTCACCGGGCACCTTGATCCACAGGAAGGCATCGACATAGCGGTTCCCGCTTTCCAGCGAGGGCAGTCGTCCCAGTCCGCGACCGGGAGGGTTGCACCAGACCTCCGCATCGCGATATTTGCCGGCGGGTGGATACCACGACCCTTGGCCGTTGCGGCTCGTATCAATCACCGCATGCTTTTGCCGATCGGGCGCGCGCGTCAGTCGCAGCCTGGCAAAGAGCCGATCATAGGCAGCATCGGTCATCTTCCAGCTTGCGGTATTTTCGAAGCTTGCCGGGCTGAACTGGCTTGGACATTCGCGCGGATCGAGTCCGCCTCTGGTAACTAGCGCAATGCAGTCACTCACCCACCGCGCATAGGGGATAATGCGGTCATCGCTCTCGAAATTCGAGACGTTGAGAAAGAAGCCCGAGGCTTTGGCGACATCTGCCCTGATCAGCCGAACGGCGATCTCTCCGGGCGCCAGCCACCCGCTGCCGGTGCCGTCCAGATAGATATGAACGTTCGGCAGCGCAGACAGGATCGCGACAGCGCCGCGCAGTTCCTCATAGCGCCGCGCCGCCGCGGCTTCGCCCTGCCCTTCAGGCCGGCAACCCTCGAATTCGCCGGTAAGCGTCCGATGCCATGGAATGACGCCAAGCCCGTCCGGTTCCAAAATCACGATCGCCGGACGGTCTCCGATCCCGCGCGCCAGCCCGCCGATCCAGTCGTGATAGGCTCCGCTGTCGGCCGCCCCACCCGCCGAATAGAGCGCACAATCGCGATAGGGGATATTATAGGCCACCAGAACCGGCACCTGCCTTGCTGCCAAGGCGCGGCTGACGATATCGCGCGCCTTTGCCTCGACGATATCCGGTGAACCATAAGCGAGCCACGACGCGGAGGGAAACCTGGCAAGGAAAAGCGCATCGTCTTTGGCAGGTCCATTCAGCCTGCCGGCAGCCTCTACCGTCGTACTTCTGGTATCAACGAACAATGATGGCGTCTGCGCCGCGGCCGCAGGCGCGAAAATCGCGAACGACGCCAGCAAAGCCGCGATAAAAAACCGTGTTATAGTGCCTTCCCCACCAGGCTGCCGCATGTATCATTCCCACCTTTGTTAGCCGATGCGTGAAGACTGATAGGGGTCGGCGGTCCGCGCGCGCAAGATGCATCGCGATCAGGGACTGTTAAACAATTACGTTCGCATCGGACCGGTCGCCGAGAAAGAGTTCGACGAGAAGCAACGCAGGTGCGGCATCGCGGAATGCGACCCCTTGCCACCTGACGATTGGCAATGCCCTTTGCGCCGGCGCGCGCGTTGAGGCGATCTATAACGCCCATGGCGCAGAACTTACCCGCTATTTGCGCCGTCGCGCCCGGGCGCAGGATGTTGGCGATCTCGTCCATTAGTGTTGTCGGCGGTTCGCCGGCTAAGGAGGATATCCACAGCGTTCGGCTTCCCGGCGAGCGAGGACCCCCGCCTGCGTGCGTCAGGTGAGGATATCGGACCTGCGGATGAAGGCCGACCGTCTCGCAACGCGGCGCCAATTCGTCAGCGAAATGGGGACATCGTGGCGTCACGCCTGCCCGGTCGACAATCCGGTTAGAGCGACAAGGGCAGTTGAGCGTCCCGTACGGCCTTCCGCGCACGTTCCACCAACGCGGGATTGCCGACTGCAACGACCCATCGTTCGACGGCGAACCCTTCCACTTGCCGGGCCACGATCTCTGGAGTGTCTGAATCATATCCAGGAACGACGGCCAAACCGATGCCGGCCGACACGAGCGCCAGAACGCTCTCTTCGTCATGTGCCTGCGCGACGATGATCGGTTTGATCACGTCTCTGGGGAGGATGTGCGGTCGCTCGCACGCGCACCGCGCGATCATCCGCATGCCGACGAGATCGGCAATCCGGAGCCGTTCGCGCCGCGCAAGCGGATCCTTCGCCGCCATCAGCAATTCATAACGTTCCGCCCAGAGGGGTTGTTCGCGGCGATCGCCCTCGCCGGGAACGATCGCGAGATCGGCCTCGCCCCGATCCGCGACCAATCGCAGATCGACTTCAGGGCCGGTGCCGATTGCTTCGAAAATGCAAGCGAGCTTTCGCAGCGCGACGGTCGGGTGGACGAAAAGCCGCACGATTGCCGCAGGCGCCTCTTTCCGGCTGATACTCGCCTTGAGTCCGGCCACATCGGCGAGGATGGCGCGGGCGCGGTTCGCGAACGCGATCCCCGCGGGTGTCGGTGTCAGCCCAGTCACGGATCTTTGAAAAAGCTGGGCCCCGAGCACGGCTTCGAGCTTCTGCACGGCGTGCGACACCGACGGTTGCGCCACATTGCAGCGGCGTGCGGCACCGCTGATCGAACCCTCTTCGAAGGAGGCGACGAAATAGCGCAGCGAACGGAGATCCATAGGCCTGTCCTATACCATGCGTCTATATAATATATTTTTCGACGATATCGCAATCGGTCATGCGGGGTTCGTCAATCAGAGGAGCCGTCATGGTCAAGACTGCAATCACGCTTTTGGGCATCGCCCTCGTCGCTGCAATCTGGTGGTACGTCTTCGACAGCCGCGCGCCGCGAGAGGCGGACGATGCGATACCGCTCGAGGCGCTCCGCACGGCGATCGCCGCAGATGATGCGAGGCATCTGCCCCGTGAAGTCGAACTTTATCGTACCGGGCAGGGCATAGCGCCGATGTTCGCGGTGGAAGCCGGAGGCGGCCTGGGCAAATTCGAGATGGCCTACACCGCGTTCGGCATCCGCTATCGGGACAGCCGCGTAATGATCGATGCGGCCGCGGATCGCCAGACTGCGATGGCAATTGGTGACAAGGCTGCGGCGCGATTTGACGACGCGGCTTACGCCCTGCTGCTCGACCGGATCGCTCAGGCGGATCAAGTGATCCTGACCCATGAACATAAGGACCATGTCATGGCGGTCGTGCGTCATCCTGCGTTCGGCGCATTCGCCGATCGATTTCGCTTTCCCGAAGCGCAGCGCTACGGCCTCCTTCGTCATAGCGGGTCCCAAGCGATCGCAGAGGCGATCGGCTCCCTCGCGGCCACGCCAATCGACGGGGCCACGCATATTGCGCCCGGGATCGCGGCCGTTCCTGCGCCAGGTCACTCGCCGGGCAGCATCATCATTCTCGTTCGCCTCGCCAACGGCAGGGAATATCTTTTCATCGGAGACATTGCGTGGAGTTTTGACGACATCACGAAACTGCGCACCCGCCCGCGATTCCTGCAGTGGCTCATGTTCGATCCCAAGGAAAAGCGCGGCCAAGTCTTGCGGCAGCTGCGCGGGCTCCATGACCTGCATCTTCGCGAACCGGCGCTGGTGATCGTCCCCAGTCATGATAATCGCTGGTTCGACCGCCTGATCGCAGAGCGCCTGATGAAATCCGCAAAGGCTGAAACGCGATGACCGGCAGCCGCCGCCAGCCTCATCCAGCAATTGCCGGACCGTCTCGACAGGGGATCAATGCACCGCCACCTAAATCGGGTTAGAGTAAATCCCCGATTGCGGCGGGATTGCCTAGCCTGGGGTCAGGACCAACTTGATAGCACCGCCATCTCGCGTATCGAACAACTGATGCGCCTTGGCCCCTTCGCTCAATGGCAAAACGGTGGCTGATATATTTCTCGGGCCGCAGGCGTCCCGCCTGCACCAGCGGGAACAGGGTGGGAAGCTCCTCTGGGACCGAGCACGTCCCAGCCCTGAACGTCAGGCCCGCTGCAAAAAAGTTCAAGCGGAAAGGCGTAGCGTCGCGATTGCTGCACACCGATGACCGAAACGGTATCCCGCGCGCGGACGAGGCGCAGCGCGAGATCAACCGTCTCATCGCGTTCAAAGACCGCAATCGCGCAGTCGGGTTTGCGCCCCTTAGTCGCCTCGCGGATCATCTCGACCGCCTCGCCCGGATGGAGCGCAATAGCGCCGGCCTCCTCCGCCAGCACACGCCGCTCGGCGACCGGGTCGATCGCATAGGCGATATGCGCGCCCATGATGGAGGCGCTCGATCACCATCAGCCCGATCGGCCCTAGCCTGATTACCGCGACGCTGCTGCCCGGCAAGATATCGGGGCTGCGCGCGCCGAACCATGCGGTCGCAAGCGCGTCGGTCATCAGGAGCGCCTGCTCCTCCGATACGCCGTCGGGGATGAGCACGGCGTTGACGTCTGCGGGGTTTCTGTGGACGCCCTCGGACCTGAGGGTGGTGGACAGGGCTGGATTCGAACCAGCGTACGGGAAACCCGGGCAGATTTACAGTCTGCTGCCTTTAACCACTCGGCCACCTGTCCATGGGGTCCGCGTTGGGAAGCGGTCCAATGGCGAAAGGAGTCTTGCCTGTCAATGGCAGTCATGGGAAAGGCCGCCGCTATGAGACAATTTTCCCGTCATCGCCGCCCGCAGGGGCAGACTCCGCGCGGTCAGGGCGTCCGTTTCTGGGGACGCCACGCCGTTCTGGCCGCGCTCGCCAACCCCGAACGTCGCGTCAAGCGAATCTGGGGGACGCGCGAAGCACTCGGCCAGCTCGATTTGCCGCCGGTTGTTCCCATCAGTTTTGCCGACGTTGCAGACTTGGCGCGGCTCGTTGCGCGCGATGCTCCGCATCAGGGCTTGGTGATCGAGGTCGATCCGCTCGACGAAATCTATCTCGGCGATCTTTTGCAGGACGAAGTCGATGCGGAGAGCAAGCGGCCGATCGTCGTCCTCGACCAGGTCACCGATCCGCACAATATCGGCGCCGTGCTGCGCTCCGCCGCGGCCTTCGACGCCGCGGCGATCGTTACGCAGGACCGTCACAGCCCGCCCGAAAGCGGCGTGATCGCCCGCTCGGCATCGGGCGCGCTCGAAACTGTGCCGTGGGTGCGCGTCGTCAATCTGTCGCGGGCGCTCGAGGAAATCGCCGAAGCGCAATATTGGCGAATCGGACTGACCGGCGACACCGAAACGACGCTGGGCGCAACGCTGGACGGCAGCAAGGTCGCGCTGGTGCTCGGGTCCGAAGGCGACGGTATGCGCCACAATGTCATGGAACATTGCGACGTGCTGGCAAAGCTCCCCATCTCGCCACGGATGGAGAGCCTCAACATCTCGAACGCTGCGGCGATCGCACTCTACGCGGTCGCGACGGCTGGAGCCTGAGCCCATGAGCAGTCACCCCGGCGAAGGCCGGGGTCTCAACTTCGCGTTATAGCTGAACCGTCGAGATCCCGGCCTTCGCCGGGATGACGAATGGGATCAATCCTCGGCGGCGATCCGCACCTTCAGCCCGTCGAGCGCGTCGCTGAACGGAATCTGGCACGACAGGCGCGAGGTGTCGTCGCGGTCGCTGGTCGAATCGAGCAGATCATTCTCGTCCTCGCTCATCGCCGGAAGCGCCGCGGCGTCGCCCGCCTCGACATGGACGTGGCAGGTCGCGCACGAGCAGCAGCCGCCGCACAGCGCGAGCAGTTCGTCGAAACCGGCGTCGCGGATATTTTCCATCACGGTCAGGCTGGTATCGCCCTCGATTTCATGTTCGGTTCCGTCGCGCGTCACGACAATCAGCTTGGCCATGCTCGTCCCCATAGTTTCGATTCGGCTGGGCTATGTCGTGCGTTGCGCGGCAAATCAAGCGTTGCTAATGACGGCCTTCAGAACAAAAGGAGAATATCGATGGGGCTGTCGCAGGAGCAATTGAACGCCGGGATCGATGCGCTTGCGGCGCGCGAGCCGAATTTCGCGCGCGCGCTGGGCAATGCCGGCTATCCCGAACCGCGCATCCGTGAGCCCGGCTATACGACGTTGCTCCGTACCATCGTCGGCCAGCAGGTCAGCGTTGCAGCGGCAACCTCGATCTGGAACAAGCTGGAGGCGGGGTTCGGGGCGGGTTGCCCCGCCGAGGTAATGGCGGCCGCGGAGTTTGATGCCCTTCGTGCCTGCGGACTGTCGGCGCAAAAACAGGGCTATGCCAAAAGTCTGGCGCAGCTCGTACTCGATGGCGAACTCGACTTCGCCGCCCTCCCCGCCGACGATGAAGAGGCGATCGCGCTGCTGACCAAGGTCAAGGGCATCGGACGCTGGTCGGCCGAAATCTACCTGCTTTTCGCCGAAGGGCGCGCCGACATCTGGCCCGCCGGCGACCTGGCGGTGCAGGAGGCCGTGGGTCGCATCCTCCGCCTCGATGCACGCCCGAGCGAGAAGCGCGTCCGCGAAATCGGCGAGGCGTGGCGTCCCCACCGCGGCGCCGCCGCCATCTTCAGCTGGCATTGCTACAATATGGATGTGATCTGACCCTGGCGAGCCGGGTGGACCGATGAGCTCGTTCAGGAACGCCGCCACAGAATGATCGCCGCGCACGGCGTCGCCGCCGATATCATTGTGGTCCGCCAGAGACAAAAAAGGCCGGGCAGAGAAACGCCGCCCGGCCTTTTTGTTCACCTGATATAAGGCTTATTTCTTGGCGGCGGCCTTTTTGGCGGGCGCCTTCTTGGCGGCTGCCGGCTTTTCCTCGGCGTCGGCCTTGGCCGCTGCCTTCTTCGCCGGCGCCTTCTTGGCCGGAGCTTCGGCCTTCTCGGCCTTGGCTTCTTCCTTCACCGCGTCCTTCTTGGCAGCGGGCTTTTTCGCGGCCGCCTTCTTGGCGGGCTTGGCGTCATGATCATGGTCGTGGCCACAGCCCGGACCATGTACATGATCGTCGTCAGCCTCGATCGCGGCTTCCAGCTCTTCGCGGGTCACTTCGCGATCGCTGATTTCCGCCTTTTCGAACAGGAAGTCGACGACCTTGTCTTCGTACAGCGGAGCGCGAAGCTGCGCCGCGGCGAGCGCGTCCTGCTGGACATATTCGACGAAGCGCTGACGGTCTTCGGGGCGATACTGCTGCGCCGCCTGCATGACCAGACGCTGCATTTCCTGCGGGCTGACCTGTACGCCATGCGCCTGACCGATTTCCGAGAGGAGCAGGCCAAGGCGGACGCGGCGTACCGCGATGCTGCGATATTCGTCGCGATCCTTTTCGAGTTCAGCCTTCGCCGCCTCGGGATCGGCTTCGTGGCTCGCTTCATGTTCGAGCTGCTGCCAGATCTGGCCGAATTCGGCTTCGACCATCGTCGGCGGCACGTCGAAATCGTGGCTCGCGGCGAGCTGGTCGAGCAGCTTGCGCTTCATATAGGTGCGCGTCAGGCCGTTGAGTTCCTGTTCGACCTGGCCCTGCATCAGCTCCTTGAGCTTCTCAAGGCTCTCGAGGCCGAGCGACTTGGCAAACTCGTCGTCGATCGCGGTTTTGGCCGGAACCTTCACTTCCTTCACCGTCACGGCGAATTCGGCGGGCTTGCCCTTCAGATTTTCGACCGGATACTCGTCGGGGAAGCTGACTTTGACGGTCTTTTCGTCACCGACCTTCACGCCGACGAGCTGATCCTCGAAGCCCGGGATGAGCTGGCCCGAACCGATTTCGACCGCCATGTCCTCGCCGGTGCCGCCATCGAAAGCGACGCCATCGACGCTGCCGGCGAAGTCGATGATAACCTGATCGCCGGTCGCGGCCTTCTTCGTCTTGGGCGCATCTTCGAAGCGCTTCATCTGCGCCGCGAATTCCTCGATCTTGGCCATTACGGCGGCATCGTCGGCAGCGACGGTCAGGCGTTCGAGCTTCAGCCCGTCGATCGACGGCGCTTCGATTTCGGGCAGCACTTCGAGCGCAACCGTCAGTTCGGCATCCTTGCCGCGCTCATAGCCGTCTTCCAGGCTCACAGCGGGCTGCAGCGCCGGACGAAGCTTTTCCTTCGTCATCAGATCGCGCACGCCGGCGTCGATCGCCTTGTTCAGCGCGTCGGCCGACAGCGCTTCGCCGTGCATCTTGCGGATCAGGTTCGGCGGCACCTTGCCGGGGCGGAAGCCGGGCATGCGCACGGTCGGCGCGATCGCCTTGACTTCGTCATCGACGCGCGCGTCGATGTCCTTCGCGGTGATGGTCAGGCGATATTCGCGCTTCAGGCCTTCGTTCAGCGTTTCGACGGTCTTCATTGCCTTGGTCTTATCCTTGCTCAAAATCTCTTATCGCAAACCCGGCCCGAAAGCTGGGTTCTTCTATCCGACCTCGCTCTTGCGGACATGGTGCGGGCGAAGGGACTCGAACCCCCACATCTTGCGATACTGGTACCTAAAACCAGCGCGTCTACCAATTCCGCCACGCCCGCATGAGCTGTCGGCCGGGTGCACGAATCCATGCGCTGTGCCGCGCACGCCCGTGCGGGCCGGGCGGGGCTATAGCAGACGCGTGGCCGAGGGCAAGGGCGGAAGGCCGCGATATTCCGTGAGCGGAACGATGAAGACGGCTATAGGTTGATCGAGTCTGAGGAGACGATCATGACCAGCGGCACCAATAGCCTGCCCGACCCCCTTCCCAAGCCCAAGCCCGATGTCATCGAGCCGCAGTCGCCACCCGAACGACCGGTGCAGCCGACGCCGCACGAGGACCCCGCGGGGCAGCCGCAGGAAATACCCGGAAGCCCCGGCGGCGGCGATATCGACGAGCCTGGCCGCGGGCCCGACGAAGCACCGCCGCAGCACATTTAGTTTGCTAAGCGCTTGACCCTCCCCCTTCCCCGCCGCCAAGAAGGCAGCGGGAGAGAGGGCTATGAAAAAGACCATTGGAGCGTTCGCGCTTTTCGCCGCGCTGACCGTGCAGTCCGCGGGCGCGCAGGATCGTCCGACCATCTATCGCGGCGGACCGATTGTCACGATGGACGGCGACACGCCGCATCTGGCCAAGGCAGTCGTCGCCAGCGACGGCAAGATAATTTTCGTCGGCGATGAAAAGGGCGCGCGCCGGGCCGCCGGCAAGGATGCCCTGATCCACGATCTTGCCGGCTCGACAATGCTGCCGGGCTTCGTCGATGCCCATTCGCATTTCGCCGTCGCGCTCCAGATGGCGGGCGGGCTCGACCTGTGGGACAAGTCGCTACCGCCCGTCACCGACATCGCCAGCCTGCAAGGCGTTGTCCGCGATTTCATCGCGCGGCGCGCCATTCCGAAGGGCGGCTGGGTCGTCGTCTGGCAATATAATGACGAAGCGCTGAAAGAGCGGCGTCATATCACCCGCGCCGAGCTCGACGCGGTATCGCCCGATCACAAGATCGTCCTGCTGCACATCTCGCTCCACGGGCTCGTCGCGAACAGCGCGGCCCTCGCCGCGGCGGGGCTGTCGGATGCAAGCCAGCCGCCGCCGGGCGGACTGATGCTGCGCGACGACGCCGGACGGCTGAACGGCGTGCTGCTCGAAAAGGCGATGTACCAGATGCTGCCCGCGATGCCGCAGCCGACGGCGGAACAGAAGCTCGCGATGCTCGATGCGGCGCAAGCGCGCTATTTCGCCGAGGGCTATACCCATGCGCAGGACGGCGCGACCTCGCCCGCAGACCTGGGCTTTTTCACCAGCGATGCGGCCCGCGCGCGGCTCAAGATCGATCTTGCGCTGCTGCCGATCTACACCGGTCTCGACGCGCTGCTGGCGAAACCCGACATTCAATTTCGCACCTATCAGGACCATGTGAAGATCGAAGGGGTGAAATTCATCCTCGACGGCAGCCCGCAGGCGCGGACCGCCTATTTCACGCGCGATTACGAACGCGGCAGCCCGAGCGGCGACCACCCATGGCACGGGCAGCCGATCGTCAGCCAGGAAGAGTTCGACACGCTGGCCCGCAAGGTCAACGACCGCGGCTGGCAGATATTCGTCCACGCCAATGGCGACGCCGCGATCGATATGGCGATCAAGGGCTTCGATGCGCTGGGGATCAAGGCGGCCGACGATCGCCGCCCGATCGTCATCCACTCGCAGTTCCAGCGCCCCGACCAATTGCCCGCCTACGCCCGCATCGGAGTAGGCCCCGCCTATTTTTCAAATCACACATGGTATTGGGGCGACGTCCACCGCAGCAATTTCCCGAAGGAAGTGGTCGATTTTATCAGCCCCTTTCGCGCCGCGCGCGAGGCGGGCCTCATCGCGTCGAACCACAGCGATTTCAGCGTAACCCCGCTCGACACGCGCTTCATGCTCTGGACGTCGATGGCGCGCGTCTCGCCCACCGGCGTCGTCAGCGGCGCCGACCAGCGACTTGACGCCTATGCAGGATTGCAGGCGCTTACAACCGGCCCCGCTTGGCAGGTGTTCGAGGAAAATCGCAAGGGCCGTATAAAGGCCGGGCTGCTCGCCGACTTCGTGATCCTCGACGAGAACCCACTGACTACGCCGGTCGATGCCATCAAGGACATCAGGGTGCTGGAAACGGTGAAGGAAGGCCGGACGGTGTGGAAGACGTCCGCCGACTAAGGGTGCCGCCCTCCCCTACCAACATCGCCAGCGCCTTCAGGAAAGCGCCTTTTTCAGCAGCTCGTTCACGACCTGCGGGTTCGCCTTGCCCTGCATCGCCTTCATTGTCTGACCGACGAAGAAGCCGAACAGCGCTTCCTTGCCGCCCTTATACTGCTCGACCTTGTCGGCATTGGCGGCAAGAACCTTGGCGATTTCCGCCTCGATGGCGCCCGTGTCGCTCGTCTGCTTGAGGCCCTCGCGGTCGACGATCGCGGCGGCGCCGTCGCCGGTTTCGAGCATCTTTTCGAACACCTGTTTCGCAATCGTGCCCGAGATCGTGCCGTCGGCAACCAGGCCGAGCAGTTCGCCCGCCTGCGCCGGGGTCACGGGGCAATCGCCGATGTCCTTGCCGAGCCGGTTTAGTGCGCCGAACAGCTCGCTCGTCACCCAGTTCGCCGCCGCCTTGGGCTCGGCGCCGGTTTCGAGCAGCGCGTCGAACCAACGGGCATTTTCGACCTCGGCAGTCAGCACGTCGGCGTTATAGGCCGAAATGCCCAGCCCCAGGTAGCGCGCGCGCTTGGCATCGGGCAGTTCGGGCAAGGACTCGCGGCATTCCGCAAGAAACGCATCGTCGAGTTCGAGCGGCAACAGATCGGGATCGGGGAAATAGCGATAGTCGTGCGCGTCTTCCTTCGACCGCATCGTGCGCGTCGTTCCCGTGTCGGGGTTGAAGAGGCGCGTTTCCTGATCGACCGTGCCGCCGGCCTCCAGCACCTCGACCTGGCGCTTCGCCTCATATTCGATCGTCTGCATGACGAAGCGCACCGAGTTCACATTCTTCGTCTCGGTGCGCGTCCCGAATTCGTCGCCGGGCTTGCGCACGCTGACGTTGACGTCCGCGCGCATCGAGCCTTCTTCCATATTGCCGTCGCACGATCCGACATAGCGCAGGATCGCGCGCAGCTTGCGGACATAGGCCCCGGCCTCGGCGGGCGAGCGCATGTCGGGCTTCGACACGATTTCCATCAGGGCGACGCCCGAACGGTTCAGATCGACGAACGACATCGTCGGATGCTGATCGTGCATCAGCTTGCCGGCATCCTGCTCGACATGGATGCGTTCGATGCCGATCACCTTGTCGGCGGCGATTCCGGCCTTTTCGTCGGCCTCGATCGTCAGCGAACCTTCGCCGACAAGCGGATGATAGAGCTGCGAAATCTGATAGCCCTGCGGCAGATCGGCGTAGAAATAATTCTTGCGGTCGAAGCGCGACCATTTGTTGATCTGCGCGTCGATCGCCATGCCCGTGCGCACCGCCTGGCGGATGCACTCGCGGTTCGGCACCGGCAGCATGCCGGGCATCGCGGCGTCGACAAGGCTGACCTGCGTATTGGGTTCAGCCCCGAAGGCCGTCGCGGCGCCCGAGAACAGCTTGGCGTTGGAGGTGACCTGCGCATGGACCTCGAGGCCGATCACGACCTCCCACTCGCCGGTTTCGCCCTTGATGCGATAATCAGACATCTTCGTTCCTTCTTGTATCCCCGCGAAGGCGGGGATCCAGTGCGGGGCAGCGCTAGGCCGCTCTGGGCTCCCGCCTTCGCGGGAGCACACCGCTAAATCACCACCACTTCTCCGCCCGCGCCGTAAAGCCCGCACGCTCCTCGATCGCCAACCCGGCGTTGAGTACGCCCTGCTCGTCGAACGCCTTGCCGATGATCTGCAAGCCGAGCGGCAGCCCTTCGCGGTTCAGCGCCGCGGGGACCGACATCGCGGGCAGCCCCGCGAGGCTCGCGGGCACCGCAAACACGTCGTTCAAATACATCGAGAGCGGATCGGCGGTCTTTTCGCCCAAACCGAACGCCGCCGACGGCGCGGTCGGGGCGAGGATCACGTCGCACGTCTCGAACGCCGCGCTAAAGTCACGCGAGATCAGCGCCCGCACCTTTTGCGCCTGCGTGTAATAGGCGTCGTAGAAGCCCGCCGACAGCACATAGGTGCCGATCATGATGCGACGCTTGACCTCGGGCCCGAAGCCATCGGCGCGCGTCGCGGCATACATGTCCTGCAAGCCTGCACCCTGCGGCAGATCACGCAAACCATAGCGCACGCCATCATAGCGCGCGAGGTTCGACGAGGCTTCGGCCGGCGCGATGATATAATAGGTCGGCAGCGCATATTTGGTGTGCGGCAGGCTGATCTCGACGACCTCAGCCCCCGCATCCTTCAGCATCGCGATGCCGGCGTCCCACATCGCGTCGATCTCGGGATCGATGCCCTCGAGGCGATATTCCTTGGGAATACCGACCTTTTTTCCTTTGAGATCGCTCGACAAGGCCGCTTCCCAATTGGGCACGGGCAGGTCGAGGCTGGTCGCGTCCTTCGGATCGAAGCCCGCCATATTTTCGAGCATGATCGCGCAGTCGCGAACATCGCGCGCCATCGGCCCCGCCTGATCGAGCGAGCTTGCGAAGGCGACGATGCCCCAACGCGAGCAGCGGCCGTAGGTCGGCTTGATCCCCGAAATACCCACGAAAGCCGCGGGCTGGCGGATCGAACCGCCGGTGTCGGTGCCGGTCGCCGCAGGGCAGAGCCGCGCCGCGATCGCCGCCGACGAACCGCCCGAGGACCCGCCCGGCGCAAGCGCGGCATTACCGCCGTCGTTGCGCCTCCACGGGCTGATCACATTGCCGAAATAGCTCGTCTCGTTCGACGACCCCATCGCGAACTGGTCGAGGTTGAGCTTGCCGAGCATCCCGCAACCAGCGTCCCACAATTTTTGGCTGACGGTCGATTCATAGCGCGGCACAAAGCCTTCGAGCATATGGCTCGCGGCGGTCGTCTGGACACCGTTCGTCGCGAACAGGTCCTTCATGCCGATCGGCACGCCCGACAGCGGCTTCAGCGTTCCGGCCGCGCGGTCAGCATCCGCCACTTTGGCGGCCTCGATCGCGCGGTCGGGCGTTTCCACGATGAAGGCGTTAAGCGCCTTGGCCGCGGCGACGTTCGCGTTGAACGCCTCGGCCACTTCGACGGCCGAGAAATCACCCGCGCGGTGGCCGTCGCGAATTTCTGCAACGGTGAGATTCGTAAGATCAGTCATTTCCCAAACCCGCTCGTGCTGAGCTTGTCGAAGCACCGTCCTTCATTTTTCGAACGGTGAAGAGAAGAACGGCCCTTCCCCCGGACTTGATCCGGGGTCAGGGCAAACGGAAAAAGAGCAAGGCGTATCATTCGATCACCTTCGGCACGCCAAAGAAGCCGTGCTGCGGTTCGGGCGCATTGGCAAGAATATCGTCGCGGCGCCCTCCACCGGTCAGCGGGTCGGCATCAACCACATCGTCACGCAGGCGCAGCGTGTTCGGGATGACGGCGGTCATCGGCTCGACGCCGGTCACATCGACCTCGCCCAATTGCTCGACCCAGCCAAGGATACCGTTGAGTTCGCCTTCCATCGCTGCGGCTTCGTCATCGGTGATGGCGATGCGCGCGAGCGACGCAATTTTCCGGACTGTTGCTTGATCGATTGCCATGTCTGTCGCCTTATCGGGAGAAGCAGCGCCGCTAGCACCCTCGCCGCACCGCATCAACTATGATCCTGACCGCCGCGGCGCGGCTAGATCCAGTGACGCCCCTATTCGAAATTGCCGCCCACGGCCTTGCCACCAACGAAAAGCTGTCGGCGCTGGACCGTGCGCAGTTCGACCGGCGCCTTGACCAGATCGTCGACGGTCAACGCCGTGTCGCCGCGCGAGGGGCTAGCTTCGAACGCATAATTCTGGCTCCAGCGGCCCTTGGCGTCGCGTTCGAGCATCATCACACGCGCCTGCCCCCGTCCGATTACCGCGACGCGCTGGTCCGACAGCCAGTAGAGAATGCAGGGTGCGTCGCGGCACCATTGCTGATCCTCGATCGCCTTCTCGACCTCCGGAATCAGGGTCCGCCCGGCCGGCAGGACGCGAACCTTGTCGGCGAGCGGCGTCACGCGATAGGCGACTTTCGCCGCATCGCCGTCATCGCCGGGGCCCAAGTCCCAGCGGTTCTTCGCGCTCATGGCGATTTTCGCGCGGTTCGCGCGCGCCTTGTCGGGCGACTTGGCGAGACGCGCCAACGCCTGCCGCCCGCTCGGCCCGAAATCGAACGCCAGCGCCGCCCAGTCGAACTTGTCCGCACCGACCTTGCCGTTTTCCAGCCGCGCAAGCTGATCGCGCGTTGCGATCGCGCCGAAATCGACGATGGGCAGCGCCAGGAAACCTGCAAGCAGGACCAGCCCGATCGCCAATTTCTGTTGCAGGGGCCGCAACAGATCGTCGAAATCATGCCGTCCGCGGATGACCGACCACAGCCCCGACAGGCCATAAGCGACGGCGATTACCGCCGCGATCACGCCCCACAGCCGCTCGGGCGTCCAGCCATATTGGAGCACGCGCAGGTGCATCGAATAAAAGGCAATCACCGCGAGCGGCAGAACCACCGCGACCAGCGCCGCCGCGGCAATATGCAGCAGCCGGTTGCCCGCGCGCTCGTCCCGGCCGTTGCCGATCGCGGCATTGGCGAGCAACACGGCAAAGGCGGCCGCCGCCATCATCAGCCCCGCGGTCGAAAAGCCCGAGCGCCACAAGGGTTGCAGGCCCGTCCCGACAAGCGACAGCAAAAATATCAGCAACGCTGCGGCGAGTACCGGGGCCAGCACCGAAAGCACGATCATCACCAGCCGCTGCAACGTCGCAACGAGCTTGTCGCGCTCCCGCAGCAGGCCGACCGCGCCGCCGAACGCTGCCCCCGCGAGCATCCAGCCGAACCATTCGCCGCGCAGCAGTTCGCGGATCAGGTCGATGCCGATCAGGTGGAACATTTCGCCGATCAGCACGGTGAGCAGGAAGGACAGGCCGACGAACGCCAGCGATGCCGCCCCGATCACCGCGTCGGTCCAGGCGTGGCTGTGCAGCCGGTCGTAGGGCATCTGCCACAGCTTCCAGAACCGTCCGTCGGGCGCGACGTCGCGGCGCGTCTGAAAGAGCGGCGTGGCGACCAGGACCGCCAGCAACCCCGACCAGAAGGGCCATTCGAAGGGCGAGGCATCGAAATTATAGCCTGCCCCGTTCCACACGATCAGCGCCATGATCGCGCCCCACAGGAGCGCGAAGCCTGCGGCCCAATGCACGCGGCGGATTTCCATGCCGAGCGTGAACACCAGCGTTGCGACCGCGACGAAGGTCGCGAGCGCCATCCGCCAACGGTCAAGTGGATCGCCATAGCCATGGTCGACGCAGGCGTGGAAAAGCAGGCCCGCGGTCGCGCAAAGCGCCGCCATGACCCAGGGGCGCTGCGGCCACGGCGGATCGCTGTCGTCGAGGCGAGTGGAAAGCACGGGCGAATCGGGCGCGGCGCCGCTTGCGATGCTGTCGGTCATACCCCACATCTGGGCTTGTTTGATGGCGCGGCGCAAGCCAGATAGCGCACCCGTATCTCCCGCCGCATGGAGCCCCGACTTGGCCCGCAAATTCCTTTATTTCATCGCCGCGATCATCCTGATGATACTCGGCGTCGGCATTGCCTATCAGCTCAATCCCGGCTGGTTCGGGCGGGTCGCCTTCGTTCCGAGCAGCGATTTCGTGCCGCAAGCGGCGGTGGCGGCCAACGCCTATGACAATCCCAAAATGTGGATCGCCCGCCCCGGCCTGCCCGACGACCCGTCGGCCTGGCGGCCGCCCGCCGCCGAAGCGGAAGACGGCGAAGCAAGCGCCCCTGAACCGGGCGCACGGCCGCTGATTGCGCCCGCAAAGGCGGCCGAAGCATCGGGAGCGGCACCGATCGCTCCGCTCGGCGATGCGGCGGTCTTTTTCGTCCACCCGACAAGCTATTACAGCAAGGCGAGCTGGAACGCGCCGCTCGGCGATGCCGACGCCGATTACCGCGCCACGCTGTTCGTGCGCGGCATGGCAAGCGCATTCGGCGATGCGGGCGCCATATGGGCGCCGCGCTATCGCCAGGCGACGCTTGGCGCGTTTCTGGCCGAAGACCGCGTCACGGCGGGCAAGGCGATCGACGCCGCCTACCGCGACGTCGAACAGGCGTTCGACGCCTTTCTGGCCGCCATTCCCAAGGACAAGCCGATCATTCTTGCGGGCCATAGCCAGGGCGCGCTGCATCTGACGACGCTGCTCAAGAACCGCATCGCGGGCACGCCGCTCGCGAAGCGCATCGTGGCCGCTTATGTCATCGGCTGGCCGATCAGCCGCGACACCGATATGGCCGCGCTCGGCCTGCCCGCCTGCGATACGCCCGATCAAAAGGGCTGCATCCTGTCTTGGGCAAGCTTTGCCGAGCCCGCCGACACCTCGATGGTCACCGGCGCATATGACGGCACAATCGGCTTCGATGGACGCCCGCGCGCGGGCACGCGCATGCTCTGCACCAACCCGCTCACCGGGACGCCCGATGCCGCCGCCGGACCGGAGGCGAATATCGGCACGCTGAAACCGTCCGATGGCTTCCGCAAGGGCGACCTCATCACCGGCAAGGTCGGCGCCAAATGCGACGACGATCGCGGCTTCCTGTTGATCGGCGACGCCGATGCGGCGCAGCATTTTGTCGTCGCGGGCTATGTGCTGCCCGGCAACAATTATCATGTCTATGACATCACCCTCTTCTGGGCGAATGTCCGCGCCGATGCGCTGCGGCGTCTCGCCGCGTTCGAGGGGAAGGCATCGCCGGTTCCGCCACCGGCTGGGGCGCTGCCCCTTCCGACGAAGCCTGCGGCAGCCCCGCCCGCCAGGACCTGATCACGTTATTGCGAGCAAAGCGAAGCAATCTCCAGCAAGCAGTGAAGTCGAAAGTCGATGGCTGGCGATTGCTTCGCTTCGCTCGCAATGACAGGGCTTTGGGATTAGGGGTCGATCGATGATTACCACCGCCGCTTCCGAATTCGCCGCCGCCCTGCCCGGTGGCGGCCGCCTTGTCGGGCTCGATGTCGGGACCAAGACGATCGGTGTTGCGCTGTGCGACGCGGGATGGAGCTTCGCGACGCCTGACAAGACGATCGTCCGCAAGAAATTCACGGTCGATTTCGAGGCTCTCAAGGCGTTGATCGCCGCGCAATCGGTGGTCGGCATCGTCGTCGGCCTGCCGCTCAACATGGACGGCAGCGACAGCCCGCGCACCCAAAGCACCCGCGCCTTCGCGCGCAATCTCGCGCCGCTCGCGCTACCTTTGCTGCTGTGGGACGAGCGCTGGTCTACCGCCGCGGTGGAGCGTGCGATGATCGCCGCCGACGTCAGCCGCGCCAAGCGCGCCGAGCGCGTCGACAGCGCGGCCGCCGCCTTCATCCTGCAGGGCGCGATCGACGCGCTGGCGCGCTGACTTTAACATTTCGCGGGTATTTCGCGTTTATACGGCCGAAAATGACCGCCTATATTCTCTATTGGCTTATCGCCGCCAACCTGATCGCTTTTGCGCTGATGATAATCGACAAGCGGCGCGCCGACAAAGGGCTTTGGCGCATCCGCGAAGCGACGCTACTCGACTGGGCGAGGATCGGCGGCGCAATCGGGACCGTCGCGGCCTCGCGCCTCGTTCGCCACAAAACGCGCAAACAGCCCTTCGCGGACGATATGCATTTTCTGTTCGCGATGGAGGTCGTACTCCTGACCTTGTGGGCGTTCGGCCTCTTCGATCCCGTCCTGTCCGAAGCGGAGAGCAAACTCGGTCCGTTCGTATCCACGGCGCTTGCCTATTTGCGCGCTGCGACCTAAAGGCTCGGCTTTAATGACAAGCGCAACTCCTCGACCCGCCAGCGACTATCCGCCCGGCGGCGATGCCTTTCGCCATCGCCACCTGACCGGTATCGCCCAGCTCACCCCGTGGGAGATTTCCTACATCCTCGACGCCGCCGAAGAGTGGGTCGAACTCAATCGCAGCGGCGCGGCGAAGCATGACGACCGGCTCAAGGGGCTGACGATCATCAACGCCTTTTTCGAAAATTCGACGCGCACGCTCCTGTCGTTCGAGATTGCGGGCAAGCGCCTCGGCGCCGATGTCGTGAACATGCACGCCGCGCAGTCGAGCGTGAAGAAAGGCGAAACGCTGATCGACACGGCGATGACGCTGAATGCGATGCGCGCCGACGCGATGGTGATCCGCCATGCGTCGTCGGGCGCGGTGCAACTGATTGCCGACAAGGTCGATTGCCCGGTGCTCAACGCCGGCGACGGGCGCCACGAACATCCGACGCAGGCGTTGCTCGATGCGCTGACGATCCGTCGGCGGCTCGGACGGGTCGAAGGGCTGACGATCGCGATCTGCGGCGACGTGCTGCACAGCCGCGTCGCGCGTTCGAACATCCTGGCGCTTACGTTGCTCGGCAACGAGGTGCGGGTCGTCGCGCCGCCGACGCTGACGCCGCCCGCGATGGAACGGATGCATGTCGCGACCTTCACCGACATGGACGAAGGGTTGAAAGGCGCCGATGTCGTGATGATGCTGCGCCTGCAGAACGAGCGCATGGACGGCGCCTATCTGCCGAGTGCGCGGGAGTATCACGCGCTCTACGGCCTGACCCCGCAGCGGCTGGACAAGGCGAAGCCCGATGCGATCGTCATGCACCCTGGTCCGATGAACCGCGGGGTCGAGATCGACAGTAATGTCGCCGACGATCCGGCGCGCTCGACGATTACCGAACAGGTCGAAATGGGGGTCGCCGTCCGCATGGCCTGCCTCGACATATTGACGCGCCGCAAGCGGGGGGTGCCCGGATGGAACTGAAGCCCCTTCTGATCGCCAATGCGCGCCTGCTCGGCGGCGAGCCGGGCAGCCTGCTGGTGGCGGGCGGCCGCATCGCGGCGCTGAACCCGTCGGACACGCCGGAGGGCACCGACACAGTCGATGCCAAGGGCCAATGGCTCGCCCCCGGCATCATCGACTTCGGCGTCTTCGCGACCGACAAACCCGCCTTTCACTTCGGCGGTATCACGCGCGCGGCGCTTATGCCCGACAGCGGCCCGCTCGACGGCGCGGGTCTGGTCGAACGCGCCGCGAAGGGCGGCAAGCCCGATCTCTGGGTTCACCCGATCGCCGCCGCGACCAAGGGCCTCGCCGGCGCAGAGCTTGCCGAGATCGGCCTGATGCAGCAGGCGGGCGCGCGCGCGGTCGCCACCGGACGCGCGCGCATCGCAGATGCCGGCGTGATGCGCCGCGTGCTGTCCTACGCCGCGTCGCTCGGCGTTACCGTTATCGCCCACGCCGAGGACGAAGGGCTGACCGCCGGCGCGGTTGCGACCGATGGCGAGATGGCGACGCGGCTTGGCCTTGCCTCTGCGCCCGCGATCGCGGAAGCGATGGCGATTGCACGCGACCTCATGCTCGTCGAGGAAACCGGCGCACCGATCCACTTCCGCCAGGTCACCACCGCGCGCGGGCTCGATCTTGTCCGCGCCGCCAAGGCGAAAGGCCTGCCCGTCACCTGCGGCATCACGCCCGCGCATCTGTTCCTTTCGGACACGGCGATCGGCGATTTCCGTACCTTTGCCCGCCTGTCGCCGCCGCTCCGCAGCGAGGACGACCGCCACGCGTGCCTCTCCGCCATCGCCGACGGCACCATCGACGTGCTGGCATCCGGGCACGATCCCCGCGGCCCCGAGGACAAGCGCCTGCCCTTTGCCGAAGCGCTGCCCGGCATGGCGGGCGCCGAAACGCTGCTCGCGATGGGACTGCAGCTCGTACGCGATGGTCATGTCACCCCGGCGCGCCTGTTCGACCTGCTCGCCGCGACGCCGGCGAAGCTGCTCGGGCTCGACGCGGGCGCACTGACGGTGGGTGCCGAGGCCGACCTGATCCTGATCAACGAGGGTGCGCCGTGGCAGGTCGATGCGAAGCGGATGGCTGCCTGGGCGGGCAACACCCCGTTCGACGGCATGCCGGTGCAAGGCCGCGTCACCGCGCTATGGAAGGGCGGCCAGCGGATTCGCTGACGGCCCGAACGTGACAAGCCGCATCGACGCCCGCCGCCGTTCGTCGATTGTGTCTGGAAAGTTTCATTTGCAACATTAGGGTCGCCCGAAATTTCGGGGAGTGACCATATGACGATTGCCGAGGCGACGCCGGATTTCGAAGAGGGCATCGACCGCGCCGACCGCGCCTTTCTGGGCCATCCCAAGGGCCTGGGCTATCTGGCCTTCGTCGAAGGGTGCGAGCGTTTTTCCTATTATTCGATGCAGACGCTGCTCGTCCTCTACATGGTCAAATATCTGCTGCTGCCCGAACATGCGAGCGGGGTCTTCGGGCTGGAATGGCTGCGCGGCTGGTACGGCGGGATCGACGGCCAGCCCTTCGCGTCAAAGATTTTCGGCGATTATACCTCGCTCGTCTATCTGACCCCGATCGCCGGCGGCTTCATCGCCGACCGCTGGCTCGGGCGGCGCGCGACGCTGATCGCCGGCGGCCTGATCATGGCGATCGGCCATTTCCTGATGGCGTTCGAGGGCGCCTTCCTCTTCGCCCTCCTCGCGCTGATTGTCGGCGTGGGACTGTTCAAGGGCAATATCGCGAGCCAGGTCGGCGAACTTTACAAGCCCGGCGATCTGCGGCGCGCGATGGCGTTCCAGATCTTCTATATCGCGATCAACGTCAGCGTCATCGCGGCGCCGCTGATTTCGGGTACGCTGGGCGAAAAGGTCGGCTGGCACTGGGGTTTCGGCACCGCGGGCGTGGTGATGGTCATCGGCCTGATCCTCTATATCATGGCAGGACCGTGGCTTCCCGCCGACAATCGGCCCGCGAAAGGCGCGGCTGCGAAAGCGAGCGAACCGATGTCTCGGCAGGACTGGCTGCGCGTCGTGGCGGTGCTGACGCTGGTGCCGGTGATGGCGGTCGCGCTGCTCACCAATCAGGAAATCTTCAACGCCTATCTGGTCTGGGCCGATCAGCATTTCCAGCTCACCTTCTTTGGCGAGACGCTGCCGACAAGCTGGATGATCACCATCGACGCGACGGCGAGCTTTTCGATGCTCGCAGCGGTCGCCGCCTTCTACGTCTGGTACGGCAAGCGCCACCGCGAACCCGACGAACTGGGCAAGATGATCATCGGCAGCGTCTTCACCATCGCCGGCGGGCTCTGCCTCGTCATGGCGGCGGCGACGCAGGGCGACGGCAAGATCGGGCTGTTCTGGCCCGTGATGTTCCATCTGCTCAACAGCGTCGGCTTTGCGCATATCCTGCCCGTCAGCCTCGCGCTGTTCACCAAGCTGGCACCGAAGGCGCTCAACGCGACGATCGTCGGCATTTATTACCTCGCCTTCTTCGGCGCGAACAAGATCGTCGGTGAGGTCGGCACTTGGTATTCGTCGATACCGACGACCAGTTTCTGGCTGTTCCATGTCGCGACCGCCGCGGTCGGGCTGGTTGCCTTCATCCTGTTCAAGCTGTTCCTCGCGAAACGGCTGATGGGGGAAGTGGAGGCGGCCTAGAGCCTGATCGTTTTTGCCTGAATCGTCATCCCGGCGAAGGCCGGGATCTCGCCGGTGCGTCAGATAGAGCCGGCGGGATCCCCGCCTTCGCCGGGATGACGAGATAAGGACGGTGGTGTTTCAGCCTAACCCGATCACGATTCAGAACAGTCGCGACCCGTTCGGCACCGCGCGGTCGGGGGCGAAAAGGATCACCTCGCCCGCCGCGTCGGCAAAGCCCAGCGTCAGCACTTCGGACATGAACTTGCCGATCTGGCGCGGGGGAAAGTTGACAACCGCCGCAACCTGCCGCCCCGGCAAATCCTCGAGCGCGTAGCGCGCGACGATCTGTGCGCTGCTCTTCTTGATACCGATCGCGGGGCCGAAATCGATTTTCAGCTTGAACGCGGGCTTGCGCGCCTCGGGAAAAGGCTCGGCCGCGACGATCGTGCCGACGCGGATATCGACACGCAGGAAATCGTCGAAGGCGATGGGCTCCGCAGCGGGGGCTGCGGCGTCGTGATTCAGGTGCATTCAAATCCTCCGTCATTCCCGCGCAGGCGGGAATCCAGCTTCCTCACTGCCTTAGCTGGATTCCCGCCTGCGCGGGAATGACGAAAGTGGATCATTCCATCTCCAGGATCACCGCATCGACCGCGAGGCTGTCGCCCTGCGTGGCGTTGACGGTCTTCACCACACCCGATTTTTCGGCGCGAAGGATATTCTCCATCTTCATGGCCTCGACGGTTGCCAGCGGCTGACCCGCCTCGACCTTGTCGCCTTCGCCCACATGCAACGCGACGAGCAGGCCGGGCATCGGGCAGATGAGGAATTTCGACAGATCGGGCGGGATCTTTTCGATCATGTGGCTCGCGAGCGGCGCGACGTGCCAGGGCAGCACGCGCACATTATGGATCGCGCCGCGCGTCGTCATGCGCCAGCCGGTGCGCGTTTTCGCGACCTTCACCGCCAGTTCGCTGCCGTCGATCTCGGCCACCACCAGCCGGTCGCCCGGCGTATATTCGAGCGCGATGTCGATCTTGTCGCCATCGACCTTGATATGCTTGTGGCCGAGTTTGACCTTGTGGCTCGTGCCGTCGATCGTCACCTGCCACTTTGCGGGCGGGTCGAGCCGGTCGCCGAGCTGACCGTCGGTGCGCCGCGCGCGATCGGCCTCGGCGCTCGCCATGAAGCCCGCGATCGCCGCGAGCGCGCGCGTCACCGCTTCCTCGGTCGGCGCGCCGTGGAAGCCCTCGGGATATTCCTCGGCAATAAAGCCCGTGGTCAGCTCGCCTGAGCGGAAGCGCGGATGCTGCATGATCGCCGAGACGAAATCGATATTGTGGCCAAGCCCCTCAAGCTCGAAGCGGTCGAGCGCCGCCACCTGCAGATCGGCCGCCTCGTCGCGCGTCTCGCCCCAGGTGATCAGCTTGGCGATCATCGGATCGTAGAAGATCGACACCTCGCCGCCATCGTAAACGCCGTCGTCGACGCGCACGCCATCCACACCCCGGCGGCCATTTTCCTCGCCATCGTCGGTCCAGCCGGCGACCGGCGGTTTGTAGCGCGTCAGGCGCCCCGTCGAGGGCAGAAAGCCGCGATAGGGATCTTCGGCATAAACGCGGTTCTCGATCGCCCAGCCGTCGATCTTGATGTCGTCCTGCGTCATTTCGAGCTTCTCGCCCGCCGCGACGCGGATCATCTGTTCGACCAGATCGATGCCGGTAATCGCTTCGGTCACGGGATGCTCGACCTGAAGCCGGGTGTTCATTTCGAGGAAGTAGAAGCTCTCGCCGGTCGGATCGGCGCCCGACACGATCAGTTCGACCGTGCCCGCGCTGTAATAGCCGACCGCCTTCGACAGCGCGACGCACTGCTCGCCCATCGCCTTGCGCATCTTTTCGGTGACGAAGGGCGACGGCGCTTCCTCGACGACCTTCTGGTGGCGGCGCTGGATGCTGCATTCGCGCTCGTTGAGGTAGAGGATGTTGCCGTGCTGATCGCCGAGAATCTGGATCTCGATATGGCGCGGGTTCAGGATGAATTTCTCGATAAACACGCGGTCGTCGCCGAAGCTGTTCAGCCCCTCACGCTTGACGCTCTCGAAGCCTTCGCGGACGTCCTTCTCGTCATAGGCGAGGCGCATGCCCTTGCCGCCGCCGCCGGCGCTGGCCTTCATCATCACCGGATAGCCGATCTCGTTCGAAATCTCGACCGCATGCTCGGTATCGCGAATTTCGCCGACGAAGCCGGGGACGACGTTGACGCCCGCTTCCTTCGCGAGCTTCTTCGACTCGATCTTGTCGCCCATCGCGGCGATCGCGTTCACCGGCGGGCCGATGAAGGCGATATTTTCCTTCGCCAGCGCCTCGGCAAAGCTGGTGCGTTCCGACAGGAAGCCATAGCCCGGATGCACAGCCTCGGCGCCCGTCGCCTTGCACGCGGCGATGATCTTGTCGGCGATCAGATAGGATTCGGACGCCGGCGACGGCCCGATATGCACCGCCTCGTCGGCCATCTGCACGAAAGGCGCGCGCGCGTCGGCGTCCGAATAGACGGCGACCGTCGCGATGCCCATGCGGCGCGCGGTCTTGATGACGCGGCAGGCAATTTCGCCGCGATTGGCGATCAGGATTTTCTTGAACATCAATATTCCTCGACAAGTGCCTTTAGTTCTGCGGTCCGCGCCTTGGTCAATCGTTCCATGCATCCGCTGTGGAGCATCGGTGCCATGCTACCGCCGCGCGCCGCAAAACTCTCGACCAGGCACTGCTGATCGCGATAGGTCAGCCACGCGCGCTGCGCGGCGAGCAGCGTGTCATAATGCGTCGGTTGGCTGTCATAGCGGCGATCGATCATCTTATCGCGCGACCGCATCTCGGCAACGGTCAGCTTCCACTGCGCATTGAGCGCCGCATCCGCGACCTCATAGGCCTTTCCGGCACAATAGTTCATCTCGACCTGATATCGTTGATTGTCGCAATCGACGGGAGAATCCTCCGCGACCGCCACCGCCAAATAGAAAAGGGCGAGGATCACTCCGCGGCCTCCGTGAGCATCCCTTGGCGCATCGGCTCTTCGCTCTCCATCGGGCGCAGCCCCAGCTTTGCGAACAGCGCCGCGTCGGCATTGTCGCCCGCATTCGCCGTCGTCAGCAGCTTGTCGCCGGTGAAGATGCTGTTCGCGCCCGCCATGAAGCAGAGCGCCTGCGTCGCCTCCGACATGCTCTCGCGGCCCGCCGACAGGCGGACCATCGACTTGGGCATGGTGATGCGGGCTACCGCGATCGTGCGGACGAATTCGATATCGTCGATCTTCGCGAGCGGAGTGCCGTCGAGAATGTCGCCGAGTACCGTGCCCTTCACCGGTACCAGCGCGTTGACCGGCACGCTTTCGGGATGGCGTTCGTGCGTCGCAAGCGCGTGAATGAAGCCGACGCGGTCGGCACGCGTTTCACCCATGCCGACGATCCCGCCCGAACAGACGTTGATCCCCGCATTGCGGACTTCTTCCAGCGTATCGAGCCGATCCTGAAACGTCCGCGTCGAGATGATATTCTCGTAATTTTCCGGGCTCGTATCGATATTGTGATTATAATAGTCGAGCCCCGCAACCGCGAGCGTCTGCGCCTGTTCCTTGGTCAGCATGCCCAGGGTCATGCAGGTTTCCAAGCCCATCGCCCGCACGCCCTCGACCATCTCGACGATGCTCGCCATGTCGCGGTCCTTGGGGTTGCGCCAGGCGGCGCCCATGCAGAAACGCTTCGACCCGGCATCCTTCGCCTGCGCCGCGGCCTGCAGCACCGCGCGCACGTCCATCAGCTTGGTGGCTTTGAGTCCGCTGTCGGCATGCTTCGACTGCGAGCAATAGCCGCAATCCTCGACACAGCCGCCGGTCTTGATGCTCAAGAGCGTGCAAAGCTGCACCTCGCCGCGCGCGTGATGGCGGCGATGGACGCCCTGCGCCTCCCACATCAGCTCGTCGAACGGCAGGTCGAACAGCGCGGCGATTTCCTCGCGCGTCCAGTCGGTACGGGTTTCGGTCACGCTTCGGTCTCCAATGCCTGCGCCAGGTCGGCGATGATGTCGTCGATATGTTCGATCCCCACCGACACGCGGACGACGTCGGGGCCGGCGCCGGCTTCGACCAGTTCGGCCTCCGAAAGCTGGCTGTGCGTTGTGGACGCCGGGTGGATGATCAGCGAGCGGGTATCGCCAAGATTGGCGAGATGGCTGAACAGCTTGACCGAGGAGACGAGCTTGACGCCAGCGTCGTAGCCGCCCTTGAGGCCGAAGGTGAACACGGCGCCGCCGCGCCCGCCGAGATATTTGTGCGCGAGGTCATGATAGGGGCTGTCGCGCAGCCCGGCATAGGAGACCCAGCTCACCGCCGGATGATCCTGCAACCATTTGGCGAGCGCGATCGCGTTGCTGCAATGCCGGTCCATGCGCAGCGCAAGCGTCTCCATGCCGGTGAGCGCAAGAAAGGCGTTCATCGGCGCAAGCGCGGGGCCAAGGTCGCGCAGACCGAGCGTCCGCGCGGCGAGGATGAAGGCGAGCGGCCCGAACGCATCGGTGAAGGTCAGCCCGTGATAGGAGGCATTCGGCTCGCTCAGCGCGGGATATTTGCCGCCCTTCGCCCAGTCGAACGTCCCGGCATCGACGATCAACCCGCCGATCGCATTGCCATGACCGTTCAAAAATTTGGTCGCCGAATGGACGACGATGTCGGCGCCATGTTCGATCGGGCGGCAGAGCATCGGGGTCGCCATCGTGTTGTCGACGATCAGCGGCACGCCGGCATCGTGGGCGACCTTTGCAATCGCCGCAATATCCTGCACGACCCCGCCCGGATTGGCGAGGCTTTCGATGAACACCGCGCGCGTCTTGTCGTTGATCGCGGCCGCGACATTTGCAGGATCGTCGGCATCGACGAAATGCGTCGTCCACGCCATCTTGCGAAAGCTCTGCCCCAACTGGTTGAGCGAGCCGCCATAGAGCTTTTTCGCCGCCACGATCTCGCATCCCGGCTCCATGATCGTATGGAAGGCCAAGAATTGTGCCGCATGGCCCGAGGCAACCGCTAGCGCCGCCTGCCCGCCCTCCAGCGCCGCGATCTTGCCTTCGAGCGCGCCGTTCGTCGGGTTCATGATCCGGGTGTAGATATTCCCGAATTCCTGCAGGTTGAACAAGCGCGACGCATGGTCGACATCGTCGAACACATAGGATGCGGTCTGGTAGATCGGCGTGATCCGCGCCTTGGTCGTCGGATCGGGCGCGGTGCCGGCGTGAACGCTCAGCGTTTCGGGCTTATGGTCGCTCATGCAGCATCCTCCAGCGGGGGCATGTTGTGGCCGAGCAGGCGCAGGACGTCGGCGGCGCATTCCACCACATTGCTGCCCGGGCCATAGATGCCCTGCACGCCCGCGTCGCGCAGATAGTCGTAATCCTGCGGCGGAATGACGCCGCCCGCGATCACCTTGATATCGCCGCGCCCCGCCTCGCGCAGTCCCTTGATGAGTTCGGGGATCAGCGTCTTGTGCCCGGCGGCAAGGCTCGACGCGCCGACCGCATCGACCCCGCTTTCGAGCGCGAGCACGACCGTTTCCTCGGGCGTCTGGAACAAGGGCCCGGACACCACATCGAAGCCCATGTCGCTGAACGCCGAGGCGATGACATTGGCGCCGCGATCGTGTCCATCCTGCCCCATCTTGGCGACGAGAAGCTTGGGCGCGCGGCCCAGACGGCGTTCGACCGCCTTCACCCCGTCGACGACCTGCGCCCAGCGGCTGTCGCCCTGATAGGGTGCGGCATAAACGCCCTTCACCGGCTTCGGCACCGTGCCGTAGCGCCCGAAGCTGACCTCCATCGCGTCCGAAATTTCGCCCAGCGTCGCGCGCGCGCGCGCCGCATCGACCGCGTGCGCGAGCAGATTGGTCTCGATCGACTGCGGTGCCGCCGCCGCGCGGCGCAGCGCGGTGAGCGCGGCCTGGCAGGCGACCTCGTCGCGGCTCGCCTTGACGCGGTTGATGCGCGCGACCTGCGCCTCGCGAACCTTGGTGTTGTCGACCTCCAGCGTTTCGAGCAGATCCTCGTCCTTCAGGCGATATTTGTTCACGCCGACGATGACATCATCGCCGCGGTCCACCCTCGCCTGTCGGGCGGCGGCGGCCTCCTCGATCATCGCCTTGGGCCAGCCGGCGGCGACCGCCTTGGCCATGCCGCCTTCGCTTTCGACCCGGTCGATGATCTCCTGCGCCTTGTCGACGAGCTGCTGCGTCAGCGCCTCGATATAATAGCTGCCGCCGAGCGGATCGACGACGTTGCACATGCCCGTTTCTTCCTGGATCACGATCTGCGTATTGCGCGCGATGCGGGCCGAAAAGTCGGTGGGCAGCGCGATCGCCTCGTCGAGCGCGTTGGTGTGCAGCGATTGGGTGCCGCCCAGCATCGCCGCCATCGCCTCGATCGTCGTGCGCATGACATTGTTGTAGGGGTCTTGCTCGGTCAGGCTGACCCCCGACGTCTGGCAATGGGTGCGCAGCATCTTGCTGCGCTCGTCCTTCGCGCCCAGCTTCGTCATCGCGCGGTGCCACAGCACGCGCGCGGCGCGCAGCTTGGCGATTTCCATGAAGAAGTTCATGCCGATCGCGAAGAAGAAGGACAGGCGCCCGGCGAACTTGTCGATGTCGAGGCCGCTCGCCACGCCATATTTCACATATTCGATGCCGTCGGCGATGGTGAAGGCCAGCTCCTGCACCTGGGTCGCCCCCGCCTCCTGCATATGATAGCCGGAGATCGAGATGCTGTTGAACTTAGGCATCTCGCGCGACGTGTAGCCGAAGATGTCGCTGATGATCCGCATCGAGGGTTCGGGCGGATAGATATAGGTGTTGCGGACCATGAACTCCTTGAGAATGTCGTTCTGGATGGTCCCGTCGAGCAGCTTGCGCTCGACCCCCTGTTCCTCGCCCGCGACGATGAAGAAAGCCAGGATCGGGATCACCGCGCCGTTCATCGTCATCGACACCGACATCTGGTCGAGCGGGATGCCGTCGAACAGGATTTTCATATCCTCGACGCTGTCGATCGCCACCCCCGCCTTGCCGACGTCGCCGACGACGCGCGGATGATCACTGTCATAACCGCGGTGCGTCGCCAGGTCGAAGGCGACTGACAGGCCCTTCTGTCCCGCCGCGAGGTTGCGGCGATAGAAGGCGTTCGATTCCTCGGCAGTCGAAAAACCCGCATATTGCCGGATCGTCCACGGCCGCCCCGCATACATCGACGCGCGCACGCCGCGCGTGAAGGGCGCAAAGCCGGGCAGACCCGGATCGGTGGTTACGTCCTCCGCCGTATAGAGCGGTTTGACATCGATCCCCTCGGGCGTGTGCCAGGTGAGATCTTTACCCTTTACTTCCTTGTCGGCGGCGGCCGCCCATTGGTCGAGGGTCGGTTTGTCGGTCATATGCGTATCTCTACTCTCTTTTCGTCATGCCGGACTTGATCCGGCATCCATTCCTCGCAGCGACGGAAAAATGGACCCCGGATCAAGTCCGGGGTGACGAGGAAAAATGGGTCAATGATCGCCCTTCGGCGTCTCCATGATCTCGGTCAGCACCCCGCCCATGTCCTTGGGGTGCAGGAAGAAAATCAACGTCCCATGCGCCCCGATGCGCGGCTCGCCCAGCACGCGCTTGCCCATCGCCTCGAATTCGGCCTTGGCGGCATGGATGTCGGGCACTTCGTAGCACATATGATGCTGTCCCCCCGCCGGGTTCTTTTCGAGGAACCCCGCGATCGACGTGTTGCCCGGCAGCGGCTCGATCAACTCGATCTGGGTGCCGTCACGCGCCCCGCCCGCGCCGGGCGTGTCGACGAAACACACCTTCACCCCCTGCTCGGGCAGGTCGAACGGTTCATGAATCTTCGTCGCGCCCATCACGTCGCGGTAAAAGACGATGCTGTCGGCGATGGAAGGCGTCGCGATGCCGATATGGTTGAGGCGGCCCAGTTTCATGTCAAATTCTCTCTCACTTCGTCATGCCGGACTTGATCCGGCATCCATTCGATCAGCGCCGGAAGAATGGACCCCGGATCAAGTCCGGGGTGACGACCGGAATTTACAGCGGGATATTGTCATGCTTCTTCCACGGATTCTCCAACTGCTTGTTCCGCAGCTTGCGTAGCCCCAGCGCGATCCGCTTGCGCGTATTATGCGGATGGATGACCTCGTCGATATAACCGCGTGACGCCGCCACGAACGGATTGGCGAAGCGGTCCTCATATTCCTTCGTGCGCTGCGCGATCTTTTCGGGGTCGCCCATGTCGGCGCGGAAGATGATCTCGACCGCGCCCTTCGCGCCCATCACCGCAATCTCGGCGGTCGGCCACGCATAGTTCAAATCGCCGCGCAGATGCTTCGACGCCATCACGTCGTACGCGCCGCCATAGGCCTTGCGCGTGATCACGGTGATCTTGGGCACCGTCGCCTCGGCATAGGCGAAGAGCAGCTTCGCACCATGCTTGATGATGCCGTTATATTCCTGCGCGGTGCCCGGGAGGAAGCCGGGGACGTCGACGAAGGTTACGATCGGAATTTCGAACGCGTCGCAGAAACGCACGAAGCGCGCCGCCTTCTTCGACGAATTGATGTCGAGCACCCCTGCCAGCACCAGCGGCTGGTTCGCGACGATGCCTACGGTGCGTCCTTCGATACGCCCGAAGCCGCAGATGATGTTCGCGGCGTGCGCCGGCTGCACTTCAAAGAAATCGCCCTCATCGACCGTCTTGCGGATCAGCTCGTGCATGTCATAGGGCTGGTTCGCGTTGGGCGGGATCAGCGTGTCGAGGCTCATCTCGGCACGGTCGTAGGGATCGCTCGTCGGGCGCACCGGCACGCCGCTGCGGTTGTTTTCGGGCAGATAATCGAAGAAGTCGCGCGCCGCGAGCAGCGCCTCGATATCATTCTCGAACGCCAGATCGGCGACCGAGCTCTTGGTCGTATGGGTGATCGCGCCGCCGAGTTCTTCTTGCGTCACCACTTCGTTGGTCACCGTCTTCACCACATCAGGGCCGGTGACGAACATGTAGCTACTATCCTTCACCATGAAGATGAAGTCTGTCATCGCCGGGCTGTAAACCGCGCCCCCCGCGCACGGCCCCATGATCAGCGAAATCTGCGGCACGACGCCCGACGCCAGCACATTTTTCTGGAACACGTCGGCATAGCCGCCCAGGCTCGCCACACCTTCCTGAATACGGGCGCCGCCGCTGTCATTGAGGCCGATGACTGGCGCACCGACCAGCATCGCCTTGTCCATCACCTTGCAGATTTTTTCGGCGTGACGCTTGGACAGCGAGCCGCCGAAGACGGTGAAATCCTGGCTGAAGACATAGACGAGGCGGCCGTTGATCGTCCCCGATCCGGTGACGACGCCGTCGCCCGGAATCTTCTGGTCCTGCATGCCGAAATCGACGCAGTCATGCTCGACATAGGTGTCGAGCTCCTCGAACGAGTCTTCGTCGAGCAGCACCAGCAGTCGCTCGCGCGCGGTCAGCTTGCCCTTGGCGTGCTGGGCATCGATACGCTTCTGCCCGCCCCCCAAGGCGGCGGCGGCACGGCGGCGTTCCATTTCGGCAATATTGGCGGACACTCGGCTTCTCCGGTTATCTGAAGCCTGCCATCTGCGCCCGCGGCGCCCGCTATGCAAATGCGAATTTGCAAAGTTGCAAAGTTGCATTTTGCAAAGTAGTCATTCTTCGCAGAAAAGGAGAAGGCTCGTGAGCCGCCAGCGCATCTTTGCAGGCGCCCGTTTGCGCCAGCTTCGTACGGAACGGGGCATCCGGCAGGCCGATTTCGCCGAAAGGATCGGCATTTCGACATCCTATCTCAGCCAGATCGAGCATGACGACCGGCCGTTGACCCCTGCCCTGCTCGACCGGCTGCAAAGGCTTTTCCCGCTCGAATGGGAGGAGGTCGCCGCCGATGCCGGTGACCGCCGCGCCGGGGCGCTGCGCGAGGCGGCGGCCGATCCGCTGTTCGCCGCCGCACCGCTGGCGCCCGAACAGCTTGAGCGCGCCGCGCTCCAGCAACCGCAGCTCGCCGACCAGTTCGTCGCGCTCCACGCCGCCTATCGCCGCGCGGGCCAGCGGCTCCAGATCATCGACGAAGCAATGACCGGCGGCACCGCCGAGGGCAGCCGCCTGCCGTGGGAGGAGGTGCGCGACTGGTTCCACGACGCGGGCAATTATGTCGACAGCATCGACCGCGCAGCCGAGACGCTGGCTAGTCAGCTCCGCGGCCGCGATCCGTCGCCCGCGATCGAGACGATCGAACGGCGGCTGCGCGAAGCGCTGGGCATTTCGATCGTCTACCGCCAGCATCAGGTGCTGCGCGATTTCGACGCGACGATGCGCCACCTGATCATCGATCCGTCGCAGCCCGCCGAAACGCGCCGCTTTCAACTCGCGCACCAGCTTGCAGCGCTGGCGCTCGCGCGCGAGATTGCGGCGGTGATCGAAGCGTCGCCACTGCGCACCGCGGCGGCGCGCCAGCTGCTCCACGTCGGCCTCGCCAATTATGCCGCGGGTGCGGTGCTGATGCCCTATGCCGCCTTTCGCGCCAGCGCCCGCGCGGTGCGGCACGACATCGACCGGCTGCGGCTCGACTATGGCGTCAGCTTCGAACAGGCGTGCCATCGCCTCTCGACGCTCCAGCGCCCCGGCGCGCGCGGCATCCCGATGTTCTTCTGCCGCGTAGACATGGCGGGCAATATCACCAAGCGGCACAGCGCCACCCGCCTGCAATTCGCGCGCTTCGGTGGCGCCTGCCCGCTGTGGATCGTCCACGAGGCGGCGGCGATCCCCGACCGCATATTGTTCCAGCTCGCCGAAACGCCCGATGGCCTGCGCTATGTGTCGATGGCAAAGGGGCTCGTGAAACCGTCGGGCAGCTATGCGCGCGCGCCGCGCCGCTATGCCGTGGCGCTGGGGTGCGAGGCGCAATATGCCGCCGATTTCGTCTATGCCGACGGGGTCGATGTGACCGCGCCGCACGCCGCGACGCGTATCGGATCATCGTGCCGCATCTGTCCGCGCGACGACTGCGACCAACGCGCCTTTCCGCCGAGCGACCGGCCGATCCTGGTCGACCCCGACCGGCGCGACGTGGTGCCCTACCGCATCGGCTAGCGCAATGTCATTGCAAGCAGAGCGAAGCAATGACGAAGATGCTCACACCTTCACGATTCCCCGCTCGAGCAGGCTGTGCGCCGTCGCCAGCACCGCCTCCTCGGGCGTCCGCATCGTCCAGCCGAGCGTTTCCATCGCGTGGCGGCTGTCGCCGCCGCGGACATTGCCCAGCTCGGCGACGAGCTGCTTGAGTTCGGGGCGGAAGATCGCGAATGTCTTGAGCAGCCAGTCGGGCATCCGCCGCGTCGGCACCTTGCGCGCCTGCTCGCCCAGGTTCGCGGTCAGGATGTTGGCGACATCGATCATCTTCAGAAACGGTCCCGAACAGACATAGCGCTCGTTACGGATACCCGGCGCGGTGAGCGCGCGATAATGAAGGTCGGCAACGTCGCGCACGTCGATGATGCCGAAGCCGACGTCGGGACACATCGGCACCTTGCCCTCGAGCAATTGTTTCACGACCTCGATCGACGTCGACAGATCGTCGGACAGCAGCGGCCCGAACACCGCCGCGGGATTGACCGAGGCGAATTCCATGTCGCCGCCCTCCGACGCCACCCAATCGCGCGCCGCGCGCTCGGCGACGGTTTTCGAGCGCGGATAGGGCATGACCGCCGGATTATCGAGGTTCGTCCAATCGGCTTCGCTGTAGATGCCGCCGCCGTCGCCATGCCCATAGGCGATCGCCGCCATCGACGAGGTCAGAACGAAGCGCCGCACCCCCGCTGCCCTCGCGAAACGCAGCGCGCGCAACGCGCCTTCGCGCGCCGGAACCACCAGTTCGTCGGCGTGCTGGGGAACCCCAATCGGAAAGGGCGAAGCGACATGCGCGACATGACTGCATCCGGCGATCGCCTCCGCCCAGCCGAGATCATGCTCCAGATCGGCCGCGAAGAACCGAAGCCGGTCATTGTCGACCGCCAGCCAACTGCGCACCTCGGCCTCGCGCTTCAGGCTGCGCACGGTCGTGTGAACCGTCCAGCCATTGTCGATCAACTGCCGGATCAGGAAGCCGGCAATATAGCCGCTGCCGCCTGTTACCAATATCGCGCCTGTCATTCGCCCCTCCCTCGCTCGATCCGCGCCAGAGTATAGCTTATCGCTCGGCAATAACACTGCGTTCGCTCTGAGCTTGTCGAAGGGCCGTACTTTCCTTCGAGTATCAGAGAAGGACGGTGCCTCGACAAGCTCAGCACGAACGGATCAGGGTGGGCCTATCGCCCTATTTCAGCAGCACCAGTTCCTCGGCCATGCTGGGGTGCAGGGCGACCGTCGCGTCGAAGTCGGCCTTGGTCAGCCCCGCCTTCACGGCGACCGCGGCGGCCTGCAAAATTTCGGGCGCGTCGGGGCCGATCATATGAAGGCCGACGACCTGATCGGTCGCCGCATTGACGACCATCTTGTACAGCGCCCGTTCGTTGCGGCCGGCGAGGACATTCTTCATCGCCCGGAAATCGCTGGTATAGATGCGCACAGCGCCCAGCTTGTTGCGTGCCTCTGCCTCGGTCATCCCGACCGCGCCGATCGGGGGATGGCTGAACACCGCGCTCGGGACATTGGCATAATCGACCGTCGTCGGCTTGCCGCCGAAGACACTGTCGGCGAACGCCTGTCCCTCGCGGATCGCCACCGGCGTCAGCTGGATACGATTGGTCACGTCGCCGACGGCATAGATGCTCGGCACCGACGACTGATTATTGTCATCGACCTTGACCGCACCATCCTTGTCGAGTTCGACACCCGCCGCTTCCAGACCCAGCCCCTTGGTGTTCGGTACCCGACCGGTCGCGACGAGCACCGCATCGGCGGCGATCGGATCGCAATTTTCGAGATGGACCAACAGCGATCCGTCATCCTGTTTCTCGATCGACTTGAAAGGCGCGTTGAAGCGGAATTCGATCCCCTTGGTCATCGAAATCTGTAGCAGACGGTCGCGGATCTGCTCGTCATAGCCGCGCAGGATCGCGTCGCCGCGGTTGACGATCGTCACCTTGCTGCCGAATTCGTTGAAGATGCCCGCAAATTCGTTGGCGATATAGCCGCCGCCAGCAATCACCACGCGCTTCGGCAGACTGTCGAGGTGAAACACCTCGTTCGACGTGATCGCATGTTCGCTGCCCGGAAATTCGGGGACGAAGGGCCAGCCTCCGGTTGCCACCAAGATGCGTTCGGCGGTGAGTTCGGTCCCGTCGGCGAGCCGTACCTTTTGCGGACCGACGACGGTCGCGCGCGTCTTGAGGACCGTAACCTTGTGATTATCGAGCGTCTGACCGTAGAGACCTTCGAGACGCGTCACTTCGCCCAGCACATTGCCGCGCAGCCGCTGCCAGTCGAAATGGCAATCGGGAACGTCCCAGCCGAAATGCCGCGCGTCCTTCAGATCTTCTGCAAAGTGCGCCCCATAGACGAGCAGCTTCTTGGGCACGCAGCCGCGAATGACGCAGGTGCCGCCGACCCGATGCTCCTCGGCGACCGCAACGCGCGCGCCGTGTGACGCCGCGACCCGGCTCGCGCGAACGCCGCCCGACCCGGCGCCGATGACAAACAGGTCATAGTCAAAATCGCTCATGGAATTACCTCTGACACTTGTCGCTGACATTCGCGGCGAAAGCCTATGTGGTTACGCCGCGCCGTCTTGCCAATCGAATATTTGGATCGGCGTGATCGCTTCGGGTTTTGACCCTAGTCCCCCAGCGCGGCCTGCATCAGCGCTTCGGTCGCCGGATCGAACTGCACCGTGCCTTCGGCCAGCCCCTTCGCCATTTCCTTGCCCAGCTCGACCCCGAACTGATCGAAGGGATTAATGCCGAGCAGCACGGCGTTGGCGAAAACGCGATGCTCGTAGAAGGCGATTAGCGCGCCCAGACTGTGCGGCGTCACCTGTTCGAGCAGGATCGTCGTCGACGGGCGGTTGCCGGGATAGGCGCGCGCGCCGTCCTCGCTCGCACGGCCGGTCATCAGCGCCGCGCCTTGTGCGATGCAGTTGGCAACCAGCGTTTCGTGGTGCGCATCGTCGAGGATATGATCGGGTTCGCGGGCGACGACGAATTCGACCGGGGTCAGATGTGTGCCCTGATGCAGAAGCTGGAACACCGCATGCTGCGCGTCGGTGCCAACGCCGCCCCAAGTAATCGGCGCACTCTGCTGCGCGAGCGGCGCGCCGTCGAGCGTCACCCGCTTGCCGTTCGATTCCATTTCGAGCTGTTGCAGATAGGCGGGCAGCAGCCGCAGGCGTTCGTCATAGGCAAAGACTGCGCGCGTCTGGCAGCCTAGCCGGTTGGCGTAAATCTGGTCGGCGAAGGCGGCGAGCAGGCAGATATTGTCGGCGCCGTCGGCAAGCCGGAAATGGCGGTCCATCTCCGCCGCGCCTTCGAGCATGTCTTGGAAGGCGTCCCAGCCGAGCGCCAGCGCCGCTGGAAAACCGATCGATGACCAGAGCGAATAGCGCCCGCCGACGGTCTCGCTGAACGGCAGGATGCGCGTTTCGTCGATACCCCATTCGACCGCGCGTTCGGGGTTGGCGGTAAGCGCGATGAAACGCCCGACCGGATCATCGACGCCCGCCTCCTCGAGCCATTGCAGCGCCGAGGCCGCGTTGAGCAGCGTCTCGGTCGTCGTGAAGGTTTTCGACGCAACCGCCACGAGCGTATAGGCCGGGTCGAATTTGGCGAAGACCTCGGCGAGCGCGGCCCCATCGACGTTCGAGACGACGGCCACGTCGTAGCGCGAGCCATGCCGCCCCAGCGCGTCGATCAACAGGTCAGGGCCAAGCGCCGACCCGCCAATGCCGATGTGGAGCAAATGGCGGATTTCGCCGAACGCATCGGCCTCGATCGCGTCGATCAGCATCCGCATCCGCTGGTGCAGCATCTGCGCGCGGTGGACCGATTCCGGCGCGCCGTCGCCGCGCTCGGCGCTATGCTCGGCGGCACGGTCCTCGCTTGGATTGGCGATCCCGCCCGAAAACAGCGTGCGGCAGCGCCCCGCGAAATCCTGCGCCTCGGCCAACCGGTTCAAAATCGCAATCGCCGGAGCATCGAGGTGCGTCTTGGCAAAATCGAACCGGATATCGGCAACGCTGCGCACCAGCGCCTGCAAACGCGCCGCGGGATCGGCAAGCACAAGGTCGGAAAGTGTTTGGGGCTGCCAGTCGGCGAGCGCCTGCCATGCGTTTGCGGCCGTGGTCATCGAATATTCCTTGCTGCCCCTTCGTATCGGACACGGTCGAGCCGTCCATCGGCAAGGTGCCTTACGGATGGGCATCCCGACGACGCTCGACGCGAACGGGGTTGATAGGGTTCGCCAACCTCATAAGCGTGCAGGAGCGCCCATACCAGCGTCATCCGCCGATATTTGCTTGACGCGCAGACCTATTCACCGTCAATGCGCCCCCATGACCGATGCCAGCATACCCGCCGAAAAGCCCGCCCCCGCGACACCCGAACCCGCGCCCGTTTCCGCCAAGGAAGAAGCGGTCGACACGATCCGCTTTCTCGCGCTGCTCGCGATCGCGGTGCTGATCTTTCGCAGCTTCTTTCTGTCGCCCTTCAACATTCCGTCGGAATCGATGCAGCCGCGCCTGCTGATCGGCGACTATCTGCTCGTGAACAAGATGGCTTACGGCTATTCGAAATACAGCCTGCCGTTCAGCGTGCCGCTGATCCCCGGCCGCATTTTCGCGCGTACGCCCGATCGCGGCGACGTTGTCGTGTTCAAGGCGCCGCCGGTCAACGACAACGACTATATCAAGCGCGTGATCGGCCTGCCCGGCGACACGATCCAGGTGAAGGATGGCATCGTCTGGCTGAACGGCAAGCCGCTGAAGCGCGAACCGATGGCCGATTTCGTCATTCCGGTGACGCAGAACATGATCGACGCGTCGCGCGCCAACGGCACCCTCCCCTGCTATTCGCCGGAGTTCGAAGAGATCGGCGCGAACGGCCAGCGTCAGTGCCGCTACAAGCGCTTCAAGGAAACGCTGCCCAGCGGCAAGAGCTACGCGATCCTCGATATCACCTCGATCCCCGAGGATAATACAGCGCCCGTGACGGTGCCCGCCGGCCATCTGTTCCTGATGGGCGATAATCGCGACCGCAGCGCCGACAGCCGCTTCCCCGCCGTCGAAGGTCAGGGCATCGGCCTGGTGCCCGAGGAAAATCTTGTCGGCCATGCGCTGGTGACGATGTTCTCCACCGACGGGTCGGCAAGCTGGATCAACCCGATCAGCTGGTTCACCGCGGCTCGCTGGAACCGCGCCGGGGAAGGCTTTTGAACGAAGGCGTCTCCGCGGAAACGCTTGCCGCCATTACCGGCGCAACGCCCCGCGACCTTGGCCTCTACCGCGAGGCGCTGACCCACGGCAGCAGCGGTGCGGGCGATTATCAGCGGCTGGAATTTCTGGGCGACCGCGTGCTCGGGCTCGTCATTGCGTCCGAATTGTTCGCCCGCTTTCCGAAGGCTGCCGAGGGCGAATTGTCGTCGCGGCTGCACGCGCTCGCGTCTGGCGAAACCTGCGCGCGGATCGCGCAGGCGCTCGACCTTACCGCGCATGTCCGGTTCGGCGCGCAGGCGATCGGTGACGGCGGGCGGCATAGCGACAATATCGCCGCCGATGTGCTCGAGGCGCTGATCGGCGCGCTGTGGCTCGACCTTGGCCAGGACGCCGCGCGGGCATTCATCGTCCGCAATTGGGGGAGCATGATCGAAGGCCAGGTCGCCGCGCCCAAACATCCCAAGGCGGCGCTCCAGGAATGGGCGCTCGCGCGCAAGCGCAAGCCCCCCGAATATCGCCTCGTCCGCCGCGACGGCCCCGACCACGCGCCGCGCTTCCGCGTCGCCGTCGCGATCGGCAAGCTCGCCGAGGCCGAAGGCGACGGCCCCTCGAAGCAGGCCGCCGAAAAGGCGGCCGCCACCGCCCTGCTCGAAATCTTGACCCAGGAAGACGTAAAATGACCCAGCGCTGCGGTTTCGTGGCGGTCGTCGGCGCACCCAACGCCGGCAAATCGACCCTCGTCAACGCCCTTGTCGGCCAGAAGGTCGCCATCGTCAGCCCCAAGGCGCAGACGACGCGCACCCGCCTGATGGGCGTTGCGATGGACGGCGACACGCAGATCATCCTGATCGACACGCCGGGCATCTTCGCGCCCACCCGCCGGCTCGACCGCGCGATGGTCGCCGCGGCGTGGGGCAGCCTGGAGGAAGCCGAAGCCATCCTTGTCATGGTTGACGCCGCGGCCAAGCTGACGGGCCGCGTCGAACGCGTGCTGGAAGGAGTCGCGAACCGGCCCGAGAAGAAATATCTGGTGCTGAACAAGGTCGATCTGACCAAGAAGGACAAGCTGCTCACCATCGCGACCGAGCTGAACGCCCGGCTCGCCTTTGACGAAACCTTCTTCATCGCGGCGAGCAGCGGCGACGGCGTGCCCGAGCTCAAGGCGCACCTTGCCGCGCTGATGCCCGAAGGACCGTGGCATTTCCCCGAGGATGAAGTCAGCGACGCACCCGAGCGGATGCTCGCAGCCGAAATCACGCGCGAGCAGCTCTATCGCCAGCTCCATGAGGAATTGCCCTATCAGTCGACGGTCGAAACCGAGTTGTTCAAGACCCGTCCCGACGGCAGTGCCGAAATCCACCAGCAGATTTTTGTCGCGCGCGACAACCAGCGCGCGATCGTCCTCGGCAAGGGCGGCGCCCGCATCAAAGAAATTGGCGCAAAAGCCCGCGCCGAGCTCGCCGAACTGATGGGCCGCAAGGTCCACCTTTTCCTGCACGTGAAGGTCAAGGAAAATTGGGACGAGGACCGCGGCGTCTATCGCGACATGGGCCTCGACTGGGTCGATTGAGCGGCGATATGGCGCACGACCCCTTCAACACCCCTGGCGACCGGTTCCGAGCGGTCTTCCGCTATTGGCAGGCCTATCTGCTCATCGCCGTGCTGATCGCGCTCGTCATCGAGCGCGACCGTTTCGCGAGCAGCGGCAAGGACCATCTCGTCGCCGGCGAAGTCATGCGGATCGAAACGCGGCCCGGCAAGCCGGAGCAGGCCGTCGTGCGCGTCAACAGCCTGCAGCAGACGACGGTCGCGCTGCCCGCCAACGCGCATTGCCATAGCGGATCGAAAATCCGCCTTGTTCGTCACGACGACGTCGCCCAGCACGCCTTCCGCGCCGCCGATCCGCCCTGCACGATCTGACCCGCTCGCTAGAATTTCCCGCAGTCGTCGGGAGGCGGCGCACCAGCAAAGCGATCCCCGATCCACGCCAATGTTTCTGCGGCACTGTCCCGCGCGCTGTCGGCATGATCGGTTCCGCGCATATCGATCCATTTCAGCCGGGTACGGTTGCGGCATAAGCCGGTCGCGAAGGCACGCGTGATGGCGGGCGCGACGATCGTGTCCTTGTCACCCTGGGCGATCAGCAGCGGTCCCGGCACACGCGCCGGATCGACGCTGTTGGTCCGCACCCACGAAGCCCAAGGCTCGATCCGCCCGATGTCCTTGTTTCGCGTCGCGCGGGCTACCGTCACGATCCCCAATATCGTTCCAAGCTTCGGTTTCTTTCCAAGGGTGACACAATTATTCTCGGCCAGGCGGTGAATGATCCCCTGATTTGTCCGGTTGGCGATCGGGTCGAGCGAAAAGCCGTAGAGCGAAGACCAGCTATGCAAGGCAAAGGAGAGAAGCAGCGCCCGCGCGTTCTTGTCGCTGCCGCTCCGCAAATTGGCCGCGAGATCGGTCGGCGGCGCTGCGGCCGCCGCGCCGACAAGCGTCAGGTCGGGCGCATAGGCCCCGGCCCGGGTCGCGGTCCACAGGGCGGCATGCCCGCCCTGCGATTCGCCCCACACCGCGAAGCGCTTTCCGGCCCCCGCCCCCGCTATGCCCTGCGCCGCACGGACCGCATCGAGGACCGATCGCGCCGTGTCCTCACCGACCAGAAACGGATGCATGGTGGGGCTGCCGAGGCCGATATAGTCTGGCGCGACAACGACGTAGCCTTCCCGGACCGATGGTTCGACGCCCGCCGAGGCTGCGAAGAAACTGGCGCTCAGCGAGGGCGCGCAGCGTTCGGCCACGCCCCACGCGCCATGCGTCCAGGCGATGACGCGGCGCGACGCGGTCGGCGCGGCCTGGCTGGGCGCGACAACCATCCCCGTCGCCTCGCGTACGGTGCCATCGCCGCCGCTCGTCCAATAGCGGATGCGCCAAGCGTGCATGGCGACCGGCGGGTCGGCTACGGGATCAGCCGCGATCAGCGTCCCGACCTGTTGCGCTGTGGCCGGAAGCGAAAATAGAGCGAGGATCAGGGCGAGCAGGTGGCGCATCGAAATTCCTCCCGATGCGCCCATGCTACCATAGCGCAGAAAAACAGCGATCCTGTTTCTGCGTTGCCCTTGTCATTCCGCCGTTTTCTTTTTGGCTGGCGCCTTCTTGGCGGCGGGCTTTTTGGCGGCAGCTTTCTTCGCAGGCGCCTTCTTCTTGCCCTTCGCCGGCCCCTTTGCGGCACGCGCGTCGATCAGGGCGACGGCTTCCTCGACGGTCAGCGCCTCGGGCTCGACCGTCTTGGGCAGCGTCGCGTTGGTCGTGCCGTCGGTCACATAAGGCCCGAAGCGTCCGGCCATCAGCTTCATCTCGCCGCCGCTCGTCGGGTGGGGTCCGAAGGTCTTCAATGGCTCGGCCTTGGCGCGCCCGCGGCCGCCGCCGTTGGCCGCATCGGCGATACGCGCCACCGCCGCGTTCATGCCGATGTCGAAAATCTCGGCCGTGCCCGTCAGCTTCGCATATTTGCCGTCATGGAGCAGATAGGGACCGTAGCGCCCTAGCCCCGCAACGATCGGCTTGCCGCTTTCGGGGTGCATCCCGACGTCGCGCGGCAGGCTCAGGAGCCGGAGCGCATAGTCCAGATCGAAATCCTCGGCCGGAATATCCTTTGGGATCGACGAGCGCTTCGCCTCCTTGCCGTCGCCAAGCTGAATGTACGGCCCGAACCGACCGCTGCGCTTCGTCACCTCGAGCCCGCTTTCGGGATCGGTACCGAGCGTTTCGGGGCCGCTGTCGGCGCCGTCGCTGCCGCCCGGCTGCGCGAATTTGCGCGTGAACTTGCACTCCGGATAATTGCTGCACGCAATGAACGGACCGAACTTGCCGCCGCGCAGCGCCAGCCGCCCGGTGCCGCAATTCGGGCAGACGCGCGGATCGCTGCCGTCGCCCTTGTCGGGGAAGAGATAGGGGCCGAGAAACTCGTCGAGCGCCGCGGTGATCTCCGACGGCTTCTGCTCCATCACCTCGCCGGTGCGCGGCTTGAAGTCGCGCCAGAAGCGTTCGAGCACCGCCTGCCACTGGGCGCGGCCGCCCGATACGTCGTCGAGCTCTTCTTCGAGCCCCGCGGTGAAATCATATTCGACATAGCGGCCGAAGAAGCGCTCGAGGAAAGCGGTTAGCAGCCGCCCGCTCTCTTCGGGCAGGAAGCGGTTCTTTTCGACGCGCACATAGGCGCGGTCCTTGAGCACTTGGAGGATCGAGGCATAGGTCGACGGGCGCCCGATGCCCAATTCCTCCATCTTCTTTACCAGGCTTGCTTCCGAATAGCGCGGCGGGGGCTGGGTTTCGTGCGCTTCGACCTCGACTCCCGTCTTGGCCGGGGCATCGCCCTTCGCCATCGCGGGGAGCAGGCGCGCGTCGTCGTCCTCGCTGCTGTCGTCGCGGCCTTCGTCATAAAGCGCGAGGAAGCCCGGGAATTTGATGACCTGCCCGGTCGCGCGGAGCATCGTCTTGCCCGTGCCGTCGCTCAGGTCGACGCTGGTGCGTTCGAGCCGCGCCGAGGCCATCTGGCTCGCCAGCGCACGCTTCCAGATCAGATCGTAGAGGCGCGCATGATCGCCGCCGCCGACCTTGTCCTTGCCGAAATCGGTCGGACGGATCGCCTCGTGCGCTTCCTGCGCGTTCTTCGCCTTGGTCTGATACTGGCGCGGCTGATCGGGGACATAACCGCCGTCGTAGCGATCGGCGATCGCCCGCCGCGCGGCGCTGATCGCGCTGCCGTCCATCTGCACACCATCGGTACGCATGTAGGTGATCGCGCCGTCCTCATAGAGATCCTGTGCGACCCGCATCGTGTGGCTAGCCGAAAAGCCGAGCTTGCGCGCGGCTTCCTGTTGCAGGGTCGATGTCGTGAACGGCGGCGGCGGGTTGCGCGTCAGCGGCTTGGTTTCAACGCTGTCGACGGTGAAATGCCCCGCCTTAACGTCGGCTTCGGCGGCGCGCGCATCGGCCTCGTTGGTGATCGTCAAACGCTCGATCTTGTCGCCGCGCCAGCGCGCGAGCCGTGCCTTGAAAGGCGTGCCGTCCATTTCGAACTGGCCGGTGATCGACCAATATTGCTGCGCAACAAAGGCTTCTATTTCACGTTCGCGTTCGACGACGAGGCGCAGCGCCACCGACTGGACACGGCCCGCCGATTTGGCGCCGGGCAGCTTGCGCCACAGCACTGGCGACAGGGTGAAACCGACGAGATAATCGAGCGCGCGGCGCGCGCGGTACGCGTCGATCAGATCGTCGTCGAGACCGCGCGGATGCGCCATCGCATCGGTCACCGCCTGCTTGGTGATCGCGTTGAAGGTCACGCGGTCGACCTTTTGCGGCAGCGCCTTTTTCTGGCGTAGCAATTCCTGCACGTGCCAACTGATCGCTTCGCCCTCGCGATCGGGGTCGGTCGCGAGAATCAGACGGTCGGCCTGCTTCGCGGCATCCTGAATATCCTTCAGCCGCTTCGCCTTGTCCGGATAGAGCTGCCACTCCATCGAAAAACCGTCATCCGGATCGACCGAGCCGTCCTTGGGCGGCAGGTCGCGGACGTGGCCATAGCTGGCCAGCACCTTGAAATCACGGCCGAGATATTTCTCGATCGTCTTCGCCTTGGCGGGCGATTCCACAATCACCAATTGCATCGAAAATTCGTTTCCCCGAAAACTCTTACGTACGTACGCGCGAGGGTGGCGGGCGCCGCTCCCTTCCGTCAAGAGGGGAAATAGAGCGCCCGCCGTCGGGGATCAACGCATTGCGCCGAGGCGCGCCACCATCATTTCGCTCGCCAGGCTCGCTGCCTTCGCCGCGCCCTCCTCGTAGGCGCCGGGCTTGGCGGTGAAGGCGAATTTGCGGGTCTTGCCGAAGCGCAACCCGCCAAGGCCCGCCACCGCGGCAAGGCCGCCGGCGACGTTCGCGGTCGACTGCAGCGCCTTGTCGGTGCCGCTCGACGCGTCATTCTTTTCGATGAAGTCGCCCTCTACCCCGACCGGCGCCTTCACCGTGACGACGGTTTGCTTGCCCGACGGTGCGATCAGCGTCATGCGCGAATAGTCGGCGGCGACCGAAAGCCCGCTGTTTACCTGAAGCCCGCCAAAGCTGAAAAAGCCGGGGCGCTTCTGATCCGAAAAGTCGATCAGATAGACGACGTCGATCACCCCCACGCCGGATTGCTTGGCATAGTTGGTCAGCGCCATGCTCGCTTGGCCCGCCGACATGTTGATGCCGATGCTGCTCATCCCCGATCCAGTGAAATCGCCCGGCAGCATGAATTGCGAGGCAAGCTCGCTCGGCTTGAAATAGGTCGCCTTGCCCTTGCTGCCCTTTTCGAGTGCGATGTTGATGTCGAGCGGCGTTTCCAGCGATTTGGTCTTGGCGAGCGCCGCATGGCCGAACAGGTCGCCCGCGGGTATGACGGTATAGCCGCTGGCACCGAGCTGACTGACGAAATCGGCATAAGCGGCATCGGCTATCTTCTGCATCATTTCGGGCGTCACGCCGACCAATTCGCTCTTCGCCTTGGTCGTCCCGCCGAACGCGCCCATCAATCCGCCCGATGCCTTGGTCTGATCGACCGATTCAAAGATGAATCCGACGTTGAACGCTCCGACCGCGACGGTCGTCACGCCCTTCGCATTTGCCGGTCCGGAAATTTTGACGGGTTCCTTGTCGCCGGCATAAACGACCGGCGACTGGGCCAGCATCGCGACAAGCGCGACGGCCGACAGCAATTTCTTCATGGGTCTTCCCTCCGACCCCCCACCCCGCCGGCCGCGACTTACCGGCCAGGAAGAGGGGCTTATCGAAGCAACCCACGGCCCCCGCATCGGTCAGATGCGAGGGCGTGTCAATGGCTGACGTCAGGGCGTCAGTTGCTGTCCCATTTGAAGTCGGCGGGAAGCACGCATTTGCCGCCGTCATATTGGCCCACGCTGCGGATCACCTCGTCCTTGTCGGGTTCGATGCGGCGGCCGCTGATCTGGCTGTCGATCACCCGGCGCACCAGCGCGTCGAGCCGGGTCACGAGATAGCAGTCGATCGCCGGCGGTGCGTGGGGATTGCCCACGCCGCTGTCGTCGGTCAGGAACAGGTAGCGCGACTGCGTTGCCGCGGCCATCGCGCGCATCGCATATTCGGCCTCGTCGGCGACACCCGACGCGGCAACCGGGGTGATATGGATGCGCTTGGCGCGCGCCGCTTCGGCGGCGGCCCAGGTGCGCCCGACCTTGTCGTCGTGCGGCGGCGCGTCGGCGACGAGCAGCAGCGACTTGACCGCATCGGGACGCCAGGATTGCCCCACCGCGCGGATCATCGCCTGATCCATCGCTTCGGGATAGTCGCCACCGCCGTTCGCGTCCTGCTGTGCAAGCACGCCCTGCGCGCGGCCGATATCGCGGTCGAAGCCGACAGTGCGCGTCACATAATCATCGCCGAGGTCGCGATAGAAGACAAAGCCCACCCGAATGTCGAGATCACGGTGCCGCGTCGTGATCGCATTGATGATCGAACGCAGTTCGGACTGAAGATAGCGGATCTCGTCGCCCATGCTGCCGGTCGTGTCGATCACCAGCATCAGGTCGAGCTTGGTTGCCTTCGCCGCCATCTGGTTCGCGGTCAGGCCGACAAGCTGACCGCCCGGCGCATCGGCGACGAGCACCGGGCGCGCATCGGCGATCGCCCGTCCGCCCTGGCGCGCCGACACCGTGATGCGTTCGCTCAACCGGTCGAGCCCCGGAAAGAAGACCGCGCTGCCGTCGGCCTGCGTCGCCATGGTGATGCTGTTGCCGTCGCTGCACGTCACAACGACATCGGCGAAGGGAATGGGCTGCCCGTTGCGGTCGTTGACCTTCACGGTCACCACGCGCATCGTATCGACGCGCGGCAGGTCGCGGATCTGCTGGCCCAGATTGCTGCGCCCGACATAAGCGGCGTAAAGTTCCGGATTGAGCAGATCGTCATGTTCGCCGGCGGTCAAGATGCCCGACTGCGGCTGCGGTTGCGGATAGGGACGCGGAAGCATCACGGCGCCCGGCGCGCGATCGAAATCGGCCGACGATTCCTTTTCCATGGCGGCGGGCTCGGCCGCACCGGCGCTGGCGTCGCTGCGCGATCCGGTGACGACGACGTCGCCCGCCGGCGGCGATGCCACTTCGGCAACCGGCGCCATAATCGGCGGCGGCGGCGGCGCAGTGGGTGGCGGGGGCGGCGGCGCAGCCATCACCGGCGCAACACTGTCATAGCGACCGCCCTTGCCGCCGGTGGCCGGAACGGGCCGCGGCCGCGTTTCGGGATCGAGCTGCGGCAGCGGCTCGGCATTGCGGCAAAAGCCGCCATTCCAGCCCGGCGCCGCCGCTTGCGCCGCAACAATCGGCAAGGGCGCCGGACCGGAAGCCAGCAGCGCCGTCAATGTCACACCTGTCAGAAACCTGTTCCGCATCACCCAACTCCCCGGCATGTTATACAATATCATCAGCCTGTCGCCGCGCCGCTGAACCGTGGCTGAACCGCGCCGAGCCGTTGGGGACTCTAAAGCAGCGACACCCGCGCCCCCGCATGGCGCGCCAGCCGCCCGGCCAGTTCGAGTTCGAGCAGGACCATTTGCACCGACGCGGCAGGATGTCCCGACTGGCGAACGATCTCGTCGATCGCCACCGGCGTCGGGCCGAGCAGGCCGGTCACGACATCGCGGTCCTGCATGCCCGACGGCTCCGGCACCGGCACGGGGGCATATTGCTGCACAGGTTCGCGCACCATGCGCGTGTCGATCGGGCCGAGCGCTTCCAGCACGTCATCGACCGACTGGATCAGCGTCGCGCCCTCGCGGATCAGCATATTGCATCCCTGCGCGCGCGGATCGAGCGGCGAGCCGGGCACGGCCATCACCTCGCGCCCATAGTCGCCAGCGCGCCGGGCGGTGATCAGCGATCCCGACTTCGGCGCCGCCTCGATCACCAGCGTTCCGTGCGCCAGTCCCGCGATGATGCGGTTGCGCGCCGGGAAATGCCGCGCGAGCCGCTCGGTACCGGGCGGCTGTTCGGAAATGAGGAGCTGGTCGGCGCCGATCTTGTCCTGCAAGGCGGCATTCTCGGGCGGGAAGGCTATGTCGATGCCGCTGGCAATGACCGCCGCGGTCGAACCGCCGAGCGCGCCGACATGCGCCGCGGTATCGACTCCGCGCGCAAGGCCGCTGACCACGGTCACGTCGCGCGCGGCAAGATCCCTCGCCATCTGCCGCGCAAAGCGGCAGGCGACCGCCGAGGCATTACGCGCGCCGACGATTGCGACGCACGGCCGGCGCAGCATGGCGGCGTCGCCGCGCACGATCAGGATTGGCGGCGCCCCTTCCGCCTCGCGCAGCAGCGCAGGATAATCGGGCTCGTCATGGAACAGATGCCGCGCCCCGATGTCGGCGACGCGCGCCATCTCGCGCTCGGCAAGCTCCGCAGGCGCGATGCGCGGTTTGCCGCCGCCGCCACGGAGTGCGAGCTCGGGCAGCGCCGCAAGCGCCGCTTCGCCCGATCCGAAGCGCTGGATCAACTGGTGCCAGCTGACCGGACCGACGTGCGCCGTGCGGATCAGCCGGATCCGCGCCAGCCGCTCGGCGTGCGTCACGCAGCGCCCTTCTTTGCGCCAACCCGCGGCTCGGTTCCGGCGCGCAGCCGCGCGATATTCTCACGGTGGCGCCACAGCACGATCACCGCCAGACCGGCGAGGCCGACCGCATAGACCGGATAGCCGAAGGCAAGCGCCGCCACCGGCGCCGCGACCGCTCCCGCCATCCCGCCGAGCGACGAAATGCGCAGCAGCAACACGGTCCCCAGCCACACCGCCGCGAACACCAGCCCGACCGGCCAGGCGAGCGCCAGCGCGAGGCCGAGCAATGTCGCGACCCCCTTGCCGCCGCGAAACTTCAGCCAGACCGGATAGCAATGGCCAATCATCGCCGCCGCCCCCGCGATCATCGCGGCATGATCGCCGAGCTGCGGAACGAGATGACGCGCGAGAAGCACCGCGACCGCCCCCTTTGCGCCGTCGAGGACCAGCGTCGCCGCGGCGAGCCCCTTGCGCCCGGTGCGCAGCACGTTGGTCGCGCCGATATTGCCCGATCCGATCTGCCGCAGATCACCGGCGCCGAACGCGCGCGTCAGCAGGACGCCGAACGGAATCGAGCCGAGCAGATAGCCTGCGGCGGTCAACAGAAAGATGGTCATGGCGCTCCCGGGCGTTGGTTCGGGAATATTGTGGCGATGTTGCAGCGGGCAATCAATGGATTCGATGAATGTGGGTACCGGAACGGACCGGATTGACGCCGGGCGGGCGCATGCTAACCGGCTCGCATGCAGACTCCCGCGCCCGACGCGCCCATTCTTTTTTTCGACAGCGGCCTTGGCGGACTGACCGTCCTCGGGCCGACGCGCGCGCTGCTGCCGACGGCGCCGATCGTCTATGCCGCCGACTATGCCGGCCTGCCCTATGGCAAGAAAAGCGATGCCGAACTCGCGGCGCGTGTGCCGGCGCTGCTCGGCCGGCTGGTCGAACGCTATCATCCCCGGCTCGCCGTCATCGCCTGCAACACCGCATCGACCATCGCCCTGGGGCATGTTCGCGCGGCGCTCGACCTGCCGATCGTGGGAACCGTGCCCGCGATCAAGCCCGCATCTGAACTGACGCGCAGCGGAGTGATCGGCGTGCTGGGGACCGAGGCGACGGTGCGGCAGCCCTATGTCGATGACCTCAGCGCCAAATTCGCGCGCGACAAGACCGTGCTTCGCCACGGCAGCCCCGAACTCGTCACCGCTGCGGAGGGAAAGCTGCGCGGCGCACCGGTCGATCCGGGCACGATTGCACGCGCGCTCGCCGGGCTGACCGATCAGGCATGCGGCGATGCCATCGACGTCATCGTCCTGGCCTGTACCCACTTCCCGCTGCTGCAGGACGAATTGCAGGCAGCGGCCGGAGCCGGCGTCACGCTGATCGACGGCGCCGCGGGGATCGCGCGGCGGATCGCGCACCTCACCGAAGGGCAGGCGTGGCCCAAGACGGCAGCGCCCGGCATTGCGGTCTTCACGCGCAGCGAGGATCGCCCGCCACCGCCGCTGGCCGCACTGACGCCTTATGGCATCGGGCGAATTGAGACAATTTGACCCAATTCTGCGAATCGTTCGCACTGGATTTCACGGAAAATCGCGCGTATTGCCGCCCGGTTATCGCGCCGGCGGGGGCCGCGCACCCGAAACTGCGGGGCATGCAAGTGAACTACGACGATATTTTCGCCCGGGCCATCGACCGCCTTCACGAAGAAGGCCGTTACCGCGTCTTTATCGACATTCTGCGCAACAAGGGGGCCTTCCCCAATGCGCGCTGCTTTGCCGGGCATAACGGGCCGAAGCCGATCACCGTCTGGTGTTCGAACGACTATCTTGCCATGGGTCAGCATCCGAAGGTCATCGCCGCGATGGAAGAAGCGCTGCACGACGTCGGCGCCGGATCGGGCGGCACGCGCAACATCGGCGGCAACACCCACTATCACATCGACCTGGAGGCCGAACTTGCCGATTTGCACGGCAAGGAAGGCGCGCTGCTCTTCACCTCGGGCTATATCTCGAACGAAGCGACGCTCGGCACGCTCGGCAAGCTGCTCCCGAACTGCATCATCTATTCGGACGAACTCAATCACGCCTCGATGATCGCGGGTATCCGCAATTCGGGCTGCGAAAAGCGCGTTTGGCGTCACAACGACCTTGCGCATCTCGAAGAACTGCTCGCCGCCGACGATCCCGACGCGGCGAAGCTGATCGCGTTCGAGGGCGTCTATTCGATGGACGGCGACGTCGCCCCGATCCACGCGATCTGCGACCTCGCCGACAAATATAACGCCCTCACCTATTGCGACGAAGTCCATGCGGTCGGCATGTATGGCCCGCGCGGCGGCGGCATCACCGAACGCGACGAAGCCGCGCACCGCGTGACCATCATCGAAGGCACGCTGGGCAAGGCATTCGGCGTGATGGGCGGCTATATCGCCGCCGACAAGAATATCGTCGATGTGATCCGCAGCTATGCGCCGGGCTTCATCTTCACAACCAGCCTGTCGCCGGTGCTCGTTGCAGGCGTGCTCGCCAGCGTCCGCCACCTCAAGGGGTCGAGTGAGGAACGCGATGCGCAGCAGGCCGCCGCCGCTTACCTCAAGCAATGTTTCCGCGATGCCGGCCTGCCGGTGATGGATTCAGTGACCCACATCGTCCCGCTGATGGTCGGCGATCCGGTGCGCGCCAAGAAGATCAGCGACATATTGCTCGCCGAATATGGCGTCTATGTGCAGCCGATCAATTTCCCGACCGTGCCGCGCGGCACCGAACGCCTGCGCTTCACGCCCGGCCCGGCGCATGACGAAGCGATGATGCGCGAGCTGACGCAGGCGCTGGTCGAAATCTGGGGCCGGCTCGAACTCGAATTCAAAATCGCCGCGTGACGCAAGCCGAAGCGTATGACGCGGTCGTTCGCGGCCGCCGCTCGATCCGCGGCTTTCTCGACAAGCCCGTTCCGCGCGAACTGATCGCCGAAATCATCGGCGTCGCGATGCGCGCGCCTTCGTCATTCAACAACCAGTGCTGGAATTTCTCGGTCGTCACCGGCGATGCGCTCGCCGCCATCCGCCAGGGCAACACCGACGGCATTCTCGCCGGCAAGCCCGACAGCCGCGAGTTTCGCCGTTTCGACGGCATCGCCGAGGAGCATCGCTTCCGGCAGATCGAAATCGCGAAGCAGCTCTTCGGGGCGATGGGCATTGCGCGCGACGACAAGGATGCGCGGCAGGATTGGGTGCTGCGCGGCTTTCGCCAGTTCGACGCGCCGGTCAGCATCGTCGTAACCTATGACCGGGTGCTGCTCGGCAGCGATATCGCGCCTTTCGATTGCGGCGCGGTGACCAATGCGCTGGTCAACGCCGCCTGGTCGCGCGGGCTGGGGTGCGTCATCAACAGCCAGGGCATCATGCAAAGCCCGGTCGTGCGCGAACATGCGCAGATCCCCGACGATCAGGTCATCATGATCTGCGTCGCCATGGGCTGGCCCGACGAGGCGTTTCCCGCCAACGCCGTGGTATCGAACCGCAAAACCGTTGACGAGGCGGTGCGCTTCGTCGGCTTCGACGACTGATCGCAAGCGTCCCGCCTTTCGAGAGCCCTCTGTAACGTTGGAGCCGCAGGCGCCGAATGACGGCCATGCGCATCCTGATCGTCCACGCCCACCCTGAACCCCGCAGCTTCAACGGCGCGCTAACCGATAGCGCCCGCGCATTGTTGCCGACGATCGGTCACGAACTGATCGTGTCCGACCTCTATGCCATGGAGTGGGATCCGGTATCGGATCGACGCAATTTCACGATACGCGCCGATCCGGAGCGATACGATCAGCAGGCCGAAGAGCGTTTCGCCGCGTCCGCCGGCAGTTTTTCAAGCGACCTGCGCGCAGAGATGGACAAATTGCTGTGGGCGGACACGGTGATCTTTCAATTCCCCATCTGGTGGCTGGGAATGCCCGCAATCATGAAAGGGTGGATCGACCGCGTGTTCGCCGTGGGCGTCGCCTATGGCGGTGGCAAATGGCTTGACCAAGGGCGCCTGGCGCCGCGGCGAGCGATGCTGTCGGTTACGACCGGCGGCGGAGCGGCACCCTATTCCGATGTCGGGCTCTACGGTCCGATCGATCCCATACTCTATCCGATCCATCACGGAATTTTGCGGTTCACCGGTTTTCAGGTGATCGAACCATTTATCGTTTACGGTCCATCGGGAAAGACCGAGCTTCAGCGCGCGGCAACGCTTGCCCAGTATCGGTTGCGACTGATGAACCTCGCGTCGGCGCCGACACTCCCTGTCATACACGCCGCCGACTATGAAAATTTCGTCCGACGCCAAGCCTAGGTCAGGACCGGTTGTCGCATCATGCCCCAGAAATGGGGACCGCCGCCCGCAACGTCCCATTCGGCCTCGATCACGAAGCCAAGCCGCTCGTATAGCGGCACATTCTCGGGCGTCGCCGTTTCCAGCCAGCAAGGAAGGCCATCGGCATCGGCCACCGCCGTCTGCGCCCGGATGATCCGCCCGCCGTGCCCCTTTCCCTGATGATCGGGGCGCACGCCGACATAATGGAGATACCAGAAGCGCCCTTTGGGCCGGTGCGCGTCGATGCTGCCCTGTACTTTCAGCCCGCGCGGGAGCGCCGTGCCGAAGGTTGCGATGAGCGGCAGCACGGTGCGCAGAAACTCAAGCCCGCCGCTGTGCGCTCGTCCCGGCCCACGCCACAGCGCCGCCGCCTCGCCCGCATCGGATCGCAGCGCTACGCCCGCGCGCATATCTGCGGGGACGAGCGTGCGGAACAGTCCGCGCAAGGCCCGCGCGCGATGGGCGGGGTCGGGCAATATCCACGACAGGGCGGGATCGGTCTGGAACGCCTGCGCCAGCGTTTCGCCCACCGTCGCCGTATCACCGGGCCGCGCCGTCACGATTGCCTGCTCCATCACCCGCTCTCCCCCTGTTGCACGCATGGGGATAGCAGCTTTTCAGCGCCGCGCGAGGCCCGCGCGGATCGCATAGCCACGATAGAGCCGATCGCAGCTCACCCGCGCGGCGTCGGCCTCCCCCGCCAGGCTCGCGATCGCGATCGGCAGATCGGCGCGCGGCGCGACGTGAAAATGCGACAGCCAGCCGAACAGCAATCGGCGCCACAGGCCGGGCAATTCGTCCTGCTGGCCAAAATCGACAATCTCGAGCCGTCCACCCGGTGCGACGCAGCGCGCCGCTTGCGCTAGCGCCCTCCGCCAATCAGGGATCATCGAAAGCGCATAGCTGATGAAAACGCGGTCGAATGTGGGGCGGCCGAAGAGCACTACCGGGTCGAAATCGCACGCGTCGCCGCGAACGAGCGATGCCGCAATCCCGGCTTTTGCAAGCGATGCCTCGGCCTTTTCCAACATGGCCGCCGATATATCGATCCCGAACAGCTCCGCCCCGGGCCATGCCCGCCCGACGGCGATCAGATTGCGGCCCGTCCCGCAACCGATCTCGAGCACGCTGCCGCCCGCCGGCGGCGCCAGATCGGCGATCAGCGCATCGCGGCCGAGCAGATAATATTTGCGCGTAGCATCATAGATGTGGCGCTGACCGCGGTAGACGCGGTCCATCAACGCCCCATGGCTGCTCATATGCCAGCGCCCCGAAGCACATAGAGATGCACACCGCCATATATCGCCGAGCGGTCGCGGCGCGCGAAGCCCGCCGATTCCTCGGCCCGATAGTCCCAGCGGCGCAGCAGATCGTCGGGCAGGCGGCCCGGCAGCAGGCTGGGTTCGGCCGCAGTGCGGAACAGCACGCGCGCGCCCGGCCGCGCGGTGCGTGTAACCTCGGTCCACAACGCCGCAAGCTGCGCGTCGCTCATCCAGTCCTGCGCGTCGAGAAAGATATAGCGGTCGAAGCTCGCGGCGTCCGACGCTGCCAGCATGTCGGTCATATTCGCGTGGAGCATCCGCACGCGCCCCGCCCGCGCCTTGACCGCATCATAATGGCGGGCCTGAAGATAGGGCGGCAGCGGCGCCCTATCATCCTTGGCGTAGCCGCGCCCGAACGCCTGCCAGGCGAAATAATTTTCGGCGAGCGGGAAATCGCAGGCGAGCTTTTCGAGCCGCGCGCGCAGGACATCGGCCATCGGCTTGCCGCCCGCCAATGCGTCATATTGCGCGGGGGGAATGCCGAGTCCGAAAAGCGATGACCGCTGCGCCGTAACCCAGCGAATGAAGCCGCGGTCGAAAAAGGGCGCGAATTTCGCGTCGAAGATCGCCCGCTGTTCTGCGACACTCTTCGCGGTCAGCAGCACACGCGGATCGACTCCGTTCAGGCGCGCCGCCAGATGCGCAAGGCCGATGAAGCTGCCGAGCAGGCCGCGCCGATAGACCCCGCGTGCGAAGCCCCCGATCCGGCGCCGTCCCGCAAGATCGCGCCCCTCCCAATAAGCCCGGCTGACCGCGTCGAGATGCGGCGCGATATAATGTTGGTAGTCGGCAATATTCGCCTTGCTGTCGGCATCGCCGAAAAAGCGGCGAAGACTGGCATGATCGGGCAAGCGCTCGATCGCGGTGCGTTTCAGATGATTGAGCGCGACATGCGCGGTGTTGAGATCGACCGCGACGATCTCGCCGGGGTCGGCGGTGAGATAGGAGAAGACGTTACAGCCGCCGCTTGCGATCGTCGCGATCCGGTTGCCCGGTTCGATCGCAAGCGCCTCCATGTCGACCACCGGGTCTTCCCATATCTGGGCATAGACAAGGCCCTTGAAGGCAAGCGCAAAGGCGCGGTCGAGCAATCGCTGTTTCTGGTCCGCATCCTCGCGGACGACGGCGGTGGCGATCTTGCGATTTGCTTGGCTGGCCATGGGTCATGGTCTCCCGGAAAAGCGATGTATCCGGGGCCGCGCATGACAGCCTATGTTGCGATTCCCGCGTCGTTTCGATGACAAATCGGCGACACGGACGAAAATTATGATCCTATCCCGACATCCCGGCAGGGGCCGGGCTGCCGGGATGGAGGCCAACTAGTCGCGGCAATAGCCCTGGCCGCTCTTGACGATCAGGCATTCCTTCTTGCCCGCCAGATATTTGAGGCCGGTATCGTCGCCATTGCCGCGATGCAGGCTCAGTTCCTCGCCGCCGCGCTTGAACTTGATGCCATGCTCGCTGTCCCAGCCGTCATATGTGCCCTTGGTGTCGAGATCGGATTGCATCTCCAGCTTGTAATGCTCGGGTTCGGTCGGGGTGATGGTGACATACATGCCCTCGACCCCGGTCCATTTGCCGGCCCAGCTGGCAAAGCGGTGCGGCGCGGTCGCGGGATCGCCCTCAGACGCGGTGTCGGCAGCGTCGGCCGGCATTGCGGTTTCGACCGGAACCTCGGTCGTTTCGGTCTTCGCCGGTGCGGGCGCTTCGGCCTTTTGACAACCGGCAAGCAACGCCATCGCTGCAGCGGCTGCCAAAACCATGGTCTTCGTCATCTTGCGTCTCCTTCGCCTTCGTAAACGCGCCAGCGCCGACAAATATCCTTGATGGCTCAGCCGGCAATGATCTCGGCATATTTTTGCGGATCGACATTGCCGCCCGACAGGGTCACCAGCGTCGCCTCGCCCGGCTCAACCTTCCCCGCAAGGATCGCCGCCAGCGCCGCCGCGCCGCCGGGTTCGACGACAAGATGAAGCTTTTCGAACGCGACGCGCATCGCGTGACGCACCTCGTCGCGCGTCACGACCACGCCGCGCACGCCCCGGGCCTGCAGCACCGCGAAATTGATCGGCCAGGTCTGCGGCGTCTGCAAAGCGTCGCATTCGGTCGGCGCTGCCAGATCCTCTACCGACAAGATTTCGCCGGCGGCGAGGCTACGGGTTACATCGTCCCATCCTTCGGGTTCGACCGCGACGATCTCGGCATCGGGACAGGCGAGCGCCAGTCCCGCCGACAAGCCGCCGCCGCCGCAGCAGGCGACGACCTTGTCCGGCCCCACAATGCCGCGCGCGGCCAGCTGAGCGCGCGCCTCGATCCCCATGCTCCCCTGCCCTTCGATGATCCACGGGTCGCCATAGGCATGGACGAGCGTGCCGCCGCGCTCGTCGAGCAAATTGGCGGCGACCGCATCGCGCGATTCGGTAACGCGGTCATAAAGCACGACGTCCGCGCCGAGCGCGCGCGTTGCCGCGAGCTTCATCTGCGGCGCGTTGCTTGGCATCACAATCGTCGCCTTGATCCCCAGCCGCTTCGCCGCCCAGGCGACACCCTGGGCATGGTTGCCGCTCGATACGCCAACCACGCCCGCCGCCGCCTGATCGGGGGTCAGGTCGGTCAGACGGTGCCACGCGCCGCGAATCTTGAACGCGCCGACCGGTTGCAGGCATTCGGCCTTGCACCATATCGTTCGCCCGCCAACATCGAGCGGCAGGAGCGGCGTTTGCGGCAGGAGTGCAGCGACTTTGACCGCCGCGCGTTCCACTCCGGCGAGGGTCGGCGTATGGTCGGGGCTGAGCAAGGGATCGGGGCTTTGCTGTGTCATGGCTTCGTCCTATAGGGCGCGGCATACAAGACAAGCGGCGATGATCGCCGCGACAGGAGATTTTCGAATGACCAAGGTTCTGGTGATCGGCGCCGGTGGCGTCGGATCGGTTGCGGTTCACAAGATGGCGATGAACCCCGACATCTTTCCCGACATCACGCTCGCCAGCCGCCGCAAGTTCAAATGCGATGCGATCGCGGAATCAGTCAAGGAACGCACCGGCGTGACGATCAAGACCGCCGAGGTCGACGCCGACCATATCGACGCGACCGCAGCGCTCATCCGCTCGGTGGGTGCGACGCACGTCGTCAACCTTGCCCTTCCCTATCAGGATCTCACGATCATGGAGGCGTGCCTGTCGACCGGCGCGCATTATCTCGACACCGCCAACTATGAACCGCGCGACGAGGCGAAGTTCGAATATCATTGGCAATGGGCCTATCAGGACCGGTTCAAGGACGCCGGCCTGATGGCGCTGCTTGGCTCGGGTTTCGACCCCGGCGTCACGAGCGTCTTCACGACCTGGCTCCGAAAGCATCATTTCGACCGTATCGACACGCTCGACATCCTCGACTGCAACGGCGGCGACCATGGTCAGCATTTCGCGACCAACTTCAATCCGGAGATCAACATCCGCGAAGTGACCGCGGTCGCGCGCCACTGGGAAAATGGCGACTGGGTCGAAACCCCGCCGATGTCGGTGAAGCAGCAATTCGACTTCGAGGCGGTCGGGCCGAAGAATATGTACCTCATGTATCACGAGGAAATCGAAAGCCTCAAAACGCATCTGCCCGAGATCAAGCGCATCCGTTTCTGGATGACATTCGGCGATGCCTATATCCAGCACCTGACCGTGCTGCAGAATGTCGGCATGACGCGGATCGACCCGGTGATCTATGAAGGCAAGGAAATCATCCCGCTGCAGTTTCTGAAGGCCGTTCTCCCCGAACCGTCGAGCCTGGGCGAGACGACGAAGGGCAAGACCAACATCGGCGTCATCGCAACCGGTCTTGGCAAGGACGGCAGGGAAAAAACGCTCTATCTCTACAATATCTGCGACCATGAAGACGCCTATGCCGAAACCGGCAATCAGGCGGTCAGCTATACGACCGGCGTGCCCGCGATGATTGGCGCGGCGATGATGGTCACCGGCACCTGGTCCGGTAATGGCGTGTTCAACATGGAACAGATGGACCCCGATCCTTTCATGGATATGCTGATGAAGCACGGTCTGCCGTGGCAGGTGAAGGAGCTCGACGGCCCGCTGGATTTCTAAGCGGCGGCTGGGCCTGAAACCACCGCTGGCGACATAAAACCCGTTCGTGCTGTGCTTATCGAAGCACCATTCCTTCTTTCAATGTTGCAAAGACGGAACGGTGCTTCGAAAAACTCGGCGCGAACGGGGTATTTGTGCGTCCGGATGATGAGAGGCATTTCATGAGACTGATTTTTGCATTCATCACGATGATCGCTCTCACTGCGCCCGCCGCCGCACAGACCGCCGATCCCTATGCCGACGCGCGCGCGATTGTTGCCGACATCGGCAGGATCGTTACCCCGAACGGTGTGCAGGAGACGTTCGAAGCCACGCTGGGCGGCGCGCGGCAGGTTGTGAACGTGCGCGGCGCAGACCGCGACAATCCGATTCTTGTCTTCGTTCACGGCGGCCCCGGCGCCGTCGAAATGCCCTTTGCATGGGCGTTCCAGCGGCCGTGGGAGGACGTTTTCACGGTCGTCCAGTACGATCAGCGCGGCGCCGGGCGCAGCTATCCGCTGAACGATCCGGTGGCGCTCGCGCCGACGATGACGCCCGAGCGTTACCGCGACGACGCCATCGAATTGATCGAACTGCTGAAGAAACGCTATGGGAAGCGCAAGGTCGTCCTGATGGGCCACAGTTGGGGCTCGATCGTCGGCCTGTCGGTCGCGGTCAAACGCCCCGATCTGCTCTACGCCTATGTCGGCGTCGGCCAAGGCATCGACTTTCGCGAGGGCGAGAAAGCCGGCATGGCCTGGACACGTGCAAGGGCGCTGGCCGCCGGGAACAAGGAGGCCGTTGCAGCGATCGACGCGCTCGCGCCCTATCCGCAGGGCGACTTCACGATCGCGAAAGCCGATGGCTGGCGCAAATATGCGATCCCCTACGGCTCGCTGATCTACGACAAGCCCGATCTCAAATATTATTTCCAGACCCCGCGGCTCTCACCCGAATATACCGCAGCCGACGTTCAGGCGTGGGGCAAGGGCAGCGAATTTTCGGTGACGACACTGTGGCCGCGCCTTGCCGATGTCAGCTTCCGGGGCGTGCACAAGATGAACGTCCCGATCGTCTTCCTCCTCGGCCGCCACGACTATACTGTTCCCTCGCCCGTTGCCGCCGACTGGTTCGCGCAGGTCAAGGCGCCGTCGAAGACGCTCGTATGGCTCGAACATTCGGCGCATATGCCGATGGTCGAGGAGCCGGGACATTTCTTCGCCGCATTGCTGAACAACGTGCTGCCGCTGACGAAAGAGAAGAAATGATCGCCCATCTTCTACCGATCGGCCTGCTGTTCGTTTCGAACATCTTCATGACCTTCGCTTGGTATGGTCACCTCGGCGACATGTCGCGGCCGATCTGGCTCGCGGTGCTGCTCGCCTGGGGGCTTGCCTTCTTCGAATATTGCCTGGCCGTTCCGGCGAACCGGATCGGCTATAGCGTCTACACCGCCGCCGAACTCAAGACCTTGCAGGAAGTGATCACGCTCATCATCTTTGCGGGCTTCGCGGTCTTCTGGCTCGGCGAAAAGCTGACGGTGAATCATCTCGTCGGCTTTTCGCTGATCGCGGCGGGCGCCTTTTTCATCTTCAAGGGGCCGATCGCGGCCTGACAGGAACGATATCATGGAAACCCGTGCCGGCGACCCCGGAGCCTTTGCCCATTTTGACCTCGATCGCGTCCCCTCGCCGGCCTTCGTCGTCGATGCGGCGAAGATTCGAGCGAACCTGTCCGTCCTTCGCCACATCGGCGACGCATCGGGCGCGCGCGTGCTTGCCGCGCTCAAGGCCTTTTCGATGTGGCCGCTCGGCGCCACGGTCGCGCACTATCTCGACGGAGTGTGCGCCTCGGGGCTTTACGAAGCCAAACTCGGCCGCGAGGAATATGGCGGCGAGGTTGCAACCTATTGCGCAGGCTACAAGGAAGCCGATCTACCCGAAATAGCGGCGCTGTCCGATCATCTGATCTTCAACTCGCCGGGACAGATCGCGCGCTTTCGGCCGCTGCTCGACGAATTGCGCGCCAAGGGCGCGACGTTCGATGTCGGGTTGCGCATCAATCCGCAGCATAGCGAAGGCGATGTCCCCAAATATGACCCCGCGGCACCGTGCAGCCGGCTCGGCTTTCCGATCAGCCAGCTTTTGCCCGAACATATGAACGGCGTCGACGGCGTGCATATGCACACGCTGTGCGAACAGGATTTCCCTCCGCTCGCGCGCACCTGGGCGGCGGTCGAACCGATGCTGCGCCCCTTTTTCCGCCAGCTCAAATGGATCAATTTCGGCGGTGGCCACCATGTGACGCGCGCCGACTACCAGACGGACGATCTCATCGCCTTCCTGAAGCAGGTGCGCGCATCGACCGACTGCGACGTGATGATCGAACCCGGCGAAGCCGTCGCGCTCGACGCAGGTATCCTGGTGGGCGAAATCCTCGACCTGTTCGACAATGGCATGGCGATCGGCATCACCGACATTTCGGCGACCTGCCACATGCCCGACGTCATCGAGGCGCCCTATCGCCCCGCGATGCTGGGGGAGGAAGATACGGGCAAGCCGGTTCGGCTCGGCGGCCCGTCCTGCCTCGCGGGTGATGTGATCGGCGACTACCGACTGCCCGGTGGCGCGCGCATCGGCCAGCGCTTCGCCTTCCTCGATCAGGCGCATTATTCGATGGTGAAGACCAATAGCTTCAACGGCGTCCCGCTGCCGTCGATCTGGCTATGGGACAGCGAGAGCGACGAACTGAGGGAGATACGGCGCTTTTCCTATGAGGATTTCAAAACGCGGCTCGGTTGAACGCCAGAAGTTAACGCGCGGTCCGATAAGGGTCTTTACAGGGGGACCCCCCCGCCATATATGCGCACCCCGCTGCCCCAGGGGGACTTCCAATAACCGCAAGGCAGCCTTTGATGTTTAACGTTAATTTTGGGGGTCCCTTGAGTTGCACCAGCATCATAGCGCCCACGGGCTGATTCAGGCACTTTCGCCGGTCGAACCTGTTACGCTTGTCCGCCCGCACGCCGCGCGGCGCGCAGCGCGTTTCTTCATCGAGCGATTTCCCGGCACGACCATGTATGCGGTCAAGGCGAATCCGTCGCCCGATCTGCTGCGCGTGCTGTGGGATTCGGGCGTCACCCATTATGACGTCGCCTCGATCGCGGAAGTGCGTCTGGTCGCCCGCACGCTGCCCGGCGCCACCCTGTGCTTCATGCACCCGGTCAAGGCCGAAGAAGCCGTGCACGAAGCCTATTTCAAACATGGCGTGCGCACCTTCTCGCTCGACACGATGGACGAACTTCAGAAAATCGTCCGCGCGACAGAGGGCGCGCAGGATCTCAACCTGCTCGTCCGCCTGCGCGTCTCGTCCGATCATTCGAAGCTGAGCCTCGCCGCCAAATTCGGTGCCGAGCCCGAAGATGTCGCCGAACTGCTGATGGCGACCCGTCAGGCGGCCGATGCTCTGGGCATCTGCTTCCACGTCGGCAGCCAGGCGATGACGCCGCACGCCTATGCGCAGGCGATGGAGCGTGTGCGCGCGGCAATCGTGGCGGCCGCGGTGACGGTCGATATCATAGATGTCGGCGGCGGCTTTCCGTCGTCCTATCCGGGCATGGAGCCTCCGCCGCTCGACGCCTATTTCGACACGATCCACCGCAGCTTCGAAAGCCTGCCGATCAGCTATTCGGCCGAGCTGTGGTGCGAACCGGGCCGCGCGCTGTCGGCCGAATATAGCTCGCTGATCGTGCGCGTCGAAAAGCGCCGCGGCGAAGAGCTTTATATCAACGACGGCGCCTATGGCGCGCTGTTCGATGCCGCGCATGTCGGTTGGCGCTTCCCCGTTTCGCTGATCCGCGAGACGGCGAGCGACGAGATGACGGCGTTCAGCTTCTATGGTCCGACGTGCGACGACCTCGACCATATGGCCGGCCCCTTCTATCTCCCGGCCGATGTGAAGGCCGGCGATTTCATCGAGATCGGCATGCTCGGCGCCTATGGCTGCGCGATGCGGACGCGGTTCAACGGCTTCGGTGCCGAGGAAACCCACGTCGTCAGCGACGAACCGATGGTGAGCCTCTACACCGGCGAAGTCGAGCAGGAACGCCGCAGCGCGACGGTGACGAAGCTCTTCTGAACCGGCCGAAAAAGCCAAACAAAAAGGGCTGGCGCAGCGATGCGTCGGCCCTTTTCCGTTGCGTCTGCAGGTCGGGCTACCGCACTTTCGCCTTTTGCCCCAACGCCTGCAGTTCAACCTTGCTGACCTGATTGTCGCGGTTGCTATCGGCGGCATCGAACATCGGCATCGGCCCGCCGACGAACTCGGCGCGCGAGATGCGACCGTCGCGATTCTTGTCGAAATCGCGGCGGAGCTGCGTCAGGCGATCACTATCCCAGCGCGACCGCGCCAGCGCGGGCAAGTCGTCCTTGCTGAAATAGCGATCGCCGTTGCGATCCATCTTCGCCCAGCGGCCGACGCGATATTGCTGAAACTCGGCGCGGCTTACGGCGCCGTCGCCGTTGCGGTCGGCGTCGCGCAATTCCTGCGCCGCGCGTTCGAAATCGCCGCCGGGCGCGGCCAGCGCACCTGTTGCCGGGAGAAACGCGGCAAAGGCGGCAAGCGGGAAGACAATCCTGATTCGCATAAATATCCTGATAGCGCTTCGATGCCGTTACGGGAGGGGCGATGGGGACGCCCCTCCCAACCGGGGTGGGTCTGGAGGGGGGAGGCCCCGGTTAACGGCAAGGGATGACGGCACCCGACGCGTCGGTGCAGGTTCCACTGTGAACAGGCTTGCCCGTCGCGGGGTCGATCGTCGTCGATCCCGAATAGCTGGTGCCGGTGGTCGAATTGGTGGCGCTCGTCGAACGGCCGCCCGACCAGCTCCCGTCGGCCGCGCGCGCGACCGCGCCGCTGCTGTCGAAGGTGCCGCGCGCGCCGGTGGCCGAAGCGCTGCCGCTGTGGGTCAGCGAACCGTCGGGGTTGACCGTCGTCGTCGACTGTCGCCTGCCTTTGCTTCCATTGGCGCCGCGGAACGCGCCGCCCGAGCGCGTTGTCACCGATCCATCGCCGTTCTGCACAGCGCCGCGGCCGCGGATCACGCCGCCCTTGGGCCCGGCGCTGCCGGCGACGACGCCGTTCGAACCGCGGGCGCGGAACGAACCCTGTCGGGCCTCGGCGGCGGTAACGGCCGCCAGCGCGGCGGTGGCGACGAAGGCGGTCAAAATGCGGGCGGGGGTGTTCATCGATTTCATCCTTCCTGATAGTGAAGACGAACATCCAATGCCCCTGCCCTGTATCGCGGCGATGTCGGCCAAACGCGACTGTGCGGCAAAATGCGACAGGGGTGCCGCTTCGACATGCTTTGTCACATCTTTCGCTCTGGCGACGGTGCCACGGGGCTGGCATGTCGGGTCCATGGACGCCAAGGCACCCCGCATCCTGATTGTCGACGACGATCCCGAACTGCGCGCGTTGCTCCAGCGCTTTCTGGGCGAGCATGGTTTTGCCGTGCGCGCGGCCGACGGCGGCAAGGCGATGGATATCAGCCTGACGCGCGATCCGGCCGACCTGATCGTGCTCGATCTGATGATGCCGGGCGAAGACGGGCTGGCGATCGTGCGCCGGCTGCGCGAGCGCGGCGAGACGATCCCGATCATCATGCTGACGGCGCGCGGCGATCCGGTCGACCGTGTGCTCGGCCTGGAAATGGGCGCCGACGACTATCTCGGCAAACCTTTTCTCCCGCGCGAGCTCGTTGCGCGCATCAATGCGCTGCTGCGCCGCCTTTCGACCGACCGGGCGACGCTGCGCGACGAGGTGGTGACCGTCGGTCCCTTCGTCATCAATTTTTCTGCGATGTCGGTGCACCGCGAAGATCAGGCGCTGGCGCTCTCGTCGCGCGAATTCGCGCTGCTCGCCGCGCTCGCGCGGAGCGCCGGGCGGCCGCTCAGCCGCGCGCAGCTGATCGACCGCGCGCTGGGGCGCGATGCCGAGGTGACCGACCGGGCGATCGACGTGCAGATCGGCCGTCTCCGCAAGGCGATCGGCGACGATGCCGCCAATCCCCGCTTCATTCGGACGATATGGGGCGTCGGCTATGTGCTGGCGCCGGGCACCGATGCTTAGGCGGCTGCTCAGCCGCAACGTCGCGATGCTGATCGGCGTCGTGCTGGCAGGGCAATTGCTCGCCGGGCTGCTGGTACAGATATGGGTAATCGGCCCGCAAACGACCCGCGTCGCCGACGTGACCGCCGACATGATCCATGCGCTGTCGACGACAGTGGGAAATCTCCCTGCCGAGCGCCGAGCAGCAGTCATCGCCGATCTCAGCGACGGATCGCGTTTGTTGATCCGCCCGGTTTCCGATCCCCCGACCGACGGGCAGCGTTTTCCCACCTTCATTGAATACAGGTTCATGCGCGCACTCGCCGCGCGCCTGACGACGCAGCACAAGCTCGACTGGATTACCGACACGCGCGGGCGGCTGTGGATCAGGCTTGCGCTCGGCCCCGACGATTATTGGGTCAGCGTGACGCCGCCGCGTCGGCGCAGCGCGATGACCAGCCTGCTCGCCGCACTCGCGGCGGCCTTCCTCGTCGCGACAATCGCCGGCCTGTTCCTGCAGCGCCGGCTCGATCGCCCGCTGCGCCGGCTCGCCGCTTCGGTCGATGCCTATGACCCCGAACGCCTGTCGCCGCCCGTTGCAACCGACGGCCCCGCCGAGGTCGCGGCGGTTGCGACCGCCTTCAACCGGCTGACCCAGCGCCTGGCCCGCAACGATGCCGACCGCGCGTTGATGCTCGGCGGCGTCAGTCACGACCTGCGCACCCCGCTTACCCGCCTTCGCCTGTCGCTCGAGATGATCCGCGGCGACGACGAGCTAAGGAATGTCGCGGTGCGGCAGGTCGACCGCATCGAAGCGATGCTCGGCCAATTTCTCGATTTCGCGCGGGGGTTCGAATCCGAAGCGATCGTACGCACCGATCTCGCGCCGCTGCTGCGTCAGGTCGTCGCCGATTGTGGGGCAACCGACAGCGCGACCATGTCGCTCGGCGACAATATCGTTATTCGCACGCGCCCGCACGCGCTAGCCCGCGCCGTCGCCAACCTCCTCGGCAACGCGCTGCGCCACGGCGCGGCGCCGATATCGCTTACCGCCCGGATCGAGGGCGACCGGCTGGGCATCATGATCCGCGATGCCGGGCCGGGGCTGTCAACCGAGCAGGCAGACGCAATGCTGCGCCCCTTCGCCCGCGGCGATAGCGCGCGTGGCGGCGACGGTGCGGGCTTGGGGCTGGCGATCGCCGACCGCGCCGTCCGGGCGATCGGCGGGCGCTTGCACTTTGCCCGCGACAGCGAGGGCTTCGCCGTGATGATCGATCTTCCGCTCGCAATAGACAATTGATCCGCTGGCGGATTTGCCCTTCCGTTTTGTTCCGCAACCATTCTATCGTGGCGGCGAAAAGCAAATGGGAGGACAAGCTATGCGGACGTCATCGGCACGATCGGGGCGGGGGCGTGCGCAGACAGGGACCGTGCGGGCATGACCATGCTGTCGGGCATCCGCATTATCGACCTGACGACGGTCATCTTCGGCCCCTATGCCACGCAGATGCTCGCCGATCTGGGGGCCGAGGTCATCAAGGTCGAGGCACCGGGGCTCGGTGACGTATCGCGCTATCTGGGGTCCGCGCGCAGCGACCCGACGATGGGATCGATCCATCTGACCGTCAATCGCGGCAAGCGCTCGATCGCGCTCGATCTCAAGCAGCCCGCCGATGCCACCGTGCTGCGCGATCTGATCGCCGGAGCCGACGTCTTCTTCCACAACGTCCGCGGCAAGGCGATCGAGCGGCTCGGTTTCGACTATGCGAGCTGCAAAGCGCTGAAGGACGATATCATTTACGTCCATGGCACCGGCTTCGGCCAGAATGGCCCCTATGCCGACCTTCAGGCCTATGACGACGTCATCCAGGCGGCGACGGGGACGACCAGCCTCTTGCCGCGCGTCGATGGCGACCCGCGCCCGCGCTATTTCCCCTCGCTGATCGCCGACAAGATCGCAGGCCAGTTCGGCGCGCAGGCGATTCTCGCCGCGCTGGTCCACAAATTGCGCACCGGCGAAGGCCAGGCCGTCGAAGTCCCGATGTTCGAATGTTTCGCGGCTTTCATGCTCACCGAGCATCTGCGCGATGCCGCGCTCGATCCGCCGATCGGACCTGCCGGCTATCCGCGCCAGCTCGATCCGACGCGCCAGCCCTTCCCCACCGCCGACGGCTATCTGGCGATCGTACCCTATACGCCCGAATCGACCGCGCGGCTGATGACCTTGCTGGGCAGCGAGGCGCTGCTCGCAAGTCCGGCGTTCGAAGCGGCGCGCGCCGCCGGAACCCATATGTCGCTCGTCTATGCCGAAATCGCGTGCAAGACGCCGGAGAAGACCAATGCCGAATGGCTGGAAATCTTTGCTGCCAACGATATTCCGGCGATGGTGGCGCGCGATCTCGATGATGTGATCGACGATCCGCATTTGCGCGCCTCGGGCTTCTTCCACCGGCGCGAACATCCCGATGTCGGCGCCTTTTTCGAGATGCGGTCGCCCGTGCGCTATGGCGCCGCGCCGCATGTCGAACCCCGCTTCGCGCCGCGGATCGACGGCGACGGGGCCGCGCTCCGCGACGAATTGGCGCGCGGCGCACCCTGACATCAGTTTCCGTTGCATATTGCGACGCACGCCCTAGCATCGCGCGCAGGCGGCCAGGTCGTGAACGAGCCGCGAGGACAAGGGGGACTTTATGCCAGGAAATCTGCTGGCGGCCGGCGCGGTGCTCGTGCTCTGGACGCTCATCATGCTCGTCTGGGTTGCGGCAACGCGCTTCCCGGCGATGGCGAAGGCCGGAATCGACGTCAAAACGGCGCAGCCCGGCGGGCGCGGCGCCGATCTGGAGCCGGTGTTGCCGCCCGGCGTGAACTGGAAATCACACAATTACACGCATCTGCTCGAACAGCCGACGCTCTTCTACGCAGTGATCGTGTTTCTGCACCTGTCGGGTGGTGACACGGCGCTGACGCAGGGCTTTGCCTGGGCCTATGTCGTGCTGCGCATCGTGCACAGCCTGTGGCAGGCGACGGTCAACCGGGTTCCGGTGCGTTTCGCGCTGTTTGCGCTGTCGACATTCTGCCTGCTCGCGCTGTCGGTGCTGGCCGTTATCGCAACCTTGGGCTGAGGGGGATATCATGGACACGAATGCAATATTGGGGCCGGTCGCGACGCTCGCGCTCTGGTCGATGGTCATGTGGGTGTGGATGTATGCGACGCGCATCCCGGCGATGAACCGCGCCAAGATCGACGCCAAGAATCTGGTCGGCACCACCGGGCGCGGGCTCGACGAGGTGCTTCCGCCCGAGGTGCAGTGGAAAGCGCATAATTACAACCATCTGATGGAACAGCCGACGGTCTTCTATGCCGTCGCGCTGGCGCTCGCGGTCGGCGGCATGGGCGGCGGGCTGAACGCCCAGATCGCCTGGGCCTATGTCGGCCTGCGTATCGTCCACAGCATCGTGCAGGCGACGGTCAACCGCGTGATGTGGCGCTTTGCCATCTTCGCGCTAGCCAGCCTGGCGCTGATCGCGCTGTGCCTGCACGCCTTCATGGGCTTTGTGCTGCATTGATTTGAAGGACACGTCGCCCCCGCGCAGGCGGGGGTCGCTGTCGAGGTAGCACTGGATAGCAAGCGGCCCCCGCCTGCGCGGGGGCGACGCTTATCTGGAGAACCGCGCCGCCAGTTCCACATGGGTCGACCAGCGGAACTGGCCGACGGGTTGTACCCAGTCGAGCCGATAGCCGCCCGCGACGAGCAGCTTCGCGTCGCGGGCGAAGCTCGCCGGATTGCAGCTGACATAGGCAATCACCGGAGTCGATGCGGCGGCAAGCTGCTTCACCTGCTCCTCGGCGCCGGCGCGCGGCGGGTCGAGGATCACGGCGCCGAAGCGGTCGAGTTCGGCAGGTACCAGCGGCCGCCGGAACAGGTCGCGATGCTCGGTCGCGACGAGCGCCCGCGCGCGGTTTGCAGCGCCGGTCAGCGCGGCGATCGCATCGCGCGCGCCCTCGGCGGCGTAAACTTTCCGTCCCGCCTGCACCGATAGCGCGAAGGTGCCCACGCCCGCGAACAGATCGGCCACCGCAGGCGCATCGCCGATTGCCTCGCGCGCCGCGCCGAGCAGAGCCGCTTCGCCCGCAGTCGTCGCTTGCAAAAAGGCAAAGGGCGGTACTTCCACGGCAATGTCGCCGAAGCACACCGTCGGCGGTTCGGGCTGCCACAGGATTTCGAGCCCATCGCCCTGATCGATCGCAAAACGCGCTAGAGCATGGGCGCCGGCAAAATCCTGCAGCGCCATCGCGGCGTCGAGCCCCTCGGCCTTCACCCCTTCGAGGATGAGTTCGACGCCCTGATCGAGCCGTTGCAGCTTGACCTTCACCGGGCGCCGCTGCGGCGCGATAAGCCCGAGCAGATTGCGGATCGGGGCGATCAGCGCGAACAGTTCGGGCGCGAGCAACGGACATTCGCGCATGTCGACGATCTGATTGCTCTGCGCGGCGTTGAAGCCGATCGCGACCTGCTTGCCCGCCTTGATCGCGGTGAGGACCGCGCGGCGGCGGCTTTGGGGCGGCGACAGATGCGCGGGGCGGACATCGCCCGCCGTCACCTGCTGACCGGCGAGCGCGCCGGCCACGCGCTCGCGCACGAAATCGGCGAGTGCCGCTTCGCTGACATGCTGAAGTTGGCAGCCGCCGCATTTGCCGAAGTGCCGGCAAACCGGGGTCGCGCGGCTCGGCCCGGCGACGAGTGTTCCGTCGGCGCCCACTTTGTCGCCGGGAACCCCGCCCGCGACGTGGCGACCGTCGGCGGTTACGCCGTCGCCGCGCGCGGCGATGCGGACAATCAGGTCGGATTCGGTCACGGGTACAGCTTTCGTCAGAACGGCGCGGCGACGAGATCGTCGGCGACAAGGCCGGCGCCTATACGCCGCGCCTGCGCAATATGCCAGCCGACGGCCGCGACCGCGGCATCGAAGGGGTCCCCGCCGCGCGCCAGCATCGCCCCGCACGCCCCCGCCAGGACGTCGCCGGTCCCCGCCGTCGCGAGCCACGGGCTGCCGGGCCAAGCCGCGCATATCCGCCCATCGGGCGCAGCGACCACCGTGTCGGCGCCCTTGTAGATCACCACGGAATGCGCCTGCGCCGCCGCGGCGCGCGCTCGGTCGATCTTGCTGCCGGTCGCCTCCGGAAAGGCGCGCGCGAACTCGCCCGCGTGCGGCGTCAGGATCGCGCGTGTGTCTCCGCCTTCGAGATGGGGCAGCGCGGCCGGGATCGCCGCCGCATCGAGCACCAGCGGCGTCCGGCTTGCCAGCGCGGCGGCCAGTTGTTCATCGAGTGCAGCGCCGGCGGGAAAGCCGGGTCCGATGACGAACGCGCCGACACGCGGATCACCGAGCCATTTGGCAAAGGCGTCGCCCTCCTCGACGATGACCGCCGACAGCGGCGCCGGGCGATCGCCTTCGAGCACGACATAGCCCGCCCCGGCGCGCAGCGCCGCCGCCGCACTCAGCGCCGCCGCGCCTTGCATCGGGCCCGACGCGATCAGAACCATGCCTCGACTATATTTATGCGCATCGGGGGCGGGCACTGCGCGCGTCGGAGCAGGCAGCGTCTGCATATGGCGGTCCGCCGCAATCCCGATCGGTGCCAGCAGACAGCGCCCGCAGGCGGGTGCGGTCGGCAGCAGCACATGCGCAGGCTTGAGCGCGCCGAGCGCCAGCGTCACGTCGGCAGCGAGCGGCGGCAGCCAGTCGGCATCGCCGTCGCTCGCCACCCCGCTCGGCACATCGACCGCCAATATCCGCCGCCCGGAAAAGCGCCGCAGCATCGCCGACAGATCATCGGCCAGCGGCCGCGTCAGCCCGACGCCGAACAGCGCATCGACGATCAATGGCGCCGAAGCGATATTGTCGGTCAGGCTTTCGACGGGCCCGTCCCAGGCATCGCGCGCCGCCTTGGCAAGATCGGTGGCCGGAGGCGCGAGCGCAGCCACGCGCACCGCGGCACCGCGGGCCTTGAGCCGGCGCGCCGCGACATAGCCATCGCCGCCATTGTTGCCCGGACCGCACAGGATCAGGATCGGCGCGCCTGCCGCCATGCGCCAGGCAAGATCGGCGACCGCCGCCCCCGCGCGCTCCATCAAATCCCCAAGCGACACGCCCGCGCGCGCCGTCGCGGCCTCGGCCTCGCGCATGGCGGCGGCGGTCAGGATCGGTGCATCGGCGGGAACGGACATGCCCTTTCCTACCATGCGAGCAGGAAAAGTCGCGCTACTTCGCGCCGCCGGTGTTGGCAGGCAGCCGGTAGCGGTCGGGGCCGACCGCAACCTCGATCACCCCGTCGCCGATCACCGTCACCTTCGCCGGGTCGACGCCGTCGGCCGAAACGACCCCGCGGCCATCGGTTGTCACCTGCAGGCGGCGGTAGCCGCTGTCGCTGCGCCCGACGATCAGGATTGTGCCGTCGGCGCTGCTCATTTCGGCAATGGTGCAGGTGCGGTCGAACAGCTTGGCGCCGCCAAGCGCGCAATCGATCCGTCCGCTGATCGCGGCGTCCTTCGATCCCTGCGCTTCGGCCTCTGCCAGCGCGCCATTGTCGGGACCGGCATTGCAGCCCGCCAGAACGAGCAGCAGCCCTGCCCCCGCGATCGATTTCATCCCTTGCCCTTCAACTGCGACAGGTCGCGCACAGCGCCGCGCGCCGCACTCGTCGTCATTGCAGCATAGGCCTGAAGTGCTACCGAAACCTTGCGCGGGCGCGGCTTTTCGGGTTGCCACGCAGCCTCACCTTGCGCCTCCATCGCGGCACGACGCGCGGCCAGTTCGGCCTCGGATACCGCCAGCGTGATAGTGCGGCTCGGGATGTCGATCTCGATCCTGTCGCCATTTTCGACCAGCCCGATCGTACCGCCTTCGGCAGCTTCGGGCGAGACGTGGCCGATCGACAGCCCCGACGTGCCGCCGGAAAAACGCCCGTCGGTGATCAGCGCGCAGGCGGCACCCAGCCCCTTCGATTTGAGGTAGCTCGTAGGATAGAGCATTTCCTGCATCCCCGGCCCGCCCTTGGGCCCTTCGTAGCGGATGACGACGACATCGCCCGCCTCGACCTGTCCGGTCAAAATGCCCGCCACCGCCGCATCCTGGCTTTCATAGACCTTCGCGGGGCCGGCAAATTTCAGGATCTTGTCGTCGACCCCGGCGGTCTTCACGATGCAGCCGTCGAGCGCGAGATTGCCCGACAGCACGGCGAGGCCGCCATCCTTGCTGAACGCGTGCGTTGCCGAGCGGATCACGCCATTTTCGCGGTCGAGGTCGAGCGAATCCCAGCGCCGGTCCTGACTGAACGCCGTCTGCGTCGGCACGCCGCCGGGCGCCGCGAGGTAGAAGGTCTGCACCGCCGGATCGTTGGTGCGCGCAATGTCCCATTTGTTGAGCGCGTCTCCCAGCGTCGCGCTGTGCACCGTCGGCAGATGCGCGTGGAGCAGCCCCGCGCGTTCAAGTTCGCCAAGGATCGCCATGATCCCGCCCGCGCGGTGAACATCCTCCATATGGACGTCGCTCTTCGCCGGCGCGACTTTCGACAGGCACGGCACGCGGCGCGACAGCCGGTCGATGTCATCCATCGTGAAATCGACCTCCGCCTCATGCGCGGCGGCAAGCAGGTGGAGCACGGTGTTCGTCGATCCGCCCATCGCGATGTCGAGGCTCATCGCATTTTCGAACGCCTCGAAACTCGCGATGCTGCGCGGCAATACCCGCTCGTCCCCTTCCTCATAATAGCGGCGGCACATGTCGACGATCATCGCGCCGGCGCGCAGGAACAGCGCCTTGCGGTCGGCATGCGTCGCGAGCTGCGATCCATTGCCGGGCAGCGACAGGCCCAGCGCTTCGGTCAGGCAGTTCATCGAATTGGCGGTAAACATGCCCGAACAGCTGCCGCAGGTCGGACAGGCGGACCGTTCGACCGCCGCAACCTCTTCGTCGCTATAGGCTTCGTCGGCTGCGACGACCATCGCATCGACGAGGTCGAGCGCGACCTCCTTGCCCTTCAGCACCACCTTGCCGGCTTCCATCGGCCCGCCCGACACGAACACCACGGGAATATTGATCCGCAGCGCCGCCATCAGCATCCCCGGCGTGATCTTGTCGCAGTTGGAGATGCAGATCATCGCGTCGGCGCAGTGCGCGTTGACCATATATTCGACGCTGTCGGCGATCAGGTCGCGGCTCGGCAGCGAATAGAGCATGCCATCATGTCCCATCGCGATGCCGTCATCGACCGCGATGGTGTTGAATTCCTTGGCAACACCGCCCGCCGCCTCGATCTCGCGCGCGACCATCTGCCCCAGATCCTTGAGGTGGACGTGGCCGGGCACGAACTGGGTGAAGCTGTTGACCACTGCGATGATCGGCTTGCCGAAGTCGCTGTCCTTCATTCCCGTGGCGCGCCACAGGCCGCGCGCGCCCGCCATGTTGCGGCCGTGGGTGGTGGTTCGCGAACGATAAGAAGGCATTTTAGCGTCTTTCTGATAATTTTATTTCATAAAATAGCGACAGAAGGCGCCTCTACACGCCTAGCGCGGCAGAATCAAACCCAGTTTCCGGCACATATTGGCCAGCCGCTGCGCCCAGAGCGCATGCCCCGCCGGATCGCCGACCAGGTCCTGCCGCATCTCGATCCCGACATAGGGGATGCCATTCGCCTCGGCGTGGCGGTTCATCGTCGCGTTGAGCAGCTTTCCCGAATAGGGAAGCTGGTCGCCGACAATCAGCCCCTCGTCGCCGAGCGCCGCAATCGCCCCCGGCGCCAACCGCGCGTCCTCGTTATAGAGAACGCCGACATGCCACGGCCGCGCCTGCGCCGGATCGCTGGCGAGCGTGGGGGTGAAGCTGTGCAGCGACAGGATCATCGCGGGCCGATGCGCGGCGATCACCGCCGCGATATGATCGTGATAGGGCCGGAAAAAGCGCGCAATCCGTGCCTCGCGTCCGGCGTGATCGAGCGCGTTGCCGGGGATCGCATGGCCGTCGCTGGCGATCGGCACCGCGCCCGGCGCATCCTCGTCGCGATTGCAGTCGACGACCAGCCGCGACACGCCGCCCAGGATCGCCGCGTCGACCGCGCCGTTCCGGACGAGCAACGCCGCGACCTCCGCAACGCCGATGTCGATCGCGATATGCTGCGACAGCAGCGCGGGGTCGATGCCGAGGTCGATGTCGGGCGGCACGGCCGCCGACGCATGATCGCCGATCAACAGCACCCCGCCGGCGCGCGGCGTGCCCAATTGTTGCCACGCCTCGCTCATCGCAGCACCCCCGCCATCTGCCACCAGCCGGGATGGCGCACGGCGATCGTCGCCGCCGCGGCATCGCGTTCGGCGGGCGCGTCGAACAGCGCGAAACAGGTCGCCCCCGATCCCGACATGCGCGCGAGCCACGGGCCCAGTCCGCCAAGTTCGGTCAATATATCGGCGATCGCCGGGCATTGCGCGATCGCCGGGCGCTGCAAATCATTGCGCGCCGCGAACAATTGCGCGCGCAGGTCGGCGCCGGTGAATAGCGGGCCGCGATCGGTGCCGTCCCAGGCCGCGAACACCGGCCCGGTCGCGACGGGCGCGCGCGGATTGACCAGCAGCACCGGAGTCCCGCCCAGCGCCAGTTCGGGCACCGGGCTCAATTCGGCGCCGGTTCCGACGCCGAGGCAGGTCGCACTGGCGACGCAGGCGGCGATATCGGCGCCAAGCGTACCGACGAGCCGCCCGAGCGACGCTTCGCCGACATCGGGCAGGAAATGCGCCCGCACCAACCGCGCCATCGCCGCCGCATCGGCCGATCCGCCACCGATCCCCGCCGCAACCGGCAACGTCTTGGTCAGGCGGACGGCAAGCGGCGGCACGCGAGCCGCACCATAGCGATCGCGCAGCAAGGCGAGCACGCGCAGCACCAGATTGTCGGCGCCGGCGCTCAGCCCGTCGGCGAACGGTCCGTCGATGGTCAGATCATCAGCGTCCGACACCGCCGCCGCGATCGCATCGCCGCCGTCGACGAACGCGAACAATGTCTCGATCTCGTGATAGCCGTCGGCGCGCCGCGCCCGGACGTGCAGCGCGAGGTTGATCTTTGCCCAGCCGGTTTCGTGAAACAAGGTCATGGCGCGATCAGGGCGCGGTCGTTTGCGGCGTCAGCCCGCCTTCGAGCTTTGCCGCGACGCGCGCCGCCATATCCTCTTCGGCGAGCAGCGCCGCGGCCCGCCACGTATAGCGCGCGCGGAAGCGTTGCCCCGCCTTCCAATAGGCGTCGCCCAGATGCTCGACGATCACGGCATTTTCGGGCTCGCCCTGCTGTGCCTGTTCGAGCAGTTCGACGGCCTTGTCGGTGCGTCCGGTCAGGAAATAGGCCCAGCCGAGCGAGTCGGTTATGCTCGCATTCTGCGGCTCGGCCTTCCATGCCGTCTCGATCTGACCCAGCGCACGATCGACATCGATCCGCCGTTCGAGCGCGGAATAGCCGACGAAATTCAGGATCGTCGCGTCGTTCGGACGCAGCGCGAGCGCGCGTTGCATCAGCGGCGCGGCGCCGTCCCAATCCTTCGCCTGCAGCCGCAGTTCGGCGCGCGCGACAAGCAAGGTTGCGCGCAGCGGCGCGCTGTCGTCCCCGTCGCCGAGCGCGGCTTCGAGCCGCTTATAGGCCCGCTCTGCCGCCGCGGCATCGTCGCTCTGCCGCGCCAGATCGGCGAAACGGACGAGCAGGCTGCGCGGCGCATCGCCCGTGACGGCTTCCTCGGCGATCTTCACCGCCGCGGCACGATCGCCCTCCTCTGCCGTCAGCTCGGCGAGGCGCATCCGCAGAACGGGCGGCAACGGTCCGCGCAGTTCGCCAAGAAAGGCCGAGCCGTCGGCGGCGCGGTCGCTGCGCGCCAAGGCGTCGGCAAGCGCGCTGCGCGCGGTCCAGTCCTGATCGTTGAGCCAGGTCGCGGCGCGCGCGAAGGTCAGCGGCAGGCGCGCATTGCTCTTGGGCAACCGCGCAAGCGTATCGGCGACGAGCGCCAGCCAGTGGGCGGCGCCGGCCCGCGGGTTGGTGACCGCCTGTTCGGGCAGCAAGAGCAGAGGATCCTCGCGCTCACCCGCCGCCAAGGCGATACGCGAGCGCAGCGTCCCCGCCGCATCCTTCTGCCGCGCAGCATCGAGACTGGCGACGAGGCGCAGCGCGACGAGCTGGCTCAGCCTGTCCGTCGGCGTTGTTTCCAAGGCAGCGGCCACGGCAGCATCGCTTTGTCCGGCCGCAAGCTGAACCAGCGCCGCTTCGAGCGCATAGGCGGGTTCGGGGCGCCCGCGCGTCGCGGCGGCCACCAGCGCGCGTTCGGGCTGGCGCGCGCGCTGCCCGGCATCAACCCACGCGCCCAGCGCCGGATCGATCAACCGCGATATCGCATCGCCGCCCGACTTGTCGTCCTGCGCCGTCCCCAGATAGGCACGCGCGCCCTTCCAGTCGCTGCGTCGCATCGCGTCGACGACGAGCACGAGCCGCGCGTCGAACCGCTGATCGCCGCTCGCCCACAGCGCTGCAGCCGCATTGCGCGCTGCGATGAGGTCGCCGGCGTCGATCGCCCGCTCGAGCATTTCGGCGCGCAAGCCCGGCAGATCGGGCGCCTGGCTTGCGAGCGATTGCAGCGCAGCCAGCGCCTCGGCGGGATTGCCCGCTTCCTCGGCAAGCCGTGCCCGGACAAGCGCGTCGAGCGCTGCCTGATCGGGCTCGACCGCCGCCATCGCAGCGGGCGCCGCAGCCACCATCAGGGTAGCCGCCAGCGGCGCGAGAATCGATCGGCGAGCGAACTTACATATTGGGATAATTGGGGCCTCCGCCGCCTTCGGGGGTGACCCAGTTGATATTCTGGGTCGGATCCTTGATGTCGCACGTCTTGCAATGCACGCAATTCTGCGCGTTGATGACGAAGCGCGGTTCGCCCTCGTCCTGCCCGACAACCTCATAGACGCCGGCCGGACAATAACGCTGCGCCGGTTCGTCATACATCGGCAGATTATATTCGATCGGGATCGTCGGATCCTTGAGCTGCAGGTGGATCGGCTGATCTTCCTCATGGTTGGTGTTCGACAGGAACACCGAGGACAACCGGTCAAAAGTCAGCACCCCGTCGGGCTTCGGATATTCGGGCTTGGGCATCATGTCGGCGCGATAGAGCGTCGTGTTGTCGGGGTGATGCTTCATCGTGAACGGCATGCGGATGCCGAAGCTTTCCAGCCACATGGTCATCCCCGACAGGATCGTCCCCGCCAGATCGCCGAACTTTTCGACCAGCGGCAGCACGTTGCGGACGACACCCAGTTCCTTCTTCACCCAGCTGTCGTCATAGGCGTCCTGATAGGCGGTCAGCGTGTCGCCCGACCGACCGGCATTGACCGCAGCGAAAGCCGCTTCGGCCGCCATCATCCCCGACTTCATCGAGGTGTGCGTGCCCTTGATGCGCGGCACGTTGAGGAAGCCGGCGCTGTCGCCGATCAGCGCGCCGCCCGGAAAGGCGAGCTTCGGCACCGACTGATAGCCGCCGTCGCTGATCGCGCGCGCGCCGTAAGAGATGCGCTTGCCGCCCTTCAAAATCTTCGCGATTTCGGGGTGCGTCTTCCACTTCTGCATCTCCTGAAAGGGGGAGATGTGCGGGTTGCGATAGTTCAGCCAGGTCACGAACCCCAGCGCCACCTGCCCGTTCGCCTGATGATAGAGGAAACCGCCGCCATTGGCGTTGGCGTCGAGCGGCCAGCCCTGCGTGTGGATGACGCGGCCGGGGGCATGACTTGCGGGATCGATGTCCCACAATTCCTTGATGCCGATGCCATAGACCTGCGGCTCGCAATCTGCGTCGAGTGCGAATTGCGGCTTCAGCATCTTGGTCAGGTGGCCGCGCACGCCTTCGGCAAAGAAGGTATATTTCGCATGGAGCTCAAGCCCCGGCGCATAGTCGGGCTTGTGGCTGCCGTCGCGCGCGATGCCCATGTCGCCGGTGGCGACGCCCTTCACCGACCCATCGTCGTTATACAGGATTTCCGCGGCAGCAAAGCCAGGGAAGATTTCGACGCCCAGCCCTTCGGCCTGTTCGGCGAGCCAGCGGCAGAGATTGCCGAGGCTACCCGTATAGGTGCCCTTGTTGTGCATGAAGCCGGGCGTAATCAGATGCGGGACGGAGATTTTCTTCTTCTTCGTCAGCACCCAATGCTGATTGTCGTTCACCGGCACCTCGGCGAGCGGACAGCCCTGGTCGCGCCAGTCGGGAAGCAGCTCGTCGAGCGATTTGGGATCGATCACCGCTCCCGACAGGATATGCGCACCGACTTCGGATCCCTTTTCGAGCACGCAGACCGAGAGCTCGCTGCCCGCTTCGTTCGCGAGTTGCTTCAGGCGGATCGCCGCCGAAAGGCCCGCCGGCCCTGCCCCGACGATCACCACGTCATAAGGCATCGATTCCCGTTCGCTCACCTCAAAGCCCTTTCTGCCGTCCCCGCCGCGATCATTCATCGTAAGCGGCGCTCATTCTGTCACGATTTGCGATGCCTTCCAATTGACGCGCGCGTCAACCTCCTGTTTCAACATTTTCATGGGTGGGAGGAATTCAGCCTTGCTGGCGGAAAGCTATTGCGACTGGTGGTCGCTGGCCGGCGTCGATGCACTGGTCGGCGAGGTGCCGGCCGGTTGGCTCGACGTGCCTGTCGCTAATGACGCTGCGGCACCGCGGCGAAGCCCCCTCCTTGCCGAGCCCGAGGTCGCACCGCTGCCCGCCGCGCTCCAGCGCGTCGAAGCGCCTCAAAATGTCGAACCCAAGGGGCCGGTCGCCTTGCCGGGCGAATGGGACGAATTCCAGCTTTGGCTCGCCGAGCACCCCGACGTGCCGGGCAGCCAGTGGGACGCGCGCCGCGTGCTGCCGCAGGGAACGCAGGATTCGGCGCTGATGGTCCTCGCCGCCTGGCCCGAGGTCGACGATCAGCGTGACGGGACGCTCTTTACGGGACCGGCGGGTCCGTTGCTGGACGCGATGCTGCGCGCGATCGGCCTGACGCGCGGCGACTGTTATATCGCCGGCCTCGCAGTGACGCGCCCGGCGGGCGGCCGCTGCGACCAAAGCGACGCGGCGGAGCTCGACCGGCTACTGCGGCACCATGTCGCGCTGGCGCGGCCGCAGCGGCTGTTGCTCGTCGGCAGCGACATGCTGCGCCTTGCGACGGGACGCCCGCTCGCCGACGTGCGCGGAAAGTTACTCGATCTTAACCATGATGGCGGCAAAGTGGAGGCGGTGGCAATCGCGCATCCCGCGATGCTCCTCGCCCGGCCAGCGCACAAGGCGGCGGCCTGGGATAGCCTCAAACTGCTCAACCGGGGACGTTGACAGATGACGAAAGCGAAATGGGCGCTCAGCGCCTCGATCCTTATTTTCCTTGCGGCCGGAACCGTCCCGGCGATGGCCGCCGACGCGCCCGATCGCGATTTCTCGGCCCCGTCGCAAACGGTGCCCGAAATCCTGTCGGCAAAGCAGAAGCAATTTTACACGCAGGTGCTGACCGCCATTCGCGGGCAGCGCTGGGCCGATGCCAAATCGATGCTCGACGGCGCCGAAAACGGCCCGCTCAACGACTTCCTGCGCGCCGAATTGCTGCTCGCGGCGAACAGCCCGCGCGCCGAAGTATCGGACCTGATGCCGGTTCTCGCACGATCGCCCGAACTGCCGCAGGCCGACCGGCTCGCAAGCCTTGCCGCGAAACGCGGCGCCACCGACGTCCCGGTCCTGCCCAACCAGAACCGCCTGAGCTGGTCGGGCAGCGCCCCGCGCCGGCTCGGCGCCGACAGCGTGGGCGGCGATCCCGTCGCCGCCGGCCTTGCGCGTACCATCCCCGATCGTATCAAGAACGACGATCCCGCCGGCGCCGAGGCGCTCTATGCTGCGGTCGCCGACAAGCTGACGCCCGAGGCGCGCGACGAATGGCGACAGAAGATCGCTTGGTCCTATTATATCGAGAATGACGACGCCAATGCGCTTCGCCTCGCGACGGAATGCAGCGCGAGCCAAGGCGCATGGCCGGTTCAGGGCGCGTGGGTGCAAGGCCTCGCTTCATGGCGCCTGCGCGACTATCGCACCGCGCTCGTCGCTTTCGACCGCGTCGCCAAGGAAGCCCCCGACAGCGAGCAGCGCGCCGCCGCTTATTATTGGGCCTCACGCGCGGCCATCGCATCGGGCGAGCCGCAGCTTGTAGAACCGCGCCTGCGCGCCGCGGCGAGCAATGAGGAAACCTTCTACGGCCTTCTCGCCGCCGAAACGCTGGGTCTGGAAACCAATATCCAGCGCGAGAATGTCCGCGCCGACCGCAGCGCCTTCCGCGCGCTCGAAGAACTGCCCAATGTCCGCGCCGCCGTCGCGATGGCCGAGATCGGCGAGGACGGCTACGCCGACACGCTGCTGCGCCAGCAGGCGCGCATCGGCGATCCGCGCCAGCACGAACAGCTTATTGCCATGGCGCAGGCGCTCAGCCTGCCCGAAACCCAGCTTTATCTGGCCCACAACACGCCGCAGGGCCGCAAGCTCGCCGCCGCGACGCGCTATCCGCAGCCGCGGTGGGAGCCCAATGGCGGTTGGAAAGTCGATCCGGCGCTGGTCTTTGCCCACACGCTGCAGGAATCGCGATTCCAGCGCACGGTGGTCAGCCCGGCGGGCGCCTATGGCTTGATGCAGGTGCGTCCCGGCACCGCCAAGGATCTGGCGCGGTGGCGCGGCGAAAGCGTCAATTCCGCCGACCTGCGCATCCCCGCGGTGAACATGGATTTCGGCCAGAGCTATTTGCAATATCTCAGCAAGGATTCCTCGACCGGCGGCCTGCTGCCCAAGGTGATCGCGGCTTATAATGCCGGCCCCGCGCCGGTCGCGCGCTGGTCGACCGAAGTGCGCGACAATGGCGATCCGCTGCTCTTCATGGAATCAATCCCCTATTGGGAGACGCGCGCCTATGTCGGCATCGTGCTGCGCAATTACTGGATGTACGAAGCCGAACAGGGCAAGCCGTCGGTCAGCCGCGCCGCGCTTGCGCAGGGCAAATGGCCGCGCTTTCCCGACAGCAAGGACCGGGTGCGGCTGACCTACGCCGGTCCCGCCGGCCTCGCCAATGCCGATTGATCCCGCGCGCCCGTTCAAGCCCGTTCGCATCGCCATCCTGACGATTTCGGACAGCCGCAGCACCGACGACGATACATCGGGCGACAAGCTCGTCGAACTGCTGACGGGCGCGGGGCACGAGCTTGCGGCGCGCGCGATCATTCGCGACGAAACCGATCTTATCGTATCGCGGCTGCACAATTGGATCGATGACCCCGCGGTCGATGTCGTCATCACCACCGGCGGCACGGGCCTGACCGGCCGCGACGTGACGCCCGAGGCGCTGCACCGGCTCGACGGCAAGGATATTCCCGGCTTCGGCGAACTGTTCCGCTGGATCAGCTTTCAGAAGATCGGCACCTCGACGATCCAGTCGCGCGCCTGCGCCGTCGTCGCGCGCGGCACCTATATCTTTGCGCTGCCGGGGTCGACCGGCGCCGTCACCGACGCTTGGGAGGGCATTTTGGAAAGCCAGCTCGACAGCCGGCACCGCCCCTGCAACTTCGTCGACCTGATCCCGCGCCTCACGGAATGACCGTCACTCATCCCGTTTCATCACCCCGGACTTGATCGGCGATTATCCCCTTGCGACAAGCAAGGTGCGTTCCCCCGCGCAGGCGGGGGCCCAGTTCCAAGAGACAGAGGCGCAGCAGCGCGGCCTTCGACGCTTGGCGTCGAAGCTGGACCCCGGCCTTCGCGGGGGAACACTTACTTGTTCCAACGTGACATATGCCGGCTTGATCCGGGGTGCCTCGACGCCCTCTATATGAATGTCGGATCGAGTCCTGCAGGACGACGGTAGGAGGGTCATCGCGGCCACTATGTTCTTTATTTGTTCTAGTGGTCGCGATATCGTGTGTCGATGGAATCGACGAAGCCCCTTCCCCCGATTTCGGGCCGCGGCGCCCCGACCAATCTCCGCCCGACGCGGACCGGATCGCTCGACCGCGCAGCTGACGGCGACTGGCTCGACACGGCCGAAGACATCGACGGCGCCGCGCCGGCGCTGCGCACCACCGTCACCGTCGAACATCCCAAGACGATCATCGCGCGCAACAACTCGCCAGACATCGGTTTCGACCGTTCGATCAATCCGTATCGCGGCTGCGAACATGGCTGCATCTATTGCTTCGCGCGCCCCACCCACGCCTTCCACGACCTGTCGCCGGGGCTCGATTTCGAAAGCCGGCTCTTTGCCAAGCCCGATGCCGCCGCCTTGCTCCGCAAGGAACTGGCCAAGCGCAGCTATGTGCCCGCCCCGCTCGCCATCGGCACCAACACCGACGGCTATCAGCCGATCGAGCGCGAATGGGGCGTGACGCGCGCTGTTATCGAGGTGCTGGCCGAAACGCGGCATCCGCTGATCGTCACGACCAAGTCCGATCGCATCCTTCGCGACATCGATCTGCTCGCCGACATGGCGCGCGACAATCTGGTCGGGGTCGCGATTTCGGTCACGACGCTCGACCCAACAGTCGCCCGAACGTTGGAGCCGCGCGCGCCGCATCCACAGCGGCGGCTCGCGGCGATCCGCAAGCTGATCGACGCGGGCGTCCCGACGCAGGTCAATATCTCTCCGATCATTCCCGCTGTTACCGATCACGAGATAGAGGCGATCATGGCTGCAGCGGCAGCGGCCGGCGCTATCCGCGCCTCCTATATCCTGCTCCGCCTGCCCCACGAAGTCGCGCCGCTGTTCCGTGCGTGGCTCTACGCTCATTATCCCGATCGCGCCGCCAAGGTGATGCACATGGTGCAGGACATCCGCGGCGGCCGCGACAACGATCCGAACTACTTCACCCGTATGAAGGGGCACGGGATCTGGCCACCACTGATCCGCCAGCGCGTAAAGCTCGCCGCGCGCGAACATGGCATGGACCGCAGCTTCCCGCCGCTCCGCAGCGACCTGTTCAGGCCGCCGGAACGGGACGGACAGATGGAGTTGTTCTGAGGGGTTCGTCGCCCCCGCGAAGGCGGGGGCCGCTGGCGTCATAGGGCAGGACTGATGAGAAGAGCTTATGTCTATATCATGACCAACAAACCGATGGGTATTCTGTATATCGGCGTCACGGACAATCTGCCGGCCCGAATAATGGCGCACCAGTCAGGTACTGGATCGGAATTTTGCAAAAGATGGGGCCTGAGCCGCTTGGTTCATGCCGAACCATTCGATCGGATTGACGAAGCCATTGTTCGCGAGAAGGCTCTGAAAAAATGGAACCGTGTCTGGAAATTGCGATTGATCTGCGAAGCGAATCCGGAATGGATCGACCTGTTCGAAATCCTCAACGGTTGATCGATACTGCTAGCGGCCCCCGCCTTCGCGGGGGCGACGCATTTGCCTTACGCCTCCGCCAACGACCTCAGCTTGTAATCCTTGTAATCGTCGCGAATCTGGCGCTTCAGGATCTTCCCCGTCGCGGTGTGCGGCAGTTCGTCGACGAAGACGATCTCGTCGGGCAGCCACCATTTCGCGACCTTGTCCTTCAGATAATCGAGGATGCTCGCTTCGGTCGCCTCGGCGCCGGGTTTCCTGACGATCAGCAGGATCGGCCGCTCGTCCCATTTGGGATGGAATACGCCGACCGCAGCCGCCTCCTGAACGCCGGGGGCGCCCACCGCGGCATTTTCGAGTTCGATCGACGAAATCCACTCGCCGCCCGATTTGATGACATCCTTCGCCCGGTCAGTGATCTGCATGACGCCGTCGGGATGGATTACCGACACGTCGCCGGTGTCGAACCAGCCGTCGGCATCGGCGGCATCGGCGTCGGCCTTGAAATAGCGCTTGATGATCCACGGTCCGCGGCATTGCAGCCGCCCGCTCGTCACCCCGTCGCGCGGCAGGACATTTTCCTCCTCGTCGACGATACGCAGTTCGACGCCAAAGGGCGGGCAGCCCTGACGGCAGACGATATCGACGCGTTCGTCGAAGCTCATTTCGTCCCAGTTCCACGGCCGCTTGCCCATCGTTCCGATCGGCGAGGTTTCGGTCATGCCCCATGCGTGGCCGACGTCGATCCCGGCCTTCATGAAGCGCTCGATCATCGCGCGCGGCGCCGCCGACCCGCCGATTATGACGCGGTAAAGCTTGCCATAGTCGATCCCGGTCGCATCCATATGCGCGAACATCGCGAGCCAAACCGTCGGAACCCCGGCGCTGTGCGTCACCCCTTCGGCGTGCATCAGTTCGCAGAGCACCTGCGCATCGTTGGTCGCTGAAAACACGAGCTTCGCCCCCACCGTCGCGGCCGCGAAGGGAATGCCCCAGCTGTTGGCATGAAACATCGGCACGATCGGCAGGATGACGCTGCGGTTCGACATGTCGAACACGTCGGGCTGAATCTCGGTGATCGCATGGATGACGTTCGAGCGATGTTCGTAGAGCACGCCCTTGGGATTGCCCGTCGTCCCGCTGGTATAACAAAGGCCCACCGGATCGCGCTCGTCGAGGTCGATCCATTCGAAGCTGCCGTCTTCGGCCTCGATCAGATCCTTGTAGGACAGATAGCCGTCGCGCGCCGGCGCATCGAACAGCACAAAATGCTCGACGGTGGGAAGCTGATCGCGCAGCCGTTCGACGATCGGCAGAAAGGCCGCGTCGAAGAAGAGAATGCGGTCCTCGGCGTGGTTGACGATATAGACAAGCTGTTCGTCGAACAGCCGTGGATTCACCGTGTGCAGCACCCCGCCCATGCCGGCGGTCCCGTACCAGCTCACCAGATGATGGCCATGGTTCATCGCGAGCGTCGCGATGCGGTCGCCCTTCGTCATCCCCAGCCGCGTCATGGCGGCGGCGAAGCGGCGGGCATCCTTGCCGACCTCGCCCCAGCTCGACCGCGTCATGCTGCCGTCGGCCCAGTGCGAGACGATTTCGCGTGCGCCATGTTCGCGCGCCGCATGATCGATCAGGCTTGTAACGAGCAGCGGCTGGCCCTGCATTCCCATATGCGTCTCTCCCGTGTCTTTCGTCAGGGATAGGGCCGGAAATGCGCGGCGCGCAAGAGGGGGCGGGCCTAGCGGACGCGAAAATCGCGCGGCGGAACCAGCGAAAGCGCCACATCGGTTACGCCTGCAACCATTTGGAGCCGCGAGACGGTGTCTGGGCCGAGCGCGAAGCCGCGTCCCAGCTCGATCCGGATGTCCTCGCCCGTCAGCGGATCGGTCGTCGCTACGATCACCCGCCCGCGCGCATCCTCGCGCCGTTCGAGATAGCGGAGCATCTCGCCCGGCGCCTCGGACAGTTCGACCCGGCAGTCGAGTTGCAGCGCCGCACTCGCCGCAATGTCGGCGAGCGACTGCGCCCCGCGCACCGTCACGCGCGGCGTTTCCTCACCCTCCAGCAGATCGAGCTCGACGTTGAGCAGGGCGCAGCCACCGTCGGCCGCCAAGGCCTCCAATATCTTGCCCGCCTGTTCGTCGAAGCAGCTCGACTGAAATTGTCCGCTGCGGTCCGACAGTGTCAGATTGAGGAAGCGGTTGCCGCGCTGCGACACGCGCGGGCGCGCGCTTTCGACCATCGCCGCCATGACCATAGGGATGCGCGTTCCGGGCGTCATTTCGACCGTCTCACAGATATCGCCATAGGTCCGCGCGCCGCGCGCCGCGATCACCGCCTCATATTGCTCGACCGGGTGGGCCGAGAAATAGAAGCCGAACGCGTCCTTCTCCTTCGCCATCCGCTCGGCAAGCGTCCAGGGCTCGGCGGCGGACAGCTGGAGCACCGGCGCGATCGCGACATCGCCGCCGAACAGCCCGCCCTGCCCCGTCGAGCGTTCGTGCGCCGAACTATTGGCGCAGGCCAGCAGCGCCTCGGCCCCGGCGAAGGCGCGCGGGCGGTCGGGCTCGACGCAGTCGAACGCGCCGCCGCCCGCCAGCGCCTCGATCTGGCGACGGTTGAGCAGCTTGGGGTCGATGCGCGCCGCAAAATCGTCGAGGCTCGCAAAATCACCCTTGGCTTGACGCTCGGCGACCAGAGCCTCCATCGCCTTTTCGCCAACGCCTTTGAGCGCGCCGAGCGCGTAGCGAACCGCCAGCCCGTCTTCACTGCGCCCGACCGAAAAATCGGCCTCGCTGTCGTTGATCGACGGCGGCGCGATCGCGATGTCGAGACGGCGCATATCGTCGATGAAGATCGACAATTTATCGGTCTGGTGGCTGTCGAACGACATCGACGCGGCGAAGAATTCGTGCGGATAATGCGCCTTCAGCCACGCCGTCTGATAGGAGAGCAGCGCATAGGCCGCAGCATGGCTCTTGTTGAAGCCATAGCCTGCGAATTTGTCGATCAAGTCGAACAGCTCATTCGCGGCCTTGGCGTCGATGCCATTATGCTCGCCGCAGCCTTTGACGAACGTGTCGCGCTGCGCGTCCATCTCCGCCTGCACCTTCTTGCCCATCGCGCGGCGCAACAGGTCCGCGCCGCCGAGGCTGTAACCGGCGAGGATCTGCGCCGCCTGCATCACCTGTTCCTGATAGACGAAGATGCCATAGGTTTCGGCGAGAATGCCTTCGAGCAGCGGGTGCGGATAGGCGATCGGCTCGCGCCCGTTCTTGCGCGCGCCGAACAGCGGAATATTGTCCATCGGTCCCGGCCGATAGAGCGCGACGAGTGCGATGATGTCGCCGAAATTTGTCGGCTTTACCGCCGACAGCGTGCGCCGCATCCCTTCGGATTCCAGCTGGAACACCCCGACGGTGTCGCCGCGCTGGAGCAGCTCATAGACTGCGGGATCGTCCCAGCCGAGCGTATCTAGATCGACATCGACGCCGCGCAGCGCGAGCAGGCGCCGCGCTTCCTTGAGCACCGACAGCGTCTTGAGGCCAAGAAAGTCGAACTTCACCAGCCCCGCCGTCTCGACATATTTCATGTCAAACTGCGTGACCGGCATATCCGAGCGCGGATCGCGATAGAGCGGGACAAGCTGGTCGAGCGGCCGGTCCCCGATCACGACCCCAGCCGCATGGGTCGAACTGTGTCGCGGCAGGCCTTCGAGCTGGCGCGCCATGTCGAACAGGCGGCGCACTCCGTCGTCCTGCTTATATTCAGTCATCAGTTCGCTGACGCCGTTCAAGGCGCGTTCGAGCGTCCAGGGATCGGTCGGATGGTTCGGTACCAGCTTCGCCAGCCGGTCGACCTGACCATAGCTCATCTGGAGGACGCGGCCGGTGTCCTTCAGCACCGCGCGCGCCTTCAGCTTACCGAAGGTGATGATCTGCGCGACGGTGTCGCGGCCATATTTCTCCTGCACATAACGGATCACCTCGCCGCGGCGGGTTTCGCAGAAGTCGATGTCGAAGTCGGGCATCGACACGCGCTCGGGATTGAGGAAGCGTTCGAACAGCAGCCCGAGCTTCAGCGGGTCGAGGTCGGTGATCGTCAGCGACCAGGCGACGAGGCTGCCCGCACCCGATCCACGCCCCGGCCCCACCGGAATATCGTGCGCCTTCGCCCATTTGATGAAGTCGGCAACGATCAGGAAGTAGCCGGGAAAGCCCATCTGCGTAATGACGTCGACCTCGAAGTCGAGCCGCTCGACATAGGCCTGCCGTTCTTCCTCGCTAAGGTCGGGATAGAGCGCCAGCCGTTCGGCCAAGCCCGCGTGGGCGTCGGCCTTTAGCTGCGCCGCCTCGCCCTCGCGGTCGCCCGCAAGGCTCGGCAAGATCGGTTTGCGCTTCGGCGCCATGAAGGCGCAGCGCTGCGCGATGACCAGCGTGTTGCGGATCGCTTCGGGCAGGTCGGAGAAACTGTCCTCCATCGCCTCGGCCGATTTCAACCAGGCTTCGGGGTTGGAAGCGCGGCGATCCTCGCTTTCGACATAGGCCGACTGCGCAATGCACAGCATCGCATCATGCGCGGGGTGGAACTGCGGATCGACGAAATTGGCGGGATTGGTCGCGACCAGCGGCAGCGCGCGGGCATAGGCCAATTCGATGAGCGCTGCCTCGGCGGCCTTTTCGGTTGCATCGCCCCGCCGCGATAGCTCAACATACAGCCGCCCGGCAAACAGCGCCTCCAACTGCTCGACATACTCGTCGGCGGCCGCTTTCTGCTCGCCGGCCAGCAAGCGCGCGAGAGCGCCCTCGCCGCCCCCGGTCAGGCAGATCAGCCCGTCGGTCTTGCCGGCAAGGTCCGACAGCAGCACATGCGGCTCCTGCTCGACGGGTCGGCCGAGATGCGCCGCCGACACCAGCGCGCACAGATTGTTGTAGCCCGCATCGTCCTGCGCATAGAGCGCGATCCAGTCGATCAGCGGCGCGCCGCTCGCCAGCCGCTGCCCCGGCCGCGCCACGCTGAGCAGAGCACCGACGATCGGCTGGATGCCCGCCGCCTTGCACGCATCTCCAAAGGCCATGACGCCGTACAGCCCATTGCGATCCGCGACCGCAATCGCCGGAAAACCCCGCTCACGCGCCGCTTTCGCGATCGCCTTGGGCTCGATCGCCCCCTCCAGCATGGTGAAACTGGAAAAGACGCGCAGGGGAACAAAGGGGCTATAGGCCATTTGATTACGCTAACGTGACGATGGCGATTCGACCATGGCCATAATCGTCGCCCCCGCGAAGGCGGGGGCCGTTGGAGGTTTGATTCAGCGTCGCTGCGTAAACCGATAGCGCCCCCCGCCTTTGCGGGGGCGACGATTATGCTAGCAATTCCTCATTCTCTTTGCGCAACTGCTCGGGCTTCGTCGTCGGCGCGTGGCGCGAGACGACCTTGCCGTCGCGGTCGACAAAAGCGCCTCACCGTTCCATGATTATTCTTTCGTCAGGCCCATCGCTTTTAAATCCAGCCCAAGCTCATCGATAGAACGCAGCGGCGGGGCGTCGATCCTGACCAGCGCATCGAGAAAATCACGGAACCCCGCATAGATCGGTGTGACGGCCCGCGACGACAGAACCTCGTCATGCAACCAGACGGACACGCCATGATCGCGCCGGTCGATCAAGAGCATGTTCCCACCTCCAATCTCCGCAAAGGCGACGGCCCATTCCGGCAACTGGCAAGAAAGTTGCTCATTGCGTCTCACGATTCCGTGGTCGCCGTTAAGAGGACCATAGATTAGATCCAATCCAATCCGGCCGGCCTCATTAGAAAAAATGCAATGCGGCGCCAGGAATTCCACTTGCTGATCGAAGATTATCGCTGCTCCGAATTGCTCGAACAAATCTCTAAGCTCCGTCGGCAATAGCAACTTCAGGGCGCTCTCGATGCTGTCCAGATCCAACACAACATCTTCTGCCCTATGGAGCGGCCTTGCTTCGAAAGAAGCATCGAATTGAAAGCGCATCGGCTTCCTATCCCCTACCCCAGCAATTCCTCAATTTCTTTGCGTAACTGCTCCGGCTTGGTCGTCGGCGCGTGGCGCGAGACGACCTTGCCGTCGCGGTCGACGAGGAATTTGGTGAAGTTCCACTTGATCCCGCTACCGAGCAGCCCGGTCTTTTCCTTCTTCAGATGCTTGAAGATCGGATCGGCGTCGTCGCCGTTGACATCGATCTTCGCCATCAGCGGGAAGCTGACATCATAGGTCAGCGAGCAGAAATTCTTGATTTCTTCCGCATCGCCGGGCTCCTGTGCGCCGAACTGGTTGCAGGGGAAGGCCAGAACCTCGAACCCGCGATCCTTGTAATCGCGGTAGAGCTCCTCCAGCCCTTCATATTGCGGCGTAAAGCCGCATTTGGAGGCGGTGTTGACGATCAGCAGCACCTTGCCCTTGTAATCGGCCATCGCCTGCGATCCGCCGCCCGGCAGTTTCGCTGAGAAATCGTATAGCCCCATTCGCCTTCTCCTCACTTCGTCCCCACCCGCTTGCGGGAGGGGCAGTGAGAGTTGCGAGCTTGCTCGCTACTCGCAACGGGGTGGGCTGAACCAAATCGTCACCGGCCCACCCCGCTGCGACTAGGTTCGGCTATACCGAACCAAGTCTCGCTGCCCCTCCCGCAAGCGGGCGGGGTAAAAAACCTACGCCTCGATCTGTCCTTCGTGCAAGCGCCACACGCGATCCATCCGCGCCGCCAGCCGTTCGTTATGCGTCGCAACCAGTGCGGCAGAACCATGATCGCGGACGAGTTTGACGAACTGGTCGAACACGCGGTCCGCCGTCGCTTCGTCGAGATTGCCGGTGGGTTCGTCGGCGAGCACGAGCAGCGGCCGGTTCGCCAGCGCGCGCGCCACCGCGACGCGCTGTTGCTCGCCGCCCGAAAGCTTGCTCGGCTTGTGGTGCAGACGCTCGGCGAGCCCGAGGCGGCCGAGCAGGTCGGCGGCGCGCTCTTCGGCTTCGGCCTGGCGCGCGCCGCGAATGAGCTGCGGCAGCACGACATTCTCGACCGCGCTGAAATCGGGGAGCAGATGGTGGAATTGATAGACGAAGCCGATCTTCTCGCGCCGCGTGGTTGTCCGCGCGGCCTGATCGAAGCGCGTCACATCCTCGCCATCGATGCGGATCGTGCCCTCGAAACCGCCTTCAAGCAGGCCGACCGCCTGCAGCATCGTCGACTTGCCCGATCCCGACGGGCCGAGCAGCGCGACGATTTCGCCGCGCTTCAGCGCCGCATCGATACCGCGCAGCACATGGATGGTAACGTCGCCCTGCGTAAAGCTGCGCTTCAGGTCGACAAGTTCCAGGACGACATCACTCATAGCGCAGCACCTGCACGGGATCGGTATTCGCGGCCTTGAGCGCCGGATAGAGCGTTGCAAGGAAACTGAAGACGATCGCCATCACCGCAATGCCGACGATTTCGAACGGATCGGGCTTCGACGGCAATTCGGTCAGAAAGCGGATCGACGGATCCCACAGTGGCTGCCCGGTGAGGAACTCCGCCCCGCGCAGCACGCCGGCGCGGAAGTAGAGCAGGCTGAAGCCGATGATCATGCCGACAATGGTTCCCGCGACGCCGATCGACAGGCCGATCGCCATGAAGATGCGCATCACTGCATCGCGCGGCGCGCCCATGGTGCGCAGGATCGCCATGTCGCGCGTCTTGGCGCGGACGAGCATGATGAGCGAAGAGATGATGTTGAAGGCGGCAACGAGCACGATCAGCGACAGGATCACGAACATCGCGACGCGCTCGACCGACAGCGCCTCGAACAGGCTGCTGTTCATCGATCGCCAGTCCGAAATCACCGCTTGCGCGGCGACCTTTTCGGCCAGCGGCTGCAATATCTCGCCGACCTTGTCGGGATCGGTCGTCTTGATCTCGATCATCCCGACCTGATCGCCGGTGAGCAGCAGCAGTTGGGCATTCTCCATCGGCATCACGACATAGGCCTTGTCGAAATCATAGACGCCGATCTCGAAGATCGCCGACACGCGATAGGCAATTTCGCGCGGCACGGTTCCGAACGGCGTCGATCGGCCTGCGGGGTTGATGATCGTGATCATCGACCCGACTGTCGCGCCCAGATTGCGCGCCAATTCGCTGCCGATGGCGACATTGTCCGTCCCCGGCGTCAGCGAATCGAGATTGCCCTGCAAAACCTTGCCGTTGAGCACGCCGTTGCCGCGAATGTCGGCAACGGTCATCCCGCGCACCAGCACCCCCTCGACCCGCCCGTTGAAGGTGGTGAGCAAGGGTTGCTCGATCAGCGGGGTCGCCGACACCACGCCCGGCGTCGCCTTCACCTCCTTGAGCAGATCGCGCCAGTCGTCGAGACGGCCGCCAAAGCCCTGCACCACCGCATGCCCGTTCAACCCGACGATCTTGTCGAACAGGTCGGAACGGACGCCATTCATCACGCTCATCACGATAACCAGCGCCGCGACCCCCAGCATCACCGCGGTAAAGCTGAACGCCGCCGCGACGAAGATGAAGCCTTCGCCGCGTTGCGGAAGCAGATAGCGTTTGAAGATGGCGCGTTCGTAAGGACGCAGGATCATCGGGCGGACGCCCCTTCAGGCGCGGTGCGCGTTGCGGTCATGCCGCCGCTTTAGGGGGCGTCCGGGCCGCTGGCAATGGCCACCGTGGGGCGCAATTCGCTGCGAACGATTCGCAGAATATGTTGCCGAACGGCCACAGGGCGGTGCAAAAGCGCCGCAGCCTGTCGACGAATGGGTGACAAAGCCCGGCGCGGCGCATAGCCCAATGGCTTCTGGTTCAACGCGGCGCAAGGCCCGGTTCCAGGGAGTGCAGGCCGGTCGCCTGGCCTGTGCACAAGGGGGATGGCGACGTTCGTCACAGGCGCCCGGGTCTCGGATGAGGCCCGGGCGTTGTGATTCCCGGCCATCATGATTCCGAACGCTCGCGCCGCCCTCACTTCCGACCGAACAGCTTCTCAACATCGTCCATTGCCGGCTTCACCCCAGCCCACCCATAAGAGGTGCCAGCTTGCCGAAGCTGGAGTAGCAATGACCCATATGGGGTAGGAAGCGGACCTTTGGTGAGATAGGTTAGGTCAATGTTTAGCATCGTGCTCATGGTCTTGGCTACCGCTTCGCCCGAAGCATCACCGAAATGCAGCTATGATCTGCGAAGCACGCTTCTTCTCGATGAACGCGCGTTCGATCAAGACATGAACGGAGGCTGGCGACCGCTGGCAGCAAACGAATGCTACTTCGAAGCCGCAGAGCTAATTCAGAAATGGCGTGAATCGCATGGCGCAAAAGACTCGACGCTCTATTGGCACGAGGGCCAGATGCGAGCCAGCGCCGGCCAGTATTCTCAAGCTGTCTCGTTGTTCGAAGCCTCTCGCCATCCCGCTGACCAAGACCGAAAATGGGGATGGAACCTCTATGTTGATGGCAGCATCGCTTTTTTGAAGGGCGACATAAACGCTCTGCGAAGTGCAAGGGACAAGCTTTCCGTTCTCCCCGCGCCACCCGAACTGGAAGACCTGAAGGACATTAATGGGAACCCGTCGCGTGTAGCATGGCCCATGAACCTCCACGTTCTCGATGCCTTCATGCGTTGCTGGGGGCAGCCCTACGAAGTTGCCTACAGCTGCCCCAAATAGCCGTGTAGGCCACGGGGGCAGATTGGTAAAAATTAGTGTGGGTTGCCGACAAAAATTAATGGGATCTGCCGCGCAGAGAGAGAGACGGTAACGCCCACAATCGGTCGTTTACAGTCATCAATCGTGGTCGTCCAAGCTATCGACGATAATCGATTAAAATATCAACGCCCTAACCCACTCATTTGCGGCCGAACAGCTTCTCCACATCGTCCATTGCCAGCTTCACCCAGGTCGGACGGCCGTGATTGCACTGGCCCGAATGGGGCGTCACTTCCATCTGGCGGAGCAAGCCGTTCATTTCGGCGACGTTAAGCGGACGCCCGGCGCGCACCGACCCATGGCAGGCCATCGTCGCCGCCACGAGTTCGAGCCGTTCAGACAGGCCCAGCGCGGCGTCATAGCCCGCGAGATCGTCGGCGATGTCGGTGACCAGCTTGTTGCAGTCGATCGCACCCAGCATCGCGGGTGTCGCGCGCACCATCACCGCCGCTGGACCGAAGCGCTCGATCTCGACTCCCAGCGCGGAAAGCTGCGCCGCCGCCGCTTCGAGGCGGTCGCACGCCGGCTCGTCGATCTCGACGACCTCGGGCAGCAGCAAGCCCTGCGACGGCACCGCCTGCCCCGCCATGCCGCGGCGTAATTGTTCGAGCACCAGACGCTCATGCGCCGCATGCTGGTCGACGATGACCAGACCGTCCTCGGCCTCGGCGACGATATAGGTGTTGGCAATCTGTCCGCGTGCGATTCCGAGCGGATGGTCGGCGGCCACCGGCGGCGGCGCCTCGGCCACTTCGGCGCGGCCCGCGATCGGCGCGGCGGCGCCCGCAAAGGGCATCATCCGGTCATAGACGCGCGCCGCATCGGCGGGGGGCGGCGCGACGTCCGCGCCGAACAGATGCACCGCGGGTTCGCTGCGCTGGCCGAACAGAAAGCCGCTCGTCGGCGCTGGCGCTGCCGGCTCCTGCTGCCACGCCGCGAGCGCGGCTTCGGCAGGGCGCTGGACGCTGCGAAACCCCTGTTCGTCGAGCGCGCGGCGCAACCCGCCGACGATCATCCCGCGCACAAGCTGCGGATCGCGGAACCGCACTTCAGTCTTCGCCGGATGGACGTTCACATCGACCTCGCTCGTCGGCAGATCGAGGAAGAGCGCGACGACCGGATGGCGATCACGCGCGAGCAGATCGGCATAGGCGCCGCGCAATGCCCCGACGAGCAGCCGGTCCTTCACCGGACGGCCGTTGACAAACAGATATTGATGGTCGGCGATGCCGCGGTTGTAGGTGGGCAGGCTGATCACGCCGCCGAGCCGGACCTCGCCGCGCTCGACATCGACCCCGATGCTGTTTGCCGCCAAGTCGCGCTGGGTCAGTGCCGCGACACGGCTGAGACGATCCTGGCCGCCCTGCACGTCGAGCACGCGGCGCCCGTCATGCTCGACCGTAAAGCCCACGTCGGCACGCGCCATCGCCAGACGCTTCACGACATCGAGACAGGCGGCATATTCGCTGCGTGCGCTGCGCAGAAACTTGCGCCGGGCAGGCACGCGCGCGAACAGATCCTCGACCATCACCCGCGTGCCCTTGGCGAGCGCCGCCGGTCCTTCGGCGATGAGGCTGCCATTATCGATCACACGGCGCCACCCGTCCGCGCCGGCAACGCGGCTTTCGAGTGTCAGCCGCGCAACGCTGGCGATCGACGGCAAGGCTTCGCCGCGAAAGCCCATCGTCGTCACATCCTCGATCGCATCGGTCGGCAATTTCGACGTCGCATGGCGCTCGAGCGCGAGCGCCATGTCGGACGCGGTCATCCCGCACCCATCGTCGTCGACTTCCAGCCGCAGGATTCCGCCCTCGGCGATTCGCACCGCAACGCGAGTCGCCCCCGCATCGAGGGCGTTTTCGACCAGTTCCTTGAGCGCTGCGGCGGGTCTTTCGACCACTTCACCGGCTGCGATCCGATTTACTAGCTTTTCCGGCAGGCGGCGTATTGACATGGGGGCTGTCCTAGCGCAGTCGGACGCAAATCGCGACCCATCCGCTCAGCCCTGATCATTTTGTCCAGCCACCCCGTCCGGGAAGAGCCGGAATCTCCCCCTGATTGGTCCTGTGCCGGTAGGCGCGCGGGTTCACATTCGATGGCGGCAGGACCAGACCCACCCGGCTGGCAGGTGCCGATGACAGGAAGCAGTATCGATGTCCTTCTTTTCCCGTTTTCTGAAGTTCAATTCCCAAGACATGGCAATCGACCTCGGCACCGCGAACACGGTTGTTTACGTTCGCGGCAAGGGCATCGTGCTCAACGAGCCCTCGGTCGTCGCGGTCGAGACGCTGAACGGGATCAAGCGGGTCAAGGCGGTCGGCGACGATGCCAAGCTGATGATGGGCAAGACGCCCGACAGCATCGAGGCCATCCGCCCGCTGCGTGACGGGGTCATCGCCGACATCGATGTCGCCGAACAGATGATCAAGCACTTCATCACCAAGGTGCACGGCGGCAAGGCCAACGCGTTTCGCAGCCCCGAAATCGTGATTTGCGTCCCGTCGGGTTCGACCAGCGTCGAACGCCGCGCGATCCGCGACGCCGCATCGAACGCCGGGGCAAGCCAGGTGTGGCTGATCGAAGAACCGATGGCGGCCGCAATCGGCGCCGACATGCCGGTTACCGAACCGATCGGGTCGATGGTCGTCGACATCGGCGGCGGCACGACCGAAGTCGCGGTGCTCTCGCTGCGCGGCTTGGCTTACACCACCTCGGTCCGCGCCGGCGGCGACAAGATGGACGAAGCGATCGTCTCCTACGTTCGCCGCCATCACAATCTGCTGATCGGCGAATCGACCGCCGAGCGGATCAAGAAGGATTTTGGCATCGCGCGCGTGCCCGCCGATGGCGTCGGCATGACGATCCACATCAAGGGCCGCGACCTCGTCAACGGCGTGCCGAAGGAAATCTCGATCAATCAGGCGCAGATCGCCGAAGCACTGTCCGAACCGATCGGCACGATCGTCGAAGGCGTGCGCATCGCGCTCGAAAACACCGCCCCGGAACTCGCGGCCGACATCGTCGACCAGGGCATCGTGCTGACCGGCGGCGGCGCTTTGATCCGCGAACTCGACGAACTGCTGCGCGACGCAACCGGCCTGCCGGTGACGGTCGCGGAAGATCCGCTGACCTGCGTCGCGATCGGCACCGGCCGCGCGATGGAGGATCCCGCCTTCCGCGGCGTGCTGCAGCAAGCCTGATCGCGGACAGACGGTCCATGGTTCGCCCGGCACATCGGCGTCCGGGGCAATCCCGAAAGGCCCAGTACAGCCTGTTCGCCGCCTATGTTATTGCGATAACGGGCGCGCTTGCGGGGCTGTTGCTGGCAATCCTTTCGGTCGCCGACCCCGTCGGCTTTGCCGCCCTGCGCGTCGCCAGTCAGGAGATAACCGCGCCCGTCGCGCGCGGAACGCGGTCGGTGATCGGGTCGATCTCCGGCGTCGACGACACTGTGTCGGCCTATGTCGGCGCGGGATCGCAGAACCGCCGCTTGCGCAAGGAACTGGCCGAGGCGCGCCGCCGTCTCGTCGCGACCAGCGCGCTCGAAGAGGAAAATCGTCAGCTCAAGTCGCTGCTCGGATTGCAACAGACCGATCGCTCGGCGCTCGCCCATGGCTATCTGCTCACCTCGACCTCGACCAGCAGCCGCCGCATCGCGCTGCTCAGCCTCGGGCGCAACCGGGGTGTTTCGGCGGGCCAGCCCGTACGCGGTGCCGACGGCCTGATCGGCCGCGTGCTGACCGCCGGACCGTCGGTGTCGCAGGTGCTGCTCCTTACCGACGTCGAAAATGTCGTGCCGGTGCGCCGCGCGCGCGACGGCCTGCCGGCGCTCGCAACGGGACGCGGCAACGGCGATCTCGACGTCCGCACGCTCAACATCGCGAACAATCCCTTCAAGCCCGGCGACATCCTCGTGACGTCGGGAACCGGCGGCCTTTATCCGCCGAACATTCCGGTCGCCATCGTCGTGCGGCGCCAGGACGATGGTGCCCTCGCGCGTCCGCTTGCCGACCCGGCAAAGGTCGATGCGGTGGCGGTGCTGCGCCCCTATACGCCCGATAATATCGAGGCGCAGGCCGTGCCCGCCCAATCCTCCACGGCGGCCGGCGCACCATGAACCGGCACGGGCAGCGGATTGGCGAGCCGGCCTCGCGCTGGCGGATGCAGATCGTGCCGATCGCGACGGTGATGATCGCGTCGGCGCTGCCGTTGATGCTGCCGCTCGTCGCCAGTTCGCCCGTGCTGCCCCCGCTCGGCCTCCTCTTCTTCCTGAGTTGGCAACTTCTGCGCACCGAAATGTGGCCGGTGTGGATCGGCCTGCCGCTCGGCCTGTGGGACGATCTGTTCAGCGGCGCGCCGATCGGCACCGCCATCGCGCTGTGGACCGCCGCGAGCATCGCGATCGCCTATCTGTCGCAGCGCATCTATTGGCGCGGCTTCCTGCACGACTGGGCGATCGGCGCCCTGCTCGTCGCCGCTGTTCAGGCGCTTGCGGTGCTTATCACCTTTCCACACGCTCCCGCCGGGCATATGCTCGGCCTTGTCCTGCCGCAGATCATCATTTCGGTGCTGCTGATGCCGCTGTTCCTCCGCCTGACCGGCAAGTTTGACAATTTCCGTCTCAAGCGCCGATAATCGCCCGCCTCCGCCTTAGCCTTCGCCCCAGATTGCCAACGAATTTCCGCTTTCATGTCCCGCAAGAAAAGTCCGCCCATTACCGAAGCCTGGAGGGGCCTCACCTTCACGCGCCGCACCCTTGTCGTCGGCGGCGGACAAATCGCCGTGGGCGCCGCGCTCGCGACGCGGATGGGCTATATCTCGATCATCGACAATGATCGCTACGTCCTCGAATCCGAAAGCAACCGCGTCAATCTGACGCTCATCCCCCCGCGCCGCGGCTGGATCGTCGACCGCCACGGCAAGGCGCTTGCCAACAACCGCGTGTCGCTCCGCATCGACATCATTCCCGATCGCATGCACAGCAAGGAACTGGTTCTGGGCCAGCTCCGCACGCTGTTGCAGCTCGACGGCGACGCAATGGCGCGCATCGAACGCGACCTCAAGGCGGCATCGGGATTCCAGCCGGTTGCGGTTGCGGAGGACGTGACCGAGCAGCAATATGCATCGATCCTCGTCCGCCTCCCCGACCTGCCGGGCATTGCCCCGACGCGCGGTTTTGCCCGCAACTATCCCACCGGCGCCGCGGTCGGCCACCTGATCGGCTATGTCGGCGCCCCGACCGCCGAGGAATATGAAAAGGTCAAGGATCCGCTCTTCATCACCCCCGGCTTCAAGACCGGCAAGGACGGGCTCGAGAAATATTTCGAGGAACTGTTGCGCGGCAAGGCCGGCGCCAAGCGCGTCGAAGTCACCGCGCGGGGCAAGGTCGTGCGCGATCTCAGCACCCAGCCCGATACGCAAGGCAAGACCGTCCACCTGACCATCGACGCCGATCTGCAGGAATATGCCGCGCGCCGCATGGGCCCCGAATCAGGGGCGGCGGTCGTCATCGACTGCCTCAATGGCGACATCCTCGCCTTCGTCTCGATGCCGTCTTTCGATCCGAACAGCTTTTCGGACGGGATCAGCAATGCCGAATATGGCTGGCTGCGCGCCGACGACCATCAGCCGCTGATCAACAAGGCGACCCGCGGCCTCTACCCGCCGGGATCGACGCTGAAGCCGATGGCCGCGATCGCCGCGATCGAACATGGCATGGACCCGAGCGAGCGCCACACCTGCATCGGCGGCTATCGCCTCGGCAACCGTTTCTTCCGCTGTCTCGGCACCCACGGCAGCGTCGACATGCCGACCGCGATCATGAAAAGCTGCAACAGCTATTTCTATTGGGTCGCCGACCGGCTGGGCTATGACGCCATCGCGCCGACCGCGAAGATGATGGGGCTGGGCGAGGAATTCCAGCTCGCCGGAAGCAACCAGCGTTACGGCACCATCCCCGACAGCGCGTGGAAGATGAAGAAATACGGCCAACCCTGGTCGGCGTCCGATTCGCTGAATGCGGTGATCGGCCAAGGCTATGTCAGCGTGAATCCGCTCCAGCTCGCCGTCATGGCGTCGCGTATCGCTTCGGGCCGCAAGCTCTACCCGCGCCTCGTCAGCCGGCAATTCTCGAACGAGCCTTTGCCCTTCTCGGCCGAGGCCTTCGCGACCGCGCGCGAGGGGATGAACCGCGTCGTCAACGCCCCCGGCGGAACCGCGGGGCGCAGCCGCCTGCCGCTCGACGGTATCCAGATGGCGGGCAAGACCGGCACGGCACAGGTTCGCGGCCTCAACACCGGCAACGGCAAGGGCGGCACGTGGAAATTTCGCGATCACGGCCTGTTCATCTGCTTCGCGCCGGTTGAAAATCCGCGCTATGCCGCATCGGTCATCATCGAACATGGCATGGGCGGCAGCCGCGCGGCTGCGCCCGTTGCCAAGGACATCTTCACCTTCCTCTACGACCGTGAAAAGGCGATGGAGGCACTGACCGCCTTCGAGGCGGGCTGGGGCGGCACGATCAAGGAGCGGATGGACCGCGACTATGCCGCATGGAAGGCGGGTATCGCGCGCCCCGATCCGGGGCTCGCGCAATGATCCCGGTTCCGCCCGCCGTTCAGCGCATCCCCTGGAAGCTGATCGCGCTCCTGTCGGCGATCACCGGCTTCGGCCTGCTCGTCCTCTATTCGGCCGCTGGCGGCAGCGTGACGCCCTGGGCGCTGCAACAGGGTGTGCGCTTCATCGTCTTCCTGCTTGTCGCGCTCGCAATCGGGCGCATGCCGATCCGCATTTTCGAGGATTTCTCGTACCTCGGCTATCTGGGCGTCGCGCTTCTGCTCCTCGCGGTCGAGGCGCTCGGCTTTGTCGGCGGCGGCAGCCAGCGATGGCTCAATCTGGGTTTCATGAACCTCCAGCCGTCGGAACTGATGAAGGTCGCGATCGTCCTCGCCCTCGCGCGCTTCTACGCGCAATTGCCCCCGGGCAGCACGCGGACCTTCAACGCCTTGTGGCCCGCGCTGGTGATGATCGGTATCCCCGCGGCGCTCGTGATGCTCCAGCCCGACCTCGGCACGGCGCTGGCGATCTGCGCCAGCGCAGCGATCGTGATGTTCGTCTCCGGCCTTCCGCTGTGGTGGTTCGGCAGCGCCGCGCTCGCTGGACTGGCCGCGCTGCCGATCCTCTTTTCGATGCTGCACGACTATCAGCAGAAGCGCGTGCTGATCTTCCTCGACCCCGAAAGCGACCCGCTCGGTGCCGGCTATCATATCAGCCAGTCGAAGATTGCGATCGGATCGGGCGGCATTTTCGGCAAGGGCTTCCTCAACGGGTCGCAAAGCCACCTCGACTATTTGCCCGAAGGCCATACCGACTTCATCTTCGCGACGATGTCGGAGGAATGGGGGCTGGTCGGCGGGTTGTTGCTGCTCCTCGGCTTCTTCTTCCTGCTGCGCTGGTCGACGCGCGTCGCACTCAATGCACGGACGCGCTTCGGCCAATTGACCGCGACGGGCCTCACCATGACGATCTTTTTCTATATCGCCATCAATCTGGGCATGGTGATGGGGCTGGCGCCGGTCGTCGGTATCCCGTTGCCGCTCTTCTCCTATGGCGGATCGTCGATGCTGACGATCATGACCTGCATCGGCATCATCCTCGCGATCGAGAATGACAGCAAGAAGCGGCACAGCCGGCTGAGCTGACGACCGCAGCGACGCAGCGACCGCGCGCGCCGCCTATTCGTGCCGCAGCGCGTCGATCGGATCGAGCTTCGACGCCCGGCGCGCCGGATAATAGCCGAATGTTATCCCCATCAAGGCGGAGAACAGAAAGCTCATCACATTGACGACCGGATTGAAGATGAAGGGCACGTCGATCGCGCTCGCCATCCCCCAGGACAGGATGAAAGCGAGGGCGATGCCGACCGCACCGCCGAAACAGCACAGCACGACGGCCTCGGTCAGAAACTGGAGCTGCACCTCGCGCGCCAGGGCCCCGATGGCGAGACGTATGCCGATCTCGCGCGTCCGTTCGGTGACCGAGACAAGCATGATATTCATGATCCCGATTCCGCCGACAAGCAGGCTGATCCCGGCGATCACCGCAACCATCGCGGTCAACGCGCCCGTCGCCGCGCCAAGCGCTTGATTGACCTGCGCGGTATCGACGATGTTGAAGTCGTTGGTGGCCGCGCCTTGCAACAGGCGCCGCTCACGCAGCAGGCCGACGAGCGAATCCTGAATGGCGGTGCTGGCGTAGGCGCTGTCATATTTGATCACGAAATATTGGATGTCGTCGCTACCGGTGAACCGGCGCTGCGCCATTTTCAGCGGGACCATCACGACATTGTCGCTGTCCTGATCGGGACCGCCGCCCTCGCCGCGTTCCTTGAGGACGCCGATCACGGTGCAGGACACATTGTTCAACCGAATATTTTCGCCGAGCGGGCTGCTCCCGGCGACGAATATCGCCTTTTGGACCTTGGGCCCGATCAGGCACATATTCTTGCCCGCGCTTTCCTCCTCGTTCGTGAACGCGCGGCCGCTTTCGACCTCGACCGACCGGGCGCGCAGGAAGTCATTGCCGACGCCCTGCACCGTCGTCCGCCAGCTCTGCCCGTTATGAAAGGCCGTGACGCTGGACGACACGCTGCCCGACACATCGACGACGCCGGCGATCTGCCTGCTCACCGCATCGACATCGGCTTGCTTGAATGGCCGCGGCCTGCCGCGATCGCCCTGCACGGGAAAGACGATCAGCACGTTAGACCCCAGCGAGGATATCTGGTCCTTGATCGATGCCGTGACGCCATTGCCGAGCGTCACCATCGTGATCACCGCCGCGACCCCGATGATGATGCCGAGCGTCGTCAGGAACGAACGCAGCAGATGGCGCCGTATCTCCCGAAAGGCGAGCAGGAGCGTCGCGCCGAACATCAGGCGGGTTCCTCCCTGCGGGTGCGCCGGCCGCGCTCGACCCGTTCGACCAGCCCGTCGCGAAAGCGCACGATGGTGTTGGCAAAGGCCGCCATTTCCTCCTCATGCGTGACCATCAGGATCGTGATGCCCTCGCCGTTCAGGCGCGTGAGCAACTGCATGATCTCGATCGAGCGTTCGGTATCGAGATTGCCCGTGGGCTCGTCGGCGAGCAGCACGTCGGGCTGGGTGACGAGCGCGCGCGCGATCGCCACCCGCTGCTGCTGCCCGCCCGACAATTCGGCCGGCGTGTGATCCGCCCACGGCGCAAGACCCACCTGATCGAGCGCGCGCATGGCTGCGGCGTGACGCTCGCTCTTCTTTTCGCCGCGATAGAGCAGCGGCAATTCGACATTTTCGACGGCACTGGTGCGGGCAAGGAGATTGAAGCCCTGAAAGACGAAGCCGAGATATCGCCGCCGCAGCAGGCTGCGCTGATCGCGATCGAGCGCCTGCACCTCGACCCCGCGAAAGCGGAAAACGCCGCTCGTCGGGACATCCAGGCAGCCGAGGATGTTCATCGTCGTCGATTTGCCCGATCCCGACGGCCCCATCACCGCGACGAAATCGCCGCGCTCGATCCGCATGTCGACGCCCTTGAGCGCCTGGAAGGCCGCCTCGCCCCGGCCGAAGGTCTTCGTTATCCCTTCGAGCTCGATCAACGGGATCTCGGGGGGCGTCACTGGCCCGTCGCCCCCTTGCCAGTCACCACCTTCATGCCGGGCCGCAGCCCCTTTGCCGTCACTGCGGTCAGGCGGCCGTCGCTCTGCCCCGTCACCACATCGACGGGCTTCAGCGTCCCGTCGGCCTGAAGCACCCAGACGCGCTGCTGGCTGCCCACGCCGATCGTCGCGCGCTGTTCATCCTTTTCCAGCCCGATTTCGGGATTGAGTACGCCGGCCTTTTCCTTTTCCTTCGCATCGGGCTGAAAGCGCAAGGCCCCGTTCGGAACCAGCAATTGTTTGGCCGTGCTGCCCGTTGCGATGGTCGCCGTAGCGGTCATCCCCGGACGCAGCAGCCCGTCGCCATTGGCCACCGCCAGCCTCGCCTCATAGCTGACGACCGCATTGGCGGTTGCGGTGGCCGTCTGCTGGCTCGCCTGCGAAGCGGTGTTGCTCGACGCCTGATCGACGCGCTCGACGACCGCGGGAAAGCGGCGACCGGGATAGGCATCGACCGTAAAATCGGCCTTCTGTCCGGTCTGAACCTGTCCGACGTCGGCTTCATCGATCTCGACGCGAAGCTGCATCGCGGACAGATCTTCGGCGATGATGAAGAGGGTCGGGGTGTTGAAGCTTGCCGCGACAGTTTGCCCGGGCTCGACCTGGCGCGCGAGCACGACACCAGAAACGGGCGAACGGATCACCGCGCGGTTGCGGTTGGTCACCGCCGACGACAATTGCGCCTCAACCGCGCGGACATTCGCCTGCGCCGCGGCAACGGCGGCGGTATCGCGCTTCACCGCCGCGCGGCCCTGATCGAGTTCGACCCCGGAGGGAACCTTGCCGCCCGAGATCTTGAACACATTTTCCAGCCGCGCGAGCTGCGCCTTGTCGACGTCAAGCGTCGCCTGCGCCTGCGCCACCTGCGCGCGCGCCGCGTTGAGATTGGCCTCGGCCTGGGTGATCTGGTCCTCGATCACGTCGGTGTTGATCTGGGCGAGGATCTGCCCCTTGGAGACGCGATCATTCACATCGACATAGATGTGATCGATCTTGCCTGACACTTCGGACCCGACCTCGACCTGATTGGTCGGCCGCAGATTCCCGGTCGCCGTGACGCTGAGCGTCAGCGACTTCTCGGTCACCGGCTCGGTGATATATTTGGCCTCGCCCTTCCCGCGCGAACAAGTCGCCATCGCCAGCAATATGACGAGTATCAGCGCCGCGGGGAGCCAATATTTCATCCAGCGCCGCCATTTGGGACGCGGCTTGGCGCCCAGAAAATCGTCGAGCTCCTGCGGCGCAGTGCCGGTATCGGTCATTCGCTAATCCCCTGTGTCCGAACGCCGGCATCCGGATCGAAATTGGTCCCGTCCCCACCGCCGCCGAGCGCCTGGTTGAGGCTGATAAAGGCGTTGGCGCGCTCGGCCTCGCTCGCCGCCAGCGCGTTGCGGGCCGACAGCAGCTGGTTCTCCGCGGTCAGCAAAGTCTGAAAGTCGATCAGCCCCGCCTGATACTGGCTCCGCGCCAGCAGCGCGGCGTTGCTTGCCGCATCGCGCGCTGCTGCGAAAAGACTCACGCGTTCGCCCGCCGCGCGCTGGGCCGCGGCAGCGCTCTCGACATCTTCCAGCGCGCCAAGGATCGCCTTTTGCCATGCCGCAAGCGAAGCCTGCGCGGCTGCATTGGCGGCGTCGACACCCGCGCGCGCGCGGCCGCCGTCAAAGATCAGCTGGCTGATCCCCGCAAACAGCCGCCCGGTTATCACATCGAACAAATTGCCGATCCCGAACGAGGCCGTGCCGAGGTTGCCGGTGAGGTTGACCAGCGGCAGCATCTGCGCGCGTGCAACGCCGATGCGCGCTGTGTCGGCGAGCAGCGTCGCTTCGGCCTGGCGGACGTCGGGGCGATGGCGCAGCACCGCGGCCGGCGCGTCGAACCCCACCGCGTCTGGTGGAACCGGAATTGGCTTTGCTTCGCCCTCGATCGCCGTCCGCACCGGGCCGGGCGCTTCACCGATCAGGGTCGAGATGCTGTTCGCCGTTTGCGCGAGATCGCGTTCCAGCGCCGGAATGCTCGCCGCGGTCTGCGCCCGCTGCGCGGCGGCCTGCTCGACATCGAGGCTCGATACCAGCCCCGCTTCGCGGCGCCAGCGTGCGATCTGGAGATTATCGTCCTGAATGGTCAGCGTCTCGCGTGCGATCGCGAGTTGCACCGCGAGCGTTCGCGCCGACACGGTCGTCTGCGCCACCTGCCCCACGATCAGGCGCTGCAGATCGGCAAGGCCATAGCCGGCGGCGGCAAGATCGGCCCGCGAGGCGGCGACATTGCCGCCGATCCGTCCGAAAAGATCGACCTCCCACTGCGCGTCGGCGCCGAGCGAATATTGCATCCGCTCGTCGGCCAGATCGCCGACATCGCGCTGCACGCCCCCGGAGCCCGTAACCTGCGGGAAATAGCCTGCGCGCGCTGCGCGCACCCCCGCACGCGCCTGCACCAGCCGCGCCGCCGACTGGGCAATATCGCGATTATTCTCCAGTGCGCGCGCGACATAGGAATCGACCAGTGGATCGTTCAGCCGCGTCCAATAGGACGCCGTGGCGGCCGGACTGCTTCCCGATTCGACCGACCATTGCTCGGGAACGGGAATGCCCGGCCCGGACGGATATTCGGTTGGCGCCGAAACGCAGCCCCCAAGCCCGCCCGCCAACAGGGCTATTGTCAGCCAGCGCCGTCCCGTCTGCATGCGCCCCTCAAAGTCCCACCGCGGATGCAAAATCGCCGCGCTTGCTGGACGGCAGACCATAAATTGCTGGAATGCGCAAGCTTTCGGGCGCCGCGCGAGCGGTCCGATGCCTCCATTTTACTCACTGACGCTCCCCCATGCCCGACATTTCGAGCCGCCGCCGTCCGACGCCCTCAACGCAAATGCCCGATCCCCCGCCCCGCTCAAGCAAGGTAAAATGCCTTTTGCGAAAAAATATTGCCGAAGCCCATTGCCATGCCCGAACGAGCATGATAGCGGGCCGCTCTCTTCGCAGCACAAAGCCTTTGTGGCCGCCGCGAAGTCCGCCGAAAACCGGCACGTGGACGCATAGCTCAGTTGGTAGAGCAGCTGACTCTTAATCAGCGGGTCCTAGGTTCGAGCCCTAGTGCGTCCACCATTATCTTCAATGGTTTAGCGTCGCGGCACATTGAACTTGGCTTGGGCTGACAAGCACCGGGTAATCACCGAGCAGCCGGAGCTTCAGATAGCTCAGAGCTGATCCTGCGTTGCTTGTCACCTATCGTGCCCTCCTCCAGACAAGCATCGCCCCTGCTCCCGCGGCACTGATCTCCTCGAACCCGTGCATGGCGAGAGAAAGCGCCGAAGCGAAGTCGTTTGAAATATCTTGCAAAAGATCCGCGATACCCGCGCATAACTCCCTGAAGCATGCATCCGCCCGCGGAGCACCATTGGACGTGACCGACACGGATACGCCGCGTCGAACGATCAGGTCGATTTATTCGATCGGGTCGTTCCGGTTGCATTTTCCGTGGCGATTACATTGTGAAGGCGCGTATGTTCGCGCTCTGAACAGGGAGATAGAGTTGATCGCTCCGCTCACCAAGCGCAGAAAGGACGACACCCCGTATTTGCGATCCGAGGATGTCGAAATGCTCCTGCCCACGCTTGCGCGACTTCCGCGCGGCGTGCTGCTGGAGCGCGCCCGCATTCGCGATCGCAAGAACCCAGACTATATCCCGAGCGAATGCCTCCTCTACTTCGTGCGGGCGAGCCGGCTCGACAATTCCGACGCGTGGTTCGAGCGGCTTTACAAGGTCTTGGTCGAGCGGGTCCTCCGCGCCGTCCCGCGAGCCGAGGCGGGCGGGAACACCGCCTCGCTCGTTAACGATACCATCCGCAACGCGGTCTTCGACCGCTTCGTCGAGATGGTCGCGCAGGACCGTAGGCAGCCCGACGACAAACTCGACTTCTTCGAGGTCAGGTTCGATCTCGCCGTTAAGCGGTTGCGCCTCGACGCGCAGGAGCGAGCCTGGCGCGAGGAGAACCGGAGCGACGCGCTAGACGAGGACTCCGGCGAAACCGGGAGCGACGACTTGGCCGCCACGGCGCTCGATCCGTTCGAATCGAACATTTTTTCGGATCCGCTTTTCCGGGATCGCGTGTATCTTGCGATTGACCAGCTGCCGCCGGAACAAAGCAGGACCGTGCACCTCCTGCTTCTCGGATGGCCGATCCATTCGAACGACCCAGCGGTCATGACGATCGCGAAGGCGCTGGGCTGCTCCGATCGATCGGTTCGCAATCACCGGAAGCGCGCGCTCAAGACACTCGCCGCTCTGTTCAATCCTGGGGACCACCAATGACCATCAGCGCTACGCCAACCTCCCTCGCCGACGTGCTGGACCGGTTCCAGATGGAGGAGGTCCATGACGGAGCCGTCCTCGCCCGCTACGTCGAGGCACATCCGCAGTTCGCGCTCCAGCTCATCGACCTCTCGAGATTGCTCGCCACGCCCGAAGCCGACGATCAGGAACCGCTGTCCGCCCTCCACAAGTCTCGTATCGACGCAGCCTGGATCGTCCACAAGGCGGCCGGACCAGAGCTTCCGAAAGGGAGCAACCCGCTTGACGCGTTCGTCGGGGAGCGGGCCAAGGCACTGGCGGCGAAGCTCGGCGTGCCGCGCCAAGTCGTCACGTGTCTGAGGGAGCGCAAAGTCGATCCCGCGAGGACGCCGCGTCCAATACTTCGGACGCTTAGCGACGCCCTCGCGATCCCGGAGGCGCACGTGATCGCCGCGATGCGACAGCCTCCCCTATTGGCCCGGAGAAGCTACAAGGCCGACGGGAAGCCTAGCGCGGCCGCGCAGGTGTCCTTCGAGCAGGTGCTGATCGACGCGAACGTGTCCGATGCCGACCGTGCCCGCCTGCTCGCAGACGGCGACTAAGGCGTGGACGCGATCGAGCTCGGCCGGAGGCGCGCCGCCGAACTGCACGCCGCAGCCGTGGCGCGCGGGCTCGATCCAAACGACCCTTACGCTTTCGCCGTCGGGGTGGCGAAGGATCGCGGACTCGATGTCGACACCGCCAACCCGGGCGCAGCTGTCCTCGACAACGGTCGCGCGACGCTAGTGCCGGAGGACGCACTGATCGTCCACGAGAACGTCGGCTCGCCGTTTGAAAGAGCGTTCCTCATCGCACACGAAATCGGCCATCACGAACTCGGCGATGCGAACGGGCAGGCAACCGTGATCGAGGTCGACCCGGCGCGCGCATCTGAACCTTCGCCGACCGGCATCGACCGCGTCGTGGACTACGGGCGGCGCCAACGCCGCGAAGTCCAGATGGACCTGTTCGGCCGCGAGCTTCTCATGCCTCGGGCGCTGGTGCGGCGTCTTCACCTTGAGGAAGGACTGACCGCCACCGCGATAGCGGAACGGATGAACGCGCCATTCGACGCAGTCGCGCAGCAGCTATTCGATGCGCTCCTGCTTCCAGTGATTGAGTCAGACAGAAGGGTCAGCACAGACAAACCGCTCAATGTTGTTCAGGCCGCCGCCGCCGCGCACCGCGGCGGACCCTACATCCTGGAGGCCGGCCCCGGGACCGGGAAGACGCAGACGCTCACCGCACGGGTCGTCCAGCTCATCGACGAGGGCGTGGATCCTCGCAGGCTCCTCGTCCTTACCTACTCGAACAAGGCAGCGGGCGAGATGGCCGAGCGGATCGCAAAAAAGCGGCCGGAGCAGGCCTCCGCGATCTGGACCGGCACATTCCACGCGTTCGGACTCGACCTGATCCGCCGGCTCGGCCCGGAGTTTATGCTGCGGCGCGAGCCAAGGCTGATGGACCGGGTTGAGGCGGTCGAGCTGCTCGAGGTGGAGTTCCCCCGGCTCGCGCTTGAACACTATTTGGACCTCTACGACCCTATGCCGGGGACAAGCTGCGCCACGCGCTGCGCCGGATCGGCAAATGGACCGTCAAAATCGTCAAGCGGTCCGATACCGCGAAAGGCTTCGTCGTGCTGCCCCGGCGCTGGGTCGTCGAGCGAACGCTGGCATGGCTCAACCGAAACCGGCGTCTCGCCAAGGACTTCGAACAGACCATCGCGTCCGCAACCGCATGGCTCTTCATCGCATCGATCCAGCTCTTTACGCGTCGTATCGCAAGACTATGAAATTACGCCTGATAATTTAGAATCAGGCTCTGAGGCCCGGTGATCGAGGCGCTGTGCATGAATGATCGGGGGCGGTTGACGTGCAAGTAAATCCGACACGCCGATACACAACCCGCGAACGGGTCGGCGGCATGGCAGCCTGGCGAGCATTAGCCATTCCGGGCCCGGCTCCTGTCGCGTTCTGCGGCTGTGGCGGAGGGTTCAATGGCAGCTCTGGTGAGAGGGAGGAAGGCGTTTCTTGCACCTCCATTGGCACGAGGTAAGTATTATGATATATTTTACCAGTGAGGCATTGATTTATAGCATTGTAATATCGATCGCTTCTCTAATTTCGTCATTGATTTCTAAGAAATTTGGAATCGCAGTCTGTAGCATAATTTGCCTAATATGCATATTGTTATCTATGTTATTTTTTATCGGCGGAAGTGCGAAGTTTATTTTTACAACAATAGTTATTTGGCCTGCCATAGCGTGGATTTCTTACTTATTTGGTCAAATTCTGAGAAATAATACCTGATTTATCATGCATGCATATTTGGAGATATGCGTTTCAGTATAGGATGGATAAAATGTCCGCACCGTCTGCGAGCGAGTATGTTTTACTGAGTGCTCAGTCCTATTATTACTATCGAAAAGAAGGAATTAGCCGTAGCCTCGACGGGCAGAGAAGCGATACCGGTCTGCAGTCGTTAACGACCGAGCAGATTCCGGGACTCGAGGGCTGGTCGGTTGATCTGCTTCGTAGTTACACCGACCCGGATAGCGGCTTTTCGGCTACGGTATTTCAGAAAAATGGACAGTATGTTGTTGCATATCGCGGGACTGACGACTGGCGCGAAGGGCAGGGGGACAAGGAGCAGAATGACACATTTGCGCCCGGATATATCCGTGAGCTAACCGATGCCCCGGGCATAGGAGAGCAAACGCTGGACGCCTTGGCGGTTGTCCAGCGAATGATCGCAAGCGGGATAAGTCTCAACAATATTTCCTTTAGAGCCTGATCCGAAACTAAGTTGAGTGGTATCAGCAGGTTAGCTTGACGCTAGCCCAAGTTGTTGATTCAGGGGTTTTTGCGAAAACTTCCGGAGATCAGCGATGTGGACCGATACCACTCGGGCGCAGTATGCCCGTGCGGAGCTGGCTTTGCCAAGCGATTTGACCGATGCCGAATGGGCGTTGCTGGAGCCGCTCTTCCCACGGCCCTCCCATGTGGGCCGCCCGCGCAAGTGGCCGCTGCGGCGGATTGTCGAGGCGATCCTGTATCTGTTGCGCGGCGGGCTGCCGTGGCGGATGCTGCCGCCGTGCTTTCCGCCGGTCTCGACGGTGCGACGCTGGTTCTACCTGTGGCGCGACAACGGCCTGTGGCTTTCGCTCAACCATGCTTTGCTGCTGATAGGTCGGGAAGCTGTCGGCCGCGAGGCTTCGCCCAGCGCCGGAGTGATCGACAGCCAGAGCGTGAAAACCACGGAAAGCGGCGGGCCGCGGGGCTATGATGCGGGCAAGAAGATCAAGGGCCGCAAGCGCCATATCCTCACCGATACGGAAGGCAATCTGGTCCACGCCGTGATCCACACCGCCGACATCCAGGACCGCGACGGTGCGCCGCTGGTGCTGGCCGAAATCGTCCGGCGCTTCCCCTGGCTGCGCCACGTCTTTGCTGATGGCGGCTATGCCGGGGACAAGCTGCGCCACGCGCTGCGCCGGATCGGCAAATGGACCGTCAAAATCGTCAAGCGGTCCGATACCGCGAAAGGCTTCGTCGTGCTGCCCCGGCGCTGGGTCGTCGAGCGAACGCTGGCATGGCTCAACCGAAACCGGCGTCTCGCCAAGGACTTCGAACAGACCATCGCGTCCGCAACCGCATGGCTCTTCATCGCATCGATCCAGCTCTTTACGCGTCGTATCGCAAGACTATGAAATTACGCCTGATAATTTAGAATCAGGCTCTAAGACTGGTTCTGCGGGTGTGGATTACCCGCAGAACCTGACCTTTGCTGCCGGACCCATAAATTCTTTTAGCCGCCGACGATCGGTCGCTGCTGGCATCGCCGGATTGAGTGCTGGTCCCTACCGAATGCGGCTTATGCAGCGTTCTGTTATAGCCCCGGCGCCAAGGTCTTGGCCTCGATCGCCGCGCTTGTGACCTGCGCAGCGAACCGCGCGCTCCTGCGCGCCCGCAGCTCATCTGCGTAGCCGCGGTTCGGCATCAGCTCGATGACCTGGCGCAGAATGCGATCCTCGACGACACCCGGATCGACTCGTGGATCGTGCAGCTGGCGCCAGCGGGCGAGGAGGAGAGACGTCGACAAAACGTCGACCTCACATGCCTGACTTACTTCCTCCCAGCGCTCCGCGTAAATCAGGCGCGCGAGGGCGAACGGCGGTGCGGTGAGCTTGCCCGGCAGATCCATCGCCGCGAGCACTTCGGCCATATGAATCGGCTTCATTCTGAAGCCGCCGGTCATAATGCGGGCGAGATCAAGGTGACGTGCGCCATTCCCACCGCCGAACGCCAGCCACTTCCACCCACCGGGGAGAGTCAGTCCGTGGCGCATGAGCGGGATCATTCGCGGCACCGGACCGGCGGGGGCGATGTGATCGCGGAACCAGCCTTCCTCGGCTGCGCATTCCTGCTCGTCCATTTCGCGCCACCAGACGCGGTGGCGCGTATCCCAACGGTAGCCACGCGCTTTGAGGAGGCTCCGCCGATCGAACGGGGCTCCGGTCGCTTCGAAACGGACGGTCCTCCGCTCGGCACTTTCGAGCAGGTCACCGAGCACCGTGCCGCCGTGCGGCAGGCGGTGAGCGAGAAGATGCATGAGGCTGACGACGTCCGACATAGCCCGGTGCGCGCCGTTGAATCGCCCGATTTGCATCAGGAGGTGACCGAGCTTGGCTCCATCGAACCCGGCGCCAATCCAGTCGAAGTCGATCGCCGAACACGCCCATGCCGCGCCAGCGAGGCCGGGCAAGAGGTCTTCGAGGAAGGCGATGTCGAATCGCGCGTTGTGCGCGACTAGGACGTCGGCGCTCGCTAACCGGCGCTCAAGCACGTCCAGATCGATCGATTTCCCGCGCACGTCTTCGTCGCTGATGCCGGTTAGCCAGGTGATATGCGGAGGAATCTGCATGTGCGGATCACGCAGCGCCTGTCCGGCGCTCGCGATGCCGACGATCTCTCCGGCGGCATCAACCTCGAGCACTACGACCGCGATGTCGATGATCTCGTCGGTCCGTGGATCGGTCCCGGTCGTCTCGGTGTCGACGATCCCGATGCGGCGCACGGGTCCCTCACGTCGCGACGCGAGCGGGAAGTCCTCCAATGCCGATACTCGGCGCAAAATCCGCACATCCGGATCGCTCGGAAGTCGCGAATGTGCCGCCTCGGCAGAGGCGGCGTCATTGATTTGAGTCATGGTCGATGCTCCTGATTGATTATCGACCGCTCGGCAGCGAGGCTTTTCCTCCCCCCTTCACGGTCACCTCAATCGGTCACAGGCGCGACCTCTCGAATCTCCCCGCTCAGCAGCCGCTTTAGGATTGCCGACCTCAGACAGTCCGGCCGGCGCGCCGTGCAAGTTATTGCAATCTGCCTGCGTTGACGGCACAACTTCAGTCAAACATGGCCACCGAAGCGGACACCTGTCGGAAGCTGATCGTTCCCCGCCTGCAGAGAGCGGGTTGGGACGATCCGCCGTGCGCGATCCAAGAACAGCGGACCTTCACCGACGGACGGGTGATGTTCGTCGGCGGTCAGCCTCGGCGCGGACAGAAGAAGCGCGCGGACTACATCCTGCGCTACCGGCCCGATTACCAAATCGCAGTGATTGAAGCGAAGGCGGGTTATCGTTCGGTTCAGGACGGTGTGCAGCAGGCGCGCGACTATGCCGAGGTGCTTGGCCTGCGCTTCGCCTACGCCAGCAACGGTCACGAGATCGTCGAGATCGACCTCGCCGCCGGCACGGAGGTGACCCGCGCGGATTTCCCGACCCCAGCCGAACTATGGGGGCGTCAACGAGGCGAGCTCGATCTGCCCGACGCGGCCGCCGCCAAGCTGCTTGCCCCCGGCTTCCCCGACGCCGAACGGCCGCTGCGCTACTACCAAGAGATCGCCGTCAATCGCGCACTCGAGGCGATCCTTGGCGGTGAGCGGCGTGCGCTGCTGAACCTCTGCACGGGCGCGGGCAAGACCGCCGTCGCCTTCCAGATCTGTTGGCGACTATGGTCTGCCGGCTGGAACAAGCGGGGTGACCACCGCAAGCCGAAGGTCCTATTCCTCGCCGACCGCAACATTCTGGTGGACGATCCCAAGGACAAGACGTTCGCACCGTTCGGCGACGCGCGCTGGAAGCTCGCCTCGAACGCGGTAAGCCACGGCCGCGACATCTATTTCTCGACCTATCAGGCGATCGCCGCGGACGAGCGCCGGCCCGGCCTCTATCGCGAGTTCGCGCCGGACTTCTTCGACCTGATCGTCATCGACGAATGCCATCGCGGCAGCGCGCGTGCCGATAGCTCATGGCGCGAGATCCTCAACTGGTTCGAGCCTGCCTATCAACTCGGCATGACCGCGACGCCGCTGCGCGAGGAAAGTCGCGACACCTACGCCTATTTCGGCGAGGCGCTCTATACATACAGCCTGGCGCAAGGGATCTCCGATGGCTTCCTCGCGCCCTATCGCGTCCACCGGATCGTGACCGACATCGACGCAGTCGGCTGGCGGCCGAGCGCGGGCGAGCTAGACCGGTTTGGCCGCGAGGTGCCAGATGATGAGTATCAAACCAGGGACTTTGAGCGCGTCGTCGCGCTTCGCGCCCGCACCGAGGCAATCGCACGCCACCTGACAGACTTCCTCAAGAGCACAGATCGGTTCGCCAAGACGATCGTGTTTTGCGTCGACCAAGATCATGCGAGCGAAATGCGCCAGGCGCTCATCAACCTGAACTCCGATCTGGTTGCTAAGCACGCGGATTACGTCGCCCGCGTCACCGCCAACGAAGGCGATATCGGCAAGGGCAAACTCTCCAGCTTCCAGGACCTCGAGGCGGAGACGCCGGTGATCCTCACCACGTCGCAGCTGCTCACAACCGGGGTCGACGCTCCCACGTGCAAGAATGTGGTGCTCGCCCGCGTGGTCGGCTCGATGGCCGAGTTCAAGCAGATCATCGGCCGCGGCACACGTCTGCGCGAGGACTATGGCAAGCTCTGGTTTTCCATCCTCGACTATACAGGGACGGCGACCGAGAAATTCGCGGACCCGGCATTCGACGGCGATCCGGTCGCTGTGACGACGATCGAGATCGACCAGGACGGCGAGGAGATCGAGCGCGAGACGGCGGAGCAGCACAGTGCAGAGGATCGCGATTCTGACGAGCCGACCAAGCCGACTGAGTTACCGCCGGACGATCCCAGCGACGACCTACCCCGCAAGCTCTACGTCGATGGCGGAGAGGTCGAAGTCGTGGCCCACCTCGTCTATGACCTCGACGCCGACGGAAAGCGGCTGACCTGCCGAAAGCTGACCGACTGGACCGGCGAGAAGATCCGCACGCTGTTCGCCACGCCGGCCGCTTTCAGGGCGGAATGGGCGCTACCCGAAAAGCGCGGCGCCGTGATCGATGCGCTTGCGGAGCGCGGCATCGACTTGCACGCCCTTGCCCGGGACACCGGCCGCCCCGACGATGACGCGTTCGACCTCCTATGCCATCTCGCCTGGAATGCGCCGCTGACCACCCGCTCGGAACGCGCCAAGGCATTGCGAGCCCGCAACCCCGATCTTTTCGCGCGCTACGGAGAGGACGCCCGGGCGGTGCTTGACGCGCTGCTGGACAAATACGCAACCGGCGGTCCCGACCAGCTTGCTCTGCCGCAGGCGCTTAAGGTCCAGCCCGTCTCCGACTTCGGCAACCCCAGTGAGATTGCTCGGCGCTTCGGCGGGCCGCAGGCGATGCGGGCGGCCATGGCGGAGTTGACTGAAGCGCTATACGCGGCCTGACCGCACCAGAAGGAACAACATGGCCCGTCAGCCCAAGAAGATTGCCGCCCCGCCCACCACCGCCCAGCGCCTTGACGCGATCGTCAAGTCGGCGCGCAAGATCATGCGCAAAGACAAGGGGCTGAACGGCGACCTCGACCGGCTGCCCGTGCTCACCTGGGTCATGTTCCTCAAGTTCCTGGACGACCTGGAACGCGTCCACGAGGACGAGGCGGAGCTCGCCGGGGCCCAGTTTCACCCAGCGATCGAGGCGCCTTATCGCTGGCGTGACTGGGCAGCGGACAAGGATGGCATCACCGGACCTGACCTGCTCTCCTTCATCAATGCCGACGAGGCGACGCGACCCGACGACACGAGCGGTCCCGGCCTGTTCGCCTATCTGCGCGGCCTTCGCGGTCAAAACGGTGGACGTGACCGGCGCGACGTGATCGCCACCGTGTTCCGCGGGATCCAGAACCGCATGGAGAGCGGCTATCTCCTGCGCGACGTCGTCAATCTCGTGAACGGCATCCACTTCGACAGCTCGGAAGAGATGCACACGCTCGGTCGCCTTTACGAGACGCTGTTGCGGGAGATGCGGGACGTCGCCGGCGACAGCGGCGAATTCTACACGCCCCGCCCGGTGGTCCGGTTCATGGTTGACCGAGTGAACCCGCGAATTTGCGAGAAGGTGCTCGACCCCGCATGTGGCACGGGGGGCTTCCTCACGGAAGCCTATGCCCACATGGCGGCACAGGCTGACACGGTTGAGAAGCGCGCGCAGCTGCAGAACGGGGCGCTCCATGGCGTCGAGGCTAAGCCGCTCCCATACCTGCTCGCGCAGATGAACCTGCTGCTGCACGGGCTGGAGGCTCCTGACATCGACCCAGGCAACGCACTGCGCTTCCGTCTTGCCGACATTGGAGAGCGCGAGCGGGTGGAGGTGATCCTCTCCAATCCGCCCTTCGGCGGCGAGGAAGAGGCGGGCATCCTCTCGAACTTTCCCAACGAGCGACGCACGGCCGAGACGGCACTGCTGTTCCTTCAGCTGATAATGCGGCGGCTGAAGCGCGGAGGTAAGGGACGTGCCGCCGTGGTCGTGCCGCACGGTGTGCTGTTCGGCGATGGCGTCGCTGCCCGGATCAAAGCGGACCTGCTTGAGCGGTTCAACCTCCACACGATCGTGCGGCTGCCGGAAGGCGTGTTCGCACCCTATACCGACATCGCCACCAACCTGTTGTTCTTCGATACCAGCGGCCCCACCGGCGAAATCTGTTATTGGGAGCAGCCCGCGCCGCAGGGGCGCCGGAAATACAGCAAGACGGCGCCGCTGCAGACCGCCGACCTCGCAGATCTGATCGCATGGTGGAATGCACGAAGCGACGACGCACGCGCGTGGAAGGTGTGCGGCCCAGCGCTGATCGAGCGCGACGAGGCCGGGGAGGTTCGCGCAGTCAATCTGGACCAGAAGAACCCCAATGCGAAGGAAGCCGAAGACCCCCGAGCGCCCGGCGAAATCGTGATGGCGGCGCTCGCGAACGAGCGGAGATCAGCAGAGATCCTGAACAGGATAACTCAAGATTCGCAAAGATCGCCAGCGAGTGAGCAGGAGATCATTGAACATCAGCTGGAGCAGGTCGCCAAAGCAGTGGCCATACATAGCGCTGCTACTGCGAGCTCGGAGGCACAGATCGCCGCCACCCTGCGCGCCGCCTTCGCCCGTATCATCGCCGATGCGCCTTACGCGCGGATGGGCGATGTCGCTCCGCTCGTCCGCCGACCGGTGACGATTGTCCCGGAGGCGACCTACCGCGAACTTGGCGTCCGCTCATTCGGCAGGGGAACGTTCCACAAACCTGAGCTGCCCGGAATAGAGGTCGGCTCCAAGAAGTTGTTCACGATCGAGGCGAACGATTTGCTGTTCAACATCGTGTTCGCCTGGGAAGGCGCGGTCGCCGTCGCCGCGCCCCAGGACGACGGCCGCGTCGGCTCCCACCGATTCCTCACCTGTGTCCCGGACCCGGCGCGCGCGACGGCCGATTTCCTCCGCTACTGGTTCCTCACCGCCGACGGCATGCTGGCGCTCGGACGCGCTTCGCCCGGCGGCGCGGGGCGTAATCGCACCCTCGGTATCAAGGCACTGAAGGCTATCACCGTCCCCGTCCCCCCGCTTGACGCCCAGCACTGGTTCGACCGTCTCCAGGCCAAAGCCCGAGCTGCCCACGCCACTCAAGCCGGAACCGCCGCCGAAATCGACGCGCTCGTCCCCGCGATGGTGCACGAGGCATTCGGAGGCTGATGCCGAGGCGCAGCATCACCGACAAGGAGATCGCGCTTATCAAGGCGATGAAGCGTCGTGGGATGCGGAACAGCGCCATTCAGTTCTACTTCAACCGGCCGGACCGTCAGGTGAACTCAGGGCGGATCACCAACATCACCGACGGCACTTACAGCAACTCGGCCACAATTCCGGTTGCGACCGACGCCGAGCTGGACGCCTTCCTCGCTGCAAACTTAGGCGGCTCGGCGTTACCGCCGCCGCCCCGGCCCACCAGTCCTGTCGATCCGGCTACCATCGAAGCGCTTTTCGGACAGGATGCTGGTGGCACCTGGCGCTTTCGTGCGGGTGAAACAGACGAGCATGAGTGCAAGGCGAACTTCGGCTTTAAGCACGCCTCAACATGGCTACGCGCGGTTGCTGCCCTCGCCAACAATCGTGGCGGCTACATCCTGTTCGGCGTTCACGATATCGATTCAGCGAAGGCAGGCGGGGTCGACAAGAGCTACGCCGTGCTGGGTCTCAGCTCCACCGAGTTCGGCAATGCCGACCCGAGCGATTTTACGAAACACCTGAAATCAAAGCTGGACCCAACGCCGCGGGTGCGATCGGCTGTCGTAACAATCGGCGGAAAGGCTGTGGGCGTGCTGCACGTCGAACAACATCCGGGCCGGCCGGTGATCGTGACCAAGCAGGACGGCGACTTGCGCGAGGGCGACATCTTCTTTCGCTACCCTGGACAATCATCCCGCATCAAATATGCGGACTTGCGCGCGATGCTCGACGCCCGTGACTATGAGGCGCGACAGCAGGTGCTCCCGATGGTGGAGAGGCTATTCCGGCTCGGGCCGGGCCGCGCGCTTATCGCCGACCTGGACGCCGGACTGCTGGATGACGGAAAGCTGCCTATCACGATTGACCAGACCCTAGTCGACCAGCTTACCTTCATTCGCGAAGGCGAGTTCAGCGAGGTGGAGGGTGCGCCCACGTTGCGCTTGGTCGGCGAAGTGACGGCGACTGGCGGGGACGGCGCGTTCGGAAGTCGCGGCGTCCTCACGGACGCGAACCTGCTGCTCAACTTCCTCAAGCGTGAGGCGCTATTCAGACCGCAGGAATATACCTGGCCGCGATCAGCAGCAGGCTCGCGCGCACTGCCTTGACTCTGGCGTGGGTTCCGGCGTGATCACGTCCGACTTGCCGCGACGTCGCTTCCAGCTCGCCGTGTCGTCTGCTTTCCCGATCACCTGATCGGACGCCTTTTCGACGAGAACGCCGTCGCGCACCGCATATCGCGAGCCCAGCTCGGCCGTCCAGTGCGGGAACTCGGCCTCGATCACCGCCTTGGCGCGATGCGCCGTGTCGATGTCCCAACCGTCGCCACCGGTCAGGCGCGCGCCTGTCTGGCGGTCGATCCGCATAACCTGCAGATGGAGGTGCGCGTTCTCGGTGTCTCCATGGTAGCCCCATACGGCAGGGACATTTGCCAAGCCTTGGCAGCGCAAGAAGATGCTGATGGTGCGCTCGGCTTCGGCGACCGTCGGTTGCTCACCTTCCGGCCAGCTGAAGACCCAGTGGTCGATTGCGCCCACCACATCCGGGCTGCGGTGCAGCAGCGCGGCCATTGCCGACCGCGCCGTCCCAGCTCGTGCCATGGCGCAGGAGCCCAAGCTCGACCATGAATTGGGCGAGAAACATCGCCCGTGTCGGCTCAGGATCAAACCAATCTTGCCGCCCAGCCATGCTCCAAAAGTGATCGTGCATATTGCCCCTGTCTGGGGCGTTCAGGTGGCATCCGCGTCCAGGCGCTTCAACCGATCCGCATAAAGCCATTTCCGGTGCGGCTCGGCCGCCAGAGTCGTGCTTCGCAGATCACGCAGGAACTCGCCCCAGAGCTCCAGTGCGATCCGCTTCTCGGGCAAGTATCTATATTTATTGTAAACGCCGGCTACACCTTCTCGCGTGCCGCTCGTGTGTGCAAGGATGTCCTCGGTGACTTCTACCGGGACACCCATGGCTTGGAGAGCGGTGACCCCGGTGCGGCGAAGATCGTGGAACCTCCATGGCGGCAACAGAACCGAATCGTGGATATCGGCCACGTCTTCACCCCGCTGCTCGGCCCTTGCCCTCAGAATCTTGGTCATGCGCCTGTCCAGCGCTGACTTGGCCTTGGAGAACCCGCTTATGCCAGTCGAGCCCGTTGTGGTGAAGATCAACCCGGCGCGCTTCGGCCCGAGCGACTCCAGCGTCTCTCGCACGTCGCTATTGCATGGCCCGACGTGGTCCAGGCCATTCTTCATGAGCTGCGCCGGGATCGACCATAACTCGCGGTTCCTGGAAAACTGGCTCCATTCGGCACCTGCCACGGTGGCTCGCCGTTGCAGAGTTCCTGCGAGCATCCGAAAATAGGGCCCGAACGGAAAGGGGGTTTGGTCGACGGCAAGGACGAATGCTGCCAACTCCTCCGCTGCAAGGTGCCGCGCGCGAGAAGGGACTGTGGAAACCGCTTCCATCGAGTCCATCGGCGACGCAACGATGTCGCCCCTTGTCTTCACAGCCCAATTGAAGAGCTTCTTGAGGATCGCGTAAGCTTGCCGCTTTAGCGCCGGACGATCGTCCATCCCGCTGAGCAGGTCGTCGATATCGCCCTTGCTTATCGAGGGAAGCGGACGACGGCGGAACATGGGCTTGACATCCCGGTTGAGAATGCGCTCCGCTTCGCGCCACGTCTTCCACTTTGGCTTGAGGTAGCGGTCAACGAAGAAGTCCGCATAATCGGAGAAAGCCAACGTAACGGCTGCCTTGCGGCGCTGCCGCGCATCCTCGCGGGGATCGCCTCCCTGCCGCACGAGCCCTGACAGACGGAGCGCCTCCTTGCGAGCGGCGTCAGGGGACCAAGGGCTTCCATGCTCGCCGATCGTGACCCGCTGTGTTGCGGTCTCACGACCTCCGGTGCGATACTGGAAAACGTAGGTGCGCTTGCCGGCTGGGGTGACCTTGAGCCCAAAGCCCTTGACCTCCGTGTCCCACACGAATGTCTGAGATCCGGTAGCTGGGAGCGCATCGACCGCGCGCTTAGTAATCTTCAGGCTAGGCATCTGTCCCTCTGAGCAATCACCCGGCAATCACCGGATGTCCAAAGAGAAACACAATCAGCGCAGAGAGATCAAGCAGAATCGCGATAAACCACTGACGCGTTGAACATTTTCCAAACACGTCCAAACTGGTCTTCTGTAGAGCAGCTGACTCTTAATCAGCGGGTCCTAGGTTCGAGCCCTAGTGCGTCCACCATTTCTTTCCCTTATCATTCAAACACTTACGCCGTTCGAGGCCACCAGACGAAGCCCGCTTGGCGCAAGCTTTGTAGGTGATTTTGTGACGTAAGCTCCCTCGGCGCGGCGGACCCGTTCCCGCTCAAGGTCAGGCTCGAATCCCAGCCGGTCGGCATAGGGCTGCAAATGGTCGACCGACATGTGCGCATAGCGCCGCACCATCGATTCCGATTTCCAGCCGCCGAGTTCCTGAAGCACCCAGGTGGGAACACCCGCCTGCCTCAGCCAGCTCGCCCAAGTATGGCGAAGATCGTGCCAGCGGAAATTGGTGATCCCCGCGCGCACGAGCGCCTTGCGCCATGCCCTTGTGTTCGCCGACCGGAGCCTTTCGCCCCGATAGGTGAACACCGCCGTATTATGCTTGCCCCGCTGCCGCATGAGCACGGCCATCGCGATATCGTTGAGCGCGACGCCGAGGGCGTCCTCGTTCTTGGTATCGCCATGCTCGATCGTCGCCTGGCGCCGGTCCATGAAGACGCGGTCCCAGGTCAGGCCGAGAACATTGCCCTGGCGCAGGCCAGTGGCAAGGGCAAACACGACCACGTCGCGCTGATGCTCGGGCAGTTCGAGAAGCAGCGCCTTGGCCTGTTCGTGGGTGATCCAGCGAACGCGAACCTTCTTGCCCTTCTCGTAGGTCTTGAACGCCGGCATCGTGTCGATCCATTCCCATTCGCGCATCGCCATCCGAAAAATGGCGCGAATGAGCGCCACATAGAGATCCTTCGTTCGATCCGTCGCATGCCCTCAGGAGAGGCGGCGGTCCCGAGCGGGCCATGGCGTTGATATTGATTGCAATGGCGCTCGCAGACCAGATCCTGCATCTGTTTGTCCCGCCGCGCTTCTCCTCGATCGACGCGGGCCATCTGGCAATCGATATCGCTGCGGCAATCGCGACGCTGGTGCTGGCACTGACGGCCCATCGCTTCTGGCCGATGCCGGCGGCCGTTCTTCAGATCTTTCCTCTCATGGCCCATGTCGGCAAGGCGATGGAGATTTCGTTTCACCCGGTGGCGTACCAGACGATGCAGGTCGCTGCATCCTGGCTTCTGCCTCCCCTTCTCGCCCTCGCAACCTGGCGGCATGTCAGGCGGCTGCGCGCGAACGGGAACGATCGATCCTGGCGAGGCTGGTCGCGGCGATCGCGCCCGACGACTGCGACACGATAGCGAACAGACTTCTCGACGAGTTCACAAGCCTGAGCCGGATCTGGTCGCAATCTCCCGAAAGGCTGACCCACTTTCTGGCGGGCTATCCAGGCTTGGCCTCGTTCCTCACCAATGTTCGCGACGCGATGCTCGAAGGAATGCGCTCCGATCTCAGAACGGTCCGGATTGATCCGCGCAACCGGCACCTCTGCCGGTATCTCATCGCGTCGATGGGCAGCCTGCCCGAGGAACGGCTGCGCGTCCTTTTTCTCGATCCAGCGCGCAGCCTGATCGCCGACGAGGAAGTCCAGCGCGGTTCGCTCGCGCAACTGGCGATCTATCCGCGGACCATCTTCAGGCGCGCGCTCGAACACAACGCCGCGTCGATCATTCTCGTCCACAACCACCCGAGCGGCGACCCGGCACCGAGCGCGGAAGACCTGAGCGCGACACGGCGTCTGGAAGAGGTCGGCCGAGCGCTCGACGTCGAAATTCTAGAACACATCATCGTGACGGGAACGCGAACCTATAATCTGATCGAGGGGTCGGCCCAGATGCGACCGCGCGGAAAATTCCTGCCCTTCTTCCTGCGGAGCCATCCGGATCCCGCCGACGAGACGGATGCGCTCGCGCAGCGAAACGCCGAAACCGCCATGCGGCGGAGAATATTGCGCAGGCAGCTCCTCGGGAACCCCGAGCTGTTCGGCGAACCGGCCTGGGACATGCTCGTCGACCTGTTCATCCATCAGTCGCGAGGGCAGCCACTCTCCATGTCCTCGCTCTGCATCACTGCGGCGATCCCGACGAGCAGCGCGATGAAGCTCATCCAGCGGCTGTGCGATGCCGGCATCCTCGCGCGATCGCCCGACGCCCATGATGGCCGGCGTAGCCTCGTGAGCCTCACGCCCGAGGTCGCCCATCGCCTGCGCGCCTATTTTGCCGAAGGAGCCGAATAGCGCGCGCATTGTGCGGTCCCTGCCCGGTCCGGGCATCCGCAGCCATGGATATCCCCCCGGCTTCCGGGCGGCTCCAGCCATAGTGCCGCCCCGCTCGAAACCGCTCCCTGGCAGCCGCTGACGCCGGTCCTTTGTCGCCGCATCGCCGCCGCATGAAAATATTCCGAAGATATTCCGAGTATATGAGATGACGGGGGGGCCAGCTGCCGACTGGCGCTCGGCTCAGTCCTATGCCGAGTTGCTGATTTCGGATCGGCGGGCCTTTGCGTGGGAATGGCTTCGCCGCAACAGCCGCTATCGAAGGCAATGGGAGGCCCGCGCCTTCGCTCCGAGCGGCTTCCTAGCCGATATCGGGCTGCTGGGCTGGATCGATCCAGCCCTTGCGACGCCTGCCGCGCGGCCAATCTGGAGCATCGAACGGGACCCGCGCGTGCTGCGCGGGAGGCCGGCCGCGAATGACAGCCCCGCCGATGACCTGTTCGATGTGCGCGAAGTCGCTGCCTTCGTGTCGGTCGAAATAGACGCGTCCGGCAACGAGCACTGGTTGCTCAGCGACGGCCATTGGGCCGTCCGCCTCGACTTGCACGACGGCACGCTCCTGGGCGGCCCGGTTCTTGTCGAGCACCGCATAACGGGTCTGCAGTCAGCCAGGCCGAAGCTAGAATCCCTGAAGCAATTCGTCGTTCTTGCCGAGAAAGGCCATCTTCCCGGGTCGATGATGCCCAAGGAACGCAGGGCGGCGCAGTGGATCATGGAGCTACGCGTTGGCGACGCCTTGCTGGCGGGCGCAAACCAGCAGGCCATCGCGCGCCAGCTCTGGGGCGACGCGATCGCGCCATCGCGCTGGCGCGTGGCAAGCGCGTCCTACCGCCTGCGGGTTCAGCGGCTCGTCAAGACCGCACAGCGATATCTGGCGGAACCGCTCGCGGGACCATGGTTCGACTAACGCGGCTGGAAGGCCTGCTCGTCAACGCGCCCGACGTCCGGTCGCGGCTTGGGTCATCACGGTGCTGTCCGGCGACGTGATCAGGGGGCTTTGAATGTGCCCGGACTCTGCCGTGCCGGCTCGCCGCTCGCCCATGGCCAGGTATCGCCGACGTCGGCGGCACAGCGCGCCAGCGGCTTTACGCTTTCGCCGAAACCCGATCGCGCCAGCTGAAGCGCGGCCGATACCCGAGAACCGCTTTAGCCCGGTCCGACGAAAGGAGCGAGGCATGACCCTTGATCGCGCGGGTCGCCTCGATGCCGGGAAAATGATCGTCGAGAAGACGAGACGTTTCGACCGCCATCAGGCTGTCGTCGGCAGCGATCACCAGACGCTGATGCCCTTCGAAAGCCGCCTCGACCGCAAGACGGCAGGCCTCGCCTGCGTCTTCGGCATCCACATAGGCCCAGAGGTTCATCTTTCGCCAGGCGGGTTTCGCCTGAATGGCAGGAAGCTGTTCATAATCCTCGAGGGAATAGACGTTCGAGAAACGGAGCGACGCTATCGAAAGCCCCGGCGCCCAACGGCAGAAATTCCCGGCCATCGTTTCGCCAAGTTGCTTCGACAAGGCATAGGACCAGTTGGGTCGGTCGGAATGGCTTTCGTCGAGCGGGACCGACGCCGGAGGTTCGTCGAACGGCAGTCCGAAGATGGTTTCGCTCGATGCCCACACGATCCGCGAAATCCCAAGCCGGGCACAGGCTGAAAAAACATTGTAGGTGGAGATCGTATTGACCTCGAAGCTTCGCTGGTCGGTTGCGAGCCCCGGCATCGGTATGCCGGCGAGATGCACGACGGCGTCGGGAACTCCGCCCGTGATGTCGATCCCGGAGAACGCGCCCATCACCTGACCGAAGTCGGTACAGTCGGCGCGAAGCGACTGCGCGGCAGCGACCGGTCCCTGGACATCGAGACCCACGACACGGTGCCCTGCCTTGCGCAAGGCGGCAACGGCAGCACGTCCGAGTTTTCCGGCGCTGCCCGTGACTATTACATACATGGCTGATGTCCTGCTAAATGTCGTTAACCGGTGGCGGCACGTCGGACCTCGAACCCGCCGATGTCAGCTTTGGGCAGCCCGTCACCGGCAGCGACGCCCCGGCGGCACTAAAAGCATATCAGGCAGGACTTGTCTGCCAGACCTGCCACCCATCGCTATCGATCGTGATATCTCCCGCACTGCCGACCGGCTCGGCAATACCGTCGGTCAGAAATGCCATCGCCGCAGCATCCTTCCCCGATATCATCGCCAGCGTGCGATCGCCATTGGGCGTGCGCGCGACGATCACACCCTGCTTCGGCGCACCGTCACGCTCGTAGAGCACGGTGTAGGTCTCAATCGTGGCGGGCCCTTCATAGTCTTCGACGGTCCGGGGCACAGGCCCCCGCATGGCGTCGGCCTCGTCCTGGAAGGCAAACTCGCCGGGATGGACAGCACCGGGGACCGGTTCGCGACCGAGGATGATGCTGTGGTTGTGCGTCGCAAAGCCACCGTTCGCGAAGAGCAGGCCGAAGCGTCCTTCGGCGCGGAGCGCCTCGACCATGCCGACAACCGCGTGGCTCATATAATTGCCGATCGGCCCGCCCCCGAAAGTAAGGCCGCCGAAAACCGTTGCCGGCCTGTCGACAGGCCAGTCGATGACGCGGCGCGCCATCTTCGGCACGCAGGGAAAGCAGCTGTAGAGTTCGACGAAATCGAGATCTGCGCTCGTCAGCCGGTTGACCGCCAGTGCGCGCTGAAGCGACACGATCATGCCGGGACTGCGGTCATAGCGATCGCGGCCCAGCGGATCGTCGGCTTCGTGGGCCGCGGCGCCCTGCCCCACATAGACGAGTTTCTCCTCGGGAACGCCGCGCCGCCGGGCTTCGCCGAGACTGGTTACCAGGAAGCCCGCCCCCTGGTTGACCGACGAGTTGGCGACCATCAGCTTGGTATAGGGGTGCGCGATCGGACGATTTTCGGCGGTCGGCGTCCGCACCGTTTCGGGGGAGACCGGCTTGCGAAGCCAGGCGCCCGGGTTGGCGGCGGCGACTTCGGAAAAGCGCGACCAGATCTCCGCGCTTTCGGCCTGCGCTTCGTCCAGCGATTGTCCATAAGCCGCACGCCCGGCATTTTCGTAAAGCGGGTAGACATCGACCGGCGCGGTGAGCCCGTATCGCTGCCGATAGCTCGGTGTCCGACGCGTCGAGGCGGCGCGCGAGGCATTCTGCGCCGAGACGTCGGTCCCGCGCGCGGCCGCGGCGCGCTGCGCGGCGGTGCGCAGGGCTTCGCCGCCCGCGATCGCCGCGATCCTGATCTCGCCGGCACCGATGCGATTGGCCGCTTCGTTCAGAAGCAGGATCGGACTGTCGCCGCTGGCGATCCGGGTCTTTTCGCAAATCCGCGGACGCGCCCCGAGACTGTCGGCGAGAGGCGCCGACAGATCGCCGAGATCGCGAAACGAGATCTGGTCGACGATCGCAAGCGAATCGAGGTCGGCAAGCCATCCCCCGCCGGCGTCGGTATCGGCCAGGCGAAGCGCCGCTACCATCAGTCCGAGGGGGTCGAGGCCTTCCCCGGGGTCGGCCGGCCGGTCGTTGATCTGGCCGACGCCGACAATGACAGGGATGCGTTCGGGATCGATCATGGGCTTAACCTTTCGGGAATTTTGCGGGGTTTGCCGGCGAGGCCGGCATCCGGGCGCACCGTCGCGCGGCATCCTCCGGCATGATGAACTGTTCGAGCGCGCCCTCGGCGATCAGCTGGTCGATGCGCGCGTCGTCGAGTCCGAGAATGTCGCGAACGATTTCCGCCGTATGCTCGCCGGGCAAGGGCGCCGGAACCTCGGGCGGCGCGGGCATGCGCAGCGACCGCACCGGCGCCGTCTCCGCGAAATGCGGCTCGCCGCGATACGGATGGGTCACGCTGCGGAAGGAACCGCGTTCGACATAATAGTCGAATTCGGGAAGCTCGGACACGCGCAGCATCGCGCCCGCCGGGACCCCTGCCGCCTGGAGCGCCTCCATTGCCGCGCGCGGATCCTGCCCCGCGAGCCATGTTCCGATATCCTCACCGCCGGTCACCGACAGCATCGCTTGCCGGTCGGCCTCGCTGCGCAGCGAAACGACGCACCATTCATCGTCGCCCGCGCAGCGATAGAGTGCGGACGCCCCTTCGGCTTCCTCGCCCGTCACCGCGACGCCTGCCCGTTCGAGCACGCGGCGCGCGATCTTCGCCGCCATATGGCTCAGCATGACTTCCGACTGGCTTATCGCGATCGACCCGCCGATGCCCGTGCGCAGCCGCCGCACGAGCAGCGCGAGCGTGGCGATCGCCCCGATGCGGGCCGCGACATGATCGGGATAGACGGTGATCGCATCGGAGAAGCTGTCGGCCTCGCCGGGATAGCGCCATTGCATGGTGAGCCCGGACGAGGCCCGAACGAGCGGCCCATATCCCATGCGCCGGCTCCACGGCCCGGTTGGGCCGAACGCCGAACTGTCGACGACGATAATCCCCGGATTGAACGCCTTGAGACTGTCATAGTCGAGCCCGAGCGACTGCAGCGTTCCGCCCTTGAAATTCGCCATGACGACATCGCTGTGCGCGACGAGTTCATGCAGCAGGCGCTTGCCTTCCTCGTGCCGCAAGTTGAGCCCGAGTCCCCGCTTGTTGCGATGGCCTGCCACGAAGGTCGCCGAGATCAGTCCCCCGGTGCGGTTCTGGCGGCTCCCGTCGGGAAAGGCCGCATTTTCTATCTTGAGCACATCGGCGCCCTGGTCGCCGAGCAGCCGGGCGCTGTCGGCACCGACAACGATGACGCCCAGATCGAGCACGCGCAGCCCCGACAGCGGCCGCTCGCCCGCGGCGGACGCTTCCAGCTCCAGTGGCGGCGAACGCCAGTCCGCCTCGGCGTCGAGCGCAGGCGCGGGACCATCGGCTCCCATTCGCCGCCCGTCGATCTCCACGGTCCCGTCGGGCAGCGGCGCCGAAATTCCCGGCGCAATCTCAACGGGCCTGAACGCGCGACGTGCCACGATCTGCTCGGTGCCGAGCGCTTCGTCGAGATCGAGCAGCGCGGCGGCCGGGACGCCGTGGCGCTGCCCCGCTTCCTCGATTTCACGGCGCGTCTTGTCGGCGAAGAATGTCGCGATCGCGGGCAGCAAGCTGCGTGACGCGAAGCGGTTCTGAAGAATATCGAAGGCGGGATCGGCGAACTCGGCCGGTCGTCCCATCCATTCGAACATGCCCCGCCACTGGCGCGGCGCGAGAATGCAAAGCCGGACAAAACCATCCTTGCATGGCAGGATCGGATACATGAAGCGCGCTTCGGCTCGTCCGCGCGGGAGCTTCGACGCGGGAATGCCCGCGGCGGCGCTGCCGGCGATGCCGTACCCCGGATCGAGCGCCTGCGCCGCGCCGTCGAGCACCGAAAAATCGAGAAGATCCCCGGCGCCGGTCCGGAGCCGGTTATAATAGGCCAGCAGCGCCACATAGGCGCCTTGCACCGCCGCGCAGGCCTGCGCGAGATCGCCCGGGGGCAGCAAGGGTTCGCGCTTGGGGATTCCCGAGCGCGACAGTTCGCCGGTCAGAGCGTGATAGACGGGGCCCGTTGCCTGCCAGTTCGCGAAACGCCCGGTATCGCCGAAGGGACTCACCTTCATCGCGACGAGCCGCGGATAGCGCGCGAGCGCCGCCGCAGCGTCGCAGCCGGGCCCGCCGATCAGAATATCCGCGCCGGCGAGCAGTTCGTCGAAGCGGCCGATGCCGGTCGCCCGCTTGCCCGGATTGGCCGCCGCAAAATCGAGGCTGATACCGCCGGCCGATGGCCCCTGCCGCCGGTCGGCGCTGCCGCCTTCGGGTTCGAGCCGGATGACATCGGCGCCCAACTCGGCAAGCTGGCGCCCGATCGCCGCCATCGGTCCCACGACCAGATCGAGCACGCGAACCCCGGCCAGGGGCTTGCTCGCTTCGGCTTGTGTCATCGCGATTTCCATTCGTCCGGATCCTGGTCCGGACCGGCGGCGGGCCGATCCGGGAAAGCTGGTTCGGTGCGAGCGACGGGCTTCAGCCCGTCACCGCCCGCGATTCACGGAAGGGCAGGTTGCGATCGACCTCGGTCTCGCGCGGCAAACCGAGCACCCGCTCGCCGATGATGTTGCGCTGGATCTGGTCGGTCCCGCCGCCGATCGACGTCATATAGGCATTGGCGGTGCGATAATTGACATCGGCGGCGCGAAGATGGTCCGCACCGTCGAGCATCGATGTGGCGCCGAGCAGCCGGGTCATGACGCGGGCATCCTCGTGAAGGATCCGCGACATGGCGAGCTTGCCGAGCGACATGATCGGCGACGAACTGCCCGCCGCCATCTCGGCCTTGGCGCGCATCATGTTGAGTGCATTGAGCTGCCGATAGGCCATCGCCTGCGCGATCTCCTGGCGGGCAACGGGATCGCCGAGCTTCCCGGCATCGCGCGCGATGTCGATCAGGCTGACGACGTTGCTCTTGGCCGAGCCCTGGCGCCGTTCGCCCGCCCCCTCGCCCATGACGAGCCGCTCGACCGCGAGCGCCGTCTGGAGCACCTTCCAGCCCTGTCCTTCCGCGCCGACCATATTTTCCGCCGGGACTCTCGCATTGTCGAGAAACACTTCATTGAAATGGCTGTCGCCGGTGATCTGGTTGATCGGACGCACCTCGATCCCGGGCTGCCGCATCTCGATGAGGAAGAAGCTGATCCCGTCATGCTTGGGCACATCCCAGTCGGTCCGCGCGATCAGCAGGCCATAGTCGGCGCTCATCGCGCCCGACGTCCAGATCTTCTGGCCGTTGATCACATAGTCGCTGCCATCGCGCTCGGCGCGCGTGCGAATGGCGGCGAGATCGGACCCCGCCCCGGGTTCGCTGTAAAGCAGGCACTGATGCACGCGGCCGCTCAGAAATTCGGGTACGATCTTTCGCTTCAGCGCATCGCTGCCGAAGTTCATGACGGTGTTGGCGGTAATATTGGTCCGGTCCTGGCCCGCGCCCGGCGCGCGCTGCTTGCGGAATTCGGAAATCACCGCGCTCGCATCCTCCTTGCCGAGTCCGCGCCCCCACCATTGCTCCGGCCAGCTCGGGGCCGCCCAGCCCGCTTCGAAGACCTTCGCGATAAAATCGCTCGTGCTGCCACCCGACCGCGGGCGACGGGCATCGGCGTCCCAATGTTCGGCGAGCCAGGCGCGGACTTCGCTGCGCACATCGATCTGATCGTTGCTCATGCTGCATTCTCCAGGGCGGCGACATAGCGCTCGCGATAAAGGTCCGAACTGCCGAACAATTGCGCGTCGGCACGGGCGCGGCGCAGATAGAGATGCGCCGGATGTTCCCAGGTGAAGGCGATGCCGCCATGCATCTGGATCGCGGTTGCGGCGACTTCGCTGAACGCATCGGCGCAGGCGAATGCCGCGAGATTGACCAGAACCTGCCGGTCGGGCGCATCATCCTCGATCGCCTGCGCGGCGGCGCGCGCGGCGGAGGTCGCGGACTCGACTTCGATGAGCAGGTCGGCCGCCATATGCTTGATCGCCTGGAAGCCGCCGATCGGTCGGCCGAACTGGACCCGGGTCTTTAGATATTCGACGGTGATATCGAAAATCCGGCGCGCGGCTCCCGCCTGTTCGCCGGCAAGCGCAACCCGTGCAAGGTCCAGCGCATGCTCGATGGCCGCTTCGCCTGCGCCCTCGAGCGGTCTCGCCGGGACGCCGTCGAAGCCGATGCGCGCGAGACGCTGCGTTCGATCCCAGCTCTCGAGCCGCTCGATGCCGACGCCGGACGCCTTCGCATCCACCTCGAAAACCGCCAGGCCGCCGGAGGTCGATGCCACGACGAGCAAAATGTCCGCGACATGCGCCGCCGTCACGAAGGAGGCGGCGCCATGAAGACGTACGGCGTCGCCCTCGCCCCGCGCCTCGACCGCGACCCCTTCCGCGGTCCAGCACCCCTTGTCGCCGGTGAACGCCACCGTCGCCTTGCGCTCACCCGACGCGATAGCCGGCAACAGCCGCGCCTTGGCGTCGGCGTCGTCGGACGCCGAAATCAGGCCCGCCGCCAGCACGGCGCTCGACAGCAGCGGACCGGCGAGAAGCCGCGCGCCCGCTTCCTCCATGACCATTTCGATCTCGACCGGCCCGGCGCCGATCCCGCCATGCTCGGGCGCGACGATCAACCCCAGTATCCCCATGTTGGCCATCGCCTGCCACAGCGCGGGGTCATAGCCCGCGTCGGTCTCCATCGTCCGGCGAACATCCTCTTCGCTGCACTGGTCGGTAAGCAGCCGGGCGAAGCTCTCGCGGATGGCGGCCCTCTCGTCAGCGGTGATCATCGTCACGGCGTCTCTCCCTTGCTAGTCTGTCGCAATCGAGCGATTCGATTATCAGTTGATAATCGTCTGTATATTGATGGAGACCCGAAGTGCAAGCGCCGCAGCCTCAAGACCCGCCCCGGCCGCGAGGACGTCCGCGCGATCCCGCGATGGAAAGTCGTGTCCTCGAAGCGGCGATCGCGCTGTACGGCCAGCAAGGCTGGCGCGGCTTCAATTTCGATCTGCTGTCGAAGGCGGCGCGGGTCGGCAAGGACGCGCTGTACCGCCGCTGGCCGACGCGAAGCGCGCTGCTCAACGATGCCCTTCGCGGGCATTGGGTGCAGGTGGAAGCGATCGACGAGGGATCGCTGCACGCCGACCTGCTGGCGCTCGGCCGCGCGGTGTTCGATGCCTTCACCGGTCCCTATGGCACGGTCGCTCTCTATCTGCGCGCCGATACGCAAAGTTTTCCCGAAGTCCGGGAATTCGCCGACCCCTGGCGCGAATATATGGTGCAACAGGGCCGGGCCATCGTCCAGCGCGCGGTCGCGCGCGAGGAAATTCCGGCGACGACGCCGCCCGCGCTGATTCTCGACATATTGATCGGCGCCGTCATCAATCATGTCGTATCGACGCCAGAGCGGCTGCGCACCAGGATGACATCCCGTTTCGAGGAATTTGTGACGAGCCTCGTCGACCTGGTCGTCATGGGCGTGACGCGTCCGCTGCCCGACGAGCAGCGCAGCCTGGCAGGATAGCGCCAAAGGCGCCATCGTCTGGCGTGCCCCTGCCCCGGCCGGCGTGCAAATCGCGTCCGAACCGCGGATGGCGGCCCGCCGTGAACGGGGAGATATTTTCCCCGATGCCGGACGCTCGATCGGCATCAATAGCTGCGCGGCATGCCGAGCACATGCTCGGCGACATAGGACAGGATCATGTTCGTGCTGATCGGGGCGACCTGATAAAGGCGCGTTTCGCGGAACTTGCGTTCGATGTCATATTCGGCCGCGAAGCCGAAACCGCCGTGAGTCTGGATGCAGGCTTCGCCCGCGGCCCAGCTCGCCTCGGCGGCGAGCATCTTCGCCATATTGGCCTCGGCGCCGGCATTCTCGCCGGCCTCATATTTGGCGATGCCGTCATGGACGAGCAGTTCGGCGGCGCGCATCTGCGCATAGGCGCGGGCGATCGGGAACTGGACGCCCTGGTTCTGGCCGATCGGGCGACCGAAGAGGACGCGGTCCTTGGCGTAGCCTGATGCCTTCTCGATGAAGTATTTCGCATCGCCGATGCATTCGGCGGCGATCAGCAGCCGCTCGGCATTCATGCCCGACAGGATGTAGCGAAAGCCCTTGCCTTCTTCGCCGATCAGGTTCGCGGCGGGGATGCGCATATTGTCGAAGAATATCTCGGTCGTCGCATGGTTCATCATCGTGTCGATCGGCCGGATCGTCAGCGACCCCGCTGCGAGCGCGTCCTTCATGTCGACGAGGAAGACCGACAGCCCCCCGGTACGGCTCGCGGCTTCCGCGCGCGGGGTGGTGCGCGCGAGGAGGATCATCAGGTCGCTATGCTCGGCGCGGCTGGTCCAGAGCTTCTGGCCGTTGACGACATAATGATCGCCGTCCCTTCGGGCGACCGTCTTGAGGCTGAGCGTATCGGTCCCGCTCGTCGGTTCGGTGACCCCGAACGCCTGCAGGCGCAGCTCGCCGGTCGCGACCTTGGGAAGATAGCGCGCCTTCTGCTCGTCCGACCCGTGGCGCAGCACGGTGCCCATCACATACATTTGCGCATGCACTGCGCCGCCGTTGCAGCCCTGGCGCTGGATTTCCTCGAGGATCGCCGCGGCGGCCGAGAGCGGCAGACCCGCACCGCCATAGTCCTCGGGGATCAGTGCTGCGAGATAGCCCGCCTCGCCGAGCGCGGCGACGAATTCCGAGGGATATTCGCGCGCACGATCCTTCGCCTGCCAATAGGCGCCGGGGAAAGCGGCGCAGAGCTTGGCGACCTCTTCGCGAACGGCTGCATAGTCCTGCAATGTCATCGATCCTTATCGCTGTCTTCTTCGGGCCGGCATGCCATCGATCGCCCCCCGAAACGGGAACAGGCATCGCCCTTCCGCGAAAGATTTGACCGGTCCGGCCATTGGCACCTATGGTTGCCGAGGCCGTCGCCCGGAGAAGGAACCATGAGCAGCACCGCAGATTTTCGCTCGCAACTGAACGCCCTCTCGGCGAGCGCAGCGAGAAAACCCGAGGATTTTGGCGAAGGCGTGCGCCTGCTTTTCTCGTGCGGCAGCCGCAACCTGCCGCTGGCCCTCGCGCAGGCCGAAGCCTGCGGCGTCGAAGCCCGCGGCGTCGGTCGCCGCCATATCCTCGTCGAGGTCCAGAACGGCACGCCGACCGCCGACTGGCTCGCCGGCGAAGGGGCAGCGATCGCTCGATATTTCGAGCGCATCGGGGGCATCGATCCGCAGATCAGCATCGACCGGGGCCCGGTCGACCTCGACAGCTAGTCGCTCGAAGGCCGCTCCGGCCAAAGCCGCCGGTCCCGCGCCGTCGCAAGCGGCTCTCCCGGTCGCAGCGGGAACGGGCCCGGCCGGCTTCCATTACTGCCCTGTCCAGTTCGGCTTGCGCTTCTCCGCAAAGGCCGCCGCGCCCTCGCGCGCGTCGGGCGACTTGAACACCTGGGGAAGAAGCGCGTCCTGCCTTTCCCATCGCTCGCTCTGCGGCCAGCCGCGCGATTCGCTGATGATCTGCTTCGACACGCGGACGGCGGCGGGCCCGTTCTCCGTGATTTCGCGCGCGAGCGTCATCGCGCCCTCGATCGCGGGCCCTTCGCTGATCCGGTTGATCAGCCCCAGCGTCAGGGCCCGCTCGGCATCGATGAAATTGCCGGTCAGCGCCAGTTCCATCGCGACGCGATAGGGAATCTGGTCGGGCAGACGCATCAGGCCGCCGGCGCCGGCCGCAAGGCCGCGCTTGGCTTCGGGAATTCCGAACTTCGCCGATGCGTTGGCGACGACGAGGTCGCATGCGATCATCAATTCGAGCCCGCCTGCAAGCGCATAGCCATCGACCGCGGCGATGAGCGGCTTCACAGGCGGTTTCAGAACCAGCCCACCAAAGCCCCGTCCCTCGACCACCGGACTTTCGCCGCGCAAAAATCCCTTGAGGTCCATGCCCGAACAAAAGGTGCCGCCGGCACCCGTGAGAACGGCAACGCGGAGCGCCGGTTCGGCGTCGAGGCGATCGAGCGCGGCCGCAATCCCTTCGGCCACGGCCTTGTTCATCGCGTTGCGGGCTTCCGGCCTGTTCATCGTGATGACAAGGACACCGTCTTCGTCGCGCGTCGTCAGTTCTTCACTCATCTAATTTCTCCTTCAGGGATGGAGTAACGCCCTCGGGTTCGGGGAGCGATCGGGACCGGCGCCCGGCAATCAACGGGCTTCCTTGTCCGTCCAGTATCGATCGCGGATCAGCCTCTTGTACAATTTCCCGGTGTCGAGCCGCGGCAGCGCGAGATCGAAATCGACCGAGCGCGGACATTTGACCGGACTGAGGCTCGACCGGCAGAAAGCCATCAATTCTTCGGCGAATCCCGGGGTCGCATCGGCGGGGTCGAGCGGCTGGACGACCGCCTTCACCTCTTCGCCGAAATCGGGATTGGGGACACCGATCACGGCGGCGTCGGCGACGCGCGGATGGGTGATGAGCAGATTTTCGGTTTCCTGCGGATAGATGTTCACGCCGCCCGAGATGATCATGAAGCTCTTGCGGTCGGTCAGGAAAAGATACCCGTCGGCGTCGACATGCCCGATATCGCCGAGCGTGCTCCATGCGGGATGTTCGGGATGGCGCGCGTCGCGGGTCTTTTCGGGGTCGTTCAGATACTGGAAATCCCAGCCCCCCTCGAAATAGACAAGTCCGTCGACACCCGGCGCCACCTCCTCGCCCGCCTCGTTGCAGATATGGAGCGTTCCCCAGTCGGCGCGTCCCACCGACCCGGGGCGTTCGAGCCATTCCTCGGGGGTGATGAAAGTCGATCCATTGCCTTCGGACCCGCCATAATATTCATAGATGATCGGACCGAGCCATTCGATCATCTGCTGCTTGATCCCGACCGGACAGGGCGCGGCGGCATGGACGATCTTGCGGAGCGACGACAGGTCGTAACGCGAACGAACGGTCTCGGGGAGCGCGAGCAGGCGGACGAACATCGTCGGAACCATCTGCATGAAGGTCACCCGATAGCGCTCGATCAGGCGAAGCGTCTCCTCGGCGTCGAATTTGTCCATGACGATCAATGTCGCGCCGAGGCGGTGCGCGACCATCCCGTAAGCGAGGGGCGCGGTGTGATAGAGCGGCGCCGGCGACAGGATGATGCTGTCCTCCCCGACGCCATAGCGTCCCGAAATGCGCTCGGCGAGCATGTGCGGCTCGTCGGCGGGGCCGCCCGTCAGCGGCAGCCGGATTCCCTTGGGGCGCCCCGTCGTGCCCGACGAATAGACCATGTGAAAGCCGGCCGATTCGTCGGCGATGCGCTCGGCCGGCTGGGCGGCCAGCGCGGCTTGCCATGACGGAAGGCCTTCCAGACCGGAACCGAGGTCGAAAATGTCGGCAACCCCGGGCACCAGCGCGGCCCGGTCGCGAACGAGGGTCCCGGCGGCCGGGATGTCGGCGTGCGTCACGAGCAACCGGGCCTGGCTGTCGTTCGCGATATAGGCGGCCTCCGGAGCGGTAAGCTGGCTCGATATCGGGCAGATATACAAGCCCGCACGCTGCGCAGCCCAATATATCTGAAAATATTCGAGACAATTTTTCAGCCAGATAGCGACCGTATCGCCCGCGGCGAGGCCGCGCGAACGGAAGAGCCGGGCGCCGCGATTGGCGACGGTTTCCAGTTCGCCATAGCTGATCGTTGCCCCGCTCGCCGCCATGACAATCGCCGGACGATCGGGGGCTGTGCGCGCAAATTGCCTTGGATGCATCCCTGTCCCTCTCCTCGATCCTGTGATTTTTGAGTTGTATAACTACGTTTACTTTCTTTGTCGATTGACTTATTGACGGTGGGAAAGCGACAGGTGGCCGAAAGCGATCGGCGACGGGAAAGGACGGAAGAGGATGGATTTGAAACCGGGATCGCGCTGGAAAAGCGCGGTGTGTGAAGCCCAGCTCGTGGTGGTGCGTCCCCCGAATGTCGCCGGCGAGCTGCAGTGCGGCGGCGCCGCGGTCGTCCCCATCGACGAGGCGGGCGCGCCGACCGGCGCGATCGACCCCGGATTCGCGGACGGTGTCGCGATCGGCAAGCGCTACGTCGACGAGGCAAGCGGGCTCGAAGTCCTCGGCGCCAAGGCCGGCACGGGTTCGCTCGCCTTCAACGGCGCAGCCATGTCGATCAAGGGCGCGAAACCCCTTCCCGCCTCGGACTGACCGGCATGCGCACGCCGTTGCTCCTCGATATTGCCGCAGATGCCTGCCCCGCCCGGCGCGCGCTCGGCGGCGGAGAAGAAAGCCAGGATTTCGAATCCTATCGCGCCCGGGCCAGCTGCGTCGCGACCTGGCTCGCCGGTCAGGGGAAGACGAACACCGCCTTTCTGGGGATGAACGGAACCGCGCTCCCCGTGCTGCTGTTTGCCTGCGGCATGGCCGGCACGCCCTTCGTTCCGCTCAACTACCGCCTCGCGGACAGCGAGCTCAACAAGCTCGTCGCGCGAAGCGCTCCCGCGGTGCTGATCGTCGATGACGACATGCTGCCGCGGATCGCACCCGCCGACGGCATCACCCTCGTCGCACGGAGCGATTTCGAAGCCGAATTCATGGCCGGGCCAACGCCGGACAAGGCCGACATTCCCGAAGCCGAAAATGATATTGCGGTGCTGCTGTTCACCAGCGGCACGACGGGCGATCCCAAGGCGGCGGTGCTGCGCCACGCCAATCTGACATCCTATGTCATGTCGACGGTCGAGTTTCTCGGCGCCGCGGAGGAGGAGGCCGCGCTGGTCAGCGTTCCCTCTTACCATATCGCCGGAATCTCCGCGATCCTCACCGCCGCCTATGGCGGGCGGCGGATCGTCTACCTGCCCGCCTTCACGGCCGAAGACTGGGTGGCGACCTGCGCCGCGGAAGCCATCACCCACGCGATGGTCGTGCCGACGATGCTCGATCGCATTCTCGACGTCATGGAACGGACGGGCGAGACCCTGCCCGCGCTACGCGCGCTCTCCTACGGCGGCGGGAAGATGCCCGAGCCGGTCATCGCGCGGGCGCTGGCGATGTTGCCACACGTCGCTTTCGTCAACGCCTATGGCCTCACCGAAACCAGCTCGACGATCGCGCTGCTCGGCGCCGAGGATCATCGCGCCGCCTTTGCCTCGGACGATCCCGAAATCCGCCGCCGTATCGCGTCGGTAGGCCAGCCGCTTCCGAGCATCGAACTCGAGATACGTCGCGAGGATGGCAGCCCGTGCGCGCCAGGCGAACATGGCGAGATCCATGTCCGCGGCGATCAGGTCTCGGGCGAATATCTGCACAAGAAGGCGATCGCCGATGACGGCTGGTTCGCCACCAACGATGCCGGCTGGCTCGATCGCGGCGGTTATCTGTTCGTCGAAGGGCGGCTCGACGATGTGATCGTGCGCGGCGGCGAGAATATCTCGCCGGGCGAGATCGAGGATGTGCTGCGCACATTCGACGATATCGCCGACTGCGCGGTGCTCGGCATTCCCTGCGTCCAGTGGGGCGAGAAGGTGGTTGCGGTGATCGTCTCTCGCTCGGGCGAGCCCGATATGCCGGCGATGGCGGCAGCGATCCGCGCGAGGCTACGCTCGACCAAGACGCCCGAGCAATGGTTCGTGCGCGATGCCCTGCCCTATAACGAGACGGGCAAGCTGCTGCGCCGCGTGCTCAAGGCCGAACTGGCAGAAGAGGTCTGCGGCGGCTAGGAAGGCGCGATGACCGCGCCTGACCATCTCGATGCCGACCGGCTTTCCGCACCGGGCGGGCAGCCTGTTCTGGTCGTCGATGCGGCGTTTTGGCGGCGGCCGTTGGCGCCGATTCAGGCGCTGGTGATCGGCCTCGATCGTGCCGGCGCCATGCCCGCGATCGGTGCGGACGATTTCGACCTGCTGCTGACATCCGCCGCGGACGCCCCGCGACCGTGGGTGTCGATCGCTCCGCCCGACTTCGATGCGCGGGTCGAACTGCTGACCGGGGCGGTCGGTAAAAATCCGCTGGCGGCAACGATCGCGGCGCAGGTGCTGCGCCTGGCTGCGAAACTGACGATCGCCGACGCGCTGACCGTGGAGTCCTTCGCCTATTCCGCGCTGCTCGGTGGCGCCGAGTTCGCGCGCTGGCGCACGACCGCGAAGATCGGCGGCGCAGTTGCGTCCCCGCCCGATCCGGTCATGATCGAACGCACCGGCGACCGGATTGCCCTGACCCTGAACGATCCGGCCGGCCGCAACGCGATGACCGCGGCCATGCGCGACGCGCTTTTCGAGGCGCTGGCCAACGCGATCGACGACCCCTCCCGGCCGGCGGTCGTTCTGCGCGGCATCGGCAAGTGCTTTTCGACCGGCGGTGCGCTGCCCGAATTCGGCACCGCACGCGATCTCGCCGGAGCGCATGCGGTACGTACGCTGCACAACTGCGCGCGGGCGCTCGATGCGCTCGGACCGCGAGCGACGGCGCGGCTGCACGGCGCTTGCGTCGGATCGGGGATCGAGATCGCCGCCGCCGCGCATCGCCGCCTCGCAGCGTCCGATGCCTGGTTCCAGCTGCCGGAGCTTTCGATGGGCCTGATCCCGGGCGCCGGAGGCACGGCGACGGTGGCGCGAGCGATCGGGCGGCACCGGACCTTGTGGATGCTGCTGTCGGGTAAACGGATTGGCGCGGCCCAGGCACTGGATTGGGGCCTGATTCACGCAATCGAGGACATATCGTGACGGCCTTGCTCGACGCGGTGACGGCGGCAGGCGATCGGCTCGTGGCGGCGTCGAACGGGCGGATAGCCTTCGATGCGCGGCGCGCGCTATCGCGCGACGACGATCTCTCGCTCGGCGAACCCGGCCAATGGTCGCCGAACCGCCATTGCCGGCTGGTGCGGTGTCGCGACGGATGGATGGCGGTCTCGCTGGCGCGCGAAGATGACCGTGATCTGGTTCCCGCTTGGACGGGGGCGGCGCTCGACGCCGATCCCTGGGAGGCGGTGATCTCCGCCGCACCGCTGCGTTCTGGCGCCGACATGGTGGCGGCCGGCGTGGAACTGCATCTTCCGGTGGCCCTTGTCGGCGAAACATCCCCGCCGGCGCCGTCCCTCCTCGCGAAGGGAGCGAAGAGCGAGGGCGCTGTGGTCGACCTGTCGGCCCTCTGGGCGGGCCCCTACTGCGGCGCACTGATCGCCGAAGCAGGCCATCGGGTCATCAAGATCGAGAGCCCCGGCCGGCCCGATCCGACCCCGCAACATACGCCCAGGCTCGATGCGAGGCTCAACGGCGCCAAGACGCGGCAGCGAATGGCATTCGACGGAGGCGAACTGCTGGAAACGATCGGGACGGCCCGGGCATTGATTACCTCGGGACGGCCGCACGCGCTCGCGCGGCTCGGGCTTGATGAAGCGCGGCTGTTTTCGCTCAATCCCGACCTTTTATGGATCGCCATCACCGCCCATGGCTGGCGGCGTGAAGCCGCCATGCGCGTCGGCTTCGGGGACGATTGCGCTGCGGCCGGCGGTCTCGTGCGCTGGAACGGCGACGCACCCAATTTTATCGGCGACGCACTCGCCGACCCGCTCTCGGGAATCATGGCGGCAACGCTGGCGATCGAGGCGCTCGCCGACGGGCGGCGCGGGCTGCTCGATATCTCGCTCGCCGGCACCGCAGCGACATTTGCGAAAGCGATGGCATGACCGCATCCTTCGACCTCGTGATCCGCAACGCCCGCGACGCGACCGGGGCGCCGCTGTCGATCGGAATCCGCGACGGGCAGATTGCGGCCGCGGCCGCGAGCCTCGAAGGCAAGGGCCCCGAACTCGACGCGAACGGACAGATGGCGGGCCCGGGCCTGCATGACCATCATATCCATCTGCTGGCGACCGCCGCACGAATGGAATCGGTCGATCTCGCCGATTGCCGTACCGTCGATGCCGTCCTTGCCGCGCTGCGTTCCAACCTGCCCTCGCCCGGGACGTGGGTGCGTGCGATCGGCTATGACGAGCGGGTCGCGGGTTTGCCCGATCGCATGCTTCTGGACGCCTGGCTTCCCGACCATCCGCTCCGGATGCAGGATCGTACCGGCGGATATTGGCTGCTCAACAGCGCGGGAGTCGCGAAGCTCGGAGCCCCACCCTATCCCGCCTGCGTCGAGCGCGAGGCGGGGGCGCGGCCGAACGGCCGGATCTGGCGCGGTGACCGCTGGCTGCGCGAACGCATCGGCGGCGCGCCGCCTTCGCTTGCGGCGCTCGGAGCCAGGCTGGCGCAATTCGGAGTGACCGGCGTGACGGACGCAGGCGCGTCGAATGGCGCGTCCGAGGCGGCGCTGCTCACCGGAGCAATGCCCCAGCGCCTCATCCTCATGGGACTGGAAACGCTGCCCGCAGGCGACGGCTATGTGCTCGGCCCCCTCAAGCTGCTCCTCGACGAGAATGACCTGCCGCCGCTGGCGACGGTCGTGGAGCGAATCGCGGCCGCGCGGCGCAGCGGCCGCCATGTCGCGGCGCACTGCGTGACTCTCGCCGAACTGCTCTTCTATCTCGAGGCGCTCCATCAGGCAGGCGGCGCGCGCGAAGGCGATCGGATCGAACATGGCAGCGTCATTCCCCAAAGCCTCATCGCGGACATCGCCGCGGCTGGCTTGACGGTGGTCACCCAGGCCAATTTCATCCGCGATCGCGGCGACCGCTATCGCGTGCAAATGGATGGCGGCGAACTGGACGATCTCTACCGGCTGGGATCGCTGGTGCGAGGCGGTGTCCGGGTGCGGGGAGGTTCCGATGCCCCTTATGGCGATCCCAATCCCTGGGTGGCGATCGAGGCCGCGATCGATCGGCGCACCCGGAGCGGATTTGTCATCGGTGCCGGCGAGAAGGTCGATCGCGCCGCTGCACTCGCACTCTATCAGGCCGGCACGCTAGCCAAGGGCGCAGCGGCCGACCTCATGCTTTACGGCTGGCCGGAAGGCGCCGCCGCTCCCGCGGCGGTGGGACTGACTTTGATCGGGGGAAGGATCGTCTGGCAATCCTGAGCTGTCCCGCTGCGGATCCGCAAGCGAGACCGGTTGGACCGCAGAAATATCAGTCCGGCCCGATATCCGCGAGCTTCGCCGCCGCGAGTCCGCCCATCGCGTCGTCCATCAAGGCGGCAGCACGCGTTTCATGTGCGTTGCACAGGATGATCGCCGCGCGCGTTTCGATGCGTTCATCCGCCACCGCTTCGCGAAAGGCCGACCAGGCGGCAGCATGATCGGCAAGTTCATGTCCCAGAACCGCTTCAATCTCGCGCTTTTCCGCCGCGTGAAAAGCCGGTTCGAAGCGTTCGATAGCACGCCACCATTTGATCAGTCGCGCCATGCCCTTCGCTTTCACAGCCGCCTGCTGGTCGGCGATGCGAGGCACGATCGTGTCGCGGATATCGTCGAGCGCGATCGCGAAACTGCGTCCGCGGGCGCCAGGCGGCGCATCGGGAAGGACAACGGGCTGCAAGACGATCCCCGCCGCTTCCGCCAGCGCTTCGGACAGTACGCGCCGATGGATCGTCGAATAGACGAGGTTCATGCCGAGGTTCGGAGGCGGCGGCGCATCGGGATCGTCATAGCGCGTGCGCCGCGCGAATCCTGTCTGGAAGAGAAGCCGCCAGTAGCGGATACGCGCGCGATCGACCCGATGTCCTCCGGCCGCTTCATAAGCCGCAAAAGCTTCGGACGGCGGAACGAAATTCTGGAACAGCATGCGCAGACACAGCATGGCGAGATCCGCCATCGGGTCGCCATAATGCACAAGCTCCCAGTCGAGCAGCGCGGTGACCTCTTCTCCGTCGAACAGGAAGTTGCCCGGCCCGGCATCGCCATGAACGATTGCCGGCGCCGGCAACTCCTCCGGGATATTCGCCTCAAGCCAGTCGAGCGACAAGTGGATCAGCGGATCCCAGGCGTCGCCGCGATTGTCCGCGCGCAACAGGGCGATCCGCTCGCGAATAAGGGTTTCGGCCGGCGCCACCGTCCCCATTCCCTCGACGGGACAGGCGGCGACGTCGATCCGGTGCAGCGCCGCGAGTTGGGCCATGAAATCCTTCGCCAGCGCGCTGCGTTGCCCGGCGTCCACGATGGCGCCGAAGCGATCCCGGCCCGGAACCAGCCCGCACAGCAAGGCGCGCTGTTCGGGTATGGCGGCATGAAAAGGCGCGACGCGGACACCCGCCCCCGCCAGTGGACCCGACAGGGCGCGCAACACCGCCGCCTCGCGCAAAAAAGCGGCATCGTCGCCAGCGCCCGCCTTGTGCACATCATAATTCATATAGGCGCGCGACGCCCGCCCGTCGGGCCAGGCGAGGTCGAGCTCGGCCCCTTCGCGCGATGCCCCGCCGCCGCCACGCGGCCGGACCGCGAGAATACGCGCGCCGCTCGCCGCTTCGACGGCCGAGGCCAGCCCCTCAGGCAGCAGCGTGGCCGGCGTCATCGTCAGCCGACAATGCCCTGCGCGCGGAACGTGGCGATCTCGTCGTCAGAAAAGCCGATCTCGCGCAATATCTCATCGCTATGCTCGCCAATCGCGGGACAGCAACGCGTGAAGACGATCGGCACATCCCCGAAGTGCCAAAGAGCGCCAGGCTGTTCGACCACGCCGAAAAGCGGCTGCGGCAGAACCGAGACGAGGTTCTGCTCGCGGTTGAGCGGATCGTCGAAGAAGCGATGCATCGCATCCTCGAAATTGACCGCGTCGCACGGGACACCTGCCGTCTCGAGCGCAGCGAGCAGGTCGGCGGCCGGGCGCGCCTTCGCCGCGTCGGCAAAGCCCGCTTCATCGGCGCCGAGGATGCCGCGGAGCGCCTCCCTCTGACCGGGCTTGTGAGCGGCGATTGCGATCCATTGGCCGCCCTCGCACTCGAAAATGCGGTGATAGGGAGAATAGCCCGTCTGGTCGCTGGTCAGATGATAGGTTTCGGTGAGGGCGCCATCGGGCCCGATCAGCCTTTCGCCCTGCGTGAAAGCCGCGACGCCGAGCAGCGAGGTCTGGGTCGTATACCCCTTGCCGCCCGCGCGTTTGGCATAAAGCGAGGCCATGATCTCGACGAGGCAGCTTTGCGCCGACGTGATATCCATCGTGCCGGGACGGTTGAAAACGGGGCGATTGCCTTCGCCCGCATTTTCGAATTCCCAGCCCGCGATCGCGTTGAAGATCGAGTCGTAGCCGGGCCAGTTACCGCGCTCGCCCTTCTGGCCATAGGCACTGACATAGTTGAATACGACATCGGGGTTGTATTTGCGAATGCCTTCTTCGCTGAGGCCGAGCTTCGCGGCCCCCTTGAAGCGCATATTGTGATGAACGACCTCGGCCCAGCGCACCAGCCGTTCGAGGATCGGCTGCGCCTCGGGGCGCGTCAGGTCGAGCGCCAGACTGCGCTTCGAACGCGCCGCCGCCTGGTAATAGCGGTGCATGAATCGGATGCGGTCGCCGGTCAGCGCCTCGACCTTGATCACATTCGCCCCGATATCGCCCATCATCGATGGCCCCATCGGGCCGGCGAGGAACATGCCGAGGTCGAGGACGCGAACGCCTTCGAGAATCGCGTCGGGCGCCGTGCCGTTCGCGGCTGCATCTTCGATCGCCTTCCAAGGCTCGCCGCCGCCTTGCCCGAGACGCGGCGCAGGCCGGCCCTGCGGCAGATCGGCATCGGTATGGAAGGGGACGTTGGGCTGGCGCGTCGCGCCGAGTTCGGGATCGTCGACCCGGACGACATAGCCGTTCGCCTCGACCTCCGGGTGTCGCAGCACTTCGCCCATCGGATAGGCCGGTTCGACCGCGATGTCCGCGGCGCGCAAATCGGCCAGCCAATTCTCGAGCGGCCGCCGCCGGAAGGCTTCGATCTTGCCTTCCGGGGTGTCGAGATCGACGCCCTCGGCCATCACCTCCCACATCGTCGGAAGCGAGGCGTAATCGAATTGCTGGCTCGGATCCATGATCTGCAGCCAGTCGCCCCCCTGGCACTGAAACAGCTGCATCGCGGTGGGACGTGCTGCCAGCGGATAGGTCGCCGGATTGGGCATCGGCCCTTCGCTGTTGCGCGCCCAGACCATCGGCAGGGTCGAAAGAAAGCCCTGGAAGATCGAAGTATGCGCGGCGCCGCCCCGTCCCGACTGGAGCCGTGCGACGAGCCGCGCGAGAATGCCCGAGGCGGCAAGATGGGCGGCCGCCCAGCTGCCTTGCCGATAGCGATAGACGATCGGCCCCGGACGGTGACCGTCATTTTCGTACAGGGTGCCGACACGCGCGGCGACGAGCAGCTCGTCGTCGCTCCGTTCGACATCGGGATGACCGTGCGGACTGCCGGTGATGCCGCACACGACCAGGCGCGGAAAGTCTTTGGCGAGCGTGGCATCGTCGAGGCCGAGCGCGCTGGCACGTGCGGGGGTGAATTGATGGAGCAGGACGTCGGCGCCCGCGAGACGCTCGCGAAGCACCGCCGCGCCCTCGCCCGTCGCGAGGTCGAGGACAAGGCTGCGCTTGCCGCGATTCCAGTTGGCGAAGGGCGCGGTGCCGCGCGCCGGATCGCCGTCCGGCCGCTCGATCTTGAGAATGTCGGCGCCGAGTTCGCCGAGCATCAGCCCCGCGACCTGGACCGCCATCCCCTCGCCGATTTCGACGATACGAAGGTCGCCGAGCATCGGTCAGGCCTTCCTGAAATTGGGCAGCACCCAGTCGTCCCGGATCGGAGTCCAGTCGACAATGACCTTCATCCCGATATGGACCTCCTCGGCATCGCAGCCCGAGACATTGGCGTTGAGACGCGCGCCCGGCGCCCCGTCGAGATCGACCACGACGGGGACATAGACATAATCCTCGCCATTTTTGGGATTCTTGTTGCAGATCGCATAGCTGAAGATCGTCGCCGTACCGGGAAGCGTCGGCCAGTTCTTCGCCCGGCTGCCGCATTCGGGGCAGACGGGGGTCGGCGGCATACGGAAATGGCCGCATTCGCCGCACTGGCATGCCGTGAGCTTATGCTCCTTTGCCGCCTGCCAGAAAGGTTCGGTATCGGGATTGGTGGTGATGCGGATCTGGTCGCCGGGAAGTGCGCGGGCGGGGCCGTAAGTCATGGATTCAGTCCTTGCGCAGGATGAGGCTGGAGACGGGAAGCGACGCCGGGCCGCCCGAAACGAGCGCGAATTCGGCATCCTTGACCTGGTTGATCGCGGTACCGCGGACCTGCTCGACGCCTTCGACGATATGCGTCATGCCGATGATATAGGCTTCGTTCAAATTGCCGCCGTGGGTGTTGACGGGGGTGCCGCCATTGACGCCCTTCCCCGTTGCCGGATCGTAGCGCAGCTTGCCCGAGAGGACATAATCATTGCCCTCCCCCTTTTCGCAGAAGCCATAATCCTCGAGCTGCATCAGCACCATCGGGCTGAAATGATCGTAGATCAGCGCGACATCCATATCCTTGGCCGCAAGCCCCGACTGCGCCCAGACGCGGTCGGCGGTGAACTTGTGGCCCGAGCTCGCGAAATGCGGATCGGGCATTCCCATCCACGCAAAGGCACGTCCCCATTCGCGCTGGCCGCCATGGGCGCAGGCATGGACCACCGCCGGCTTGTGGCGGCAGTCCTTCGCGCGGTCCATCGTCGTCGTGATCACCGCGACCGCGCCGTCGGTTTCGAGACAGAAATCGAGCCGGCGGAGCGGATCGGCGAGCATTACCGAGGCGTCATATTCTTCCTTGGTCAGCGCATTCTTGCGGACCGCCTTGGGCCGGTTGTGGGTGTTGGCGCGCGTCGCCATCACCACCTCGCCAAAGGCATCCTGCGTCGTTCCGTAGAGATGCATATGCCGCCGCGCGAGCACGCTCATCAGATGACCGGGACCAACGAGACCCGACGGCTGCAGGAAGCTGTTCTCGGGGTTGGGCGCCGCTGCGCCGAAGACGACGCCGAGCCGGTGCTGCGGCAATTGCTGCAGCGCCATCAGGGTCACCGAATAGGTGCAATCCTCGTTCATGAGGCCGGCTGTCGCCAGCCCGATTGCGCCGGGGCAGCCGCCACCGCCGCTGGTCAGCGTCGCCGAATAGCTGATGTGCGGCATGCCCAATGTTTCCATGAGGCTCGCCGTATCGAATTTGTCGAGATAGCCGGCACCTGCACCCGAATAATAGGAGAAGCCGTCGATCTGCTTGTGGCTGATCCCGGCATCGGCGCAGGCGTTCATGATCGCCTCGGCCGCCATGTCGTTGATCGTCCGCGGCCAGCTCTTGCCGCGAACATAATAGTCGGTCGACCCGACGCCGACGATCGCACATTTGTCCTGATGTGACCAAGCCATCCGGCTTCCTCTCCTTGATTCCCAGTTATATAACTAGGTTTGATATGATCGTGAAGCGGGCTTGTCCAGCCGTCAAGCGAAATGAAGTTTGCGGTACTTGCCCCGGAAGTATAGCAGCGGATCGCGCCGCGGCTCGAAGATCGCTTTCAGCACCCGGCCGACGAGAATGAAATGGTCGCCGCCGTCGTGAACCGCCTCCGACGCGCATTCGAAGCTGCTCAGTGAGCCGGTGAGCACCGGTGTGCCGAACTCGCCTGTTTCCCAAGGCGTGGCGGCGAAGCGGTCCTCGCCCTTCCCCGCAAAGCGGTTCGAGGTCGGCTGCTGGCCGATCTGCAGAACATTCACCGCGAAGCGGCCCGCCTCGCGCAGGATCGCCGCGCTGCCGGCATTGTTCGCGATGCACACGAGCAGAAGGGGCGGGTCGAGCGAAACCGACGTGAAGCTGTTGGCGGTGAGGCCGATCGGCGTGCCGTCGGGACAGGTGGCGGTGACGACCGTCACCCCGGTCGCGAAGCAGCCGAGCGCGTCGCGGAAGGTCCGCGCATCGGATCCGGCACGATATTCGGGCGAGCCGCGCGGAACACGGCGCTCGAGAAATTCGATGAGATGACCGTTCAGTGCATCGATGCGATCCTCGGTGACGACGAGCGCGGCATTCTCCACCTCGACGAGCTCGCCATCGGGGAGCTGCGCGACGAAGGCGGCGGCGTCGGCAGACGATACCAGTTCGCTCATCGCCCCGCGCACATAGAGGGTGGGGACCGCGATACCGGCGGCGATCCCGTCGAGCCGCTCGGTCATCGCGCCGCTGTCGAAGGCGCCGAGCAGCCGCACGTCCCATTGCGCCTGGCCGGGAGCGAGCGTTGCCGCAGTGCGCAGCCGCTCGCCGATTTTCTGCGAGACCTCCGGATCGATGCGGACCGGGAGATCGACGAGGACCAGGCCGGCTGCAAGCAATGCCGCGTCGCGTTCAAGCGCCGCGCTGGCGACCCAGCCGCCGAGGGTCGAGGCCACGACGACCGGACGCGTTTCCATCTGGGCCAGCACCGCGCGCAGGTCCTCGACGAGCGTGTCGAAATCGTAGCGCCCGTCCGCAGGCCATTCGCTTCCCCCATGACCGCGAAGGTCGAGACTGATCACCCGCCGTCCGGCCTCCTGGAGCGCGCCCGCGATACCGCGCCAGACCTCGCGCGTCTGACCCGCTCCGTGCAGGAGCAGCACGGCGGGATCATTGTCCGCGCCGATCACCTCGGCCTCGAGCCGGACGCCTGCAAAACCGCGATACTGAACGATGCTCATACCCGTCCCTTCCCGATCGCGGCGCCGGCATGCAGCCAGGCGTCGAACTGCTCGGACCGGCGACGCATCATCAACCGTGCAATTTCCTCGTCTCCGTCGATGATCGCCTGGCACAGGCTGCGCTGCATCGCGCGCGTGCGCTCGCGCCGGCCGGGGTCGGCGTAGAGGTCGCTGCCGCGTTCATCGAGACCGAAACTATATCCGATCTCCATCACCAGCTCGACGACCGGATTACCGCACATCCGCGCGACCAGCCGGGCCATTTCGACCTCGGCGGCGATCAGGTCGCGCGCTGTATCGCGCGCCTCGATCGTCGCGACGAACGCCTGCAGCCGCCCGATATCCTCCGCGGTGCGCCGCTGCGCGGCGGCGGCCGCCGCCTCCTCCGATACGGGCCGGGTGACCTGGATGACGTCACCGAGACTCGCGCCGCGGATGCGCAGGAACCGCGCGAGCGACTGGATCGCATCGCGCGCGTCGGGCCGTTCGGCGAAGAAACCGCCCCGGGTCCCGCGCCGCACGCTGATCAACCGCTCGCGCTCGACCATTTTCGCAGCCTGGCGGAGCGTCGGGCGGCTTACCCCGAACCGTCCGAGCAGATCGTCCTCCGCACCGAGGAAATCGCCCGGATCGGCGGCGAGACTCAGGCTTACGAGCGCACGCGCGGTGCGGCTCGCGAGCGTTTCATTGGCGGGGGATGCGTCCATCATCTTCTCCGTTAATTAGGTATCTGTTTATAGCCAGAAACACGGTATGTCCAGATTATCCTTGCCGTGACTTATATAACTAGGTACTTATTATCTCCGTCTACAGCAATGTCGAGTCGAGAGGAAATTCGTCATGAAACCCTTTGTGTTCAGCGCCGACAGCCACATCATGGAACCCGCGGATATCTTTCTGGAGGGCTTGCCCGCTTCGCTGAAGGATCATGCGATCCATTCGCGCAAGGAAGGCGAGTATCTGATCACCGGTACCAAGGACAAAATCATCTATCGCCTGCGCGTCGGCCAGCATCGCGAGAAGGCGCTGGGTGACAATGAACGCAAGGGCATCCGGGAAATCGCAGGGCGCCTCGAGGATATGGAGCTCGAAGGCATCGACGCGGAAATCTGCTTCCCCTCGCTCGGCCTGTGGCTCTATTGCCTCGACGATCCCGAGGCCGAAGCTGCCTCGGCGCGCCTCTATAACGACTGGAACGACGCGTTCCTCGGCGGCCATCGCAACCGTTTCGTGCGTTGCGGAATGCTCCCCGTCCTCGATTTTTCGAACACCATCGCCGAGCTCGACTATCTTGCCTCGAAGGGCTTCACCGCCGCGATGCTGCCTGCGGTGTCGCCGCCGAACCTCCCCAAATATAACAGCGAGGCTTGGGATCCGGTGTTTGCCAAGGCCGCAGCGCTCGGTATCGTCTTCGTCATGCACACCGGCACCGGCCTCGAAACGGTCGTGGTCGAGCGCGGCCCCGGCGCGGGGATCATCAATTACACGAACCAGATGACCGACGCGCAGCAAAGCGCCATGTATCTGGTGTCGGGCGGCGTGCTCGACCGCAATCCCGGCGCGAAGGTCGCTTTCATCGAAAGCGGCGCGAGCTGGCTCGTCGCGCTCGCCGAGCGCATGGACGAGGTGTCGATCGCGCACGCAAATTTCGTTTTCCCGAAGCTCAGCCGGGCCCCGAGCCAGATCGTCGACGACCAGATCTGGGCCAGTTTCCAGCATGATCGGGCGTGCGTTGCATCGGCGGCTGCCGGCCTTCCCGGGGCCAAGAATGTGATGTGGGGCTCGGACTATCCCCACGCCGAAGGCACTTTCCCGATCAGCCGCCGCATCGTTGACGAGCTCTTCGAAGGTCTGGACGTCAGCGAGGAGGTGCGCCGCAACATCCTCGGCCTCAATGCCGCGCGGCTGTTCGGCGTTACCCCCGAAGTCGCCACGAGTGCGACGGCGGCAGCCTGAAAACGGGCCCTACCAAATGTCAAAGCCCCTCCCTGAACGGGGAGGGGCTTTTTTTTATCCGTCCGCAAGCGGCCGCGCCGTCCGGCCCGCCATAATCGCCGCAACGCCGCCGACCAAGAGACAGCCGGACAGGACAGCCAGCGCCGGCTGCAGTGATTTGTCGCCATAATCCGCCGCGTAATACTGGCTGACATAGCCAGCGACTGTGCCACCCAGACCGGTTCCGGCAAGACCGATGAACATGTTGATCGTGGCTGACATCATCGCCCGCATCGCCACCGGCACCTGAGCGAAACTCAACGAGATGATTGGACCTAGGTGAAGCGTCATCATGAATTTGACGACGACAAAGCACGCCAACGCGACATACGGATTGGACGACAGCGCGAACATCAACGCAAAGGGAAAGGCGATCATCAGGCCAAGCCCGGCGAACCAGCCATTGAAGCCTGGATTAGCTTTACCATAACGGTCGCCAACCCAACCCGCGAGCAAATTGCCGATCACCAAACCCGCCGCCATGGCACCTCCGAGCCAGAAACCCGTTTCCGCCTTGCTCATGCCATGCACGCGCTGGAAGAATGACGCGCCCCACAGAATGAGAGCAAATCCCGTCAACGGCACCATCGTCAGCAGCAAGGCAACCCAACGCAGCGACACATTCCCCGCCATCGTGCGAAGAACATCCCCCAGCGCGATCTGCTGAACGGGAGCACTGCCTTCGGCCCGGCCGCGCCGCCGCGGCTCTGCACTGAACAGCCATACGGAGAGTCCGATGGCGATGCCCGGCAAGCCAAGAATCAGGAACACCTGACGCCAACCAAAATATTGCGAGAGCCAGCCGCCTAGAGCAAGGCCGCCCGAAAGCCCGATCGCGCTCGCGGCTAGCATTCCGGAGATTACCAGCGTTCGCCGTTCGGCGGGGTAGATTTCGGTAAGGAGCGAATTGGTAGCAGGTCCCGCCCCGGCCTCACCTGCCGCGAGCCCGATCCGTGCCGCCATCATCTGCCAGAAACTATGCGCCATGCCGCAAAGCGCGGTGGCAGTGCTCCAGACGACCACACAAACAGAAATCACGAGGCGGCGGTCGCCGCGATCCGCGTATCGCGCGATAGGAAAAGCCGCAAGCGCATAGAAGAGTGCGAAGGACAAACCGGTCAACATTCCCAGCTGCCCGTCGCCCAGACCGAGCTCGGCCTTGATATCGTCTTGAAAGAGCGTGAAAATCTGCCGGTCAACGTAGCTCAATATGGCAACGACAAAAAGCAGGCCGAACGTAATGCTGCGACGTGTCGGCGAAACTGAGCCAGTCATTCCAATTCCTCTTCCGGGCCATATGCATTTGAGAGCTTGACGGGGCCGGCGCCAACGGAGGTCATGCCCTACCGCCACGTCCCGCCTATTTCACGCACCGCCAGTTCGCCGCATCGTTGATATCGAGCTTCGTCGGATTGCCGATCCCGCCGATGAAATGCGATCGGGCAGGAAAAGCGCACAGCTTGTAATGGCGGGTGGCGGGCGTTGCGACAGGACCATCCCCCAGCCCGGTGACGGTATTCCCGCCCGTACGGCTTGGATTGCCCGCAATCACCATTTCCGGGGCTTTGCCGGTTTCAACCCATATTGCCATCGCCTCGAGCAATTGATCGGGCGCATCCGTCGGCGCCCCCTCACCCATCGAACAATGATGCAGACCGGGAACGAAGAAAGTGCGCAGAAACTTCCCCGCTCTTGCCTCACCATGTCGCGCGACGAGCGCGTTGGAATAGGCGAGCACATTTTCAGGCGGCACGGCCTGATCCGCGGCTCCGCTCCACAGAATCAACTTGCCGCCGATTTTCTCGAGGGCGTCGATCCGCGCGGGATCGAACTGGTAGCGGCCGTTGGCGGCCTGGAAATCGCGATCAGCGATCAACGCCGCGCGATCCGAGTAATTCATCGCCTGCAAGATGTCGTAATCAGGCCCCTTGAACCCCTTGGCGCCCGTCGCGGTTACCATGAAGCCGGCGGGATAATCCTGCAAATCGGTCCAAGGTGGCCGCTTGGTCCCGGTCAGGAAGCTGGGAAAGGCCGTGACGTTACCGAGCCAATAGCCCGGATAACTTGTACCCTGTTCAGGCTTGAGGCCCGTCGAGATGAAATTCATCAATCCGAACTGGGCATCGCTGAGATAGGGAAAATCCTCGCGGTCGAGCTTGATACCCATCGGGTTCCAGATCAGGCCGTCGATAGCTCCGTCGTCGCCATCGTGCCGCGAAAGCATCGTGCTGTGGACTTGTGCCCATTCTTCGGGAGAAATCCAACTCAAGGGATTCTTGTACATATATTGGGCGATAGCGCCCCAGATATGATTGATTTCGAGATTGGAGGTCGACATGGCGGCTGCCACATAGCCATCGAAATCGCCCGGATAGAGCTCGGCATTCGACAGGGTACCATCGCCGCCGCCCGAGCAGCCCTGAGCAAACCGGTGGAAAGATCGCTCGCCATAATAGGTTCGCGTCAGGCGCTGAGTGGCCTGGGCCGATACATGAACGCCGCGATAGGCCCAATCCCGCGCTTGAGCCGGATCCTTGCGCCAGGAAAAATCCAATATATTTGCCGGCCGGGTTCCCTTGTCCGTCGATGCAATCGCATAACCGGTCGCAAGCTGGGTCGCCGCGGGATCAGGTACAAAGCCTGCGGCTCCGCCCTGAATGGTCATGACATAGCGTCCGTTGAAATTGTCCGGAAGCGCGAGCATGAAATTGACCCGGTTCGGCCCCGGATCTTGCGTCGTGACATACCCATCGACGCGGCAATGTGGCGACGGGGCCTCCCGCCTTTCCACAGATCGGATGGTAACCCCGTCGGAATGCGGAAAGGCAGAAGCGACGCATTTGTCCGCCGGTGAAGGACTGGCCACACCGATATTGCTGGCGGCAAAGGTCAAGGCGGTGGCCGCTACGATGCAAAGGCCCCTGCTCATAATATAGCTCCACAAAATGAAACGGGGAGGATTTCGTCAGAAACCTCCCCGTTTTTCACAATCGACCGGCCGTGATCAGAATTTGGCCGAGACGCCGACACCATAGGTGCGGGGGTCATTGCGGATCGATGACGTCGTCACGCTGAAGAGATACTGCGTGTGCTGGAGATAGCGTTCGTTCGTCAGGTTCCGACCGAAAGCAAAGATTTCGAATTGATCGTCGTCACCGAATTTGAGACCGGCGCGGGCGTCCAGAATGCCGACCGAGCGTCGCGTCGAAATCCGTGCCCATTCGGCATCGGGGATAGCGAGTGCGCCTAGCTGAGCCGCGACCGCGGGGTTGGCGAGCGGAGCGGTCGAGCCGAACAGCGCGATGGCGATGTCATCGACCTCGCGATTGAAGGCGTCGAGGTGAACCTTGCCCGTCCAGCTGTAATTCACATTCAGGCCAAGGCGGGCGAAACCCAGATCGCCTTCGTAGCTGCCACCGACATTGAACTGCGTCTGGATGATATCGCGGATATAGTCGGGGCACCGGTCATTCGCACAATTCTTGTATTTTTCGTTGTTCGCAGCGAGCGAACCATAGAAGGCAAGGCCGGTAATGGGCCTGACGGTCAAATCCGCCTCGACACCATAGTTGCGAAGGTCTGCCGGATTGACAACGGACGTGTATCGAGTTGTCGTGCCAGGGACTGTGAGGATCTGGGACGACTGGAAGTCCTTCACGGTATTGTAATAGCCGGCAATATTCAGAGTAATCTTGCGGTCAAGGAACTGGCTCTTGATACCGATTTCATGCTCGAAATTCTGCTCGGGCAAAGACGCAATCGATGTGTCCTTCCCCCCGACGATACCGACGGTGCGCAATTGTTGCGCGCCGGCACGATAGCCCTTGCCCGTCTTCGCGTAGATCATCACGTCGTCGGTCAGGTGGAAATTTGCCCCGAAAGTATAGGACCAGGCCTGATAGCTGTCCGATGCGGTGACAAAGCAGTGTCCGTCCGCGGTCGGCAAGACCGAGGGAGAAATGCAGCGGTTCGCCCCGGTCGGAAGTGTATCCACGCTTCCTACGCGAAAATTGATGTTATCCGACACATTCTTGCGCCGATCCCAGCTGTGCCGGACACCCGCGACGAGATCGATCTGGTCGGTAACGTGAAAATTCGCCTGTCCGTAAATACCGACGGCATCATTCTTGATATTGCTGCGGAAGGTGTTTCCGCTTGTATAAGCGGGGCCGGTGTAAGTCGTCCCCTGACTATTATCATTCCCTTTTTCAGCGATATACGATAGGCCGACGACATAATCGAGCTTGTCGCCGAAGGTGTTTCCGGCAAGCTGGATTTCGCTCGTATATTGCTCGAGATCGATGACATAATCGTTGTTGCCGGCGACAAGGGCCGTGCCGTCCAGGTCGTTGATGCTGTGGGAACGGACCTTGCGATAGCTGTTCAACAGCGAGAATGTCGCGTCGCCAAAATCGAACTTGATCCCGGCACGATAGGTCTGGGTCTTGGTGTTCGTGAAAGGCTGTGGCGCGATACCCTGCGTCGATGGACCGAATCCGGTAATTCCGTCAAGCGGCAAGGTGATCGAGACCCGGTCGAGATTGGCGAGGTCATAATTGGCCAGGGTGGTGCCGGCGGCGCCGAGCGCCGGCGAAGCATGGCTCAGGAAGCGTGCCGCGCCCTGCTGCTCCGAATCATACCATTCGCCGCTGAGCTGAATTTCGATATTGTCGGTTGGCATCGCGAGGACCTTGAGCCGGCCCTGCAGGATATCGCGATTGTTGTAGCGGGCGCCGGTAAGCGTCGGCGTGCCGGCAAGGACTGAAGGCAGGCTATATCCTTTTACCGTGCCGTCGCGCTTGTTGATCCGGATCGCGCCGCGAACGCCAAGCCGGTCCTTGATCAACGGTATATTGACTACCGCGGTGCCGATCCGCTCGTTGAAATTGCCATAGCTGGCACTGAGCGAAGCACCGAAGCGATTCAGGTCGGGATCGTTGGTTTCGACGACCAGCGCACCTGCGGACGTGTTGCGACCGAACAAGGTACCTTGCGGGCCCTTCAGAACCTGGACGCTTCGCACGTCGAGGACATCGGCGTTCAGACCATAGGAGCGCGCCCAGTAGACGCCATCGACATAGACACCGACCGAAGGATCGACCGTGGCAAGGTTGTCGTTCTGAACCTGCCCACGCAGGCCAATGTTGATCGACGATGAGTTGTTGGGAGATTCGCGGATGAGGAGGCCGGGCGTCTGGGCCGCGATCGCCTGGATGTTCGTCACGTTGCGATCGGTCAAATCGTCGCCTGAAAAAGCCACAATGGCGGTCGGCACGTCCTGCACATTGGCCGCCTGTTTCGTCACGCCGATGACGACGATCGCCTGGTCATCATATTGCGTATCGTCCGCCGGAGCCGGCGTGCCGGGAGCCTGCTGGGCGAACGCGGGCACCGATGACATGGCGATCGCCGCAAATGACGCCGTCGCAAGACCTCGGGCCGAATCGAACTTATGCCTGAAAATCATGATCAACATCCTCCCTGCGAGGCTTCCTGACGTCCTCGCTTGGCCAGTTATATAACTAAGTCTAACAAGATAGACAAGTGAGTTGCACTTTCCGTCGCGGAAACCGCCCGGAACGCCCTTAATTGTGTCTTTTCGGCAACATTCGCGCGAGGACGGGGACGTCGGCAAGCGCGCGCAACACGTCATTGAGATGCGTGCAACCGAGCGGGCCGGCCAGCGTGTCGAGCACCGCTTCGCGAAACGCTCCGACCGGCTGCCCGATCATTCGTGCCGCCTTGATCGACGCCCCGGGGCATTCGCGGTACGGCAGGATCAGCGGCAAGGCCTGGAGCGACACAAGCGTTTCGCTGTCTTCATCGACTTCGGCATAGACGCGATATTCGTGGATCGCGGTGCGCGTCCCTTGCGGATTGGGACCGCTATCCTGGAAACCGGCATCGACCTTGAGAACACCCTCGGCCCGCCAAATGTCGATACGCCGCGCCCGGCGCGCCTGTGGCCGCCCGGCCTGATCGGGCATCGCGTGCCAGCCGGCGGGATCGTCGGGATTGGCAAGCGGACCGACTTCGGTCGAAGACTGGTTGATGTGGTCGGGAGATCCATCGTCGGTCAGCGAACTCGCCCCTTCGGTAAAGCCGGTGCAAATGTTGACCATTTGCCCCTTCCTTACCGATGTTTGCTGGACATTTCCACGAATCCGCTCGCGCCAGTTGTCGATCCAGAGCGACCAGTTCCACCCCGCGACGAGGCTCGCACCGGCAAAATCGTCGAGCAGTTGAAAAATCGGGGTGCCGCGCATGTCGCCGAGCGTTGCCGCCAGCGCATGACGGCTCGCCCCGCCCGCCCGCACGCCGACCATTTCGGCAAGGCGCGGGTGATCCGGGATCGCCGAAATTTCGAGAATCTCGCGGATCGGCGACGTCCGGATATCCATGCTGCCCGCCGCGAGCACGACGGGATCGCCCTGCGCCGGCGTCAGCAGGTCGCGCGCGCGCCCTTTCATCTCCCATGGCTGGCCAAATCCGTCAGGCCAATCGGAATCGATCGACGTCGTGCGCCGGATCGATCCCGGACGGCGGGCCGGAGCGGTCCCGGCCGACTGGCGTGCGAAAGGAAATTGCTGGGGGACGTTCAACGGCACGCTCCTACTTCGGCGGCATGCGAATGGCACCGTCGAGCCGCAAATTCTGGCCATTGAAATAGCCGTTGCGCGCGAGTTCGAGCACGAGGCTGCCGAACTCCTCGGGATGACCCAGACGTTTGGGGAATGGAACCGAAGCCGAAAGACCTTCGAAAATCGCCGGGGCGCGATCCTTGACCGCGAGCATCGGGGGCGTCGCGAAAATCCCCGGCATGATCGAGTTGACGCGGATTCCGAGATCCATCAGGTCACGCGCCATCGGCAGCACCAGCCCATTCACGCCGGCTTTCAGCGACCCATAGCCAACCTGGCCGATCTGCGCATCCTGCGCCGCCGCCGACGCGGTGAGAATGATCGCGCCGCGCTCGCCATCCTCGTTCAGTGGCTCGGCATTCGCCATTCCGAGCGCGGACAGCGACGCGAGCCGGTAGGTTGCGATCAATATGCCTTGTGCCGAAAAGGCATAATCGTCGGTGGAAAAGCGGACATAGCCTCCCGATGCCTTGTCGTAGCGGACGGTCTTGCCGCCCTTCGAGATTTGCGCGCAATGGACGAGAACGCGTTCCTGGCCGTGCGCCGCGCGCGCCGCCTCATATCCCGCGACCACGCTATCCTCGCTGGTGATATCGACCTTGCAGAAGAGGCCGCCGATGGCGTCGGCGACCGCCTTGCCGCCCTCCTCGTTGACGTCGAAGATCGCGACCTTCGCCCCTGCCCCGGCGAGTGCCTCGGCGCTCGCCCGACCGAGCCCCGAAGCTCCGCCCGTCACCACTGCTGCAATATTATCGTCGAGTTTCATGTCGCTTCCTTTGATTGCGAATCTTCATTGCAAGACTTCGAGACTGCCGCCGTCGATCACGAGAATCTGGCCGGTGATGAAACCGGCGCGGTCCGAGCAGAGAAAGGCGGCTGCCGCTGCCATCTCCTCTGGGGTGCCCATGCGCGGGACGGGATATTGACTGGTGCGCTCGGCAATATGTTCGTCGTAGGTCTGGCCCTGCGCCTCGGCGATCTTCGTGAAGACCTCCCGGAACTGCGGGGTGTCGATCGCACCGGTGCCGAGCGTGTTGACGGTGATGCCCATCGGGCCGAGTTCGGCAGAAATCGTCTTGGCCAGCGCGAGCGCTCCAACCCGATAGGTGTTCTGCGCCGCGCGGGCGAGCCTGCGGTGCGGCGCCTTGACCGAATTGGTGCCGATGGTGAGGATACGCCCCCAGCCCTGCGACCGCATATGCGGAATCACCGCCTGGACCGCCCAGCGGAACGCCATGACATTATTGTTGTTCGCCGCGGCGAAGATATCGTCGTCCGCCTCGAGGAAAGAACCCTTGGGGCCGGAATCGACGTTGAAGATCAGGATGTCGGGCGGGCCGAAGGCGTCGCTCGCTGCCCGCACGGCGTCGGCAATTCCGTCCCTGGTCGTGCAGTCGGCCGAGATGCCGATCACCCGTCCGCCCCCCGCCCCCACGTCGGCGACGGCGACATCGATCGTCGCTTGCGTACGCGCGGCGATGACCACGCTGCACCCTTCGCGCGCGAATTCGATTGCGCAACCGAGACCGATGCCCCTGGAGCCGCCGAAGACGAGCGCGACCTTGCCGGAAATCCCGAGGTCCATCAGGGCGCCTTCCCTTGCTGGAGTTTCAACCGCTCCTGCAGGATGTCGCCGCGGCCCGGTGAAGCAGCGACCGTCGAACCGCCGTCCATCTTGATCGTCGTGCCCGTGATATAATCGGACTTGGCGGAGGCGAGGAACAGGCAGGCGTGCGCGATGTCCGCGGGCGTTCCCGCACGGCCGACAGGCACGGTCGCGCCATAGGCCGCGAGCCCGTCATCGCCGAGCACGGCCTTCGCACGGTCGCTGGCGACGAGCCCGGGGTTGATCGCATTGACCGTGATCCGCTCACCCACCACATCGCCCGCGGCGCCGCGAATGAAGGCATCGAGCGCCGCTTTCGCCATGCCATAGGCGGTCATGTTGGGCACCACATTGTAGGTACCGTTGATCGAGCCGATCGCGATGAACCGGCCGCCGTCGCGCGCGCGGGCGAGATGCGGGCGCGCAGCGTCGAGCAACCACCAGGCCGCCTTCGCGATGCTCGCGAACCCCGCTTCGAGCCGCTCGTCGTCGACATGGCCGATCCCGCCATGCGGAATATCGGCTGCAGCGTGAACGACGATGTCGACCCCGCCATGGGCCGCGACTGCGGCATCGACGAGCGCGCGGCAATCGTCGTGCCGCGCGATATCGGAGGCGAAGACGCCCGCCACGCCTCCCGCGGCCTCGATCGCAGCCTTTGCGTCCTCGGCATAGGCGATCGTCCTCGCGCCCAGCATCACGCGCGCGCCCGCCGCGGCGAAGGCGGTCGCGATCCCTCGGCCAATACCGCGTCCACCCCCGGTGACGATCACCGATTTTCCGGCAAAGTCCCCGGTCATGGCGCGCCTTCGAACAAGGCTTGCAGCCCGTCGGCCGACGGCTTCATCGAAGGGGTACGCGGAAAGTCGGCGACAAAGCGGATGTGCACCGGGACCTGATAGGCGATCAGCCGGTCCTTGAGCCACGCCTTGAGATCGCCGACCGATGGCGCGCTGGCGCCATCGCGGAGGATGACCGCGGCGGCCGGCACGGCGCCGAGCCGTTCGTCGCGCACACCGACGACCGCGGCCTCGCGCACCGCGGGATGATCGTTGAGCACGCGGACGACATCGTCCGGATGGACCTTGAAACCGCCGCGGATGATCGCATTGTCGGCGCGTCCCAGGATATAGAGGAAGCGGTCGGTATCGAGCGTGGCACGATCGGTGGTTCGCAGCCACTGCATGTCGTTGTTGAGCTGCCTGCCCTTCAGTTCGAGCAGTCCCTCTTCGCCCGGCGCGAGGATCGCGCCGCTGTCAGGGTCGACGATGCGCGCCTCGATATCCCCGTGGACGCGGCCGACGGCGCCTCGCTTTTCCTTCCAGAGCGACCGGAAATCGTCGATCGTCCAGCCGGCGATTGCACCGGCGAATTCGGTCGCGCCATAATTGCTGCAGATCGGGATGCCATATTTGTCGAAAAAGGCGTCGACCAGGTCGGCGGGGAGCGGCGCGGTGCCCGAGATCAGCGAGCGGAGGCTCGACAGGTCGGAGGGGTCGACATCGGCATCGAGCAGCATGCGCACCGCCGAAGGAACCGCGGGCGCGACCGCGGGCCGGTTGCGCTTCACCGCCGCGACCCAGGCCTCGACGCTGAACTTCTCGAGCAGCGCGATCTTGCGCCCTGCCGCGAGTGCCGCGATGCAACCGTAAATGCCGCCGATATGGGTCAGCGGATTGACCACCATCGTGCAGCCGGAGTTGAGCTTCGGCGGATCGTCGAAGCTGCGCCCGCGTTCATATTTGGTGAAGCCGCGGAAACTCGCGTCGAAGGCCTCGCGGCTCAGCGGAATGCGTTTCGGCGTGCCGGTCGTTCCGCTGCTCAACATCTCGATCGCGATCCCGGGGGAGGTCCGGATGTCGGTCCGTATCTGCGGCTCGATGACGCGCACGGCTTCGAGCCGCGGACCGATCTCGACAATCGCCGACCCGGCCCGGGCGAGCGCCGCGGACAGACCGGGCCGCGCGAGATCGGTCGTATCGGCGATCACGACGGGTAGCCCGAGCGTCTCGACGTCGGCGAACAGTCTTTCGTCGGGCAGAACAGGATTGAGCGTGACGAGACAACGGTCGGTCGAGAGCACCGCGACGATCGCGGCGATATGTCCGGGCCGGTTGCGCAGCATCACGCCGACGCGCGCATCGGCGGGCAGCCCCATGGCATCGAGCGCGCTTTCGATCGCGCGCACGGAGTCGGCGATCCGGCCCCAGCTATAATCGCGCCCTTCGAAATCGATCTCGGTCCGGTCGGGATCGAGCGCCATGATCGCGCGCAGCTTTTCGGTCATGAGGGCCATCAGATCGAAAGCCCGCCGCTCGCCTCGATCACCTGTCCGGTGACCCAGCGCGCATCGTCGCCAAGCAGCATCATGACCGCGCCGGCTATGTCGTCGGGCTCGCCGAGGCGGCCCATCGGGGTGTGCCTTGCCGTTGCCTCGTCCCATCCGGGCTGCGCGCGCAACGCGGCGATGAACTCGGTGGCGACGGCCCCCGGAGCGATGCAATTGCAGGTGATCTGCCGCTTGGCGACCGCGAGCGCCGTCGAAAAGGTGAGGCTCTGGATCGCACGCTTGGTCATCGCATAGCCGGCGGCGAAGGGCTGGCCGACCTTGCCCGACATCGAACCGATATTGACGATCCGCCCGCCCTCGCGAAGCCGCGGCAAGGCCGCCTGGGTGACGAAATGCGGTCCCTTGACGTTGACGGCATAGAGCGCGTCGAACAGATCCTCGGAACCGGCCTTGAGCGTTCCGTCGCGTCCGCTCCGCCCGATTCCGGCATTGTTGATCAATATATCGAGATTCGGCTCCCCGCCGAACACCGCATCGCAGGCAGCGAACATATTTTCGATATCGGCAAGCGACGACACATCCGCCTGTACGACGAACGCCTTCCCGCCCCCCGCGATGATATCGTCGGCGAGCGACTGCGCCGCGCTTTCGTTGCCGGCATAGTTGATCGCGACATGTGCGCCCGCGGTCCCGAGTCGCTTGACGATCGCGGCGCCGATGCCGCGCGATCCGCCGGTGACCAGCGCCGTTTTGCCGTTCAGCATCTGCCATCTCCCCAACATCTTTGCTTCGACATAATTGACCTAGTTATACAACTCGTGCAACATCTATGTCGAAATGGTTTGGGAGAACCGGGGCGATGGCCGACACGATACTGAGCGAATGCGATGGTCCGCTGCGCATTTTGACGCTGAACCGGCCAGAACGGCACAATGCGATGGACGACGCCATGTCCGACCTGTTCCAGCAGTTGCTGTTCGCGGCGCTGGAGGAGAACGAAACCAGCGCCATCCTGATCCGGGCGAACGGACAATCCTTTTGCTCGGGACGCGACACCAATGTGCTGGGCCAGCGCGCACGCGACGAAAGCGACTTTCATTTCGTCCGCCGCCACCAGGAATCGCGGCTTCGCATGATGGACGCGACCAAGCCGATCATCGCCGCGGTCAAAGGCGGCGCGATCGGCGGAGGGTGCGAGCTGGCGATCGCGGCCGACATCCGCGTCAGCGACACCACGCTGAAAATGGCGCTGCCCGAAATCAACTATGGCGTGCTGCCCGACACGGGCGGAACCCAGATGATGACCGCGCTGATCGGACCCTCGCGGACAAAATTTATGGTGATGTCGGGACAAAAGATCGACGCCGCAACGGCACTCGAATGGGGCGCGGTCGATTTCGTCGTCGAGCCGGGCGAACTCGATGCCAGGGCGCTGGAGATCGCGCACGATATCGCGGCGAAGCCACCGATCAACCTCGCGCTGGCGAAGGAGATGATCAATCTGATGCATGGATCGACCATCCGCACCGGCACCCGCGCCGAACTTTATGCGCAAAGCTATCTCTTCAAGACCGAAGATTATCAGGAAGCCCGCGCTGCGCTCCGCGAGAAACGCGCGCCCAATTATAAAGGGAAATAGCATGGCCCTCCCCTCACCTCCGCCTCTCGGCGCCAAGGCACTGCCCGACGGAAGCTATGACGGCCAGGTCGTCGCCGTCACCGGCGGCGGCACCGGCCTCGGCAAGGGCATGGCGATCGAGTTTGCGCGTCTTGGCGCGAAGATCGCGCTGCTGAGCCGCAAGCCCGAACATCTCGAGGCGGGGCTGGCGGCCATGCGTGCCGTCGGCGCCGACGCGATCGCCGTCGCCTGCGACGTGCGCGATCCCGACGCGATTTCGGCAGCGTTCGACGAGATCGAGGCCCGGCTCGGCCCGGTCGACGTGCTGGTCAACAATGCGGCGGGCAACTTCCCCGCCCCCGCCGAGGAAATGACGCCGAACGGCTTTCGGACCGTCGTCGATATCGTCCTGAACGGCACCTATAATTGCAGCCGCGAGTTTGCGATCCGCCGGCTTGCCGCGGGTGTGCCCGGCGCGATCCTCAATATCGGCGCGACATACAGCTGGACCGGCGGGCCCGGCACCGCCCATTCGGCGGCGGCGAAGGCCGGGGTCACCAACCTGACGCAGAGTCTCGCGGTCGAATGGGCGCCCGACGGCATTCGCGTCAACTGCATCGCGCCCGGCCGCTTCCCCCATGAAGATCTGCCGGACCATATGACGCGCCACCGGGTCGGCGAGCGCGGCGACAGCACGATCCCGGGCCAGCGCGTCGGCGAGGTGCGCGAACTCGGCTGGGCAGCGACTTTCCTCTGCTCGCCCTATGCGACCTACATCAGCGGACATACGCTCGTCGTCGATGCTGCGAACTGGCTTCGCCGGAGCCTCGTGATGCCCGAGTTCGTACCGATCCGCGAACAGTTCGGCAAAAGCGCGCGCGAAAGCGGATCGGCGCAGACAGCGATCGCCCGGGCGCGCGGAGACAAGGCATGAACGACCAGACCCTCGTCCTGCGGCACGATGCCGATGGCGTCTGCACGCTGACACTCAACCGTCCCGACCAGCGCAATGCGGTCAACCGCGAGCTGTTTCGCGCGTTCCGCGGCCATGTTCGCGATATCGAGCAGGACGGCGCCGACGTCGGCCTGGTCGTCATCACCGGCGCGGGCGGCCATTTCTGCGCGGGCCATGATCTCAAATCGCCGCCGCATCCCGACGCGCTCGGCTGGTTGCGGCAGGAGATGCTGACCCTCGAACGGCTGACAAGGCTCCCGCAGCCGGTGATCGCGAAAGTCCAGGGAAGCTGCTACACCGGCGGCCTCGAATTCGCGCTGTCCGCCGATTTCATCATCTGCGGCACCAGCGCGCGCTTTGCCGATACGCATGGCAAATGGGGCCTCGTTCCGGGCTGGGGCCTGTCGCAGCGCCTGCCGCGCCGCGTCGGGCAGGCGAAGGCGCTCGAAATGATGCTGACGTGCCAGCCCTATACGGGCGACGAAGCCGCGGCGATGGGTCTCGCCAATATTTGCGTCCCCGATGACGCGCTCGACGCGAAGGTCGCCGGGCTCGCCGCGCTGATCCTCGGCAACAGCCGCCACAGCAATGCCGAGAACAAGCGGCTCATCTATGAGACCGATGGCATGGCGCTCGGCAACGGCCTCAGCCACGAGCTGATGCGCAACGCGGGCTTCGACCCCGCGATGCGCAAGAAGGGCGAGCCGATCGGCGGCAGCGGGAAGGCCGGCTGATGGAGACCGGATTTTCGCCTGAAGAAGCAGCATTTCGGGGCGAATGCCGCGACTGGTTGCTGTCGAACATTCCCCGCGAGAAACGGCCGGTCGATGCCGCCGACGCGATCGGCTTCGACAAGGCGTGGCAGCGGCAGCTGTTCGATGCCGGCTGGGCCGGGATCAACTGGCCGGTCGAATATGGCGGCCGCGGCCTGTCGATCGTCCAGCAGGTCATCTGGCTCGAGGAATATGCAAAGGCCCATGCTCCGTGGATCGGTGCGAATTTCGTCGGCATCAATCATGGCGGCCCGACGCTGATCCTGAACGCGAGCGACGAGCAGAAAGCGTGGCACCTGCCGCGGATACTGAGCGGCGAAGCGATCTGGTGCCAAGGGTTTTCCGAGCCAGGTGCGGGATCGGACCTCGCCGGGATCAAGACCCGCGGCCGGATCGAAGGCGACGAGATCGTCGTCAACGGCTCGAAAATATGGACAAGCTTCGCCCATGTCGCCGACTGGCAGGAACTGGTACTGCGCACCGAAGAGGGATCGCAGCGGCACGCCGGACTGAGCTGGGTGATCTGCGACATGCACGCGCCGGGGATCAGCGTGCGGCCGATCCGGAAGATTTCGGGCGAGGTCGAGTTCGCGGAAGTCTTCTACGACGACGTCCGCGTACCGCTTGCCAATGTCGTCGGCGGGATCGGCAATGGCTGGAAGGTCGCCATGTCGACGCTGAGCTTCGAGCGCGGCACGGGCTTCATCGCCGATCAGGTCAAGCAAGGTCAGGAAATTGCCGAGCTGATCGCGACCGCGCGGGCGAACGGAATGATCAGGGACGAACGTATCGCCGACAGCCTCGCCCAGATGCGCGCCGAGGTGGCCGCGTTGCGGGCGATGACCTATCGCAATATCTCGGACGTCGTCCGCACGGGCCAGCCGGGACCCGAAGCCTCGGTGATCCGCCTCTTCACCTCCGAGCTCGGACAGCGCCTCGAACGCATGGCGGTGCTGCTGATGGGCGAGGCGATGATCGACTTCGCCTATGGCGACGACAATGCCGTCGGCGACTATCTGCGCGGCTTCGCCGCAACGATCGCGGGCGGGACGGCACAGATCCAGCGCGACATCATCGCCGAGCGATTGCTCGGCCTGCCGAAGTCGCGATGACCGTTCGGCAGTCTCCGCGGCCCGGCACCGACCGGACCCCAGACACGGGAAACTTATTATGGATTTGACCCCGAACGACGAGCAGGAGGCGCTGCGCACCGCGACGATCGACTGGTGCCGCGACCATATGCGGCTGGAAGACGCGCGTGCCCGCGCGCCGCAGCTCTGGACCGACCTCGAAACGATGGGTTGGACCGGCATGACCGGCGCCGGCATGGATCTCGACCATGCGACCGAAGCGCTGGTTTTCGCCGAACTCGGCCGCTTCCTCGCGCCGGTGGCACTCCTCTCGACGGCGGTGGCCCGTCGCTGCTTCCCTGTGGACTGCGACGGGAAAGTCGCGCTGGCGCTGACGGTCGCGGAACCTGAGGCGCTGCGCCTGCTCGACCCGGCCGGATCCTGCGCGGCCGTGATGTGGAAGGCCGACGGGCTGCGGCTGTTCGGCAGCGGCGGCGACCATTCGCATGCGCCGACCATCGACCCGTCGACCGCGCAGCGGCGGCTGCCATGGACGGCCCCGGACCGGACCGCCGGCGGCACTCGCCCTCCCCTGCATCTGCAATTGCTCGCGGCCGCTTTTGCGGTGGGCTGTGCCGACGCGGCGCGCGACATGGCGGCCGATTATGCGAAGCTGCGCGAGCAGTTCGGTCGGCCGATCGGCTGGTTCCAGGCCCTCAAACATATATGTTCGGACATGGCGATGCGCTCGGCGGTCGCGCGCTCGCAGCTCTATTATGCCGCCTGCGCGCTCGACGCGAACGCCCCCGATGCCGCCTTCCATATTGCGGCGGCAAAGCGGCTCGCCGACCAGGCCGCGCTCGACAATGGCCGCGCCAACATCCAGGTCCATGGCGGCATCGGAATGACCGACGAAGCCGCGCCGCATCTCTGCCTGAAGCGCGCGCATCTGTTGCAGTTCATCGCGCCCGCCGACGCATCGCTGCTGCTCGCCTGACGATGTCAACGGTCGACGATGGACTGGAATATATCTTCGAGCCATCGCCGCAGCGCCGGGTCTATCGGCCCCGCGAACTGCGGGAGGGGCAGCTGGTCGCGATAGGTAAAGAAGCCGAGCGACACGACCATGAAGGCGGCCGCCTTGACCTCCGCAACCTCACCACCGAACCAATGGCTCAGCGGCTCGAGGACCCGGTCACGAAGCAGCCGTAGCGCAACCTCGCGCGCCTCGCTGTCGGCCGCCGCACCGAACAGCATCGGGAGCGGGCTGATCCGGCCGTCGCGCTCGTCGGCGAAGCGCGCGACGATCCGTTTGCCGAATTCTTCCTTGGGCAAATCGGTCATCAGACGCGCGTCGAGCGCGGCGTCGAGCGCCGCCTCGAACAATTTGAGCTTGCCGCCGAAATAACGGCTGACGAGCGACTGGTTGACCCCGGCGAGCGCGGTAATGTCGCGTACGCCGGCCTCGGCGAAGCCTTTTTCGGCAAATATCTGCTGCGCCGCGTGCAGGATCGCCTGCCGCGTCCGGTCGGCGTCGCGCGTCTTGTCGTTGATCATCGTTTCCATCGCCTGTCCCCGTTGACTCGATATGTAAACGAGCGTTTACTTGAGGACAAGAGGAGAGAGGAACATGACCGAGTCGCAGACCCCGGCGCGTTCGCCGGTTCACGAGTTCGACTATATCGCGGACCCCGGCCTGCTGGCCGATGCCCACGCGCGCTACTGGGACCTGAAGGAGGCCGCGCCGCCCGTTTTCTGGACCTCGGCCCATGGCGGGCATTGGGTGTGCAACAGCGGTGCGGCGGTCACGCGCGTCCTGCGGCATCCGGAAATATTCTCGAGCCGCATCCTCTCGATCCCGCCGAACCCGAACCAGCCGAAGATGATCCCCGAAATGCTCGATCCTCCCGAGCACCGGCCCTATCGCCAGATGCTGCGTCCCTTTTTCGAATCCAAGGCGATCGCCCCGCTCGAAGGGCGCGTCACCGAGTGGACCGAAGAACTGCTCGGTGCGGTGATCGCCGCAGGCGAGTGCGATTTTGTCGCGTCGGTCGCGTCACGCCTCCCGGTCGCGGTGTTCATGGAATTATTCGGCTTCCCGATGGACAGGTTCGACGAATTCCGCGGACTGGTCGTCAGCTTCTTCAACGCCCGCGCCAGCGCCGACGAGCGTAACCGGCTGGCGCAGACGATCCTCGGTCACCTCGCCGAGCTGTTCCAGGCGCGGATGGCCGAACCGCGCGACGACATGGTGTCGAAGATCATCGCGAGCGAGATCGACGGACGCAAACCGGATTTCGACGAGCTGATGTCGATCGGTTTCCTGATGTTTCTCGCCGGGCTCGACACGGTAACCAACGCGATGAGTTTCGGGATGCGCCACCTCGCGCATGATGCGGCGCTGCGCCAGCGGGCGATCGACGATCCCGCGGTCATCCCCGACATGGTCGAAGAATTGCTCCGCCGCTATGCGTTCGTCGCGGCGCCGCGCTATATCGTGCAGGACACCGAGCTCGAGGGTGCGCAGCTGAAGGCGGGCGACTGCATTCTCGCCCCGCTTCCACTCGTCGGCTGGGACGAAGGGCTGAACCCCGATCCCGCGACGGTATCGGTCGAGCGCCAATTCTACCGCCATGCCGCCTTCGGGTCGGGCATCCACACCTGTCTTGGCCTCCATCTCGCGCGGATGGAGCTCATCGTCTTCTACCGCATCTGGTTCGCCCGCATCGGTCATTTTCGCCAGATCGAAAAAGGCGATGAAAGCTGCCGCGGCGGCAGCGTGATGGCGCTCGAACATCTGCATCTGGCGTGGAACGCCTGAATTTTCATTGGGAGATAGCATCATGGCCACGACGGCACCCTCGGTTCATCTGCATCTGGGACACGAACAACGCGAAAGCGGCAGCGGAGGCAGCCACGCGCACCTCCACCCGGTCAGCCAGGCGGTTCAGGCCGACATCCCGCTCGCCGGTGCAAAGGAGGTCGAGGAAGCCGTCGCCCGCGCCGAGGCGGTCCGCGAGGCATGGCGCTGCACCAGGCCCGAACAACGCCGCGACATATTGAATCGTCTCGCCGACCTGCTCGAGGAGCATAAGGCCGAGCTGGCGCAAATGGCGGCCCTCGATGGCGGCACGACCCTGATGGTCGGCGAGCGCGGCGTCGAGACTGCGGTGGGCTGGACGCGCTATTATGCCGGATGGTGCGACAAGCTGACCGGCGATCTCCTCAGCACCTTCGATTCGCGCGGCGAATTTTCCTATTCGGTGCCCGAACCGATCGGGATCGTCGGCATCATCATCACCTGGAATGGCCCGTTGATCTCGCTCGCCATGAAGGTCTGCGCGGCACTCGCCGCCGGCAATTGCGTCATCTGCAAGCCTGCCGAAATCACCCCCTTCGCCCCCGAACTTTTCGCGCAACTGTGCAAGCAGGCCGGCGTCCCCGACGGCGTGCTGTCGATCTTCCCGGGCACGGCCGAAGCCGGCGAAGCGATCGTCCGGCACAAGAAGGTCCGCAAGATCAGCTTCACCGGCGGGCCGATCACCGCGCGCAAGATTCTCGAGGCCTGCGCGCAGGAAATCAAGCCGAGCGTGATGGAGCTCGGCGGCAAGTCGGCGAGCCTCGTCTTTCCCGATTGCGACATCCAGGCCGCTGCCGAGCGCGCGGTGTTCTGGACGGTCGGCTGCCTGTCGGGCCAGGGCTGCGCCCTGCCCACGCGCCAGTTGGTCCATGCCGATATTTACGACGATTTCGTCGCGCGGCTGCAGGCGATCATCGGCCAGTTCAAGGTCGGCGATCCGATGGACCCGACCGTGATGGTCGGCCCGGTGATCAACAGGGCGGCCGCCGATCGCATCACCGGCATGTTCGACCGCGCCAAGGCCGACGGCGCCGCCAAATTCCTGCTTGGCGGCAGTCGCGCCGGAGGGGCGCTCGCCGAGGGAAATTTCATCGAGCCGACGCTGATCGTCGATGCCGATCCCGATCATGAAATCAGCCAGGTCGAGATTTTCGGCCCCGCCGTCGTCGTGATGAAATTCCATGACGAGGATGAGGCGGTCGCGATCGCCAACAACAGCGAATATGGCCTCGCCGCCTATATCCAGTCGAACGACCTCCAGCGCGTCCATCGCCTGTCCGAGCGGCTGCATGCCGGCGGCGTCTATGTCAACGGCGGCTTCCAGATCAATCCGCACACGCCCTTCGGCGGCGTCGGGATATCGGGCTTCGGCAAGGAAGGCGGCAAGGCCGGGATCGACGAGTTCCTCCACTACAAGACCGTCACCATCGGCGTCGGCGCCCCCATCTTTCCCAAGTGAGGACCAGGACATGAGCGATTTCACCAACGACCGGTTCCGCATCGACGGCAAGGTGGCGATCGTCACCGGTGCCGGCGGCCGCGGCAACAGCATCGGCCGCGCCTATGCGGTCGGTCTCGCCAATGCCGGCGCCCGCGTCGTCGTCGCCGACCTCAACCGCGAGGGCGCCGAACATGTTGCCGACGAAATCAATGCCGCCGGCGGCCGCGCCGTTGCGGCCCAGGTCGATATTGCCGACGAAGCCTCGGTCACCGCGATGATGGATGCGGCCGTCGCGGCGTTCGGGGGGCTCGACATTCTGGTCAACAATGCCGCACTGATGGTCGAGGCCGTCGGCACACCGCTCATCCAGACCGGCATTGCCGATTTCGAGAAACTGATGCGCGTCAATGTCACCGGCGCGCTGATCTGCTCGAAAGCCGCTGTCCCGCTGTTCGCGGCCCGCGGCGGCGGCAAGATCGTCAACCAGATTTCGGCGGGCGCCTTTCCCGCCCAGACATCCTACGGCATCAGCAAGATCGCGCTGCTCGGACTGACGACGACGCTCGCCACCGAACTCGGCCGGATGAATGTCAACGTCAATGCGATCGCGCCCGGAATGACGATGTCCGATGCCGGCAAGGCGCTGACTCCCGAAGAGAGCCCCTTCGTCCAGGCGGCGATGGCGCGCGTCGTCAAGCAGCCCCGCGGCCTCCCGCAGGATCTGGTCGGCACCCTGCTCCTGCTCTGCTCGCCGGCCGGCGACTGGATCACCGGTCAGGCGTTCAACGTCGACGGCGGTTTCATCATGCGCAACTAGCCTCGCCAAGCCAGCTCCGCCGGAAATGGTCCGCCATCGCCACCGCGTAGCGCTCGACCGTCGGCGCCGGAAACGGTCGCGCGCGGCGGGCGATGACAATCTGCGCCGTCCAGTCGGAAATCGCCGGAATATCGAGCGTGACCAGCGCGCCGGCGCGGATATGTTCGCCGATCGCGGGCGTGATCGCGAGGAGGACCGCGTCGCTGGCAGCGGCCAGGTCGACGAGCGTCGGCAATTGTTCGCAATAGATGCGGCCTGCCTCCGCCCGGCTGGACTCGCGCACGGCGTCCGCCGTCTCGACGGGCACCGAGGGAAGGCTTGGCGATACGCGCGGGAAGGATGCGAGATCGGCAACCGATATCGCCTTCGAGCGGACGAGCGGATGGCCCGGCCGGACATGATAGCCGACGGGTACCTCGCCGATGCGTTCGATCGCAAGCGCGGGATGGTCGCGCGCCGCGCGCCCGTCGGCAACGAAGAAGTCCAGTTCGTCGGCCAGCAGGCGACCGACCAGCCGCTCGGCGGGCAAGATATGCACCTGCACCTCGACGGCTTGCGCCGGTTGCCACACGGCGCGCAAATAGTCGGTGAGGAGGCCGGCGAACATCGGGCCGAGCCCGAGGCGCACCCGCCCCGTCTCGCCGCGCGCCAGTCGCTGGGCATGGGCCTTCAGCCCGTCTGCCTGTCCGAGCAGGCCCCGCGCCTCGTCGATGACCGCAGCGCCGGCGGCGGTCGGCACGACGCCGGTCGCGACGCGCTCGAAAAGCATGAGGCCGAGCTCTTCCTCGAGACTCTGGATGCTGCGGCTGAGCGCGGGCTGCGACAGATGGAGCCGCGCCGCAGCGGCGGTGAAATTGCCCCGGTCGGCGAGGAAGACGGCGTGACGAAGCTTGCGAAGATCCATTTCCCTTTCATGCAGTGAATGCATCGACTCTGCAATCATGATGCATTGGATTTATCCAACATGGCATGGAATGATTTCGGCAGAGGGAGAGTCTGTCGATGCAACCACAATATTGGATTTTTGCGCTGGTCGCCGGAATATTGGCGATCGAACTGGCCACCGGCCGCCACAAGGGCGTGCACCGCAAGCAGGATTTCTGGATCATCGGATCGGTAATCCTGGGATCGCAGGTCACGCGGATCGGCATGGCGTGGCTGACCGCCGCGATCGTCGCTCTGCTGCTTCCGGCATGGAAGGGCGCGCTCGCCGATGTCCCCTTGTGGGCCGGCTTCCTCGGATTGCTCCTGATCGCCGAATTCGGGCAATACTGGATTCACCGGACGGCGCATGACAGCGTCCGTCACCCCATTCTTCACGGGATGCATCGCACGCATCACAGCGCACCCTATGTCAATGTCACCCTCATGTGGCGTACCAATCTCGTCTGGCCGCTCGTCCACGCCTATACCTGGGTGGCGGCGGCCGGCTTCTATCTCGGCATGACCGGCGCGACGACGATCTTCTATCTGACGATCATGGCCTGGAATGTGCTGACCCACAGCGACTGGCGCTGGGACGACATGATCATCGAACGGCTGCCGGGCGGACGGCGCCTGGTAACCGCCGCCGAATGGATTCTCGTAACCCCGCGTATCCATCACACCCATCATGGCTACGGCCGTGACGGCAAGGCCTATCGCAATTTCTGTACGATGCTCAGCTTCTACGATCGCCTGTTCGGAACGCTTCACATCCCCGAAGGGCGCCCCTGGCGCTACGGGCTGCCCGGTGGCGAGCATGTGTGGTGGCGACAGTTGCTCTTTCCGCTCGTCCCGCTCGGCGAGTCCAGAAAACGCTAGGGCTGGTCGCGCAGCTGATGCTTGAGGATCTTGCCCGACGCATTTCTCGGAAGCTCGGACAGGATGCTCAGCCGCTCGGGGGTCTTCTGTTTCGCAATGCCCGCGGCAAAGAAATGGTCCCGCACATCGTCGAGCGTCAGCGCGGCTCCGGGAGCGAGCACGACACAGGCGCGTACCACCTCGCCCATCCGGTCATCGGGCGCCGCGACGACCGCGGCGTCGGCGATCGCCGGGTGCGCGAGCAGTCGATCCTCGACTTCCTTCGACGAGATATTCTCGCCGCCGCGGATGATGATGTCCTTCTTGCGGTCGGTGATCAACAGATAGCCGTCCTCGTCGAGCCGGCCAACGTCGCCGGTTCGATACCAGCCGCCCGGCAGAAAGGCCGCGGCATTGAGCGCCGTATCGAGATAGCCCATGAAAAGCTCGGGGCCGCGCGTGCAGATTTCGCCATCGGTTCCCGGCGGGACATCCGCTCCGTCATCGTCGACAAACCGCATTTCCGACCCCGGCATGGCGCGCCCCTCGGTGTGGAGCTGCTTGTCGAGCGGGTCGTCTACGACCCCTGACGTCACGGTCGGATGCTCGCTCGATCCGTAACAATGATAGACAGCGAGGCCCTGGCGCTGACAGCGTTCGATCAGCGAGGGCGGAACCGGCGCCGCTCCGACAAGATATTGGCGCAGCGACGAGAGATCATGGCCATGGGCATCGGCCGCCGCGATCATTCCCGTCAGATGAAACGGCGTTCCCGACGAGGATCCGATCCGGTGCCGCTCGATCAGCCCGGCGGCAAGCGCCGCGTCCCATTGATCCATCAGCACCAGCGGCGTCGCCTGGCACAGAAAGCGGTACATCGACAAGGCACCGGCGACATGCCCCGGCGGCCAGGGTGAAATCACGGCATCGTCCTCGGCGCCGGCGCGCATCAGCCGCATCGTCTCGAGTTCGGCAAGGAAACCGCGGGCGCTGTGCATCACGCCCTTGGGGTCGGCCGTAGTGCCCGAGGTATAGACGAGCAGCGCCAGTTCGTCGGCGCCGCGCACCACCGGCGCACCGACAGCCTCGCCGGCCTCGAGCGCGTCGAATTCGGGACCGATCGTCACATGGCGGACGAGTGCAGGCAGATCCCCGCAATCGGCCACGATGCCGCGATAATCGGCGTGGCGGAAGGTGTCGGGCGTGAAGAGCCACTTCGCTCCCGATTGGCGCAGGATGAAACCCAGTTCGCGGGCACCATAGATGGTGACGACGGGCAGCAGAACGGCACCGGCCTGCGCTGCGGCGACCGCGACGACGAGCCATTCGCGCCAGTTGGGCAGCATGGAGGCGACAATATCGCCCGGACCGATACCGGACGTCGTCATGCGCGTTCCCATCCGCCGACCGGCGGCGACGATATCGCCGAGCGTGGTTGCGCAGGGCCGCGTGTCGGATGCGACGGTGAGCGGCGTGCCGGGTGCGCGGGCCGCTGCCGCGATCATCGTATCGATAAAGGTTGCGGTCATCCTTGCAGGGAATCGACGATCCGCTCGCCCTCGCCGCGCGTCGCCCAGGTTTCGTTGGCGTTGCGAAGGTGAAGCCGCCAGTGCGCGACCGCTCCCTCGACATCGCCCGCTTCGATCATGGAAACGAGCTTCTCATAGGATTTGAAACCGACGCGAATGCTCTTGAGTCTTTCCTCGTGCGAACGCGGATGGCGACGCTGATAGTCATTCTGATGGGTGCGCGCGAGGTTGAGCAGCATCCGGTTCATGAAGCTCAGCGTCTTGTTGCCGGTCGCCTCGACGAGCATTTGATGAAAATGCGCGACATTGTCGATGAACTCCTCGTACCGGGCTTCCTTCCACATTCCCTCGAACGCAGCGAGCGTCTCCTTGACCCTCGCCCAGCCCGGTGTCTGTCCCTTTTCAGTCGCTAGCCAGCGAACGACCGTCGGTTCGATCGCCAGCCGCGCGGTGTAGAGATCGGCGATCGTCGTGCCCTGCGATTCCAGCACATAGCCCGCATAGCGCGACACGAGTTCGGTCGACGGACGGTGTACGCGCGCGCCGCTGCGCGATCCGCGCACGACGCTGATCAGGCTCTCGGCCTCGAGGATGCGGAAGGCTTCGCGCAGGGTCGGCCGCGAGATTCCGAGCGTGGCAAGCAATGTTCCTTCGGGCGGCAGGGAATCGCCTTCATTCAGGTCGCCGCGAATGATCTGGCGCCGGATCTGGTCGGCCACCAGTTCCGATGTCTTCGGCACCCGGATGCGTGCGCTGCCATTCTCCATATGCAATTTTCCTGCCCCTTTTGCGCGGATACGCAATGATATCTACCGACCTAGCAGGGCTGTAAGGCTTTTGACACCGCCCCGCAATATTGCGCCGGTTCGCACCCTTTCAGCCACCGAACGACAATCCTTCGTTGAGGGTCCATTTGCCGTTGCGACCCCGCACCCAGCCCGATGCGGCCCCGGTGCCGCCATCGACCGGCAGCAGCGCACCGGTGATATAGGACGACATTCCGCTGGCCAGGAACAGCGCGGCGTCGCCGCATTCCATGTCGATGCCTTCGCGGCCGAGCGGGATGAGCCGGTTCATCGCGTCGATCTCTTCGTCGCTGTGCCACTTCCAGGTCGACGGATCGACGGGTCCGGCGCGATTGCCCTGATTGCCGGGCGTCACCGTATGATCGGGAGCGATGCAATTGACGCGGATGCCATGTACCGAAAGCTCGACCGCCATCGACTTCGTGAAGCTCAGCATCGCAGCCTTGCACGCGGCGTATACCGCAAAATTGGGCGCGGCGCGGCTCGCCTCGATGCTCGCGACATTGACGATCGAGCCGCCACGCCCGGCGGCGACCATATGCGCCGCCGCAGCCTGGGTGGCGACGAGCATCGACATGAGATTGATGTCGATATGCTTGCGCATACTGCGCTCGCTCTGCTCGAGAAAGCGGCGTGCCGAGACCCCGCCGGCATTGTTCACGAGAATATCGAGCCGCCCGCGCTGCGCGGCGGTGGTATCGATCGCCGTGCGAAGCGCATCGGCGTCCATGACGTCGCCGGCGATCGCCAGCGCGTGCCCGCCCCGTTCGCGCACGCGCGCTGCGGCTTCCTCGGCGCGCTGCGGAAAAATATCGAATATCGTCACATCGGCGCCCGCCTCGGCAAGGCGGAGTGCTATCGCGCGCCCAATTCCGCCGCCGCCGCCGGTGACGAGCGCCGCCTGCCCGTCAAGGCGCAGCCGGTCAGTCATCGAGCCCGATCCCCATCACCGCGCCGGTCACATAAGCCGCATAGTCGCTGACAAGATAGGCCGCGAGATGGCCGAGGGTTTCGCCGGTTTCGCGCGTCATTATGGCGTTGACGCGGATCCCGTCGCGCGCCCACTCGACGCCAAGCGTCTTGGTCAGATTGCCGAGCGCACCCGCCGCCGCCGCCTGGTCCGCCCCAAGTGCCTGCTCGGGCGCCCCGATGAAGAGGATCGCGCCGCCCTCGCCCCGGGCGCGGCACTGCCCGGCAAAGTCCTTCGCGCCAAGAAAAGGGCGATCGAGTCCGGCATCGAGGCTGGCGCGCCATTCTTCATGGGAGAGCATATGCGCCGCCCTAATCGCGGGCGGACGGGCGACATGAACCCATATATCGACTTCGCCCTCTTCGACGAAGGTCGCGCCGACGGCCTCGAACGCGGCGACGACCGCCGGGCACGCACCCTCGATCCGCGCGCGTTTGCCGGAGAGCCAGCCCGTCATTTCCATCCCCAGGGTCCGTCGGCGCGTTCGCGCGGCGGGACAAAGTCCGGCATCATCAGCGACCGCCGCAAACTTTCGCCGCCATCCTGAACGATCACCTGACCGGTCATACTGCCGAACAGCGGCGTACAGATCATCGCCGAGAGCCAGCCAAATTCCCGGATGTAGCCGGTGCGGCCGGCGGGGATCATATTCTGGAGCGGCTCGATGCCTTCCTCCCGGCTTCCGCTCACCGAATCCGCATGCGGAAAAAATCCCGCGGCGACGGCGTTGACGCGAATGCCTGCGGAGCCCCAGTCGGCCGCCAGCTTTCTTGTCATCGTCGCCTGCGCGGTCTTGGCGGCCGCGCTGTGCGCATCGCCGGGGAAGCCTGTCCAGATATATTGGGCGCTGTTGTTGACGATCGCCCCGCCTTCGCCGCGCGCGATCCGGCGCCGGGCGAATTCGGCCGAGCAGAGAAAAGTCCCGTCGATCGCGATCCGCGTCACCGCATTCCAGGCGTTGGGCGAGATATTCTCGGCGAGCACCGGGAAATTGGCGCCGGCATTGTTGGCGAGCAGGCTCACCGGACCTAGCACGCTTTCGGCCTCGTCGAAGGCCTCCGCCACCGCATCGGGAAGACGCACGTCGCAGCTCATCGCATGGGTGCGAGCGCCGAGTTCGGCTATCTGCGCCGCGCCTTCCTCGGCGCGCTCGAGACTGCGTCCCACGACCGCCACATTCGCCCCGCCCTGCGCGAACGCCTTGGCCATGGCGAGCCCCATCCCCGATCCTCCGCCGGTCACCAGCACCACCTGTCCCTCGAAGATATCGGTCGGATAGGGCGGCGCGTCGAATGGCGGCGGCATGGCGATGACATGATGCGAGGGAACGACCATCCTGTGAACTTGTGCGCCGCGCAGAATAGTGTCAATACATATCACACTAAGTGAGATAAGTGTGTCCCATGAAGCCCTTCTCGAAAAGCTCCGCCAGCGCGTCGGCGAGACGCGCGGCCCCCTTGTGCGCATGATCGAGGCGGGGGCTCTGATCCGGTTCGCCGCCGCGACGGGGCAGACGCATCCCCGCTATATCGACAAAAGCCTTGGACCGGTTGCGGCTCCGACCTATGTTTCGACCTTCTGCGCGGACGCGATTGCCGACCTGATCGATCTCGATCTCGGCTTGCCGATGTTTCTCCACAGCGACGATGTCGCCGAGCTGGGCGCGCCGATCGTGGCAGGCGACGAAATCCGGGCCACGGCGCGCTATGTCGATGCCTTCGCGCGCGAGGGCAAGCGCGGGACGATGCTCTTTCAGACCGCCGAGATGATCCTGGTCAATCAATCGGACGCGCATGTGGCGACCGTGCGCGTCAGCGCCGTGAGCTTTTGATGGAGCGGTTCGACCGCATCCTGCCCGGCGAGCCGCTTCCGCTCCTCCACGTCTCCATCACACGCGAAGATCTGGTTCGCTATGCCGGCGCCGCCGACGATTATGTCCGCCAGCACTGGGATCATCCCTTCATGATCGAAAGCGGCTTCCCCGACGTGGTCGTCCACGGCTGGCTGACCTTTGCGCATATGTGCCGGGCGGTCGAAGCCTGGCTCCCGCCCGAGGAAGCCCGCATCGCAGGGTTTTCAGTTCGCTATCTCGCCCCCACCTATCCCGGCCGCCTGTCGTGCGGCGGCACGGCTGTCTCTCGCGATCGCGAAACCATCATGCTCGACCTCTGGGCCAGGGATGCCGGCGGCGCCACGACGACCGCGGCCGAAATGAAGCTGGTGCCCGCATGACGAGAGACGCCATTTACGACCGGATCGAGATCCTCGATCTCCTCGCCCGCTATACCTATAATGGCGACCGCGGCCGGATCGACGCGCTGGCGGCCTGTTTCGCCGACGAGGGAACGCTCGAATTCCCAGGGAACAGCGGCACCGGGCCTGCGGGGGTGGCGGCCGCGCTGACCGGCGGAGAGCGCAATCCGGCGATCGGCTTCGTCCGCCACCATATCACCAACCCGCTGATCGAGCTCGACGGCGACCATGCCACGGCGCGCAGCTATTTCACCGTCACGAGCAACAATGGCCCCGACCATAGCGGCACATATGACGACAGGCTCGTCCGCACCGACGCGGGATGGCGGTTCGCGCACCGAAGGGTACGCATCGACTGGCAGGCCGCGACGTCTCTGTTCCGGCGGATGACGACGCGCTGAGCGATCCCGCACCGTCCGGCCGCCGATGCATATTGACACCAGTGTGTCATAATGACATTTGAGTGTCATGACTGAACAGCGCTTCACCGATTTCGAACGATTCGCCGACGAGGTTGCGCGGCTCCGCGGCCGGATGCGCGCGCTCTATGCCGACACGCGCGCCGCAAGCGAGCTCGCCGAAATGGAGCTGACCGTGCTTACCGCGGTGGTGAACGCGGCAGTTTCGCCGACCGTTGCGCAGATCGGCCGCAGCCTCGGTCACCCGCGGCAGGTCGTGCAGCGCGCGGCAAACCGCCTCGCCGAGCTCGGCCTGGTCGCCTTCGCCGACAATCCCGATCACAAGCGCGCCTGGCTGATCGTCGCGACCGAAGCCGGACGCGCCCTCAAGGCGGCCGATCACGCCCGGGCGCAGGCCGTGACCAATGCCATCGTCGATCGCGTCGGAAGCGCCGCCTTCGGCGAGGCGGCCGACCGCCTCCACGCGATCCGCGGCGAGATCGAAGCCTATCTGAAGGAAAGCGAAACATGAGCGAGGATGTCCGAAGGCTCGCCGACCCGGGGAGACTGTCCGCCTGGCTCGATGTGCATATACCCCTTCTCGGCCGGGGGCCGCTGACGGTAGAGAAGATCCATGGCGGCACGTCGAACGTCATCCTGTCGCTGAACCGCGGCGGCGACACGATGATCCTCCGCCGCCCTCCCGCGGTGCCGCCCCCCGGGAGCGAGAAGAGCGTCCTGCGCGAAGCACGCGTCCTCACGGCGCTGAACGGCACCGCCGTGCCGCACCCCGCGTGTCGCGGGAGCTGCGCCGACGCGTCGATCATCGGGGCGCCCTTCTACGTCATGGACCGCGTCGAAGGCTGGCCAGCCGATCTTCGCGGCGGGAAGATCCACGACCGGGCGCCCTTCGACACGCCGCCGCATGCCCGCGAAGTCCCCTTCGCGATGGTCGACGGGCTGATCGCGCTCGCCAATGTCGACTATAGGGCCGTCGGGCTCGAGGATTTCGGGCGTCCCGACAATTTTCTCGAACGCCAGGTCGACCGCTGGGAAAGCCAGATCCGAAGCTACAAGCAGCTCTACGACCACGACTGGCGCGACATCCCCGGCTATGCGCTGCTCCGCGACTGGCTGCGCGCCAATATCCCGGGCGACTTCCGCCCCGGCATCATCCATGGCGATGTCGGCACCCCGAACGCGCTCTTCGCCTTCGATCCGCCATGTCGTCTCACCGCGCTGATCGACTGGGAGCTGTCGACGATCGGCGATCCGCTGCTCGATCTCGCATGGTTCTGCAACGGCATCCGCGACGAGCGCTTCCCCGGCCATATTCCCGAAAAAGCGCTCTACAACGTCGGCGACTGGCCGACGCGGCAGGAGCTGATGGCACATTATGCTGCGGGCACCGGCCGCAGCATGGCGAGCTTCGACTATTATCTGCTGCTCGCAATGTTCAAGGGCGGCTGCATCCTCGAATATAAGGTCGCGCAGGCGGCCAAAGGCATATTGAGCGCCGAGACCGGGCGCTTTTTCGACCGGCTCGTGCGCGGCAATTTCGCCGAAGCCGAAAAACTCATCCGCCTGATCGGCTGAACCCGAGGATATTTTCATGATCGATTTCCGTATCGAACCCGAACTGCAGGCAAAGCTGGACTGGATGGCGGCCTTCGTCCGCGAGAAGTGCGAACCGATGGACATGCTTTTCCCCGGTCACGGCGCGCCCTACGACGTCGCGAACAGGGAATCGCGCGCGCATCTGGCGCCGTTGCAGGCCGATGTGAAAGCCCGGGGTCTGTGGGCCTGCCATCTCGGCGCCGAGCTGGGCGGCCCGGGATATGGGCAGTTGACGCTCGCGCTGATGAACGAGGTTCTCGGACGCAGCTACTGGGCCCCGACGGTCTTCGGGACCGCGGCGCCCGACACGGGCAATGCAGAGATTCTCGCGATGTTCGGCACCGCGGAACAGAAGGCCAAATATCTCGAGCCGCTGATGGACGGCACGATCGTCTCGACCTTTTCGATGACCGAACCGCAGGCGGGTGCCGACCCGAAGGAATTTGCCTGTCGCGCCTGGCAGGAAGGCGACGAGTGGGTGATCGAGGGCGAAAAATGGTTCTCGTCGAACGCGCGCTTTGCCGCCTTCCTGATCGTGATGGCCGTGACCAACGCGGAAAATCCGCCGCACGGCCGCATGTCGATGCTGATCGTTCCGACCGACACGCCCGGGATCGAATTCATTCGCCACTCGCAAACGATGGGCGACAGCCCGGGACGGGACGACGGCATCCATGCCTATATCCGTTACAATCAGGTCCGCGTGCCCCTCGACGCGATGCTTGGCGGGCCCGGCGAAGGGTTCAAGGTCGCGCAGGCGCGGCTCGGCGGCGGACGCGTCCATCATGCGATGCGCACCGTTGGCAAATGCCAGCGCGCAATCGACATGATGCTCGAGCGCGCGGTCTCGCGCCGCACGCAGGATAAATCGCTCGGCGAGCATCAATTCGTCCAGGGCGCGATTGCCGACAGCATCATCGAGCTCGAACAATTCCGCCTGCTCGTGCTCAAGACCGCCTGGATCATCGACAATGAACCGCATGGTGCGGCGCGCGTCCATATCGCGATGTGCAAGGTCCAGATGGCGAAAGTCTATCATGACATCGTCCAGCGCGCGATCCAGCTTCACGGCAGCCTCGGCGTCACGCTCGAGACCCCGCTCGCCGACATGTGGATGGGGCTGCCGAGCCTTGCACTCGCCGACGGTCCGACCGAAGTGCACAAGGCGCAGGTCGCGAGGGCTTATCTGAAGAACGCGAAACCGGCGGCGGGCCTGTTTCCCACCGAACATATTCCGACCCGCCTCGCCGCGCTGAAGCAAAGGGCCGTTGTATGACCCTCGATCCGCTGTTCGATTTCGCCGGTCAGGTCATCCTCGTCACCGGCGGCTCGCGCGGGCTCGGATATCAGATGGTGAAGGCCTTCGCGACGCGCGGCGCCGATATGGTCATCGCGAGCCGCAAGCTCGACAATTGTGAATCCGTCGCCGCCGAATGCCGCACGATGGGGCGCCGCGCGCTGCCTGTCGCCGCGCATGTCGGAAAATGGGCCGAATGCGACGCGCTGATCGAGCGCGCCTATGACGAATATGGCCGGATCGACGTCCTCGTCAACAATGCCGGCATGTCGCCCCCCATGCCGAGCCACGAGATGCCCGAGGCACTCTTCGACAGCGTGATGAACCTCAATTTCAAGGGTCCCTTCCGCCTTGCGAGCCAAATCGGCAAGCGCATGGCCGACGGCGATGGCGGCGCGATCGTCAATATCAGCTCGACCGGCGCGTTGATGGCGCTGCCGGGGGTGGTGCCCTATGGCGCCGCGAAGGCGGCGCTCAACGCGATGACCGTGTCGCTGAGCCGCGAATATGCGCCGAAGGTGCGCGTCAACACCATCTCGGCGGGCCCCTTCCTCACCGACATCGCCGATGCGTGGGACGCGAAGCGGCGCGAGCGCCAGCCGGTCGCGCTCGGAAGGCCCGGTGACCCGCCCGAAATCGTCACCGCCGCGCTGATGCTCGCGAGCCGCGCCTCGTCCTTCACCACGGGCGCGCTCGTCCGCGTCGACGGCGGGCAGCGATGAGGCAACCGCGACAATGGCGGCCCTGCCCCGCCCCGGCGGCTCAGAGCGACTGGCCGTCGTCGATCGTGAACACGCTGCCGGTCACGCCAAGGGATGCGTCCGAAAGCAGGAAGAGCAGCGGCGCGTGAAGATCGCTCGCGGGCCGAATGCGCTGGCGCGGGAAAGAGGCGATCAGCGCCTTGCCACCGTCGCTGTCGAACATGTCGCCTGTCATTTCTGATGCGAAATAGCCCGGCTGGATGATATTCACATTGATCCCGCGCCGCGCCCACTCGCGCGCAAGGCTGCGTCCGAGATGGCGCACGGCGACCTTGGTCGCGCCGTAGATCGACGCATAGGGATAGATTTTTTCCGCGGTGATCGAACCGATGATGACGATGCGGCCTTGCCCCCGCTCGCGACTGCCCGCCGCCATCATCCGCCTCGCGCCTTCGCGCGCGGTCAGGAAGACACCGCGCAGATTGGCGGCGATCAGGCCGTCCACTTCGGCCATATCGAGATCGAGCGCCAGCTTCTCGACGCCGACGCCGGCATTGGCTATGACGCTGTCGACCGGACCGAAGACCGCTTCCGCCGCATCGAAGGCCGCGATCGTCGAGGCTTCATCGGTCACGTCGAGCGGCACGGCGGCCGCCGCGCCGCCATCCCCTTCGATCTCCGCAACCAGTTCGGCGAGCTTGTCCGTCCGCCGTGCGCCGAGCACGACCTTCGCTCCGGCGGCCGCCAGCGCCCGCGCGAACCCCGCGCCGAGACCCGAGGATGCCCCGGTCACGAGGACGACGCGCCCGGACAGATCGAAATGGCTTGCCGTCATCGTCAGGCCGCCATCATCGCGGCGAGCCGCTCGCGCACGATCGTCTCGGCATCGCCGATGATGCGGTCGATCAGCTCCTGACAGGTCGGAATGTCGTGGATCAGCCCCTGAACCATCCCCGCCCAGAAAACACCTTTCGAGAGGTCGCCCGTCTGCAGCAGTTCGCGCCCGGCGGTTCCGGCGACCAGCTCCTGGACATCGGCGAACTTCGCGCCGGGCTCGGCAAGGCGCCGCACCACTTCCTCGCTCACCGCGCTCTTACCCACACGCGCGGTATTCTTGAAGTTACGGAAGATGAGGAAGCTGCCGCGCTCGTCATTGTCGAGATAGGCCTGCTTCACATTGTCGTGCACCGGCGCCTCCTTCGTCGCGCAGAAGCGTGTACCCATGTTGATGCCGTCGGCGCCGAGCGACAAGGCGGCAACCAGGCCGCGGCCATCGCCGAAGCCGCCCGAGGCGAGCATCGGGATCTTCACCTTGTCGGCGGCAGCGGGGATCAGGATCAACCCCGGGATATCGTCTTCGCCCGGATGGCCGGCGCACTCGAATCCGTCGATCGAGATGATGTCGCATCCGGCCTTCTCGGCCGAAAGCGCATGACGGACGGCGGTACATTTATGAAGGATGGTGACGCCGTGCGGCTTGACGCGCGCCCAGATCTCGCGAACGGCCGGGGTTCCCGCGGTCTCCATGATCTTGACGCCGCTCTCGACGACGGCGTCGGCATAGGCGTTATAGTCGGGCGAGTTGATCGTCGGAAAGACGGTGAGATTCACGCCGAACGGCTTGTCGGTCATCGACCGGCATTTCTCGATTTCCTCGCGCAGCGCCTGCGGCGTAGGCTGGGTCAGCGCCGTTATGATACCAAGGCCACCGGCGTTCGACACCGCGCTCGCCATCGCGGCGGTGCCCACCGCCTGCATTCCGCCCTGGACGATCGGATGCTCGATCCCCAGCATTTCGGTAATCCGCGTCTTGAAAGCCATCCGCCTGTCCCTCTTCCATTAGCTATATAACCTAGTTATACTTCTAATCATCGCATGACAAGGGGTGTCCGATGACCGCCGAACGAGAAACAGGGTGCCGCGCCGTGATGACGGACATGCTTGGCCCGCCCGAGGGCTACCGGCTCGTCGGACATGATCCCGGGCCGCCCTCCCCGACCCAGGTCCGGATCGCCATCCGCGCCACGGGGATCAGTTTCGTCGATGTGCTGACCGCGGCCGGCGGCTATCAGGTCAAGCCGCCGCTTCCCTATATACCCGGCAGCGAATGCGCCGGGATCGTCGAGGCAGTCGGCGCGGAGGTCCAGGACCTTGCCGTGGGCGACAATGTCGTCGGCAGCGGCTGGGGCGGTCTATTTGCCGACGCGGTCAATCTTCCCGCCCGTGCCGTGCGCGCGATGCCCGCGGCGCTCTCGTTCGAGGAAGCCTCGGTGTTTCCGGTCAGCTACCAGACGGCGTGGCACGCCCTCGTCGACCGCGGCCGATTGCAGGCGGGTGAGACATTGCTCATTCTCGGGGCGGGCGGCGCGACCGGCTATGCCGCCGTCCAGATCGGCAAGCATCTCGGCGCGCGCGTCATCGCATCAGCGTCGAGCGAAGCCAAGCGCACGCTGGCCGCTGCAGGCGGTGCCGACATCCTGATCGATGCGCGCGGCGCCGACTGGCGCGACCGGGTGAGGGCGGCCACCGGCGGCAAGGGCGTCGATATCGTCTTCGATCCGGTCGGCGGCGAGGCGACCGACCCAGCATTCCGCTCGCTGGCATGGAACGGGCGGCATCTGGTGATCGGCTTTCCGGCCGGTATCGTGGCGCTGCGCACGAACCTGCCGCTGCTCAAGGGCGCAAGCCTGATCGGCGTCGACGTACGCCAGTTCGGCATTTTCGAACCCGAGAAGAGCGAAGCCAATCGCGACACCGTGTTCGCGCTGGCCGCCAGGGGCCAATTGCGACCGGCGATCGCGCGCAGCTACAGGCTCGAGGATTTTCGCGCTGCGATGGAGGATGCGGCCGCGGGCCGGAGCGCGGGCCGCATCGTGCTGACGATGGACTAGTCCCAGCCGGCTTCGATCGCGGCGAGACGGGTGCGCCAGTCGGGCACGGCCGGCAAGGCTTCAAAATCCGTCTTCAATCGCGCCACCAGTCCGGCGACCGGCTCGACCCGGTCGATCAGCCCCGCGCTTTGGCCCGCGCTCCAGATATCGCGCCAGGGTTTCACGCCGACTGGCATGTCCGACCGCACGTCGGGCAGCGTCTTCGGGTCGAGACCGGCCTGTTCCACCGACTGGCGGATCCAGTGCGCCGGCACGCCATTCATTGCCGCCGAAACCATGATATCGTCGGCGCCGACGGCGGATATCATCGCGCGGTGCCCCTCGACAACCCCGCTTTCGGGGGTCGCGATGAAGCGCGTGCCCATGCAGGCGATATCGCCGCCCAGCGCAAGCGATGCCGCCACGCCATGCGCATCGGCGATGCCGCCCGCGACGATCAGCAGGCCGCCGAACATCCGCCGCACCGCCGGCACAAAGGCCATCGGAGTCAGGAAACCCGTGTGACCGCCCGCCCCCGCGCAGGTCAGCATCAGGCCGTCGGCGCCCGCCGCGATCGCCTTTTCGGCATGTTTCATCGTCGTGACATCGTGGACGACCCGCCCGCCCCAGCCATGAACGCGCTCGACCAGCGCCGAGGGGTCGCCAAGGCTCGAAAGCACGAGCGGCACCCGGTAGCGCTCGAGCAGTTCGATGCGATCCGCCGCCCTCGGGTCGGCCCCCCAGCGCGCGGGCATGTTGACGATCGGAGGCGCGCCACCGATGTCTTCGAGGGCCTCGAGATAATCCACGAACTGGGCGTGGGACGTCACGGTTCCGCCCTGCCAGCCGCCGATCACGCCGGCACCGCAGCAGGCGACCGCAAGCGGCACCGACGAGGCGAAGCTCATCGGGGCGCACATCAAGGGCAGCGACAGGTTCGACAGCATGGCGGTCAGGCCGTTGCCTTGAGAGCGTCGAGCATGCGCACGAAATGCGCCGCATTCCACACGTCCTGATCTTCGCCCCAGCCAATCCCGCCATCGATGTCCCAGCGCATCAGCTGGTTCACCCCATAGCCGGCCTCGCTCATCGTGCTCACGGCAAACCCCTCGCTCGTCATGGCGCGGCCCTGCTCGTCGACGAGCTCGACCTGCATATGCGTCGCCCAGCCGGTTTTCGGGCTGCGGAAACAGCGCATCCGCGATCGCGCTGGGTCGAGGCTGCCGAACTGCCCGCCGCGCCGGATCCAGCCGGCGTTCATCGGTGCCCAGCCATCGGCATCGCCTTCCGCCACGCGCACGAAACCCAGAAAGCCGGTGCCGTCGCGGCGATGGCCGAAAATATACTGGATCCGCCCGCGCCCGCGCTCGCGCTCGATCTCGCGCCAGCGCGCCCCGCCTGGATATTTCACCCGCGCCATGTCATCGGCATAGACTTTGGGGCTCGCCGCATAGGGGCCGCCGCGCGGCCCCCAGGTCCGGTCGCGCACCCCGATGCCGTCGATCCGAATGCGCTCGCCGCGCAGCGTCATCCAGCCTTCGACATGACCGAGCTGGTCATAGTGCGGGGTGGCCATGAAAGGCGGCTTGCCGGGCGGGAAACGATGCGGCGGATGCAATCCGCTATGCGTAAAATCGAGCGCGAAGCCGCGTGCCGGATCGTCATATTGCAGATGATATTTCATCCCCGGCTCGAGCATCTTCAGCGCATAGCCGGCGCCTGCCGCATCGCCGGGAAAGACGATATCGGCAAGGTCGGGCGCATCGGGCATCGGTGCTTCCTCGACCTTGCGGTAATAGGCCATGCGCGCCGGGTCATAGCCCTCATCGTCCCACGCGAAGATACGCCAGGTGACGCTCTTGCGGTTCGGATAATAGGGCGCATGGATCCAGCAACCGATCTTGCGTTCAGGAATGCTGAACGACCACCAGTTGGTCTCGGTCTCATAAGGATCGTCCGACAGCCGGTGATAGCGGTCATCCTCGGGCCTGAACGCGAGATCGTCGGTCATGTCCTGCTCTCCCTGGTCGATTGGCCGCCCGGTCCGGCCGGGTCGGTCCGGACAGGAAGCGAAGCCGCAAAGGCGGTGGTTACCACCCGGCCAGTTCGGCGGCGCGGGCGCGATGGAAGGCAGGGCTGCCCAGCCAGGCGCGATCGAAGATCGCGCGGCGGAACCAGTAATTAAGCCCATATTCCCATGTATAGCCGATCCCGCCATGCGCCGCGACAGCTGCGCGTACCGCGCGAACATAGGCGTCGCACAGATGCGCCTTCGCCATCGCCGCCGCGCGCGGCGCATCGGCGAGCCCGGCGTCCCACGCATAGGCGGCATACCAGACGAGCGCACGCGCGGGCTCGATGTCGAGCGCCATATGCGCAAGCTGATGCTTGAGCCCCTGAAAGCGGCCGATCGGCTGACCGAACTGCTCGCGCTCCTTCGCGTAAGCGACGCTCATATCGGTCACCTTCTGGCCGCCGCCGAGCGCATCGGCTGCGAGAAGAACGAGCGCGGCATCGGCGAGCCGGGGGGTCATCGGGTCGGTGGCGGCAAAGAGCGTCTCCCCCGTTCCGGCGCCGATCGCGACTTTCGACACCGGGCGTGTCCGGTCGGACGCCTTGAGCGGCTCGATCGTCGCGTCGCTCGCGGCGGCGAGCCGCACGCCGGCATCGCGATCGACGATCAGGAAGAAGTCGGCGGAGCGCGCGCAAGGGACGAACCCGCTACCGCCGTGCACCAGCGTCGCGACCGCCGCGCCGCTCGCCAGTGCATTGAGATGAGCCTTCGCCGCCGCATTGTCGCTGCGCGCAACGGCGGCGACCGCGAGCAACTGTCCGATCAACGGCCCCGGCGCCGCCGCCTCGCCGGCGACTTCGCATGCCAGCGCCGCATCGAGCAGGCCCATACCGCTGTCGGGGAGCAGGATGCTTCCAAGACCGAGCGCCATCAGGGCATCCCAGCTCGCGCGGTCGAAATCGGCATCGTCATCGGCAAAAGCGTGAATCCGCTCCATCGGCCAGCTGTCGGCCAGCGTCCCGCGCACCGCGTCCTGGATCGCCGTCTGTTCTTCGGTCAGGTGAAAATGCATGGTCTAGCGCTCCCCGCTCATGGCGAGATCGCGCGGCAGGCCGAGGCCGCGTTCGCCGATAATATTGCGCTGGATGTTCGACGCGCCGCCGGCGATCGAATTGCCGAGGCTGCCCATGATCTGGTCGAGCCATTTTTCGGGACCGCGCGGACCGCGGTCGCCGCGCCCGCCCGCCCCCGCGGGCTCGATGAACCCATGCTCGCCGATCAGCTCCTGCGCGAGCAGCGCCATTTCGTGTCCCGTCTCGGTGAGAAGCAGCTTCATCATCAGTTGCACCGGCCCCGGATCTTCGCCCGCCGCCGCGCAACTGAACAGCCGGAAGCTCGTGTAGCGGTGCGAAAGGACGAAACCCTCGATCTGCGCGAGCTTGTCGCGCACGAGCGGATCGTCGATCCGGCCGACCTCTTTCGCCAACTCGACGAGCTTGGAAAATTGCTTGCCGAGACCATCGGCGCTGCCGATGCTCGCGCGTTCATGCTTCAGCGTCGTGCGGCTGACATACCAGCCCTGCCCGCGCTCGCCGACCTGCCAGCTCACCGGCGCTTCGGCATTGTCGAAGAAGAATTCGCAAAAAGTGTGATCGCCCTCCTCGCCGGTCATCTGGCGGATCGGCCGCCGGGTGATGCCGGGCTGATCGAGGTCGATCAGCAGATAGGTGATGCCGTCATGCTTCGGCGCATCGGGCTCGGTCCGCACGAGCATGAACATATGCGTCGACTGCATGCCCTGCGAGGTCCAGATCTTCTGGCCGTTGATGATCCACCTGCTGCCGTCGGCGGACAATTCCCCTTTGGTGCGGACGCTGGCGAGATCGGATCCCGATCCGGGCTCGGAATACCCCTGCCCCCAGATATATTCTCCCTCGACCGTCTTGCGGATGAACAGCTCCTTCTGTTCGTCGGTGCCCTTTTCGAGCAAGGTCGGCACGGTCATGTTCATGCCGTTGCCGCCGACCTCCATCGGCGCGCGGGCGCGCGCGAATTCCTCGCGGATCACCTGCGCCTTGATGACGTCGACCGGTTGCTCCGATCCGCCAAAGCGCTTCGGAATCGCGCGATAGAGATAACCCGCGTCGGTCGCGGCACGGCGGAACGCGCGAATGAATTGCTTGAGATCGGCACCGCGCAGATCGGCGGCGGGCGGCCAGTGCGCGCCGAGAAAGGCGCGCACCTCGGCGCGATAGGCTTCGGCGGCCTCGCCATAGCTCAGATCCATGCGTTCGCTCTCCCTTGTTCGTGACCCCGGCTATACCTCAGTTATATAACTACGTCAAATATGTTGTGCATGATAGACGCCATCGATACGGGGGCATGATGAACAGCAAATCCGATATGATACCGCATTATTTCGTCGATGATGGCGGGGCTTTCGCACCATCGGGCCTCGCCCGGAATCCCTGGTTCGCCAATGCCGTCGCCGGCGGACCGATCGCCGCGCTCTTCGGGCATCTCGTCGAGACGGCGGCCCTCGATCCGGATTTCGAAATCTGCCGCCTGACGATCGACATATTGGGTGTGGTCCCCAGCATTCCGCTGATCCCGCGGATCGCTCCCGTCCGCGAAGGACGGCAGGTACAGCTTCACCGGATCGAACTGCTCGCGAACGAGAAACCGGTCGCGCAGGCGCATTTGCTGCGCGCACGGGCACTCGATACGCCCCCCTTTCCTGCCGTGCAGCCGCATCCCGCGCCCGAGGACGTCACCGAGGATAATTTCCTCGTCGGGGCGAGCATGGCGGGTGCGATCCGGACGCGGCCGATCATGGGGCGCGTCCGCGAACCGGGACGCGGCGTCTCCTGGATGCGCATGGACGGCGAGGTCGTGCGCGGCGTCGCCGCATCACCCTTCGTCAAAGCGTGCCTGTTCGCCGATTTCGGCAATGGCGTCGGCAGCGCGACGCACGCGCAGGAGTGGAGTTATGCCAATCTCGACATTTCGATCCAGTTCTTCCGCATGCCGCGCGGCGACTGGTTCCTGCTCGATGCGCACACCGAAGGTGCGGGCAATGGCCATGCGGTAGCGCAGAGCATCTTTGCCGACAGCGACGGCGTCTATGCCAAGGGAACCCAGACGATCTTCGTCGCGCCGGGACGCGGCGCGGACTGAGCCTATTCGCCGCGGAAAACCGGCGCGCGCTTCTCGGTAACCGCCGCCAGCCCCTCGCGATGATCCTCGCTGCCGAGCAGCAAAGCCTGGTTGGGCAGATTCGCCTGCCATTCGGCCTCCATGCTGCTTTCAAGCGCACGCTGGATCGACTGCTTGACCGTCGTATAGCCAAGCGGCGCTGACGCAGCGAGTTCGCGCGCAAGTTCCATGCCCCGCGCCGAAAGATCGCCCCTTGCGACGACTTCGCTCACCAACCCAATCGCCAGCGCCTCTTCGGCGCGGACCTGTTTCCCGCGCAGGCACATCTCCATCGCGCGGCCGAGCCCGACGATGCGCGGCAGCAGGAAGGTGCCGCCGAGCGGCGGCATGATACCGAGCTTGATCCAGCTTTCCTGGAACATCGCATTGTCGGCGGCGATGCGGAAGTCGCAGGCCAGTGCGAGCTCGCAGCCGACGGTCACTGCCGCGCCCTGCACCAGCGCGAGCGTCGGCTTGGGGCAGCGGTAGATGGCGCGCGCCGCTCCCTGGAAATTGGCGTAGACGGTATCCTTGATCTCACTCGCCGCCATGCCGGTCAGCTTTTCCAGAAAGGCGAAATCAGCGCCGACCGAGAAATGCTTGCCCTCGGCAGCGAAAAGGATCGCGCGGACCTCGCGGTCGCCCGACAGCGCCGCAAAGGCATCGCGGATTTCACCGAGCATCTCTGGCGACGAGGCATTGCCGATGTCGGCACGCGCAACGGTAACCGACGCGATGCCATGGTCGTCCCGGTCGATCCGGATATGATCGCAGGTCACAGGTTTCGCGCCTGATCGCCGACCCACCGGTCGATGCGGTCGTACATTTCGAGACGCGTTTCGGCGAAATTCTGGCAATGGCCCGAGCGAGACAGAATGTGCAGCGTGATGTCGCGGCATGACCTGTAGAAACCCGGCTCGGCATGCGGGTCCGGCGAGACATCGCGTTCGCCGAGGTTGATGTAGATCGGAACGTCGATCTTTGCGGCATCGGCCTTGACGATCCCGGTCATGATCGACTGCGTCGAGAGGACATAGGGCACCTCGACCAGCAGGGCGTCGTCTGCCGCAATGACATCCTCGGGAACATCGTCCCAGTGGAATGTCGCGCGCAGTTTCGACCTGTCGCGCTTGGCATAATCGGGCTGCGCCGGATCGAGATCGCCTGGATGCGCCCGGATCAGCTTGCCGTCGATGGTCAGATGAACGCCGTCGGCGGTGTAGCCGAGGATGAGGCAGAGGTCGTAGGTGCGATACGCCGCCTGCTGCGTGATCGTCATGAAGCCGCCCATCGAATGACCGCCGCCGACTTTCACGAAAGCAGGGAGCGAGGCGAACCCGCCCACGAGCGTCCCGTCGCGCAGCATCGCATGGATGCGCTCGACCGCGGTATGATGTGCGAGTGCGGCAATCTCGCGCGTCGCCAGCATCTGGTCCTGCGCGCGGTCGCTGGCGCCGATTCCCAGATGGTCGGGAAGTATGACAATATGCCCCCGGACACGCAGATATTCGGCAAGACTATAGTCTTGCCGGCCCGGTACGTCGAAGTGGAAATAGCGCCGGTCATATGTGCCGCCGTTGAACAATGTCACGACAGTCGGCACTGCGGGGATAGTGTCGGGGAGAAATATCCAGGCAGCGATGTGAAACGGCTGGTCGCCGGTGATCGCGGCGGGCAGCGCATCGGCAACGTCAATGCGAACCTCGAAAGGTTCAGTCATTGCTCCCGCCCGCCTGCTTTTTCTTCTCGCGCCAGATCAGCGCGGTCGCGCTCGTCGATAGCGTCATGTTGAGCGCCTCGGCGTCGAGCGCCGCCTCAAAGGCCCAGTCCTCGGCGTTGTTGAGATTGGCCTTCATATAGCGATAGCCCATGCGCGGACCGTCGGCGAGACGGCGCGCCGCCTTGATCGTTTCTTCGCGCAGCGTCTCATCGTCGAAAAGGCGCGTATAAATGCCCTTCGCGAACGCCTCTTCACCCGACAGTTTCTCACCGAGCAGGAAGAGCTCGCGCGCGACGCCCGTGCCGAGAATCTTGGTCCAGAACCAGGTCGACCCGAAATCGCCCCCCGCTCCGATGCGATCGAACGCGGCCAGAAAGCTCGCGCTCTTCGCCGCAAACCGCAAGTCGCACGCGCCCGCGATGCCGATGCCGGCACCCGCAACCGGGCCGTTGACCATTGCGATCGTCGGCTTGGGCATTTCGTGGAGCAGGCGCGAGGTCTCCATGAAGGCGCGAAGCCGCGCAAAGCCCTGTTCCGTGCGGCTTCCGCTGTCGGAATTCGGCGACACCACAGCCTTGTCGGCACCGCCTTCCTTGAGGTCGCCGCCGGCGCAGAAGCCCCGCCCTGCCCCGGTAACGATCACGCAGCCCACCGACGCGTCGCGCGCCGCGTCGGCGCAGGCATCGGCGAGCGGCGCCATGATCGCCCCGGTCAGTGCGTTGAGCCGGTCGGGACGGTTGAGGGTGATGATGCGGACTCCCGCATCATCATCGATCAATATTTCGGACATGGACAAGCCCTCCTGTCGCTATCTTGTCGATGGGACCGGAGGAGGAATCAATCCCCGCCGAGCTCGCGGTGGCGCGCGAGCATGCGAACCGCCTTCTCGGCCAGTTCATCGGGCACCTGCGGATAGAGCGGCAGCGGCCGATCCTTGCTCGGCAGCGCAATGGTCGCGGTGGCGCGTACCGATTCCTCGTCGCGCTGGTTGGTGAACTTCACCGCGACGTCGACATAGCTCTGGCTGCCTTCCTGACGCTTCGCGAGCACTTCCCCGGTGACGCGCTGGACGTCGCCCATATAGTTGAACTTGCGGATTTCGTCGTGAATATGGGTGATGACGGCATCGTCGCCCGCCCAGTCGCTGAGATATTGCCACAGGTAGTTTTCGCGCATCACCCCATAGTCATAAGCCATCGGATTGCCGATCGCCTGCGCCCACAACGGATCCCAGTGCAGCCGCTGCGCGACGTCGGGAATGCCATGCTCGTTCTTCACATAGAAGGCCGGAATGCGCTGGCGATTCTTGTGCGCGAGACGGTTGGCGGTGGGCGCATAGGGCACGAAACCATAGCCGCCCGAATGGAAGCAGATGACGTCGGTGACGGTTAGCGGGCCTTTCGCCTGGAGGCCGAGCGAGTCGCCCTTTTCGACGCTTTCGAACCAGCGTTTCGCGCCGCCCTGAACAGCCTCCTTGGCATAGATGTCCTCGATCGCCTGCATTTCCTCGTCGGTGTAGGTCGCGGGCTCGATCGACGAATATTTACCCTTCTTGGCCGCCGTCTTGCGCTCGGTGAGGACACGAAGAATGCGATAAACCGCGACCACTTCGCCGCGCTGGTTGATCTTGACGTCGCGCCGGTTGGTGATGACCGAGCGACCGGCGAATTCGGACTGCTTGACCTCGCATGTCTCATCGCCGTTGAAGCTGTAGATGGTGTCGCCCGGATAGATGGGACGATAGAAATCCCATTGCGAACCCGAGACGAAGACGTGGATGCCCTTGAAAAGGCTCTTGCGCAGCGCCTTGATCTCGTCGGGCACGGGGTCGCCAAGCATCGGACGGTTGATCACGCCCGCCATCATGCCCGGCGCGATCACGCTGCCCCAGCGTGTCTTCTTGGCATAATGCGGGTCGCAGTAGAGCGGATTGTCGTCGCCGATGCCGTGCGCGAAGTTGCGGATATTATCCTCCGTCGCGACCTGGATATATTCGCGCGTCTTCGCTGCCTGGTCGTAGCCGAGAAGCTTGCGCTGCCGTTCGATATCCGCGTCGGTAATCTCGTAGGCAACCGCCTTCTGCCACTCTTCGCTTTCCTTGATATCGCTTTTTACGTTCGTCACGGCATATCTCCCTTGTCACCAGTTATATAACTAGGTAATACATCCCTCAGAGTGAAGCAAGGGGTAAAGCCGTAATGGAAGTCCGCCGCATCAGCGATGCATTGAAGATGCGCGCGACGCATCAGGCCAGCGAGATCGCGCATGACGACACGCGGCGGCAAATGAGCTTCGCCGAGTGGGACCGCGAAGCCGACGAAATCGGCGGCGGCCTCGCCGCGGCGGGGCTGGTTCCCGGTGACCGTGTCTTTCTGCCGATCAGCAACGCCCATGCGGTGGAAATGGCGATCGCGGTATTTGCGGTCTTTCGCGCCGGCGGCATCGTCTGCCCGATCAACACCCGGCTGACGCCCAACGAAATTGCCGATTATGCGGCCCTGTGCGAGCCGCGCTTCTGCCTGACCGATGCGCCCGACCTGGTGAAGGATCTTGCGCTTGCCGGCTGCTGGACGGTCGATGCGATGCCGCGCGATATCGCCGCCCTGCCCGACCAGGCCGGCCTCGACGCCGAGGCCGACGCCGAGATTCTCGGCACATCGGGAACGACGGGCAAGATCAAGGGCGTCGTCGTCTCGCACCCCGACCTGATGACCGGCGTCACCGGCACCAACATGGACCGGTCGCGTTCGACGCTGAGCGCGCTGCCGCTCACCGGGTCGGGCGGCAATCTCGGGATCGTGATGCTGCCCGCGCGCGGCGGCGCGACCGCGATCACCCAGCCGAAATTCGATCCCCTCGGGTTCCTCGAGCTCACGCGCGCGAAGCGTCCGAACCTCGTCTATCTGGTGCCGTCGATGCTGCGGCTCGTGCTCGATCATCCCGCCGTCGCCGACTATGACATGGACGGCGTCAAATATCTGATGACGGGTACCGCGCCGCTGCCCCACGACTCGGTCAAGCGCGCCGCGCAGCTCTGGCCGCATCTGCGCATCCGCAACAGCTATGGCATGTCGGAGGGCGGCGTCGGGCTCGGCACGACCAGCCAGGAGCAGGTGCTGAAGCCCGGCTGCGTGGGCAAATTGCCCGCGCATATGCAGATTCGCGATGAGGCCGGAACGATTATCACCCAAGCCGGAACGGTCGGCGAAATCTATGGCTGGCAGAAGCATCCGCGCCGCTACTGGAATGACGCCGAAGCCACAGCCGCCAGCTTCGAGGGCGGCTGGACCAAGACCGGCGACCTCGGCTTCGTCGATGCCGACGGCGACCTGATCCTCGCCGGCCGGTCGAAGGAACTGATCATTCGTGGCGGCTATAATATCACCCCGCTCGAGATCGAAACCGCGCTGCACCTCCATCCGGCGGTACAGCAGGCCGCGGTCGTCGGCGTCCCGCACGAGGTGCTCGGCGAGGATATTGCCGCGGCGGTAACGTTGCGCCCGGGCCAGAGCGCCGGGCCCGACGAGATCATCGCCTTCTGCCGCGAGCATCTTGCGGACAACAAGGTGCCGCGAACGCTCGTCGTGATGGACGAGATGCCGCTCAATCCGAACGGCAAGATCTTGAAGAAGGATCTCGCAGATCCGTTGGCCAAGGCTGCGGCGGAGCGGCGACGCGCGGCCTGAGCCTGCCCCCATGGTCCAACGCGCCTATTCGAAGCGCGACACCAGTCTGACCGGCATCGCCTTCCGATATCCGGGATTCTCGCCGAAGACTCGCCTGGCGAAGGAAAAGTCGGGCTGGCGCGAATAAATGGCCGACGACGACCAGGCGCATTGCAGATAATTCAGATTTTCGACATTTTCGGGATCGGCCGCGAACGGGACGCCCTGGGCAAGCGACCGGTAGAGCGAACCCGATGTCGCGATCGCCCGTTCGGCGAGACGGATGGCATCCTGCCTTCCCGCCGATCGAAGCTTCGCTCGTCCGAGCGGCCAGGCCGACATCCACAGAGCGCTATGATAGCCGTCGATGATCTCGTCGCAGGTGGCGGGGCACGGGAGGTAAAGAGCCAGCGTGGGTGACAGTGGCAGAAAGGCTTCCACCCCCGGAAGGTCCAAACCGAGTTCCATCGCATCGCCCGGACGCTCGGTGGACTGAAGCACGACGGGACTGTCGCCAAGATAGAAGAGATTCTCGGGCTCGGTCTCCATCAACGCCCAGTGCCTGCGCCCTACCATGGCGGCGAGAAATGGCAGGCTGTCCCAGAGCCTTTCCCACGTTTCGCCCGGATCCGTCCGGCGATCCGCCGCGTCGAGACCTTTTCGATAGGCTTCGGTTCGAAAGCTCTGCGCTGCGATAAAAGCCGCAATCGCGTGCCGCTGCTTCTCCGAGAGCGTCGCAAGGCTTCGCGCCGCCAACACATCCTTGATGGGGGGCGCCGCGGCGGTCTCGATCGTCTGGAATCGCGCTTCGAAGGAGACCGGCGCACCGCCGCTGAGCAGCAGGTTGAAGTTGGGGCGCGCGGCCGCGAATTTTGGCGGCGGTTTCGTGACGATGTCGTCTTCGACGCCTAAGCGAAAGACGCGTCCGTCGAGGTCGGCGAAATTCCGCAGAAGAAACCTGGGAATCCAGTGCTGGTTCTCCACGGCAAGAGCGCGAGCGGCCATGATCTCCCCTGTCCGGCAACGCCGCCCGTTCTAGCTCCCATTCCTCCCCGTCGCCAATGCCATCCGCAACGCGTCTGTTTCAGCCCTTCAGCGCCTCGAAGGGCACGTCCTTGTCCATCCGCACTTCGCCCGGCATGCCGAGCACGCGCTCGGCGATCTGGTTGCGGAGCACCTCGTCGGCGCCGCCGGCGATGCGCATCACGGTCGAGTAGATATAATCATATTGAACATCGCCCGTCGCCGTGTCGCCCGCATCGGGTGCGATTCCCGCAAGCCCGCGCAGTTCGAGCGCGAGGCCGTTGGTTTTCTGGTAGCGGCCCGCATAAGCGAGCTTGACCATGCCGGCGAGCGCGCCGGGATCTTCGCCTTTCGACACCATCGTACGCAGCCGCGCCTGAAAGAAGCGTTCGCCCTGCTCCTCCGCCAGCGCCTCGGCGAGTTGCTGGCGGATGGCCCGGTCGTCGAGCATCGTCCCGCCATGCCCGTCAGGGGTCGCCGCCGCATAATCGAGCAAGGGTTCGACCCCGCTTCGGTGTGCGCCCGACCCGAGCCGCTCGCCCATCAGCACGGTCATGCAGCATGCCCAGCCCTCGCCCTCGGCCCCGATCCGGTTGGCGTCGGGAATGCGGACGTCGGTGAGGAAGGTCTCGTTGAACTCGCTCGCTCCCGAAATCTGGCGGATCGGGCGGGTCTCGATACCCGGCGTCCTCATATCGACGACGAAGAAGGTCAGCCCCTTATGCTTGGGTACGGTGGGATCGGTACGAACGACGAGAATGCCCCAGTCGCTCAGATGCGCCCAGCTCGACCAGACTTTCTGGCCGTTGACGATCCAGTCGCCCGACCCGTCGTCGGCGCGAACCGCCTTGGTGCGCAGCGCAGCAAGATCCGACCCGGCCGCCGGCTCGGAGAAAAGCTGGCACCAGGTCAGGTCGCCCTTCAGCGTCGCTTCGATGAAGCGCGCCTTCTGCGCATCATTGCCGTGGCGCGCGATGACAGGAAGCGCCATTCCGGTACCGATCGACGTGAAAGGTCCCTTCGGGAGGTGATATTTCCCCTCTTCTTCGGAAAAGATGACGGCCTCGCCGCCCGAGAGGCCGCGGCCGCCGAGCGCTTTGGGAAAGGTAAGGCCCGACCAGACTCCCGCATAAAGCTCGCGCATCCAGGCACGGCCGCGGTCGGCCTCTTCGGTGTCGGGCATCTTCTCGCCCGGCACCAGTTCGTGCGCGGGAGCATGGGCTGCCAGCCAGTCGCGTGCTTCGGCGCGAAAGGCGGCTTCTTGCGCATTGTCGTTGAAGTCCATCTTATGCCGCTTTCGTCTGGCTGCCGGGCTGCGCGGTCAGCAGCCGGTCGGCCCAGAAGCCCCGGTTGCCGAGATGCACAGCGAGCATGCGCTCGCGCCGGTAATAGAAATGACAATTCGCCTCGAACGTATAGCCGATGCCGCCGTGAATCTGGAGATTCTCGCGCGCCGCCATCTCGAAGCATTTGATCCCCGAAAGCCGGGCCGCCGCCGCCGCGGCCGGCAGATCGTCCGACGAGGCTTCGACGGCCCAGCCGCCATAATAGGCATTGGATCGCGCCAGTTCGGTCGCAACCGCCACATCGGCGAGTTTGTGCTTGATGGCTTGATAGCCGCCGAGCAGCCGACCGAAAATCTGCCGCTCCATCGCATAGTCGCGCGCCATGTGAAGACAGGCATCGGCAGCGCCCACGGCCTCGAACGCAGCCTGTACCGCCGCCCCGTCGATCAGGCGATCGAGCTTGCCGACGCCCGGCAACGCCTCGGCGGCCGCGTCGGCAAAATCGATCCGGTAATGCGGGCGCAGCTGGTCGAAACTGTCGAGACGGGTGCGGGTGACCCCCGGCTGGTCAAGATCGACGATCGCAAAACCGCCCCCTGCGACGAGGATGACGGCTACATGCGCGACGCCCGCGTCGGCCACGGGCCCCTTGCTGCCGTTGAGCCTGTCGCCTTGCAGCGCGGCGCCCGTTGCAAAGACCGGTCCCGGACCCTCGGCATAGGCGAAGGTGCCGATCGCCTCGCCCGAGGCGAGCTTCGGCAGCCACGCCGCCTTTTGCGCCTCGCTCCCCGCGAGACGGATTGCCTCGGCGGCCAGGACGATCGAGCTCATGAACGGCACGGCGGCATTGGCACCGCCCAGCGCTTCCATGATCACGCCGAGATCGAGCGCGCCGAGCGCCAGGCCGCCATATTCCTCGGGGATCGTGACGCCGAGAAAGCCCATTTCGGCAAGCGCCCGCCATAAGGGTTCGTCCCATTCGGCGCCCGAATCGATCAGGCCGCGCAGCCGGTCGAACGGCGACAGGTCGCCGAGCAGGGCCCGGGCTTGCTCGCCGAGCATTTTCTGTTCATCGCTGAGGTCGAAATTCATCGCAGGCCTTGCCCTCTTGTTGTGGTCTGTGTCATAGCGAGTTGTATAACTAGGTCAACCATGAGAACGACCCCGGGAGGATATGCCATCCATGCAATATGAAACCATCCTGGTCGATGTCGCCGATCATATCGCGACAATCACCCTCAACCGGCCCGAGGCGATGAACAGCTTCACCAGGCAGATGATGGACGAATTCGAACATCTGTGGAAGTGGATCGCCCGTACCGACGACGTGCATTGCTGCGTGCTGCGCGCCGCGCCGGGCAAGGCCTGGTGCACCGGCGTCGACGTCAAGGAATCGCAAAAGCCCGGCGGCACCGTCGTCGATCTCGATAATATCTGGCACTGCGAAGACCCGGGCGCCTTGCTCGGCCCCAAGTCGATGAATTGCTGGAAGCCGATCATCGCGGCAGTTCATGGCATGGCCGCGGGCGGCGCCTTCTACTGGCTCAACGAGGCCGACATCATCATCTGCTCGGAGGATGCGACCTTCTTCGATCCGCACGTCACCTACGGGATGACGAGCGCGCTCGAGCCGATCGGCATGACCTATCATATGCCACTGCACGATGTGCTGCGCATGGTGCTGCTCGGAAACGACGAACGGATCGGTGCGGGCACCGCGCTGCGCATCGGCCTTGTCAGCGAGATCACGACCCTCGACGAGCTCTGGCCGCGGGCGAACGAACTCGCCACCGCCATCGCGGCAAAGCCGCCGGCGGCGACCGCGGGATCGGTGAAGGCGATCTGGGAATCGCTCGATCTGCCACGGAGCGTCGCGCTCAGCCAGGGCCTCAAATATTGCCAGATCGGCAACCCCGTCGGCGTTCCGCAGGTCAACCGGGCCGCGCTGATGGCCGACAAGGCCAAGAAATATACGGTCCGCTGACGGCAGAAACGCGGACGGCCACAGGATCAGGTGAGGAAACTGGCAGATATGTCGATATTGTATGATGAGGGCCAGCAGGCGATCGCGACCGAAACGCGCCGGGTCCTCGAAGCGCGGATCGACAAGGACGCGCTTCTGCCGCTGCTCGAGACGACCGGCACCTATCATGAAGGTTTCTGGAGCATGGCAAAGGAACAGGGCTGGACCGCGCTGGCCCTGCCCGAGGATCACGGCGGGCTGGGGCTCGGCCTGGTCGAGCTGGGGCTGGTCGCGCACCAGGCCGGCCGCACGCTCAGCGGCGCCCCTTTCCTGACCTCGGGCTTCGGCGCCGCCAAGGCGATCGAACTTTTCGGGAGCGATGCGCAGAAAGCGCGCTGGCTGCCCGGCCTTGCGAGCGGCGAGACCATCGGCGCGATCGCTTTCGCATCGGGCGCGAACGCGTTGCCCGCGCGGCCGGACATCGGCTTCGACGCCGATCGTCTCGACGGCCGCATCGGCGGCGTAACTGCGGGCTCGATCGCCGATATCGCCTTGGTCTATGCGGAGGGGGCCGATGGACCGGTACTGGTCGTCGCCGAACTCGCCAATGTCGGGCGCGGCATCGTGCAGGGCTTCGACAACAGCCGCTGCATCGCCGATCTCCACTTCGAGGACACGCCCGCCGAAGCCCTGGCCGTCGCCGGTTCGGCGCGCGATGCCGCGCTCCACGTCCTCGCGCTCCAGGCGGTGATCACCGCGCACGAACAGACCGGCGGCGCCGAGGCGCTGATGGAAGTCGCACGCGACTATGCGATCACGCGGCGCGCATTCGGGCAGGTGATCGGCGCCTTCCAGTCGGTCAAGCACCGCATCGCCGAACTCTACGGCCTCGTCGAACTGGCGCGTGCCAACTGCATTCATGCCGCCTCGCGCGAGGGCGAAGACGATTTCATCACCGCCGCGGCGGCGGCGCGGCTGTCGGCGACCGAGGCCTATGACACCGCGGCGCGCGACTGCATCCAGATCCATGGCGGCATAGGCGTGACCTGGGAAATCGGCCTGCACCTCCATATGCGCCGCGCGCGCAGCCTTGCGATCGAACAGGGCAACAGCCTGTTCTGGGAAGACATAGTTGTCGATGGCCTGACGGGAGAAAAGGCATGAGCGACCTCGAAGCCTATCGCGCCAGGGCGGCAGCCTGGCTCGAAACGATGGCGCCCGAATTCGGCCGCGACGCGCGGCGCGGCCTTTCCGAGGCCGACGATCTCGCATGCGCCCGCCGGTATCAGAAGGCCAAATATGAAGCGGGCTTTGCCGGGATCAACTGGCCCGTCGAATTTGGCGGCCAGGGGCTCGGCCATCTCGAGAAGGTGACCTTCGACAGCGAAGAAATGAAGCATGGCTTTCCGAGCCACTATTTCGGCATCTCGCTCGGCATGCCGGTGCCGATCCTGATGCAGTTCGGCGAAGACAAGGCGTTTGTGAAAGAGCGCGTACTCAAGGCCCTGAAGGGCGAGGAAATCTGGTGCCAGCTCTTTTCCGAGCCCGCGGGCGGCTCCGATCTCGCGGGGCTGCGCACCAAGGCGGAACCCGACGGCAACGGCTGGAAACTCAACGGGCAGAAGGTCTGGACGAGCTGGGCCCAATATAGCGACTATGGCGTCATCGTCGCGCGCACCGACCCCAATGTGCCCAAGCACAAGGGCCTGACTTATTTCTGGGTCGACATGAAGGCGCCCGGCGTCACCGTGCGCCCGATCAAGCTTGCCGGCGGCGACAGCCACGTCAACGAGGTGTTCTTCGACGAGGTGAAGATCGGCGACGACCATCGCATGTCGCCGGTCGGCGGCGGCTTTGCCGTCGCGATGGCGACGCTGATGATCGAACGCTATGTCGCGACCGACAGCGGGGGCTTCGGTCCGCATCTCGACCTCTTCGTCGCGCTTGCAAAAGCCATCGAGATCAACGGCAGGCCTGCGATCGAGGACGGCCGCATCCGGCAGCAGATTGCGCGCAACTATGCGATGCGCAGCGGGCTCGATGCGATCACCGCGCGTGCGATGGCGATGATGCAGGCCGGAATGACCCCCGGCCCCGAGGGCTCGCTCAACAAGCTCGTGTCGGTGCGCTCGCGCCAGAAATTGTCCGAGCTCGCGATCGATCTCCAGGGCTCGGGCGGATTCGCCTTCGACGACCATGCCGCTCCGAAGGAAAACTGGACCGCGAGCTGGATCAATGCCCCGACCGGCCGCATCGCGGGCGGCGCCGACGAGATGCTGCTCAACACCATCGCCGAGAAGATTCTCGGCCTTCCCCAGGACCATCGCCCCGACAAGGGCGTCCCCTTCAACCAGATCCCTGCCTGATCCAAGGAGCCACGCCATGACCGAAGCCTATATCATCGACGCCGTTCGCACTCCGCGCGGGATCGGCAAGCCCGGCAAGGGCGCGCTGTCGCATCTTCATCCGCAGCATCTCGCCGCGACGGTGCTCGGCGCGATCCGCGACCGCAACAATCTCGACACCGCGACGGTCGACGACATCATCTGGTCGACCTCGACCCAGAAGGGCAAGCAGGGCGGCGATCTCGGCCGGATGGCGGCGCTGTCGGCGGGTTATGACACCAAGGCAAGTGGCACCACCCTCGACCGCTTCTGCGGCGGCGGGATCAGCTCGGTCAACTTCGCGGCGGCGAGCGTGATGAGCGGGATGGAAGATTGCGTCATCGCCGGCGGCACCGAGATGATGAGCTACACGGCGACCCTCGCCGCCGAAGAGGCCAATGCGGGTATCAAGCCGCTCGGCATGGGCTCGGGTCACGAAGCGCTCGACGCGATCCATCCGCAGTCGCACCAGGGCGTGTGCGGCGACGCGATCGCGGCGAAGGAAGGCATCAGCCGCGAAGCGGTCGATGCGCTCGCGCTCGAAAGCCAGAAGCGCGCCGCGCGTGCCATCGCCGAGGGCCGGTTCGACAAATCGGTGGTCGCGGTCCACAACCCCGACGGCAGCATCGCGCTCGATCGCGAAGAATTTCCGCGCCCCGAAACCACGGCCGAAGGACTTGCCGGCCTCAAGGCGAGCTTCGGCGCGCTGAAGGACTTCGATCTCGGCGATGGCGTCACGTTCGCAAAGCAAATCCAGCGCGTCTACCCCGGCCTCGAATGGGAAGGCGTCCATCATGCCGGCAACAGCTCGGGGGTCGTCGACGGTGCCGCGGCGGTCCTGCTGACGTCGAAGGATTATGCCGAGAAACATGGACTGAAGCCCCGCGCGCGCGTTGTCGCCTATGCCAATATCGGCGACGATCCGACGCTGATGCTCAACGCACCGGTGCCAGCGGCGAAGAAGGTGCTCGAAAAGGCCGGCCTCACCAAGGACGATATCGACGTCTGGGAAATCAACGAAGCGTTTGCGGTGGTCGCAGAGAAGTTCATTCGCGACCTCGATCTCGACCGCGCGAAGGTCAACATCAACGGCGGCGCGATGGCGCTCGGCCATCCGATCGGCGCTACCGGCTCGATCCTGATCGGAACCGCGCTCGACGAACTCGAACGCTCGGGCGGCCGCTATGGACTCGTTACCATGTGCGCGGCGGGCGGCATGGCGCCGGCGATCATCATCGAAAGGATCTGACGAGCCGGTTCATCGTCAATTCGGCCGGGCAACGGGATGCGGCGACCGGCCGCGTCCCGTTGCCGCGGTACGATGGCGCCGGCGCACGAGGCGGCCGCCGGTTCAACCGGCAGCCAGCGAATTCCGCATTCGTTCGGCCATTTGCAAAAAGCGCGCGGCGATCGGCCGGCAATGCGTCTTCGATGCATAGATCAGCGTCTCGATCCGTAGGGTCAGATCGACGAAGGGGATGATCGCCTTTCCCTCTTCGACGATCCGGTGCGGGCAGGCCTGCATCCAGCGCAGCACCGGCAGCCGGCGAATATCGGCGAAATGCTCCATCGAGGGCCGATGCGCTTCGGGCGCGAGGACGAGCTTCGCGCCTTCCCGCACGAGCCGGCCCGATATTTCGGCGCGCACCAGCGGATCCTGCTGCGACGGCGAATAGACGATTTCGAGCCCCAGCAGATCGCGCGCCTCGATCCCGTCCCGTGCGAATAGCCGGTGGCCCGTGGGAACGAGCAGATGCGCATAGCGCTTGGGAAGCTTCACGCTTCGAAAATCGGGTTCGAAATGCGAGGTGGGCGCCGCCATCATCGCGAGGTCGAGCCGACCGGTCCGGATACCGGCGAATAATTCGGTGCGCGATCCGAACACCACTTCGATCCGCGCCGAAGGATATTCGGCATGGAACATATCCATCAGCTCCATCCGGAAGCTGATGAGAAAATCATATGTGCCGAGGACCAGAAGATTGGCGGTCTCATCGTGCAAATTCCTGGCGGCATTGCGGGCCGCGCTTTCCGCGTCGACCACTGCCTGAGCGAAGGGAAGCAGCGCCCGGCCCTGATGGGTCAGCTCCACCGAACGCGACGTACGCTCGAAGATGCGAAGGCCCAGCTGTTCCTCGATGCGGCGAACCCGCTTCGACACCACCGACTGGGCGAGCCCCATCCGCTCGGCGGTGGCCGAAAAGGAGCGAGTCTCCGCCACGCCCAGCACGCAAAGAATATGATCCAGTTCGAGCATGCAACCTCGCTTACCAAGTAAGCCATCTCAATCTGGAATAGATGACCATCCCTTTCGTCAATGATCCCCCTTTCCGCGCGCGATAGGCTCGCGATCAACGATAAAAATGATGGGAGAGGCTCGCGCATGACCGCAGAGCGCGCCGGCAGCAGGCCGCATACGCTCGTCGAGCCCGTCGACGAGGAAAGTGTCGCGCGGTGGTGGCGTGAGCTGGTGAAACGGCACCCGCAAGCGGTCGCGCTCCGAACCCTTGAAGGCGACATCGCCCTTGCCGAACTCGACCGGCGATCCGCGAAGCTCGCGCAGGCTCTTCTCCTCTGCGGCCATGGCAAGGGCAGCCGCATCGCGATGCTGATGGCAAACGGGCCCGACTGGATCATCGCCTGGATCGCGACCCAGCGGATCGGCGCGCTTTGCATCTTCCTGAGCAGCTTCTTCGCCGAGAGCGAGCTGCTGCATGCCCTGCGGCACTCCGATGCCCAGCTCCTGCTGCTCGAGCCGTCCTATCTTCACCATGATTATGCGGCGCGGCTCGAAGCCGCCCTCCCCGACCTCGCAGCGTGCGACAACACCGCCCCGCTTCTCCCCGCCGACGCCCCCTATGGGAGACGGTCGCCGTGACGCTGGCCGAGACCATGGCGGACTGCGACCACTATAGTATCGATAGCACCACCGTTCGCGCCCACGTCTCGGCAGCGGGCGGAAAAGGGGGACTCATCGACGCGCTCTTGGCCGCTCGCGGGGCGGGTTCACCAGTAAGCTTCACTGCCTGGCTGATGCCCTCGGACGACCGCTCGCCTTCCATCTAACGGTCGGTGAAGCGGCGGACTGCAAAGCCTATGATGCGCTCATAGGTTTGCCCGAGCGCGCACCTGACGCTTTGCTCGCCGACAAGGGCTACGACGCCGATGCCATCCGTACCGACCTCGCCGCACGGAATATCGAAGCCGTCATTCCCGGACGTTCAAACCGCCGCGTGAAGATCGAACACAACCGGACGCTCTACAAGCAACGCAACCGGATCGAGCGCATGTTCGGCCACATCAAGATCAACCGCGCCATCGCCACGCGCTACGACCAGCTTGCCAACAGCTTCCTCGGCATGGTCCATATCGCCACCGCCAGATACTGGCTTAAATTTGTCCACGCCGCCTAGGTTCGAGCCCTAGTGCGTCCACCATTTTCCAGACAATTGATAGGAAATTAACCCGCCCGTCGCGGGCTGGCTTGTAGTCTGTTCCGAATGGGCAACGGCAAGCATTAGGTTCCTCGGCGCGGGCAAGGAGCCTTCATTGTCGGTTGCCAAGTTTGACCGGGTGCCGGCGCGCGATATCGTCCGAACGCCGCCGGTAGAGCTATAAACCGAACACCGATTTCCCGACGTAGCCCTCTCCGCATATATTGCTCCGGCGACGATCCGGGCGCTGAACGCTAGCCTTCGCTTTCGCTGATGTCCTCGAGCAGATCGGCGTCGAGGACGCGTACGCGCCCCTGTTCGAGGGCGATGATCCCCGATTCCTCCCAGCTGCGGAGCTGGCGGTTGATATGTTCGCGGCTCATGCCAGCGAAATTGCCAAGTTCGGTCTGGCTGAGTTCGACCTTATGCTCGGCATCGACGCTGTCCTTGCGGATCAGGCGCTTGAGGTAGCGCGCCAGGCGCGGTCCCGAGGCATAGGCGCGATCGCTTTCGATCGTCTGGTCGGCGGTGCGCAGGCGGCGCGCAAGCTGCTGGAGCAGCGACCAGGCGAAGTCGGGATGGCTGGCGGCGAAATCGCGCATCGCGTTGCGGCCGAGTTGCAGCGCGCTGCCGGCGCTGGTCGCGACGACCGACGCGGTGCGTTCGCCGCCGTCGAGCAACGCGATCTCGCCCAGGACGGCACCCGGCTCGGCATAGGCCAGCACGATCTCGCGCCCGCCCGCGGTCAGCATCGACACGCGCGCGGTGCCTTCGGTCAGGATCAGCATGATGTCGCCGGGATCGCCCTGGACGAGCAGTTCCTTGCCCTTCGCAAAGTTGATCTGCACCGCGCGGCTGGCGATATCGGACCAGTCCTCCAGCGACAGGCCGGAAAAGATGCTGTCAGGCCCCTGAAGCTCGGCGAGTTTCGCGTGATCCATGGGCCCCCTTCCCCTGTTGATCCGTCAGACGAGCCGGCTCTGCTTTACCGCGGCCTCGATGAATCCCTTGAACAGCGGATGCGGATCGAAGGGCTTCGACTTCAGTTCAGGGTGAAACTGCACCCCGATGAACCACGGATGGTCCGGACGTTCGACGATTTCGGGTAACATGCCATCGGGCGACATGCCAGAAAAGACGAGACCGCCGCTTTCGAGCCGGTCGCGATAGGCTCCGTTGACTTCGTAACGGTGGCGGTGACGCTCGCTGATGTCGTTCGCGCCATAGATGGTCGCGACATGGCTGTTGGGCGACAGCTTCGCCTCATAGGCGCCAAGCCGCATCGTCCCCCCAAGATCGGTGTTCGCGCCGCGCTTCTGCAGCCCCTCGGCGCTCATCCATTCGGTGATCAGGCCGACGACGGGTTCGTCGGTCGGGCCGAATTCGGTGCTCGAGGCTTTCTCGATCCCGCTCGTATTCCGCGCCGCCTCGATGCACGCCATCTGCATGCCGAGGCAGATGCCGAAGAAGGGGACGCCGCGCTCGCGCGCGAATTTGACGCTCTCGATCTTGCCTTCCGAACCGCGCTCGCCGAAACCGCCGGGCACGAGGATGCCGTGCATCGGCTCGAGCTGCGCGGCGAGATCGTCGCCACGTTCGAACATTTCGGCGTCGAGCCAGCGGATATTGACCTTCACCCGGTTCGCCATGCCGCCATGCGCCAGCGCCTCGTTGAGCGATTTATAGGCATCGGGCAGCGACACATATTTGCCGACCACGCCGATCGTCACCTCGCCTTCGGGGTGCCGCTTGCGGTCCATGATGTCGTACCAGGCGGTCAGGTCGGGTTCGCGCACGTCGTGCAGGCCAAACGCGCGCAGCACTTCGCTGTCCAGCCCTTCGCCATGATATTGCACCGGCACCGAATAGATCGAGTCGGCGTCGAGCGCCGGAATCACCGCTTCCTTCCGCACGTTGCAGAATTGCGCGATCTTCGCACGCTCGCCCTCGGGCAGCGGCTTTTCGCAGCGGCAGAGCAGGATGTCGGGCTGGACGCCGAGCGAAGCGAGTTCGCGGACGCTGTGCTGCGTCGGCTTGGTCTTCAATTCGCCCGCGGCGGCAATATACGGAACCAGCGTGACATGCACCGACAGCGTCTTGTCGCGCCCCTCTTCATTGCGAAGCTGGCGGATCGCTTCGATGAACGGCAGCGATTCGATATCGCCGACGGTGCCGCCGATCTCGCACAGCACGAAATCGAGATCGTCGGTTTCGGCGCGCGCGAAGGCCTTGATCGCGTCGGTGACGTGCGGGACGACCTGCACGGTGGCGCCCAGATAGTCGCCGCGGCGCTCCTTGGTGATGATGTCGCGATAGATACGGCCAGAGGTGACATTGTCGCTCTGCCGCGCGGCAACGCCGGTAAAGCGTTCATAATGGCCGAGATCGAGGTCGGTTTCGGCCCCGTCGTCGGTCACATAGACCTCGCCGTGCTGATAGGGCGACATCGTGCCCGGATCGACGTTGAGATAGGGATCGAATTTCCGAATGCGGACGCGATAACCCCGCGCCTGCAACAGAGCCGCAAGGCTAGCCGCCATCAAACCTTTGCCAAGGGAGGAGACCACGCCGCCGGTGATAAAAATGAACCGCGCCATGGGAGGAAAGACTTACTCAAAGGGTGGGTGACGGCGCAAGCCGTCGAATCGCATCCCGCGGAAAAAATTCCGCAGCATGCGGGGACGAAGCTGGAAGCCGGAGCTTCCGGTTATTACTTGGCGGGAGCCTGCTCGGCCGGAGCGTTCTGATTTGCAGCGGCGGCGGCGGCGGCAAGCGGATCGTCGCTTACCGGCGCGGCCGGAGCACCTTGAGCGGGCTGCTGCGCCGGGCCGGTCAGCGGCGCTGCGCCCCCGCTCGGCTGCTGCGCGGTCTTCGACAGCGAGGTATCGAGCGCCGTGGTCCCGGCGCTGCCGACCGACGCCATGGCGGCCAGAACGATCGAAAGGCCGACGAACAGCGTCGCCAGCACGGTCGTCGCGCGGGTCATGAAGTCTGCGGCGCCGCGGGCCGAGAGCAGGCCTGCCGGGCTACCGCCGACACCCAGGCCGCCACCTTCCGACTTCTGCATCAGGATGACGCCGATCATCGCGGCGGCGACGAGCGCCTGAACGACGAGCAGAAAGGTAAAGAGGCTGGACATCGAATTTTCCCGAAAGCGTTGGTTGGCGCCGGATGGGCCGTGCTTGCGGCGCACATAGAGACGAAGCGCCTCCGCTTCAACCCACAGCGTGCGCCGCGCGTCAGCCGAGCGTCGCCGCCGCCGCGACGATCGGCAGGAATTTCTCCGCGGTCAGGCTCGCCCCGCCGACAAGCGCGCCATCGACGTCGCCCGCGCCGAGCAGTTCGGCGGCATTGTCGCCGTTGACCGAACCGCCATAGAGCAGCCGCATCGCCGCCGCCGCCTCGGCGCCGACCTGCGCATCGAGCTGCGCGCGGATCGCGCCGTGCATCGCGGCGACATCGCCGACGGTCGGCACCAGCCCGGTGCCGATCGCCCAGATGGGTTCATAGGCGATAGCGAGCCGCGCCGGATCGAATTCGGTGGGCAGCGACCCCGCGACCTGCGCCAGCACATAGTCGATCGCGCCGCCCGATTCGCGCACGCCGCGCGGTTCACCGACGCACAGGATCACCGCAAGCCCGGCCGCCAGCGCCGCCTCGGCCTTGGCCCGGACATCGGCGTCGCTCTCGCCGAACCCCTCGCGGCGTTCGCTATGGCCGACGATGACGAGTGCGGCCCCGGCATCGGCCAGCATCGGCGCTGACACCGATCCCGTGTAGGCGCCCGCTGCCGCGCTGTGGCAATCCTGTCCGCCGACTGCGCCCTCGGGCGTTGCCGTCGCCATCGTGGCCACCAGCGTAAAGGGCGGGCACAGCGCGACATCGACCGCGCCATGCGCACGCGCGCCGTCGAAAATCGCCCGCGCCTCACCGATCGATGCCGCAAGACCATTCATCTTCCAGTTGCCGACCACATATTTGCGCCGCGCCATCGTTTCCTCTCCTGCGATCGAGCCGTTGCGCCGAGCCCTAGCGGCGGTGGGGATCGAAAGGCAAGCCGCGCCGCGCCCCGGCGAGAAAAGGGGCTTTCCCGCCTTGATGCCCGCCGCCTCCCCGCCTAAAGCAACGCCGAAACCGCGCGCAATGCGCCACGCCGAAAGAAACGCTCCTCCATGATTACCGCAATCCGTCGCCTTTTCGGATCCCGGCTGGGCAAGGCCCTCGCATTGGGCTTCGTCATCCTCATCGGCGTCGGCTTTGCGCTTGCCGATGTGACGGGCAATTCAAGCTTCGGTGGCCTCGGCGGCGCCAATGTCGCGCGGGTGGGCAAGGAAAATATCGGCATCGGCGAACTGCGCGAGCGCGTTCGCAACGCCTATAATCAGGCGCGCCAGCAGCAGCCGACGCTGACCATGGCCGGTTTCGTCGAATCGGGCGCGGTCGATCAGGTGCTCGACCAGATGATCGACGGGCTGGCGTTCGAACAATTCGCCGACAAGCTGGGCTTTGGCGTCAGCAAGCGCCAGATCGACGGACGCATTGCCGATATCCCCGCTTTCGCCGGCGTGTCGGGCAAGTTCGACCAGACCCGCTACGAAGCCTTTCTGCGCGAGAATAATCTGAGCGAGGCGCAGGTGCGGACCGAGATCAAACAGCAATTGCTGCTCGAACAGCTGGGCGCGCCGATCGGCAAATTGCCGACGATCGCGCCGGGCGTCGCGCAGCCCTATGCCGCGCTGCTGCTCGAAAAGCGCGCCGGTCAGGCCGTCTATATCCCCTCTGCGCCCTTTGCGCCGACCGCCGACCCCGGCGATGCCGCGCTCAAGACCTTCCTGTCGCAGAACAAATCCAAATTCACCGTGCCCGAACGCCGCGTGCTGCAATATGCGCTGTTCGACCGTAGCGCCGTCCCGGTTCCGGCGGTCACCGACGCCGAAATCGCCGCCGCTTACAAGGCCAATGCCGCCCAATATGCAGCGAGCGAGACGCGGCGCTTTGCGCAGGTCATCGCGCCCGATCAGGCGACCGCCAACAGCATCGCGGCGAAGGCCCGCGGCGGCGCCACATTGTCGGCGGCGGCGCAGGGTTCGGGCCTTGCCGCTTCGACGACCGGCGAACAGACGCTCGCTGCCTTCACCGCTGCGACGTCGGACACCATCGCCAAGGCGGCCTTTGCCGCCAAGCGCGGCGAAATCGTCGGGCCGCTGCAGACCGGGCTTGGCTGGACCGTGCTGCGTGTTGAGGATGTGATTGCCAAGCCCGCGCGCACGCTGGCCGATGCTGCCCCCGAAATTCGCGAGGAACTGGCGAAGAACAAGGCCAATGAAGCGATCGTCGATTATTACAACCAGGTCCAGGACGCCGTGAACAGCGGTGCGTCGATCGAGGAGATCGCCGCAGACCGCAAGCTGAAGCTGGTCCAGACGCCCGCCATCCTGCCGAGCGGCCGTGCGCCGAACGAACCCGGCTTTGCCCTGCCCCCGGAACTGGCGCCGATGGTCGGTCAGGCCTTCCAGGTCGCCGGCGAAGGCGAATCGCAGCTGGCAACGCTGGTCGAGAATGAAAAATTCGCCGTCTATGCGGTGAAATCGGTCGTCGCCGCGGCACCGCCGCCCTTCGCCCAGATCCGCAGCGCCCTGCTCGCCGAATGGCGCCTGTCCGAAGGCCAGAAGGTCGCGCGCGACAAGGCCCGGGCGATCGTGAAGTCGGTCGAAGGCGGCAAGAGCCTCGCCGATGCGACGCGCGCCGCCGGTCCCAATCTGGGCAATGTCCAGACCATCGGCGGACTGCGCAGCGACATGGGCCGGGACGGCAAGCCGGTGCCGCCCGAACTCGCCCTGCTCTTCTCGATGGCCAAGGGCAGCGTCAAGACGCTCGAAATCCCCGGCAACCGCGGCTGGATGGTCCTGTCGCTGACCGAGGTGAACCGCCCCGATCCCAAGCAGATCGAACCCGCGCGCGTCGCCGCGATGGCGCAGCCGCTGTCGCAGGCCTTCGGCAACGAACTGGTCGAACAGCTCGCCGCCGAGGCGAAGCGCCGCGTCGGCGTGAAGATCAACAAGGATCTCGTCACCCAGCTCACCAGGGAGCTGACCGGCGCGTCGCCGGTCGGCGAATAACCCCGGTGGCGCTCGAAGGCAGGGCCGCCGCGCTCGAAGCGTTGGCCGCGGGGCGCGGCGCCGTCGTCTGGCAACGGATGATCGCCGACGTCGAAACCCCGGTTTCGGCTGCGCTCAAGCTTATCGAGCCCGGACGCGGCGACTGGGTCCTTGAATCGGTCGAAAGCGGCGAGACGCGCGGACGCTACAGCCTGATCGGCCTTGACCCCGACCTGCTCTTCGAAGTCACCGGCGACACGGCGCGGATCAACCGCGACTGGCGCCACGACCGCGAGGCCTTTCGCCCGGTCGAGGCGGGGGCGCTGCAAGCGCTACGCGATCTGGTCGCCGAATGTCGCTTCGACGTTCCCGAAGCGCTGCCGAAGGCGCTCGCAACGCTCGTCGGCTTCTTCGCTTATGAAACGATCGGCCTCGTCGAGCGCATCCCGCGCGCCGCGGGGGCGGGTCTGAACCTGCCCGACATGGTGTTCGTGCGCCCGACGACGATCCTCGTCTTCGACCGCTTGGCCGACGAGCTGTTCCTGATCGCGCCGATCTGGCCCGATCCCGACGCGCCGATCGACCGGATGATCGACGGCGCGCAGGACCGTCTCGACACGATCGCCGCCCGCCTGTCGAGCGCGAGCGCGCATGGCGCCAAGGCAGAGACCGCGCTGCTTCCCGATATGGTCGCGGCGCATCCGGCGACGACGCCCGAACGCTTCGCCGAAATGGTCGCGGCGGCGAAAGAATATATCGCGGCGGGCGACATATTTCAGGTGGTGCTGTCGCAGCGTTTCTCGACGCCCTTCGACCTGCCGCCCTTCGATCTCTACCGGGCGTTGCGGCGCATCAACCCATCGCCCTTCCTCTATTTTCTCGACCTGCCGGGCTTTGCGCTGATCGGTTCGTCGCCCGAGATATTGGTGCGCGTGCGCGATGGCGAGATCACCATTCGCCCGATCGCGGGCACGCGTCCGCGCGGCCGGACCAGCGCCGAAGACGCCGAAAATCGCGAAAGCCTGCTCGCCGATCCCAAGGAGCGCGCCGAGCATCTGATGCTGCTCGACCTCGGCCGCAACGACGTCGGCCGCGCCGCGGTCGGCGGCAGCGTGACCGTCACCGACAGCTATAGCGTCGAATTCTACAGCCACGTCATGCACATCGTGTCGAACGTCATCGGCCGCATCGCGCCCGACAAGGATGCGATCGACGCGCTGTTCGCGGGCTTTCCGGCCGGAACCGTCAGCGGCGCGCCCAAGGTGCGCGCGTGCCAGATCATCGCCGAACTCGAGGCCGAAGCGCGCGGGCCCTATGCCGGCGGCGTCGGCTATTTCGCGCCCGACGGCAATATGGACAGCTGCATCGTGCTGCGTACCGCGATCGTGCAGGACGGAACGATGTATGCGCAGGCCGGCGCGGGCATCGTCGCCGACAGCGATCCCGCCTATGAACAGCGCGAATGCGAGGCCAAGGCCGGCGCCCTGTTCGCCGCCGCGCGCGAGGCGGTGAAGCTGGCCGGCACGCCAGGTTACGGACAATAGCTTGACCGGCGGGTGCGGTGCGTTAGCGTCGCGCTCATGCTGAAACGCCTCCTCCCGCTCGCCCTGCTGCTCGCCGCTTTTCCCGCTCAGGCCCAGATGGTCGAGGGGGCAACCGACGGCGATGCAATACTGAAGGATTTCACCTTCCGTTCGGGCGAAAAGCTACCCGAACTCAGGATGCATTATACGACGCTCGGCAAGCCGCAGCGCGACGCGAGCGGCGCAATCGTCAATGCGGTGATGATCCTCCACGGCACCGGCGGAACCGGCAAACAATTTCTCCAGCCGCAATTTGCGGGCGAATTATTCGGTCCCGGCCAGCCGCTCGACACCGCAAAATATTACGTCATCCTGCCCGACAATATCGGTCATGGCGGATCGTCGAAGCCGAGCGACGGGATGCGCATGGCGTTTCCCAGATATGACTATGACGACATGGTGGCCGCGCAGCACCGGCTGCTGACCGAAAAGCTGGGAATCGGCGAGCTCCAACTCATCCTCGGCACCTCGATGGGGTGCATGCACGCCTTTGTCTGGGGTGAAAGCTGGCCTGGCTTTGCCAAGCGGCTCGCGCCTTTCGCTTGCCTGCCCGTCGAAATTGCCGGCGAAAACCGGATGTGGCGCACGCTGATTATCGACGCGATCAAGGCCGACCCGGCGTGGAACGGCGGCAATTACACGCAGGAGCCCGCCGCGGGTCTGCGGACCGCCGCCTCGATCGGCCTGATTGCGGGATCGAACCCCTATGCGCTGCAGGCGCAATATCCGACGCGCGCCGCCGCCGAAGCCTATAAGGATGCCGCCTTTGCGCGCAGCTACGGCCGCAACGATGCCAATGACGTTATTTATCAGTTCGATGCGTCGCGAACCTATAATCCCTGGGCGGATCTCGAAAAGATCGACGTGCCCCTTTTGTGGGTCAATTCGGCCGACGATTTCATCAATCCGCCGGGCTATGGCATCGCCGAACAGGCGGCAGCACGCATGCCCAGGGCGCGTTATGTCCTGATCCCCGCGTCGCCCGAAACCAAGGGGCATGGCACGCATAGCTGGGCAAAATTCTGGAAGGACGATCTGGCAAAGCTGATGGCGGAATAAAGCCCGCTTTGGGGCCGCCGAAGCTTCTATCCCTTCCCCCCGCCGCGCAAAAGCATTAGGACCGCGCCATGATCCTGGTCATCGACAATTACGACAGCTTCACCTTCAACCTCGTTCATTATCTGATCGAGCTCGGTGCCGAGGTGCGCGTCGTGCGCAACGACGATCTGACCGCTGCCGAGGCACTGGCGACCGGCGCGGAAGCAATGCTGATCTCGCCGGGGCCCTGTACGCCGAACGAAGCCGGGATCAGTCTCGACCTCGTCGCTGCCTGCGCCGCCGCTCGGCGGCCGCTGCTCGGCGTCTGCCTGGGGCATCAGGCGATCGGCCAGCATTTCGGCGCGACCGTCCAGCGCGGTCATCTGATGCACGGCAAGACCTCGCCCGTCTGCCACGACGGCACGGGGCTGTTCGCCGGCCTGCCCTCACCCTTCACCGCGACCCGCTATCACAGCCTAGAGGTCGTCGACATTCCCGACTGCCTCGCGATCAATGCGACGAGCGACGATGGCGCGGTGATGGGGTTCCGGCACGTCGACCTGCCGATCCACAGCGTGCAATTCCACCCCGAAAGCATCGCGACCGAGCATGGTCACGCAATGCTCGCCAATTTCATGAGCATCGCCGGGCTGCCGGTTCGCGCCCGCCAGGCGGCATGAGCCGCTTCGGTCCCTTTCCCGACCCGACGGGACAACTCGCGCCCGATGAGGCGGCGCACGCCTTTGCGACGATGCTCGATGGCGGCGGCAGCGACGAGGAGGTCGCGGCCTTTCTGGTTGCGCTGTCCGACCGCGGCGAAACGACGGTCGAAATCGCCGCCGCGGCGCAGGCGATGCGAGCCCGGCTGATCCCGATCGCCGCGCCCGAGGGCGCCATCGACGTCTGCGGCACCGGCGGCGACGGCCACCACACGCTCAACGTCTCCACCGCCGTATCGCTGGTGGTTGCAGCATGCGAAGTGCCCGTTGCAAAGCACGGAAATCGCGCCGCTTCGTCGAAAGCCGGCGCGGCCGACACGCTCGAGGCGCTCGGCCTCGACATGGCGCGCGCGGGCCGGATGGCGGAGGCGCAGCTCGCCGACCTTGGCATCTGTTTCCTGTTCGCGACGAACCACCATCCCGCGATGGCGCGCATCCAGCCGATCCGCAAAGCGATAGGCCGCCGCACCATCTTCAACCTGATGGGGCCGCTCGCCAATCCGGCCCGCGTCACGCGCCAGCTCGTCGGCATCGCGCGTCCCGCCTATGTCCCTGTCTATGCCGGCGCGCTGCACCAGCTTGGCACCGATCATTCGCGGGTCGTATCGGGCGACGAGGGGCTCGACGAACTGTCGCTCGCGGGCGGCAACGAGATTGCGGTGGTCACACGCGCCGGGGTGCAGATGCAGCGCAGCAGCGCCGCAGACGCCGGACTGCCGACGCATCCGATCGCGGCGATCCGTGGCGGTGACGCAAGCTATAATGCCAAGGCGCTGCGCGCGCTGCTCCAGGGGGAAACCGGCGCCTATCGCGATGCCGTTCTCTACAATGCCGCCGAAGCGCTCATGGTCGCGGGCGCGGTCGACACGCTGGCGGAGGGGGTCGAGGAGGCCGCCGAAGCCATCGACAAGGGGCTCGCCAACGCGCTGCTCAACTGCTGGATCGCGTATAAATGAACAAGCTCACCCAGATCCTCGAAACCAAGGCCGGCGAAGTCGCCGTGCGCCGTGCGCAGCGCACGCTCGCCGATCTCGATGCCGTCGACGCCGGGCCGGTGCGCGGCTTCGCCGCCGCGCTGCGCCGCAAGATCGACGAAGGCGGCTATGGCCTGATTGCCGAAGTCAAGAAAGCATCACCGTCCAAAGGGCTGATCCGCGAAGATTTTTCCCCTGCCGACCATGCCCGCGCCTATGCGGCGGGGGGCGCCGCCTGCCTGTCGGTGCTGACCGACGCCCCCTATTTTCAGGGGCATGAGGATTATCTGATCGCCGCGCGCGCTGCCTGCCCGCTGCCCGTGCTGCGCAAGGATTTCATGATCGATCCGTGGCAGGTCGCCGAAGCACGCGCGATCGGCGCCGACGCGATCCTGATCATCGTCGCGGCGCTGGATGATGGCGCGATGCGCGAGATCGAGGCGGCGGCGGTCGAACGCGGCATGGATGTGCTGGTCGAAGTGCATGACGAGGCCGAACTCGACCGCGCGTTGACGCAGCTCAGGTCGCGGCTCATCGGCGTCAACAACCGCGACTTGCGCAGCTTCGAAACCGATCTCGGCGTCACCGAACGGCTGGCGAAGCTCGTGCCCGTCGGCACCCTGCTCGTCGGCGAAAGCGGTATCGCGAGCCACGCCGATTGCGCGCGGCTCGCGCGGAGCGGCGTTCGCGCCTTTCTGGTCGGGGAAAGCCTGATGCGCCACGCCGATGTCGAAGCGGCGACCAGGGCGCTGCTGCTCGGCTAAGGTCCTAAGTCTAAGCTTCGCGCGCGGGCAGGCTCAAGGTGAAACGGGCGCCCTGGCCGGGGGCGCTGTCGACGGTGAGGTCGCCGTCCATCGCGCGGGCCAGGCGGCGCGCGATATAGAGGCCTAGCCCCGAACCGCCGCTGTCGGTGCGGCCAAGCCGTTCGAATTTTTCGAACACCACCGCCTGCTGGTCGGTGGCAATCCCCTGCCCCTGATCGGCGACCGTCACCATCGCGCGGTCGCCCTCGCGGTCGACGCGAATCCAGATTTGCGACTGTTCGGGCGAATAGCGGATCGCATTGCCGAGCAGATTGAGCAGCACCTGAAGCACGCGGCGGAACTCGCCATAGGCGGGCATCCGGTCGTCGGTACGCGGCGCGTCGATACGGATGCCCTTTTCCTCCGCTTTCATGCCGAGCAGGCCGACTGCGCGGCGCGCTAGGTCGCCAAGGTCGATTTCATCGCGCGCCGCCTTGAACCCCGGACGTTCGATATTCTGCAAGTCGGCAAGATCATCGACCAGTCCCAGCAAATGCCGGCCTGCATGCGCGATATCGCCGGCATAACGGGCATAGTCGGCGCGGATCGGGCCGTCGAACTGACCATGGATCGTCTCCGCGGTCGCGATGATGCGGCTGAGCGGCCCACGCAGCGCACCGTCGATCCGGCGCCCGAATTGCGGGTCGGACAGCGGCAGCGAGCCAAAGGCGGGATCGATGGTGCCGGATGTCGGCGCAGCGCCCGTCGTTTCGGGATCGCGCACCGCAATGCCGCGAAAACCGGTAAAGCCCCCCGTCGCGTCGAACAGCGCCTCGCCCGCCACGGTCATCGTCAGCGGCGTGCCGCCGATCTCGACGCGCACGCGCTGCCCCTCGAAGCTTGCCTGCCGCGCGAGCGCGCGCAGCACGGCAAAGCGCCCGTCGGCATCGGGTTGAAGCTCGAACAATTCGGACAGCGACCGCCCCTCCCAACCGGCGGGGATCGACGGAGCCTCCGCCCCGGCGCGCAGCGCCACGACGCGCAGATGCTGGTCGCATTCCCACGCCCATCCGTGCGGCACAATCCCCACGTCGGCGACCGGCGGCGTCTGCGGCATCACGACCGGGCGCGTGCGCCAGTCGCTGATCTCGATCGTCGCGCCATCGGCATCGGGCGCGATGCGTACCAGCGCGTGAATGTCGCTATGATCGTCGGCGGTATAGAGCGGCCGGCTGATGTCGCGCTGAAGCCGCTGCGCAAGTGCGACGAGCCGCGCGAGTTGCGGCAGCGCGAGCGGACGGCCAAGGCCCGCCCCGGCGCGCTGTTGCAGGCGGAGCAGCGACGGATCGGCGCTGACGAGCGCTCCGCCAGCATCGACGCGGCCGCGAATGATGCGTTCGCCGCTCATGCCGTGGCCCCCGAACCGGCATCATCGCCAGCCAGCGCCCGCGCCGGCAGCATCGCCAGCGACGCCTCAAGCGGCGCCAGCGCAGCCGAATCGAGCCGCAACGGTGCAAGAAGGACCGGCAACGCGGCCGCCTCGGCAGTAATCAGCGCCAGTGCCATGTCGGCATAACGCCGTTTGCCCGCCGCCGCGGCAAGCGCAACAAGCGTCGTCCAGTCGTGCCGCGCGATGGCTCCCGCCGCCACCGCGGACAAATCTCCATTCGCGATCAGTATGGCGTGGTAAGCCTTTGCCTCGGCGTCGATTCCCGTTGCACTCTGCTGTGCCTCGCCGGTGGTTCGTACCGCGTCGCCGAGCGCCGCCGCGCGATTGCCGTCGCCCTTGTCCCGCGCCAGCCACCACGCCGCAATATCAAGCAGCAGCGCGCGAAGCAGGTCCGGATCGAGATCGGCGACCGCGATCGCCGGGTTTCCGAGCGCGTCAAAGCGGCGCCGGTCGGCAATCCGCAGCGCAAGAAAGGCCCGATCGGTATCGCTGAGCTCGCTTTCGCCGGCGGCCGGCGGACCGTCGGCGGTTTCGGCTGTGCCCGGCGACACCGTCGGCGCACTCTGCGCCGACTGCTGCCGCCAGCGATGTTCTTCCCCGCGCGCGAAACAGGCCGGAGCCAAGCGCTCGGCCGAGGGGATTCCGCCCGCGAGCCAGTCGTCCCACAGCGCCGTAACATCGATCCCGACATCCAGTTCGGCCGCCAGCGTCGTGACGAGCCGCCGGGCAATTCCCAGCGACAGCGCGCGCTGTTCCTCGGTCAGATGCCCCGCGGTCGGCGCCGCCAGATAGGCCGCCAGTTCGCGCAGCCGCGCCGACAGCGTCGGCGACGGCAGATCGGGACCGGTCGAGGGGAAGGATTCAGCCATGCACGCTCGCGGATAGCAGCATGTCGTTAATAGGCATTAAACCTTGAAGGCCTTTGTTCTACTTGGCTTCCGGTCGCCGCGCGAGGCGCATCCAGAGCAAAATCTGGAACAGCGCCAACAGCGGCAGGATCGCGAACATCAGCGGCGCCACGCCGAAAACCAACGCCGGCGCGAGCATGATCCATGCCTGATCGGCGTCGGGAAGCAGCCAGTGAAAGCGGCGCTTTTCGCCCGCATCTTCATAGAGCAGGCGCGCGAGCAGGATCGTCGCGGCAAGGCATGGCGCAAGCGCCGCTTCCGAAAAGCGCGGCATCGCGTGCGCCGCCCCGCCGAGCGAGAGCAGCCAGGGAAAAGCCGCCAGCAACAGCCACGCAAAACTGCGGATGATCGCGCGTACCCGGTCGTGCGCCGCGCTCTGGGCGCGAAAGGAGGCGAGAAAGCGCATCGCGGCGAGGCAGAGGCCGCCAAGCACGGCGACCAGCGCGCCCGCCGCCGCCAGCCCGCTTGCGGCGAGCAGCGCAACGCCGATCCAGAGCAGCGCGGTGACATAGGGCAGATAGCGCGCGGTTTTCGGCGATCGCACGAGCAGCGGCCCCGCAAGCCGGATCAACGGCATCATGATCGCCGAGCGGCCGAGCCCCATGCCGCCATAATCGACCTGCTGCAGGCTCGATTGCTCGATCAGCGCCGCGGTCGGCCGGTCGGCGACGATCGCGATGTCGCCCTGCTCAAACAGCGCGGGTTCGCAATAGAGGCGGCGCGCGCCGGTCTGCACCGCCATCCGCAGCAGCGTCAGCATTACGTCCCATTCGCCGGGCATATTGGCCAGATCGCGCACCATCGCGTCCGAAATACAGGCAAGCCCGCCCCAGCGCCGGGTCGCGTCGATGCGTTCGAACCCCTGCGTCAGCAGCGTGTCGGCGGTGACGAGGATCGCCGGCGAACCCGGCTTGGCAATCGCCGCATAATGGGCGCTGCCCGCACGCAAACCGTCGGCGACCAGGATGATGCGATCGTCGCCCTCGACCAGCGCCATCAGGTCGCTCGCCTCGCGCACCGGCGTCACCTTCATCCCGCGGCGGCGGATACGGTCGCATGTCGCCAGCAGATCGGCCGGCACCGCCGCGACGGCCACGGCGATATGCGTAACCCCGACGTCGGCAAGCCGCGCCGCCTGCCGCTCGATCAGCGTCTCGCCCGCAATCGCGACGAGCGCGCGCAGTCCGCCGTCGGGCAGCATTTCGCTGGCGCCGACCAGCGCGATCAAGGCCATCGGCGCCCCCCATTTGCAGCACAGATCATCGCCGCCGACCTTTAGGCGCGAAGGACCGATTGGCAAGCGATCATCTTCCGAACCGCCGTCATGACGTCATCCTTCCCGCCCCGCGCAAAAGCCTTGCCGAGCCGGGAAAAAATCGCGCCGAAAGCGACCGAATCGCTGGCAAAGACGCCGGTCATGGGCTAGGCCCGAAGCATCTCCCGATAGCGCAACAGAAGGCCGGGCTTTGACCGAAGAAAATACGCATTTGCCGCCGTCCGACGACGGCATTTCGCCGATCAACATCGTCGACGAAATGAAGACGTCTTACCTCGATTACGCGATGAGCGTGATCGTCAGCCGCGCGCTGCCCGACGTGCGCGACGGGTTGAAGCCGGTGCATCGCCGCATCCTCTACGCGGCGCAGGAAGGCGGCTTCATTCCCGGCCGCCCGTACAAGAAATCGGCGAAGATCGTCGGCGACGTCATGGGTAACTACCACCCGCACGGCGACAGCGCGATTTATGACGCTCTCGCCCGCATGACGCAGGACTGGTCGCTCCGCGTGCCGCTGATCGACGGCCAGGGCAATTTTGGTTCGATGGACCCTGATCCGCCGGCGTCGATGCGCTATACCGAAGCGCGCCTTGCCAAGACCGCGATGGTGCTGCTGAACGACCTCGACAAGGATACCGTCGACTTCCAGCCCAATTATGACGCGAGCCGCGACGAGCCGACGGTGCTCCCGGCGCGTTTCCCGAACCTGCTCGTCAACGGCGCGGGCGGCATTGCGGTCGGCATGGCGACCAACATCCCGCCGCACAACCTTGGCGAAGTCGTCGATGCGACGCTCGCGATGATCGACCGCCAGCTCGAGGGCGGCCCGGACATCACCCTCGAAGAACTGATGGCGATCGTCCCCGGCCCCGATTTCCCGACCGGCGCGATGATGCTCGGCCAGGGCGGCGCACGCAACGCCTATGCCACCGGCCGCGGCTCGATCATGATGCGCGCTACGCACATCATCGAGGAAGGCAGGAACGACCGCCAATCGATTGTTCTGACGTCCATTCCTTTTCAGGTCGGCAAGTCCGGACTCGTCGAGAAGATCGCGGAGGCGGCGCGCGACAAGCGCATCGAGGGCGTCGCCGACATTCGCGACGAATCGAACCGCGAGGGCGTGCGCGTCGTTATCGAGCTGAAGCGCGACGCCACCGCCGAGGTCGTCCTGAACCAGCTCTGGCGCCACACCCCGGCGCAGTCGAGCTTCCCCGCGAACATGCTCGCGATCCGTGGCGGCCGCCCCGAAATGATGGGGCTGAAGGATATTCTTTCGGCCTTCATCGCCTTCCGCGAAGAGGTCATCACCCGCCGCTGCAAATTCGAACTCGCCAAGGCGCGCGACCGCGCGCACATCTTGCTCGGCCTTGTCGTCGCGGTCAGTAATCTCGACGAGGTTGTGCGCATCATCCGCGGCTCGAACTCGCCCGCTGCGGCCCGCGAAGCGCTGCTCGCGCGCGAATGGCCGATCGGCGAGATCGCGCCCTATATCCGCCTCGTCGAAGCGATCGAGGGCGAGATGGAGGACACCGCGACCTATCGTCTTTCCGAAATACAGGTGAAGGCGATTCTCGACCTGCGCCTGCATCGTCTGACCGCGCTCGGTCGCGACGAAATCGGCAAGGAACTCGGCGAGTTGGCGAGCGAGATTGAGGAACTGCTTTCGATCCTCGCCGACCGCGTCAAACTCTATGGCGTGATGCGTGAAGAGCTGGTCGCGGTGCGCGACGAATTCGCCACCCCGCGCAAGACGCTGGTTGCCCCCGCCGCCGATGGCATCGACGACGAGGATCTGATCGAGCGCGAGGAGATGGTCGTTACCGTCACCCTCGACGGCTATATCAAGCGCACCCCGCTCGACACCTTCCGCGCCCAGCGTCGCGGCGGTAAGGGCCGCGCCGGCATGGCGACGAAGGACGAAGATGTCGTCACCGAATTGTTCGTCACCTCGACGCATACGCCGGTGCTGTTCTTCTCCACCGCGGGCAAGGTCTATCGCATGAAGGTATGGCGCCTGCCCGAAGGCGGGCCGGCCACGCGCGGCCGCCCGATGATCAACCTGCTCCCGCTCGCGCAGGGCGAGACGATCTCGACCGTCCTCCCCTTGCCCGAGGACGAGGGCGAATGGGGCAAGCTCCACGTCATGTTCGCGACCGCGAAGGGTAGCGTGCGTCGCAACAGCATGGACGCCTTCACCAACGTGCCCTCGAACGGCAAGATCGCGATGAAGTTCGAAGGCGATGACGAAGACGATCGCTTGATCGGCGTCGCGCTGCTCGACGAAAGCGACGATGTGCTGCTCGCGACGCGGCAGGGCAAGGCGATCCGCTTCGCCGGTGACGATGTACGCGAATTCCAGAGCCGCAATTCGACCGGCGTGCGCGGTATGCGCCTCGCCGACGGCGACGAGGTGATCTCGCTCTCGATCCTCCACCGCGTCGGCACCAGCAGCGAGGAGCGCGAAGCCTATCTGCGCGCGGCCCCGTGGAAGGACAATGAAAACGCGCCGACGCTGCCGGCCGACCGGATGGAGGAGCTCGCCGCACGCGAACAGTTCATCCTGACGATCTGCGCCAACGGCTATGGCAAGCTGTCCTCCGCCTATGAATATCGCCGCACCGGCCGCGGCGGCCAGGGGATCACCAATATCGACAATATCGGCCGTAATGGCCCCGTCGTGGCAAGCTTCCCGGCGACGCAGGCACATCAACTGATGCTGGTGACCGATCAGGCGAAGCTCATTCGCATGGGACTCGGCAGCCTGCGCGTCATCGGCCGCGGATCGGCGGGCGTGCGCCTGTTCGACGTTGCCAAGGACGAACATGTCGTGTCGGCGGCGCTGATCGAGGATAGCGAGGACGAAGCGCTCGATCCGGCAGACGTCGCGGCAGAAACCGCAGAAGCGGTCGATGGGGCCGCCGACGCGGGACCGGACAGCGCCGGCGAATGACCGCCGGCACCGCCTTCAAGGTGCTGACCGCCGACCAGTGGATGGATTTCGAGCGCGAAGGCCTGTTCCACGGCGCCCCCGTGGACCATGCCGACGGCTATATCCACATGTCGACCGCCGAGCAGCTTGCGGAAACGCTCGCCAAACATTTTGCCGGTCAGCAGGGGCTGGTGATCGCCGAGGTCGACCTTGCGCAGCTCGGCAAGGCGGTGCGCTGGGAAGAATCGCGCGGCGGGCAGCTTTTCCCGCATCTGTACGGTACGTTGCCGATGACGGCGGTCATCCGGGTCGAGAGCCGCGACTGACGGCAGCGTCCGCGGCGAGCCTCAGGCCATACCGCGCGCCAGGTCGAGCCGCGATGCGTCGCCCACCTGGCTGCCGCCATCGCAGTCGAGGATCGTTCCGGTGATATAGCTCGCGGCGGGCGAGCAGAGGAAAACCGCCGATTCGGCGACCTCCGAAACCTTGCCCCAGCGCTTCATCGCGATGCGGGCATAATGCGCCTCGCGCGTCGCATCGTCGGGGGCGAGCCGCTTCATGCCCTCGGTGTCGGCGATCGGTCCCGGCGAGATGCCGTTGACGCGGACATCGGGGCCCCATTCGAGCGCCAGCACCCGGACGAGCTGGTTGATTCCCGCCTTCGCCGCACAGGCATGCGCCTGCAGCGCCGAGGCATTGACCGCCTGCCCCGCGGTGATCGCGATCAGCGAGGCACCCGGCGTGTTGAGTAAATCGTGGCAGCCGCGAAACACGTTGAAGGTGCCGTTGAGATCGATATCGACCACGGTGCGAAAGGCGTTGGCCGACATGCCGAGCACGGGCGCGAGGAAATTGCCTGCGGCGCCCGATATGACGATGTCCATCGGGCCGAACTTGTTTGCGACCGTCTCCATCACCCCGCGAATCGCGCCATAATCGCGCACATCGCCCGACAGCCCGATCGCGTCATGGCCGATTTCGTCGGCGGCGCGGCGCGCCTTGTCGGGATCACGCCCCGCGACGGCAACGCGCGCGCCCAGTTCGGCAAAACGCTTGGCAATGCCGAGGTTGATGCCGCTCGTACCGCCCGCGACGAAAGCGGTCTTGCCGGCGAGCAGATTGTCGCGAAAACTGGTCATGGCCTCACTCTTCCCTTCGCTGTTTCAGCGCTTTCGCCTCGCGCCGCCGGCCCATGCGGGGTTGACGGATCGGATTCGGTCGCCTTTTGAAACGCAACCAGACAGCAAGGATGATCAGATGGCAAGTGGCCCCACGTCGCACTCCTACATCTCGCAGCGGTTGAAGCTGCACTATGTCGATTGGGGCAATGCCGACGCGCCGCCCCTGCTGCTCGTCCATGGCGGGCGCGATCATTGCCGCAACTGGGACTGGGTCGCCGAAAAGCTGCGCGATCGCTATCATGTCATCGCGCCGGACCTGCGCGGCCATGGCGACAGCGCCTGGTCGCCCGACGGCAATTACGACATGGACGCCTTCGTCTATGATCTGGCGCAGCTCATCCACCAGCTCGACCTGTCGCCGGTGACGATCGTGTCGCATTCGATGGGCGGCAATGTCGCATTGCGCTACACCGGGCTCTATCCGGACACCGTATCCAAGCTCGTCGCGATCGAGGGGCTTGGCCCGTCACCCAAGCTGATCGCCGAACGCGCGGCGACGCCCGTCGCCGACCGGTTCCGCAAATGGATCGACGACAAACGACAGGCGGCGGGCCGTTCGCCGCGCCGATACCCGACGCTCGACGATGCGCTGGCGCGGATGATGGGCGAAAATGCCTATCTGACACCCGAACAGGCGCGTCACCTGACCATCCACGGCATCAGCCGGAACGAGGATGGAACGTGGAGCTGGAAGTTCGACAATTATCTCAACATCTGGTCGGTTTTCGATCTGTCGCACGATGAAATCGCATCGCTGTGGGCCGAAATCACCTGCCCGACGCTGCTCCTCTATGGCGCCAACAGCTGGGCGTCGAACCCCGCGAAGGACGGCCGGATCGCGCATTTCAAGTCCGCGCAGGTGATCGAGTTCGAAAACGCCGGCCACTGGCTGCACCATGACCAGTTCGACCGGTTCATGTCCACGCTAGACGATTTCCTCTAATATCGCCTCCGAAGGCGCGCGATGGGCGCGCGCCGGGACCGGGCAATGGCATATAGCGGACAGCTTCCGGCGCGGCAGCGCGCTCTGGCAGGCGGCGGTGCGGCCCTGGCTGCGCTGCTGGTCGGCGCCGCGCTGGTCAGCAGCCTCGACATCGCGGTGATCCGCAAGGCCGGCGAGGCGATCAGCGCCATCGCGCTCCCCGCACCGAAACCCCCGCCGACACCGGCAACCCCCGCCCCGGCACATGCGGCGAGCGGCAAGGCGTCGGCGGCGAACCGCTTTGCCAAGGCCGCGGCTGTCGCGGCGCCCAAGCCCCTGGTCGTCCCGCCCGCACCGCCTCCGGTCGCGGCGGCGCCAACGCCCGGCAGCGGCAACGATTCATCGGCGGGCGCGACCCCCACGCCCGGCGCCGGATCGGGCGCTGGCGGACGCGGCGACGGCACCGGGGCCGGCGGCGCAGGCAGCGGTACCGGCGGCGGCACGCGCGCCGTCTGGCGCAGCGGAACGATCGAAGACGATGACTATCCCCGAGAGGCGCGCCGCGCGCATATCGGCGGCGTCGTCGAAGTGCGCTTCACCATCGAAGCGAGCGGCCGGGTCAGCGGATGCCGGGTCAGCCGATCGAGCGGCGATGCCTCGCTCGATTCGACCACCTGTCGGCTGATCGAGACGCGCTTCCGCTTCCGGCCAGCGACCAATGCGCGCGGCGAACCCGTCGCCAGCCCCTATGGCTGGCGGCAGAGCTGGTGGCTCGAGCCGCGGCGCTAGACCCCGCCCCGCAGGCATAGCCACGCCCCGATCATTGCCGCGCGCTGCGACAAAGTTACGACATTATCGCGAACGATTCGCATTATTGTTGACTCTGCGAACGACTCTCAATAGCGGACCCCCAACAACAACCATAAGGGGGTAACACCGTGAAGCCTGTCTCTTTCCTCGCTCTCTCCTGCGTCGGCAGCCTCGTCAGCGCGCCCGCGCTCGCCGCGACCGCCGACGATGCGCAGGATGCGCCCGGCTATCGGGAGAATATCATCGTCACCGGCACCAACGGTGTCGCGGTGGAAACGCCCAAATCGACCGCACCGATCGTCGATACGCCGCAGACCGTGACCGTGGTGTCGGAGGAACAGATCAGGCAGCAGAATCTGCTGACGCTGCGCGACGCGCTTTCGACGATTCCGGGCATCACCTTCGGCGCGGGCGAAGGCGGCGGCGGCTATGGCGACTCGATCAACCTGCGCGGCTATTCGGCGAGCAACGACATCACCGTCGACGGCGTGCGCGACAGCGCGCAATACAGCCGCACCGACCCGTTCAACCTCCAGCAGATCGAAGTCTACAACGGCGCCAACTCGGTTTTCAACGGATCGGGCAGCGTCGGCGGGACGATCAATCTCGTCAGCAAGATCCCCTTCGCGCGCGACGCGACCACGGTGCAGGCCGCGGTCGGCACCGACAATTATTATCGGGCGGCGGTCGACAGCAACTGGCGGCTCAGCGATCTGATCGCGGTGCGCCTCAACGCCATGTATCATGAAAATGACGTGCCCGGCCGCGACGTCGAATCCTATCAGCGGTGGGGCATCGCGCCGTCGATCACCATCGGCGTCGACAGCGACACCAGCCTGACGCTCGCCTATATTCACCAGGATGACGACAACACGCCGATCTATGGCGTCCCCTATTTCCTGAGCGGCGTGAACGACGGCCCGCTGCCGGGCGTCGACGACAGCTCCTATTTCGGCATCGTCAATCTGGACGAACAAAAGACCAAGGTCGACCGCTTCACCGCGACCTTCCGCCACGCGTTCAGCGACGCCGTCTCGATCCGCAACCTCACGCGCTGGCAGCGCGTCCACCAATATAGCCAGACGAGCGCGCCGCAGGGTGTCTTCTGCCTTGCCAGCGGCCTGCAGCCGATCGGCGCGACGCCCGATGCGACCGTCGGCGTCCCCTGCCCCAGCGGCCAGGACATGGCGGGCTATTATTACCCGGCTGGGCCGCGCGGACTGGTCCGCGATCAGCTCAACGAACTGCTCTACAACCAGACCGACCTCACGATCGTCAGCGGCACCAAGGGCGGCGTCCACAACACGCTCGTCATCGGCGGCTCGCTGAGCCAGGAGGATTATTCGATCGAGGTCGCGCAATTGCTGCGCAACGCGGGCGGCGCCACGCCCAATCCCGTGCAAGGACCGATCAGCCTGGCGAACCCCGACACCTATTGGTCGGGTCCGGTCAATTATGTCCGCACCGGCAACAGCTATGGCGATACGCGCGGCTGGGCGATTTACGCCTTCGACACGCTCGAGCTTTCACCGATGTTCGAACTGAACGCCGGGCTGCGCTATGAAAATTCACGCGCCAAATTCCGTGCCGATACGGTGACGACGCCCGCGACCGGCGCGGTCTATACCCGCGGCGCCGACCAGATCAGCGACGAAAATCTCTTTTCCTATCGCGTCGGTGCGGTGTTCCACCCGGTCGAAAATGTCAGCCTCTATGCCGCCTACGGCAACAGCAAGACGCCGTCGTCGGCGACGGTCCGGCTCGGTTGCGGCACCAATTGCGACGTCGCGCCCGAAACCGGCCGCAATTACGAGATCGGGGCGAAGGCCGAGCTCATGGACAAGAAGCTGCTGCTCACCGCCGCGCTGTTTCGCAACGAACGCAGCAATTACCGCGTGCCGTCGAACGACGCCTCGCTGCCCAGCTCGCTCCAGGTGCTCGACGGCAAGTCGCGCGTCGACGGCTTCGCGCTCGGCCTGACCGGCGCGATCACGCCCAACTGGTCGATCTTCGCCAATTACACCTACCTCGACGGAACGGTGCGGCAGAGCGTGTCGGACTATTGCCTCGCCAACCCCGGCGGCGGCACCTGCACCAACAGCGCCGCCCTGCCCGACCCGCAGGCGGGCGACCGCCTGATCCAGACCCCGAAACATTCGGGCAGCCTGTTCACCACCTACACGCTGCCGTTCGGGCTGCAGATCGGCTATGGCCTGACCTATCAGGGCAGCTTCGCGACCAGCCAACGCAACATGGCGCAGCGCTCGCAATATTTCGTCGACGATTATCTGATCCACCGCGCGTTCGTGTCCTATGATTTCGGCAACGGCCTGGTGGCGCAGCTCAATGTGTCGAACCTGACCAACGAGGATTATTACACCGGCGTGCGCAACAATGTGAACGGCACGACCGGCATCGTCACCGGCGGCTGGGCGACGCCCGGCGAGGAACGCTCGGCGGTGCTGAGCCTCTTCTACAAATTCTGATCGACTCCGGGCGCGGCGATTGCCGCGCCCGGGCTTTTCGGCATAGTAACGCGCATGATCCGCATCATTCCCGACCTGATCGACGCCGCGGGCGTCAAGGCGCTCCGCACCATCCTCGACCGCGCCGACTGGATCGACGGCAACGAGACGTCGGGGCCGCAGGCGGCGCTGGCCAAACGCAACCAGCAGCTTCCCGAATTCGGCGATGCGGCGGTCGAGGCGGGCCGGATGGTGATCGACGCGCTCGGCCGCTCGCCGCTGTTCATGGCGGCGGCGCTGCCGCTCAAAATCTATCCCCCCTTCTTCAACCGCTATTCGGGCGGGGAGGCGTTCGGCGATCATATCGACAATGCCGTGCGGATGCGGCGCGGCACCGATTTCCGAATCCGCAGCGACCTGTCGGCAACGCTGTTTCTGGCCGACCCCGACAGCTATGAAGGCGGCGGCCTGGTCATCGAAGGAATGGCCGAGGCGCCCGGCCTCAAGCTTCCCGCCGGCCACCTGATCCTCTATCCGTCGAGCACTGTCCACCGCGTCGAACCGGTCACAAGCGGTGTCCGCGTCGCCAGTTTCATGTGGATCCAGTCGATGATCCGCGATCAGGCGCAGCGCAACCTGTTGTTCGACCTCGATCTGGGGGTTCAGGGCGCCGCCGCGGCAATGGGTCAGGGCGATCCGACGGTCGTCCGTCTGACCGGCGTCTATCACAATCTGCTGCGCCAATGGGCCGACGCCTGAGCGCCTTGCGTTTCTAATCCAGCATCGCGCGCCATTCACGCGAGGCATATTCGCGGCCGTCCGCGATCATCGACGCCGCAAGGCCCTGCGCATCGGCAAGTGCCATGCCGCGCTCGGGACCGACGATGGTCAGCGCGGTTGCCCAGCCGTCGGCGATCATGCAGCTGCGATGCACCACCGTCACCGACGCTGCGCCGTTGACGATCGGGCGCCCGCTGCGCGGATCGAAGCTGTGCGAATAATGGCGGCCGCCGTCGGTAAAGCCGCGCCGGTAATTGCCCGAGGTTGCGACCGACAGGTCGTGCAGCGCCAGCCGCCAAGGCGCGAGCGACAGGCCGGGCGGCGGCTCGACATCGACCCACCAGGGCTGCCCGTCGGGCTGCACGCCCTCGCCGCGCAATTCGCCGCCGACCTCGATCAGGAAATGCCGCACCCCGCTCGCCAGCAGCTGCTCGGCAGCAAGATCGACGCCGAACCCCTTGGCGATTCCCGACAGGTCGAGCGCCGCGCCCGGCCCCCGCCGGACGCGCGCCGTCGCGGCATCAAAGGCAATGTCGGGCGGCGCATCGGGCGGCGCGATGTCGGGCGCCGCAGCGACCGGCCCGCCCGCACCGAAGCCCCATCGCTCGGTCAGCACGCCCAGCCCCGGATTGAACGCGCCGCCGCTCGCTTCGGCAATCGTGGTCGCCGCAGCCATCACGCGCGCAAATTCGGGCGGGATCGCGTGCCATTCCCCCACAGGCGCGCGGTTCAGGCGCGACAGGTCCGATTGCGCTTCCCACTGGCTCATCTGCCGCACGACGCGGTCCAGCGCGCGCCGGACGCCCTCGCCCGCCGAAGCCGGTGCGTCAACCGCCTGCAGCGACCAGCTGGTGCCCATCGTCCGCCCCGAAAAGCGGCGGACCGACGCCTCCGGACGGCGCGCCGCAAAGGCGGCGGGCGTCAGCGCCCGGGGAATCAATATCCGGTCCGTCAGGGCGCCATGACCTCCAGCGTCGTCACATAGCTGGCGCGGCGGGCAAACGGCGGCGGGCCGCCCGCGCCCTCTTCGCGCTCCGCCTGCGGCGTGGTGACGTTGAGCCAGTACATGCCCGGTTCGGGCCAGTTGACCGCGACCGTGCCGTCGGCACCCGTCTTGAGGTCGATCTGCCCCAGCTGGTCGCGATAGCGGATGCCGCCCGGGATCACCGTGACGGGCAGCCCCGCCGCGGGCTTGCCGTCGAGCAGGAACTGAAAGGTCGCGGTTTCGCCCGCGAACAGATCATTGGGGTGCGTCACCGGCACCAGCTCGATGCCCTTGCCGGTCGGGGTGAACAGCGTCGTCGTCGGCTCGCCCACCGTGACGAAAATCTCGTTGCGGTTGTTCGCCTCCGCGGTTTGCACATTGGTCGCCCCGGCGGGCAGGCGCTCGGCCAGATTGGCCGCGGTCGTCCCGCGCGGCAGGCGTTCGGTCTTGCCGTCCAGATCATAGCTGCCCATCAGCATGTCGGCGACCGATGCGATGCGCCACGTTCCCTTCTGCGTCAGATGCACGTCGAAGGTGCTGCGATAGCGGCCCGTCGCCTTATTCTCGATCGGCGCCTCGCTACCGTCGGGCGCCCATGCCTTTACCGCGTCGAGCCGCAGCGGCTGATGCTCGAAATAGAACAGGTCGTTCGAAACGGCGGCGTCGACCGTCACCCACACATCGTCGCCCGACAGCACGGTCGAGGACGGCAGCATCCACTGGCGGTGCGCCTGCGCAGGGGCGGCGGCGAACAGGGCCAGGGCGGCGCTCGCGGCGATCAGCAATCGGGTCTTCATGATCGGTCCTCTCTGGATCAACGGAAGGAAATCGAAACGGTGCCGAGTTCGGTCTTGCCCGCCGCGCGGCCCGCGGCCCCGGCTTTGGTGGGCCAGCGGAACGGAATGCGCAGCAACTCGCGCCCGCCGACTTCGCGCGCGGCCTCGATCACCAGGACATAGTCGCCGGGCGCCTGCGCGCCGAGCTGCGCGCGACTGAAGGCGATCCTGTGCGTGCCTGGCGCGCGCGTCGCACCCGTTACGCCCTTGGCCGGAAAGCGCATCGAACGGCCCGAGGCGCGCCACCACTGGCGCACGTCGCGCAGCCATTTGGTGCCCTCGCTATTCTTCATGTCATGGTCGTACCAGATCGCGACGGTCTTCGCGGACGCGCCGGCCTTCTCGACCCAGATGGCGACATAGGGCCGATGATATTCGGCGACCTTGAGCTGCGGGATGATGACGCTGACCTCCATCGTCCCCGGATCGGCGGCGAGCGCCGGGGCCGACAGCACCGCGCCCAGCCCGAGCGAGGCGCCGGTCAGGACGGATCGAAACTCGGTTTGCATGGCATCTCCTTAATGGATGAAGAGGATCGCGATGGCGGCGGGGATCGCCACCCCCGCGCCGACGAGCGGCCAGGTGCTCTTGCGCTTGGCCGAATGAAGCTGAAGCAGCACAAGCCCGGTCAGCGCGAACACCAGGCAGGCAAAGGCGAATATGTCGATGAACAGGCTCCACGCGCCGCCCGAATTGCGCCCTTTGTGGAGGTCGTTGAGATAGGAAATCCAGCCGCGGTCGGTGATTTCCGCGGTGGTGGCGCCCGTCGCGCGATCGATCGCGACCCAGGCATCGCCGCCGGGACGCGGCGCGGCCATATAAACCTCGTCGGCGGACCATTCGGCTTCGCCCGCACGGACCGGAAAATTCGCCTCGACCCACGCCGCAACCGGTGCGGGCAGCGCCCCCTTGCCGTCCGCCGGGTCCGCCGCCGCCAGCGCTTCGAGCAGCGGCGCCGGCAATTGCGCGCTACGCTCGGCAACGCGCGGTGCCCCCTCGATATCGGCGGCATGGTTCAGCGTGAAGCCCGTTATCGCGAACAGCAGTAGCCCGATCAGGCTGATCGCCGAGCTCATCCAGTGCCACATGTGAAGCTGTTTGAGCCAGAAGGCGCGGCGGCTCTTCTTGGTCGGCGTGCGCGTTGGGGTCGGTGCGTGCATGGAGGAGAGAGGCCCTTGAAATTTGGCCTTCACTATCGCGAACGATTCGCATTTACAACAGATAAGCAGGCGGAATTTTCACGCGCACCCTCGGCCGCGGGCGATCGCCGCGGGATGACCGGGATGCGTGGATGGAAGAAGTGGCGGAGACGGAGGGATTCGAACCCTCGGTACGGTTCCCCGTACGACGCTTTAGCAAAGCGTTGGTTTCAGCCACTCACCCACGTCTCCGCATGGTCTGCCGCGCGAACGGCAGGTTGGCCTGAGCGGGCGCTATAGCCAGACCGATCCCGCCCCGCAACGCCTAACATTGGCCTTTTTGTCACTTATTCCCCTATTGGTCGGTCGAAATGATTCGGTCCGGCGCAAAATCGACTCAAGTCATCGCCCGTTCATTGCCGCGCCGACAGGATGAGTCATGGTTAACCCGGCTTGCGGCGCCCGAAGCCGCCGATTTTTGGGGGAATATATGCGGAATGCGCTTACCAATATTGCCGTTGCGGCGGTCGCCTCGATCGGGCTGATGCTCGCCGGGCCGGCGGCGCACGCGCAGATGACATCGGTCGATCCCAATACGGCGATCGATTCCGACCTCAACAATCCGGCGCCCCCGCCGTCTCCCCCGCCGGCCACGACGACGAGCGACCCGTCGCTCGACAGCGACCTTGCCACGGGCGCCGAGCAATATTCGGTCACCTCGCCCGATACGGGCACGACCACCGCTGCGCCTGCAACCGGGACGGCGGCCGCCGACGACACCACAACCTACAAGGAAGACGATCTGATCGGCGCTGCCGAAGGCGTCTTCGGCAAGGGTGCGCAGGGCCTCGCCGGCCTCATCGAGGATATTCTGAAGAAGCAGGGCGAACCCAACGCCTATATCGTCGGCCGCGAAGCCGGCGGCGCGCTTGGTATCGGGCTGCGCTATGGGTCGGGCACGCTGTACCACAAGATCGAGGGCGAACGCCCCGTCTACTGGACCGGCCCCTCGATCGGCTTCGACGCGGGCGCCAATGCGGGCAACACCTTCGTGCTGGTCTACAATCTGTTCGACAGCGAGGATCTCTACAAACGCTATCCGGCGGGCGAAGGCGCCGCCTATCTCGTCGGCGGCTTCAACGCGAGCTATCTGCGCCGCGGCGACGTGGTGCTGATCCCGATCCGCGTCGGCGTCGGCGCGCGGCTCGGCGCCAACATCGGCTATATGAAATTCCGCAAAAAACAGAGCTGGGTGCCCTTCTGAAGCACCCGCCACCCCCAAAGGGCGATGGGCCCGCGTCTCCGGACGCGGGCCTTTTTCTTTGAAAGAAAGCCGCGTTGCGACGCGATGGAGTATGGCTGGAAGCGACCGATTGCGGATATTAGCGTTGAGGGCGGCTGGGCCACGTCCCAGACTCGACAGCGGCGACAACTTCCGCGACTGTAATAGGGACGGTTGTGTCAGGTGGTCCCCATCGCCGTATCGCCCAGAACCCCGCCGTGAGCAGAACGACGGCTATGACAAATCCCCAGAATGCGGACAGGTCGGTCATGCCTGCGACTGCGCCGCCAATGACTGCGGCAGGAATGATGACCAGTCCATTCCAGAGAGAAAACCCCTCTGGTCCGAAGTGTTCGCTCCAATGCTCGTGGAGGTGAGTTAAGTCCGTCCCGAACCGCTCATGCACGCTGTTGAAGAAGTCCACGGCATCGTCGCCGTCCATACCAAGGTCATGAAGCAGCCGGTCTGAAGGGTTCAACTTGTCACGGGTCAGACCGCGTTCGTGAGCAAGGAGGTCGATGACTTCATAGGAGTGGTCGCTGATTGACATTGCCTATGCTCGCCCATTCGATAGCCATTTGGCAATGGCAGCTTTCCACCCCAAAACCGCCGTTCGCCGCCGGTCTGGAGCGAATGACCGGAATTGATCGTTATCGACCGCTCACCCGGCCCGCGGCGACCTTGGTACCGCCACGACCACCGCGCCATCGCTGGCATAGGCGCCGCGCCGTTCGGCGATCGACAAGGTTACGGGCACCGCCTCGCCTTCGCGGCTGATCAACTCGGCATCGACGCGCGCGGGTTCGCCGGTGCGGAATACGGTTTCGAGCGCTTCGGCAAAGCAGCGCCGCGTCGCGATCGACAACAGCGCCGAAAAGCGCACGCGCCGGATCGCCAGCGCGTCGACGCCTACCATCGAAATCAGCGCAGAATTGGCGTCCTCGATCGCCTCGCGCACCGAAAGCCGGGCGTGGCCGATCATTCCCTGCGCCTCGATCGCCGCAATCGTCGCGGCGCGCGCGTCGCCTTCGGCCGCCCCCTCGAATGTCGCGCTTGTGTCGCGAAGGATCATCGCGCCGCCCGCGGGAACCGGCACCAGGTCGACGCGCAGCCACTGGCGCGGATGCAAAAGGCCAGGCACCTCGCCCGCAAAGCGCTCGCGGCATTCGATCAGCCGGGCGACATGGCTCGCCACCAGACTTGCCCCGAAACCCGGAAATATATCGACCAATTGGCGCCCGAGCAGATGGTCATCACCGGCGACCAAATCGCGCGCGGCGGGGTTGAGCGCCACGATGCGCCGGTCGCGATCGAACAGCAGCACCGCATCGCGGATCGCCTCGACAAGGTTCGCAAGCGACGCCTGCAGCGCGTCGACCGCTTCGCCGCTCGCGGGCTTGCGCAGCCGCCGGTAATCGTCGTGTGAGATCAGGACGTGCGCGTCCTTTCCATGGTGCGTCACCACAACCGGCCGCCGCGCTGACCGGAGCCGCCAGCTTGCAAAGCCCCGGATGAAGTCCGCTGCCGATACCCGTTCGGGTTCCTGTGCCGTCGCCAAATTCGCCTCCCCTTCGAAGCCATGGGCATATTATGGGAGGAACGCGGAGCGGCTGGCGGCGCGGCGTGCCGGCAATGGCGCCGAAACGGAGCGATCAGACCAATCGCGCCTTGCCGCACCGCAGCGCGTTTACCCGCGCATCCGCCTCGCCCAGATGCAGCCCCAGCGTCGCGGTGACGCTTTCGAGCACGCCGTCGAGCACGGGCGCGGCCAGCCCGACCGTGTCGCCGACAAGGCTGGTCAGCGCCTTGGCGTTCAGTCCGATCCCGAGGATGTTGACCGACAAATCCATCCGATCGGCGAGCGATTTGGCGGCGCCCGATACCAATCCCCCGCTCTCGACCGTCTTGACGCGGCCATCGTCGATGTCGTCGCGCGTGAAGCGCGCGGGCTTTTCGGAAAGATCGGACAGCACCAGTTCGGCCTTTGCGTTTACGCTGGCGAGCGGCAGGCTGAGCAGCTTGACCGGCTGCGGGTTCAGTGGGCGCTGCATGTTCCGGAAATCGCTCGCGTTCACCTTGCCGATCGACAGCGTTGCGGGAGCCGTCTTGATCCCCAGCGTCACCGCGTCGCTGCCGTGGTGGCAGTCGATGTCCGAAATGCGCGCTTCGGCCGATCCCAATTCGGTATAGACCGGGATATCGATTGCGGCGAGCGGCGTGTTGACGCTCGCCGCCAGCTTGAGCCTGACCTGCGCAGTGCGCACGATGACGTCCTGCTTTTCGGTCACCGCGATCAGCGGCGAGTTGGCCGGCGGCTCGCCGATCATCAACGCCACATCGACTCCCGAACCCCCGGGAATGGTGACGCCGGTCGCAAGATCGAGCTGACGATTGGCGTTGGCGAGCAACAGCATCGTTCGCACCATGCTGAGCGCGTTGACCTTCACCGGATTGGCGGGGTCGATCCGGATGCTCGACGAACGCGGCCCCAGGTCGATCGCGCGCGACGGCAGGAGGCTACGCGGCAGTGCCGCATCGGCGAGCGTGCCGATCGCTTTTGCCGCCTGCCCGTCGCTTGCCTTGGCGAGCGCCCCCAGCACCTGCGGCAATGTCGCCTGCGTATCAAGCGTCTGGCCGAAGGTCAGCACATCGGCGTCGAGTTCGGCGCGCAGCGCGTCGGAAAAGGCGAGCAGATCGATGTCGGCATCGGCGAGCGCATTATAGTCCATCAGGTTCAGATTGACCTGACTGCCCGTGAGCGCCGACAGCAGCGCATTGGGCAGACCGCCGTGCACCGCGGCGACGCGCGAGCCGAGCGAGAAGGCGGCATAGCCCTGCCGCGCGGCGGTGGCGCTAGCATGTATGACACTATGGTCGCGCCCGGTCAGGAAGCGCCCGAAGAACAGCGGGCGCTCGCGGGTGAGGACGACATGGATTGCGTTGGGAGTGTAGCCGCCGGGGGCAAAGCGCTGTTCGGCGGCGATGCCGGGATCGGCGGTATAGGTTCCGGCTTCGAAAGCCGAGATGGTGATCGCGCAATTGCAGTTGGCGGCGATGATCCGGTCGGCCGCCGCCCGTTCGTCGCCGGGGCGTCCCGCCGCCGCCAGCGCCGCCGCATCGGCGATGCCCTGAAGCTTGCGGCGGTCGAGGTAGAGCGATCCGAAGTCGACCGCGAGCGCCGCCGAGCCGATCAGCATCGTCATCGCCAGTGCGGAAGCGATGCTGATCCCGCCGCGCGTATCGCGCGCCAGCTTTGCCGAGATGGGCCGGCGCATCGTCAATCCGCCGGCAGTTCGAAGGTCGCGCGGGCGCCGATCACATGGCCGGGCGCCGGAACGAAGGAGGAGCGGAGGAAATGGTCTGCAGGAACGGTGTAGGTCAGCGCCACGGTAACCGCCTCGCTGGTCTCGCTGACCGCTATGGTGCGGTTGGCGGGGCTGTAATCGCCGATGCTCGCCATGCTGCGATCGACCGCGCGGATCGCCACCGCCCGGCGATCGGCCGCGTCGAGGCCGACGATCGCGGCGCGCGCGCCATCGTTCGCGGCCTGCTGCACATTATGGGCGAGGAGGAAATATTGCCCGTAGATCAGGATGCCGATGAGCAGCGTCAGGAACAGCGGCAGCACCAGCGCCATTTCGACGATCGCCGCCGCCCGCTCGCTGCGGGCCAGACGCTGAGCCTCGCGGATGACCGTCGGGCGGCGGGCGATGTTTTGGGGGTATGGACCTGTCATGCGGCCAACATGACCGCTGCGCGTCAAGCATCGCCCAAAGACGACGTGCCGGAATTTTGCGCAAATTACCGATTATAGATACGGCGCCGGGCGCCGAAATGCGCGGCGCGCGGGCAAATGTTAACGATCGCCCGCGCGCCCGGCGCGCAAAATACGCAAAATTATCCGTTCGCTGCCTGCAGCTTGTCTTCGGTGCGCAGATCGAAATCGGACGCGTCGTGGCGTTCGCGAAGCTGGCTCGCCGGATCGCCCATCACCCGATTGACCATCCGCCCGCGCTTGACGGCGGGACGCGCCGCAAGCTGATCGGTCCAGCGCTGGACATTCTTGTAGTCCTGCACCTGCAGGAACTCGCCAGCGTCATAGATCAACCCCTTGGCGAGCGCGCCGTACCAAGGCCAGATCGCCATATCGGCAATGCTGTAATCGCTGCCGGCGATATATTCATTGTCGGCCAGACGGCGGTCGAGCACATCCATCTGGCGCTTCACTTCCATCGCATAGCGGTTGATCGGATATTCCTGCTTGAACGGCGCATAGGCATAGAAGTGGCCGAAGCCGCCGCCCAGGAACGGCGCGCTCCCCATCTGCCACATCAGCCAGGACAGCGTTTCGGCGCGCTGCGCGGGGTCGGTGGGAAGGAAAGCCCCGAACTTTTCGGCGAGATGGATCAGGATCGCGCCCGATTCGAACACCCGGATCGGCGTGTCGCCGCTGCGATCGACGAGCGCCGGGATCTTGCTGTTCGGATTGGCGTCGACGAAACCGCTCGAAAACTGGTCGCCCTCACCGATGTTGATCAGCCACGCATCATATTCGGCGCCCGAATGACCCGCCGCGAGCAATTCCTCCAGCATGACGGTCACCTTCACGCCATTGGGCGTACCCAGCGAATAGAGCTGGAGCGGATGCTTGCCTACCGGCAAATCCTTGTCGTGGGTCGGGCCGGCGATCGGGCGGTTGATGTTGGCGAAACGTCCGCCGCTTTCCTTGTCCCAGCTCCACACTTTCGGCGGCACATAGTCATTCTGGTCGGCCATTGGACGCTCCTGCACTAGATTTCGGTTGTGGTTCGCAACTTAGGAAGGCGATGTTACCCCGTCCACCGCGCGGCGGATCAAATAATCCTTTGCGCGCGCAAAGCGGAAATGCTGGCGGCATCATACCCAAGCTCCGCAAGGATCGCATCGCTATGCTCACCCGCCTGCGGAGCGCGCCGCGCTGTGGCCTTCGCCGCATCCGACAACCCGATCGGTGCGCGGATCACCGGCGCCGGTGCCGGCGAGCCGGGATAGGCAAGCGGTTCGATCAGGCCCATCGCCGCCACCTGCGGATGCGCCAGCGCTTCGCCGGGCTTCAGGATCGGCGCGGCGGGAACGCGCGCGGCGCCAAGCTCGGCAATCGCCGCCTCGGTGCTGCGTTCGATGCACCAGCGCTGCATGATCGCGCTCAGTTCGGCACCATTATCGCCGCGATCGATGTCGCTTGCGTATCGCGGATCGTCGACCAGTTCGGGGCGCCCGACCAGCGCCGCCCAGCGCGCGAAGATCGCGCCGCCGACGATCTGGGTGACGATCCAGCCGTCGCGGGTGCGAAACAGATCGGTGGGCGCCGAGCTGAAACTGCGGTTTCCCATCGGCTGACGCTCGATCCCGTTGATCGCATGATCGATCGTCAACGCATTCGAAAAGGCCAGAGCGGTGCCGAGAAGCGATCCCGAAACGCACTGCCCCCGCCCCGTCCGCTCGCGTTCGCGCAGCGCCACCATGACCCCGAAGGCGCAGTGCAGCGCAGTACCGAAATCGACATAATTGACCTGTGCGCGATAGGGTTGGTCGGGCGTTCCGGTCAGGTGAACCGTCCCCGACATTGCCTGACCCACCGCGTCGAAGCCCACGCTCCCCGAAAGCGGCCCCTCGCTGCCGAAGGCCGACGCGGTTGCCAGGATAATGCGGGGATTTATCGCCGACAGGCTCTCATAGTCCAGTGCAAGCTTGCCCAGCACATCGTGCGGCAGATTGGCGATCACGACATCGGCGCCGGCGACCAACTTGCGTACGATCTCGCGCCCTTCGGGCGTTCCGGGCTTCAGGCTCAGGCTCCGCTTGCCGCGCGCCATCTGCATGAACATCGCGCCCGATCCATCCTCGGCGACGGGCACGGTAAAACGGTCGTCATTGCCGCCGGGCGCCTCGATCCGGATGACATCGGCGCCATAATCGGCGAGCAAGGCGGCGCAATAGGGGCCCGCAATATAGCGCCCGAAATCGAGGACGCGTATTCCCGTCAGCGGCACAAATCCCTCCCGGTTTTTTATTGCCACCTGTCGCTAGCAGTCGTCCGTCGACGCGGCCAGCGTCTTCATCGAAAGCGACCGCTTGCGCTTTGCGGGGAGCGCCATATGCTCACAGCATAATTACAACAGGGGATAATTTCATGGCGCGCATCGCACTCGCCCTGGCCGCGACTCTGGCCTGTTCGACATCGGTTTTCGCTCAACAGGCAGCCGCGCCTGCGGCCGACGCAAAACCCGAAAAATGGGACGTCAACGCGCCGCCCGGAATGGTAACGCACAAGGTACCGATCGCGGTCGACGAAGGCAGCTGGATGAACGTTGATGTCGCGCCGGACGGCAAGACGATCGCCTTCGACCTCCTCGGCGATATCTACACCATGCCCATCGCGGGCGGCACGCCCACCCGTATCGCCGAAGGGCTCGCTTATGAGCATCAGGCGCGCTTCTCGCCCGATGGCAAGCGCATCGCCTTCGTCTCCGACCGCGGCGGCGGCGACAATATCTGGATCATGAACCGTGACGGCAGCGACAAGCGCCAGCTGTCGAAGGAAGATTTCCGCCTGCTCAACCAGCCGAGCTGGAGTCCCGACGGTGAGTTCATCGTCGCCAAGAAGCATTTCACCACCGGGCGCTCGCTCGGTACCGGCGAAGTCTGGCTCTATCATGTGTCGGGCGGGGCAGGCGTTCCGCTGGTCAAGCGCCCGAACGAGCGGCATCAGAAAGAGCTGGGCGAACCGATTTTCGCGCCCGACGGCAAGCATGTCTATTACACGCGCAACGTCACGCCCGGGCCGATTTTCGAATATGCACAGGACAGCAACACCGACCTGTTCCATATCGAACGCTATAATCTCGACACGGGAGAGGTCGACACCGCCGCATCGGGCGATGGCGGCGCGGTGCGCCCCACCCCCTCGCCCGACGGCAAGAAGCTCGCCTTCGTCCGCCGCGAGGGGGCGCAGTCGAAACTCTACGTCAAGGATCTGACCTCGGGCGCCGAGAAGAAGGTCTATGACGCGCTCGATCAGGATGTGCAGGAAACCTGGGCGGTCACCGGCGTCTACCCGAATATGGCGTGGACGCCCGATAGCGGAGAAATCCTGTTCTGGGCCGGCGGAAAGCTGCGCCGCGTGGCCGCCGGAGGCGGCGAGGCGCGGATCATTCCCTTCCAGATCGACGATGACCGCGTGATCATCGATGCGACGCATCCCGTGGTCGAGGTCGCACCCGACAGCTTCCAGACCCAGATGCCGCGCTGGGCCGAAGTATCGCCCGACGGCAAGCAGGTGGTGTTCGAAACGCTCGGCAAGCTTTGGGTCAAGCCCGCGACGGGCGGCACCGCGCGCCGGTTGACCGCGGACAAAAGCGCCGCGTTCGAACTCTGGCCGAGTTGGTCGTCCGACGGCAAGCAGATCGTCTTCGTGCGCTGGACCGACGCCGGTCTTGGCGAAATCCATACCATCGCTGCAGGCGGCGGCGCGTCGCGCAAGGTGACGAGCGTACCTGGCCACTATGCCGAACCGCGCTTTTCTCCCGACGGCAAGCTGATCGCATTCGAGCGTCGTTCGGGCGGCGGCTTGACGTCACAGCGCTGGGGCGACGACCCCGGCATCTACCGCGTCGCAGCGACCGGGGGCGCCCCCGTCCGGATCACCGACAATGGCGCCAAGCCGCAGTTCGGCGCCGATAGCGACCGCATCTTCATGGTCGCGTCGGGCGACGGCAAGAACCAGCTGGTCAGCACCGATCTCAACGGCCAGGACAAGCGCGTTCATGCCAGCGGCGACCTGGTCAGCGACTATGAAATTTCGCCCGACGGCCGCACCCTCGCCTTCCGCGAGAATTACGACGCCTATGTCACCCCGCTGATGCCCGGCGGTCAGGACGTATCGCTTTCGACCAAGAGCGGCGCCCTGCCCGTCACGCGGATCAGCGGCAGCGGCGCCGACTATATGCATTGGTCGGACGGCGGCCGGCGTCTCCACTGGACGCGCGGCGCAACCTTGTTCAGCGCCGACCTGGGCGCAATGTTCGCCGATGCTCCGGGCGATGACCGGGCGGTGAAATTCACGCCGCCTACCGAGGGCGTTTCGCTTTCGATGACGCAGGCTGCGGCGAAGCACAAAGGCATCGTGGTAATCACCGGCGCCAAAATCGTGACGATGGCGGCCAAGGACGGCGGCATCATCGACAATGGCGCGATCGTCATCGACGGCGACCGCATCGTTTCCGTAGGTCCTGCCGGCGCCGTGACCGTTCCCGCGGGCGCGGTGACGGTCGATGCGACGGGCAAGACGATCGTTCCGGGCTTTGTCGATGCCCATGCCCACGGCCCGCACGGCGATGACGAACTGGTGCCGCAGCAGAATTGGTCGGAGATGGTCAACCTCGCGATGGGAACGACGACCAGTCACAACCCGTCGTCGCGCGCGTCCGAAATCTTCGTATCGTCGGAAATGCAGCGCGCCGGCCTGATCCTCGCGCCGCGCATCTTTTCGACCGGCGAGATCATCTACGGCGCCAAGGCCGCAGGCATCTATGCCGAAATCGACGGCTATGAAGACGCTCTGGCGCATGTCCGCCGCCTGAAGGCCCAGGGCGCGCATAGCGTCAAAAACTATAACCAGCCCCGCCGTGAACAGCGACAGATGGTGGTCAAGGCCGCGCAGGCCGAAAATATGGCGGTCGTGCCCGAGGGCGGTTCACTCTACACGATGGACCTGACGCTTATCCAGGACGGCAACACGACCGTCGAGCACAATATTCCGCTGCACACCTTCTACAAGGATCTGGTGCAGCTGTGGGGCCAGACGAATACCGACTATACCCCGACGCTGGTGGTGACATACGGCGGTCCTGCCGGCGATCCCTATTGGCGCGCGCATACCAATGTGTGGGAACAGCCGATCCTCGCGCGCCACATCCCGCCTGCGATCCTGGCAGCGGACAACAAGCGCCGCGTGATTGCGCCCGAAAGCGATTATGTCGACGATGATTCCGCGCGCGAAGCGGGCAAGATCGCCGCGGTCGGTCGCAACGTGTCGATCGGCGCGCACGGCCAGCAGGCCGGCGTCGGCGCGCATTGGGAGATATGGTCCTTCGTGCGCGGCGGTTGGAGCAATATCGATGCATTGCGCGCCGCAACGATCATGCCGGCCACGGCGCTCGGCTATGCAAAGGACGTCGGCTCGCTCGAGGCCGGCAAGCTCGCCGACCTGCTGATTCTCGATGCCGATCCGACCGAAAATATCCGCAACACCGAACGGATCCACCGCGTGATGCTCGGCGGACGGCTCTACGACCCGATGACGCTCAACGAAGCCGAAACCGGCAATCGCAAGCGCGATCCCTATTGGTGGGAGGCCGACCGACCCTGATGCACCGGTGAAAAATGGCGGCGGGACGCAATTTTGTGACGAAGGGGTTGCAACATATGCTGACCGCCGCTAGGGGCAACCGCCTCAGCGAGGAGAGTTGGCTGAGTGGTCGAAAGCGTCGCACTCGAAATGCGAAGTGCCGGCAACGGTACCGAGGGTTCGAATCCCTCACTCTCCTCCATTTTTCCCCATGTTTCGACCCGTGGCGCGGCCCGTCGCCGGACTGGGGAATGGACTTGAATCCCCTGCGGATCGTCATAAGTTAACGACATGACGATTAAGAATACTTCCCTGCCCGATACGCCCTCCGCCGCAATTTCCGCGCCGCTGATCGAACGCGCGCGCTTTGCGCCGGGCGATATCGTGCGGCACCGGATGTTCGATTTTCGCGGCGTCGTGTTCGACGTCGATCCGGTCTTCGCGAACAGTGAGGAATGGTATCAGGCGATCCCCGAGGCGATCCGCCCGGCCAAGGAACAGCCCTATTACCACCTACTCGCCGAAAGCGAGGACAGCGCCTATATCGCCTATGTCAGCCAGCAAAATCTGGTGGCCGACGGCGACGAAGGGCCGGTTGACCACCCGCAGGTCGAGGCGATGTTCGACGGGCTAGACCACGGCCGCTACCGCGTCCGCTCGATCCACCGCCACTGACCTGACCGGCCCTCACCGGTCGGTGCGGAATCCTCAGGCCTTGAGCTTCCAGCCTGACGCCAGAAGACGATAGGTGATGACGCCCAGCAGCGCATTTACGCCGATCAGGAACAGCGCTGCGGTCGCGACCGGATTGGCAATCGTCGAATCGACCGTGCCGATGAAGCCGTACCGGAACCCCATGATCGCATAATAGACGGGGTTGCCGTGCGCGACCGACTGGAACCAGGGGGCGAGCTTGTCGACCGAGTAGAACGTCCCGGACAGCAGCGCGAGGGGCGTGACGACGAAGTTGGTGACCGCGGCGGCATGATCGAATTTTTCGGCCCACACCGAGGTCAGCAGCCCGAGGAAGCCCAGCATCATCGCCCCGAGGACGCCGAACAGCGCGACCGCCCATGGATGCTGCGGGGCGACGTGGACGCCGGGCCAGAACAGCATGGCGGCCCAGAGCGCGATACCGACGAGGATCGCGCGCGTCACCGCGGCGCCGACAAGCGCGATAATCAGCTCGCCCACGGCGAGTGGCGGCATCAGATAATCGACGATTGTGCCCTGAATCTTCCCGACGAGGAGCGAGAAGCTCGAGTTGGCGAAGCTGTTCTGCAGCATCGCCATCATGATCAGGCCGGGGGCAATGAAATCGGCAAAGGGAACGCCGATGACGCGGCGACCCGCACCGCCCAGCGCGACGGTAAAAATGACGAGGAAAAGTAGCGTCGTGACCGCCGGAGCCCAGATAGTTTGGAGCTGCACCTTGAAAAAGCGCCGCACCTCCTTGACATATAGCGCCTGCATCCCCGGAACATTGAGCGTCCGGATATGCGGGACACCGGGTTCCGCGAAATGCGGCGCGGCACGGAAATCGCCTGAGCCTGTGCCCGACTCCGGGCGCGAAATTTGGGGCTGGTCGTTCATGGCGTTCTCGCCTATCGCCTCCCCGATCTTACCGCAAGCTGGGCTGTGACTGCGCGCGTCCTTTCGGGAATGCGATCCGCCCGCGGCGTGGAATGATGAGGAATAAAGATGTCATGGACTGATGAGCGCATCGAACAGTTGCGCAACATGTGGGAAAAGGGCCTGACCGCCAGCCAGATCGCCGACGAGCTCGGCGGGGTCAGCCGCAATGCCGTCATCGGCAAGGCGCACCGTCTGGGGCTGAAATCGCGCCCGTCGCCGGTCAAAGCCACCGACAAGCCGGTAAAGGCGCCCGCGCCCAAGGCGGCGGCGCCCGCTGCACCCAAGCCGACGGCCGCGCCTGCTGCACCCCGTGCTGCCGCACCGGCGGCTCCGCGTCCGGCAGCCGCACCGCCCAAGGCCGAACCAAAGCCGGTTGCCTCCGATGCCTCGGCCCCGGAAGCCGACGCGCCATCCAAGCCCGATGCGCCGCGCATCGTCTCGATCGGCCCGGGAGGCTTCATTCGTCAGGGACCCGGCGACCAGCAGGCTCCGATTCCGCCGGCACCTCCGCGCCGCCTGGTGCCCGCGAAGCCGAGCCCCGAGATCGCCGACAAGACCAGCCTGCTCGATCTCAACGATCGTATCTGCCGCTGGCCGATGGGCCATCCGGGCGAGCCTGATTTCCATTTCTGCGGTGAGGCGGTGAACCCCGGCTTCCCCTATTGCGTCGAACATTGCGGACGCGCTTATCAGGCACAACTGCCGCGCGGGACGCGCCGCCCGCCGCCGCCGCCGCCCTTCGGGGGGCCGCGCGTCCGGTGAGGCGGTTCGGACAGGATTTCGAATTCGCGCGCTTCATGGGGTTCGAAATGGTCGAACGCGGCGATGGTCGATGCCGGATGGCGATCGACATCGACCGCGCGCGGCACTTCAATCCGCAGGGCGTTGCGCATGGCGGCGTCGCCTATTCGCTCGCCGATACGGCAATGGGCGGCGCGCTGACCAGCCAGATGCCCGACAGCAAATGGTGCGCGACGCTCGAAATCAAGTTCAACTATCATGTCGGCGTACGCGAGGGTCGGCTGATCTGCGATGCGAGCGTGCTGCATCAGGGCAAACGCATCGCCAATATCGATGCGCGTCTCTATCAGGACGACCGGCTCGTCGCGAGTGCCAACGGCAATTTCGCAATCTTCGACGCCCCGCTCGGCCGATAGACTGACATACGAAAAGGCGCCGGATCGCTCCGACGCCTTTCCTTACAGCCTATTAGAAGCGGAAGCTCAATGTTCCGCGAACGCTGTGCGTCCGGAAATGCGGATCGCTGCGCTGGATATTGGTGCCGCCGCCGTTGAGGAGGAACGGGTTGGTTGCGGGGGCGCTGCCCGCGCCGACGTTCACCACATAATCATCGTCCTTGACGTCGGTGTAGAGATATTCGAGCCCGACCGCGATGTTGTTCGTGACCATCACCTCGGCCCCGCCGCCGGCGGCATAGCCCCAGGCGTTGGTATTACCATTGTCGGCAAAGCTGTTGGCGGTGTTGGTCGTCGTAAAGCGGTTGTCGAGCCGCGCATAGGCGGGGCCGCCGGTGACATAGAAGAGGGCGCCGCCACCGGGCGTATAGCCGGCGCGCAGGCGCGCGCTGGCCTGCCAATCGGCTTCGCGGCTCATCGTGTAGCTCGCGGGGGTCGTCGAGAAGCCGCTGACGCTGTCACGCGCCACGCTGTGACCACCCTCGATCAGCGCGCCGACGACGAAATTGCCCATACGCTTGTCGAGACCGACGCGGCCGAAGAATTCGGGGCCGTCCTTGTCGTTGCGGCAGCCGACGTTCGCGGTACCTGTCGCGGCGCCGTTGCAGAAGCCGGGCGAGAAAGCGTCGGCGCCGGTCGAAGTCGTGACCTGATCGCCGTAGGTGCCGTCGCGATCGGTATCGAAGACGAGCGCTTCGCCGCGATCGCTGCCCTGCAGCGTCGCGCCGCCGCCGACCGAGACATAGGGGCCGTTGAAATCCTGCGACCTGTCGCGCGCGGTGGATCCGCTGTCCTGAGCCATGGCCGGGACAGCCAGCATCGTGGCCGCCGAAGCGACGAGGAGAGAGGCGAGTTTCATATATTTTCTCCACTTTTTGAGTGACTTTGCAGTCACCCGATCAACCCGCCGCCGTTCGGCGAAGTTCCTGCCTGTGCCGAAAACGGGATGAGCCGAGCCGCGTAAAATCGGTCTGTGCCGGCCCCTGGATCGCCCGAAAACCGCGCTTGCCAGCGCCCTTCCCCGCCCCCTATAGCAAGGCCATGAGTCACGATTTGTTCGACAGCTCCGCCCCCGCTACCGAAAGCTACAACGCCTCCCAGATCGAGGTGCTGGAAGGGCTCGAACCCGTCCGTCGCCGTCCCGGCATGTACATTGGCGGCACCGACGAGCGTGCGTTGCATCATCTTGCAGCGGAAGTCATCGACAACAGTATGGACGAAGCCGTCGCGGGCCACGCGACGCGGATCGAGATCACGCTCGACGTCGGCAACCGGCTGACCGTAGTCGACAACGGCCGCGGTATGCCGGTCGATCCGCACCCGAAGTTTCCGGGGAAATCGGCGCTGGAAGTCATATTGACCATGCTCCATTCGGGCGGGAAGTTCGAGGGCAAGGCCTATGCGACGTCGGGCGGCCTGCACGGCGTCGGGGTCAGCGTCGTCAACGCGCTATCGATCGAAACCATCATCGAAGTTGCACGCTCCAAACAATTGTATCGACAGTCTTTTTCGCAAGGCCTGCCCTTGGGCGCGCTCGAGGAACTGGGGCCCACGCCGAACCGCCGCGGTACCAGCGTGACCTTCGTGCCCGATCCCGCGATCTTCGGCGAACATGGCCGGTTCAAGCCGCAGCGGCTCTATCGCATGGCGCGGTCGAAGGCCTATCTTTTCGCCGGGGTCGAAATCCGCTGGAAATGCGCGCCCGAACTGATTGGCGACGACACGCCCGCAGAGGCGGTGTTCCAGTTTCCGGGCGGACTCGCCGACCATCTGAAGGAACAGATCGGCACACGCGAGTGCGCCACCGCCGAACCTTTCGTCGGGCGGCAGGAGTTCCCCGACGAACAGGGACGCGCCGAATGGGCAATCGCCTGGCCGCTGTGGTCGGACGGCAGCTATAGCTGGTATTGCAACACCATTCCCACCCCCGCAGGCGGCACGCACGAAGCCGGGCTGCGCGCCGCGCTTACCAAGGGGCTGCGCGCTTTTGGCGAGTTGATCGGGCAGAAAAAGGCGGCGCAGATAACCGCGGAAGATGTCTTCAACGGCGGCGAGATGATGCTGTCGGTCTTCATCCGCGACCCCCAGTTCCAGAGCCAGACCAAGGATCGGCTGTCGAGCCCGGAGGCCGCGCGCCTCACCGAAAATGCCGTGCGCGACCATTTCGACCATTTCCTCTCGGACAATATGGATCGTGGCCGCGCCCTCCTCGGGCTGATCCTCGAACGGATGGACGAGCGGCTCAAGCGCAAGGCGGAACGCGAGGTCAAGCGCAAGACGGCGACCAGCGCGCGCAAGCTGCGCCTGCCCGGCAAGCTGACAGATTGTTCGAACAACGGCCCGGAAGGCACGGAATTATTTATCGTTGAGGGCGACAGCGCCGGCGGCAGTGCCAAACAGGCGCGCGATCGCAAGACGCAGGCGATCCTGCCCATTCGCGGCAAGATATTGAATGTCGCCAGCGCCAGCGCGGACAAGATCCGCGCCAATCAGGAAATCGCCGATCTTGCGCTCGCGCTCGGCTGCGGGATGCGCAAGGATTGCGATGCCGACCGCCTGCGCTACGACAAGATCATCATCATGACCGATGCCGACGTCGACGGCGCGCATATCGCGACGCTGCTGATGACCTTTTTCTTCCAGGAAATGCCCGACATCGTCCGCACCGGCCATGTCTATCTGGCGCAGCCCCCGCTTTACCGCATCACCGCGGGGGCAACGTCGGCCTATGCGCGCGACGACGCCCATCGTGCCGAACTCGAAGCGACCCTGTTCAAGGGCAAGCGCGTGGAGGTCGGACGCTTCAAGGGGCTGGGCGAGATGAATCCCAACCAGCTTAAGGAAACGACGATGGATCCGGCGACGCGGTCGTTGCTCAAGGTCACGCTGCCGCAGGAATATGAGGAGCGGCAGATCGTCAAGGATCTGGTCGACCGGCTGATGGGCAAGCATCCCGAGCATCGATTCCAGTTCATTCAGGCCAATGCCGCAACACTGGACGAGGCGGCGATCGACGCCTGAAGCGAATTTTTCGCCTCCCCTGTCAGAAACACGCGCCGCCGGCGACTAACCGGATATTGGCACGGGCTTTTGGGAGATCGGGGTGACCGGAAAGGCGCAAGACAGGCTGTTCGAAGAGGCGATCGACCGCTTCGGCGGCGCTATCGCCCGCATGGCGCGCGGCTATGAAGCCGATCCCGAACTGCAACGCGACCTTCTCCAGGAGTTGCAGGTCGCGCTTTGGCAGAGCTTCGCCCGCTTCGATGCCCGCTGCGCGATGAGCACCTGGGTCTGGCGCGTGGTGCATAATCGCGCCGCCTCGCACGTCGCCGCCCAAGCCCGCAAGCGTCGGCGGCCGTGGGTCGATATCGAGGATCTGGCGCTTGCCGATGAAGCCCCCTCGCCCGCCGAGCGCGCCGAGACCCATCAGGCGCTCGCCTTGATGCTGGCTATCATCGACCGGCTCGGACCGCCCGACCGGCAGATATTGCTCCTTTATCTCGAAGGGATGCCAGCGGCCGAAATCGCCGACGTCACGGGCGTGTCGTCCGAGACCGTCGCGACCAAGGTCCATCGCTTCAAATCCATGCTCACGCGCCGTTTCGCCGGCCTGGGAGATGCAACATGACCGATTTTTCCGACGACATGACCCTGCACGGCCTATGGCAAAGCGATACGGCCGCGTTCGAACCGATGCCGGTCGAGGAAGTCAGGCGCCGCGCGTCGCGGCTCGGCGACATCGTCGCCCGGCGAAATCGCCGCGAATATATGGCCGCCGCCATCGTGATTGCGGGTTTTGCCGTCTATGCCGTGGTCCTTCCCGGCCTGCTGTTCAAGCTGGGCAGTCTGCTCGTGATTGCCGGGACACTGTTCGTCAGCTGGCAGCTAACCCGCCGAACCTCGCGTCCCGATCCGGCGGCCGAAGCCACGGACATCCGGTCCTATTACCGCGCGCGCCTCGTTCGTGAAGAGCATATGCTGTCGCGCGTCGGGCGCTGGTATCTTGCACCTTTGCTGCCCGGTCTGCTGCTGTTCATGACCGCACAGGCGCTGGATGACCGTTATGGCATGGTTGGTAGCACGGTGCTGATCGGCGGGCCGTTGCTGCTTTTCGGGGCCATCTGGCTCCTCAACCGGCGCGGCGCCGCGATGCTGCGGCGCCAGATAGCGCGGATCGATCGCGATCCGCCTGCCCCTGCCCCCGAACAAGGAGAATGATATGAACCGCCTGCACCGCCTTGCTGCAGCTGCCCTGCTCGCCGTCCCCTTGGCCGCGCTGCCTGTCGGGACCGTCCACGCTCAGCCGGGCACAACCGCACGCGCCGAACAGAGCGCCTTCGACCGCCGCGCCGGTCAGCTCGTCGCCCTGTTCGAAGGGCGAGTACCCTATGCAGACTATTTTGCGCCTTCCTTCCGCGCGGCGATCCCGGAAGCGCGGTTTGGGGAGATCAGAGAAAATCTGGTCGGCCAATATGGCAAGCCGGTCGCGGTCGAGCGAGCGACATCGGACGACGGTCAATCGGGCACGATACTGCTCCGTTTCGAACGCGGGAGCGCGACGATCCGCCTGGATGTCGGCCCGGCCCCCGAAGCGCTGGTGCTGGGACTTCGAGTAACCGGATTTGTGGCTGCCAACGATAGCGTCGCCGCAATTGCAGCGGAAATCGCTGCTTTACCGGGCGATACCGGGTTTCTTGTCGCCGAAGTTGACGGCGACAACATTCGTCAGATTGCGGGTTCTGGCGCCGATCGGCCCTTTGCCGTCGGATCGATATTCAAACTCTATGTTCTCGATGAGCTTGCTGCGCAGGTCGCGGCGGGGAAGCGGCATTGGAACGATGTCGTCCCGCTTGCCCACCCCAGCTTCTCATCGGCGGCGACCGCCAACTGGCCGCTGAATACGCCGGTTACGCTACAAACGCTGGCGAACTGGATGATCTCGGTCAGCGATAATGGCGCCGCCGACACGCTGATCCATCTGCTCGGCCGCGAGACGATCGAAGCGCGGATGCGGGCGGCGGGCAATAGCGCGCCCGCACGCAACACGCCCTTTTTGACGACGGTCGAGGCCTTCGCGCTCAAGGGCAACAATTTCGCCGATCTCCGTTCAGCCTTTCTCTCAGGCAGCGAAGCGGAGCAGCGCAAGATCGTCGACGACAATGCCGATCGCTTCACCCTCGCCAATGTTGACGGCGTCAGCTTCGCGGGAAAACCGCGCTTTATCGACAGCCTCGAATGGTTCGCCTCACCGATGGATGTGGCGCGGGCCTTTGCGGATCTGCGGGCACGCGCTTCGGCGCCGACGATGGCGGCGCTGGCGATCAACAATGGCGTCGGCCCCGCAGCGGCGGCGGACTGGTCCTATCTTGGCTACAAGGGCGGGTCGGAGCTTGGCGTGGTGTCGATGAGCCTGCTCGGCCAGCGCAAGGCCGACGGCAAATGGTTCGTCGTCACGGCAAGCTGGAACAATGCGGCCTTGGACCTCGACGGCAACAAGTTCTCCGGTCTCGTCACCCGGCTGCTCGCGCTCGCGGCCAAGGATGGCGTTACGCCGTCAGCGCCGCCACCAGCGCCTTGACCTTCGCCTGCCGCCATTGCGGGGTCGGCGCGACGAGCCAATAGCCGCGTTTCGTATCCATCGCCTCACCCACTTGGCGCACCCGCCCGGCGGCAATATCGGCCTCGGCGAGCATGGCCGGGACGCAGGCTTGCCCCAGACCGTTGGCGGCGGCGTCGATCGCAAGCCCGGCATCGCCCAGCCGCAACGCGGGCTCGCCCTCGGCGACAGGGCATCCCGGCCACGCGATCCGCGTGTCGCTGCCGCCGCCAGGCCCCGCCACGGTGACCATCGATGCCGCCGACAGCGCAACGCCTTCATGGTCGCCTGCCCCGTCGGTCCAGAAAATCGCGAGATCGAGATTGGCCTCGGTGAAATCGATGCCGCTATCGGCTGACACAAGCGTGAACCGCACGTCGGGCGCCTGCTGGCTGTACCGGGCGAGACGCGGCGCCAGCCATTTGGCGGTCAGGTCGCGCGGCGCGGCGATGGTCAGCGATTGCGACGACTGCCCCGCCTGCATTGCGCGGACCGATTCCTCGAACTGCAAAAAGCCCTGCCGCAGCGCGTCGAGCCCGGCATGCGCTTCGCCGGTCAACTCGAGTCCCTTGGGGGTGCGGCGGAACAGGACGACGCCTAGCATGTCCTCCAGCGCGCGGATCTGTTGGCCGACCGCCGCCGGCGTCACCGCCAGCTCGTCGGCGGCGCGCGTAAAGCTGAGATGGCGGGCAGCAGCGTCGAAGACGCGCAGCGCGTTGAGGGGCAGATGGGTGCGCTTCATGACGCGGTCGCGGGGGCCACGAGCGGAAAGGCCGGAATTGCCGCCAGCATCTGCGACCCGTCGGTCATTTCCATCACATAGGTGCCGACCATCCCGCCTTCTGGCGTCGGCAGCGGGCATCCCGAAACATAGTCGAACGACCCGCCGGGCGCGATGAGCGGCTGTTCGCCGACGACGCCTTCGCCCTCGACCTCGCTCACCTGCTCGCGGCCGTCGGTGATCCGCCAATGCCGCGTCAGCAGCTGCACCGCAGCCTCACCGTGATTTTCGATGCGGACATGATAGGCCCAGAACCAGCGCCCCAGCGCCGGATGCGACTGTTCGGGCAGATAGCTGACCGACACGCGCACCGTGATCGGCCCGGTTGTCGCGGCGAAGGGGAAGAGGGAGTCGATCATCGCGCCGCCAGCGTCGCTCAAAGCCCGACCTTGGTCAATGCCTGGTCCAGATCGGCGATCAGATCGCGCGGATCCTCCAGCCCGATATTGATGCGCAGCATCCCCTCTTCGATGCCCATGTCGGCGCGCGCCTCGGCGCTGACGCCATAATGGGTGGTGGACGCAGGATGGCAGCACAGGCTGCGCGCATCGCCGATATTGTTCGAAATATCGACGAGTTCGAGCGCGTTCAGAAACGCCATCGCCTGCGCCCGATCCTCGAGGAAGAAGGAGAAGATCGGCCCGCAGCCATCCATCTGGCGCATCGCCAGATTATGCTGGGGGTGGCTGGCCAGGCCGGGATGCAGGATACGCCGCACGCGCCCCTCGATCGCCTTGCCGACCGCCAGCGCATTCTCCGACTGGCGGCGGGCACGCAGGTCGAGCGTTTCCAGCCCCTTCAGAACAACCCATGCGTTGAACGGCGACAGGTTCGGCCCGGTATTGCGCTGGAACGGCAGCAGCACCTCGTTGATGAATTTTTCCGTTCCGCACACCGCTCCAGCGAGGACGCGGCCCTGCCCCTCCATCAGCTTGGTCGCTGAATAGGCTACGACGTCGGCGCCGAATTCCAGCGGGCGCTGAAGCGCGGCGGTCGCGAAGGCATTGTCGACGACGGTCGTGATGCCATGCGCCTTGGCGAGATCGCACACCGCCTGCAGGTCGACGATATCCATCGTCGGATTGGCGGGGGTTTCGAAAAAGAAAAGCTTGGTGTTCGGCTTGATCGCTGCCTTCCACGCGTCAAGGTCACGGCCATCGACGACGCTCGTCTCGATCGCGAAGCGCGGCAGCAACGTATCGACGAGCCAGCGGCACGACCCGAAGGCCGCTTTCGCAGCAACAACATGGTCGCCAGCGGACAATTGACACAGGAGCGCCGTCGTCATCGCCGCCATGCCGGTGGCTTGCGTCCGGCACGCCTCGGCACCTTCCATCAACGCGATGCGTTCTTCGAGCATCGCAACGGTGGGATTTTGCAGGCGCGAATAGGTCATGCCCTGCGCCTCGCCGGCAAAGCGGGCCGCGACTTCCTCGGCGCTGTCATAGGTATAGCCGGAGGTCAGGAACAGGGCCTCGGACGTTTCGCCATGTTCGCTGCGCCACGTCCCGCCGCGCACCGCCTGCGTCGCCGGACGCCAGTTCCTCGTCTTGCTGCGATCGAATCCCGTCGTCTTTTTCATCTCGCTTTATCCGTTCAAAGCCGCGACAACCGCATCGCCCAGCGCTGCGGTGCCCATCGATCCGCCCAAATCGGCGCCGCGGCATCCGTCGGCAAGGATTTTCGCTACCGCACTCTCGATGCGCGCCGCGCTCGCTTCGTCGCCGCCCGAATGGCGAAGCAGCATCGCAAGCGACAGGATCATCGCGAGCGGATTGGCTATCCCTTTACCCGCAATATCGGGGGCGCTGCCGTGAATGGGCTCGTACAGCCCCTGGCGGCCTTCGCTCAGCGAGGCCGATGCGAGAAGACCGATCGAGCCGACGCACATCGATGCCTGATCGGACAAAATGTCGCCGAACAGATTGCCCGTGACGATCACGTCGAACTGCCCCGGATTGCGCACCAACTGCATCGCGGCATTGTCGACATACATATGACTGAGCTCGACGTCGGGATAGTCGGCCGCGACCTCGATCACGACGTCCCGCCACAGCTGCGATGTTTCGAGGACGTTCGCCTTGTCGACCGAGCACAGCCGCTTCCGGCGCCCTTGCGCGGCGCGGAACGCGACATGCGCGATACGCCGCACCTCGCTCTCGCTATATGCCATGATGTCATAGCCTTCGCGCTCCCCGGTCGCGGTCGTGCGCATGCCCTTTTCGCCGAAATAGACGTCGCCGTTGAGTTCGCGCACGATCAGCAGGTCAATCGCCGAGGCGACTTCGGGTCGTAGCGCAGAGCTGTCTTCCAGTCCCGCGAACAGCTTGGCCGGACGAAGATTGGCGAACAGGCCGAGTTCCGACCGGAGGCCGAGAATAGCCTGCTCGGGCCGCAAATGACGCTCGACAGCATCGAAGCGCGGATCGCCGACCGCACCGAACAGGATCGCATCGGCCGCCTTGGCCTTTGCGAGCGTCTCGGGCGGCAGCGGGTGGCCGCTGGCGGCATAGGCCGCACCGCCGACAAGCGCGCGGTCGATCGTGATGGGCAGCGCCAGCGCGGCGAGGGTCTTTTCGGCCTCGACCATGATCTCCGGTCCGATACCGTCGCCAGCCAGCAGCAGGATTTGCACGTGCGTCGCCCTTTCCTATCTTCGCGAGCCGCTTAGACAGCGGCGGGCCCTCACGCAACCGCCCTGCCCAGCCTGCCGAGCAATCTTTCCCTCACCGCCAGCAAGTCGCGGTTTCGGCCATCGAGAATGTCGCGGTCGAGGAAATGTCCGGTGATGGCAAGTCCGGCGATGACGTCGGCAATCGACGGATCGGCATCGCGGCCGCGCAAGAAAGGCGGCAGGGGCATCAGCCGCGCTTCATATCCAGCCGCGGCAGCGCGGCCGACCGCCCCGCCTGACTTGGGGCTGACAAAGGCCAGATCGTCGGCAGTGCCGGTCGCCACGCATTCGTCGAGGCTGAGCCCGAAACCGAGCTCGGCAAGCAACAGCAACTCATAGCGCGCGAGCGCCGCTGCCCATAGCCGTGCCGCCGGCGCCACCGCAATCGCCTCCAGAAGCGCCGACAGCGCGGCGTAGAGCGACGGGTAGGGCTGGCTTTCGGGAAGCGCCGCCGCGGTCAGGCTGGTCGCCCAGTCGATCGCGGCGGCCGCCAGCGGTTCGGCGAGCAGCGGCGCGCGGCTGGCGATCATTTCAACCGTTGCGCCGCCAAGCTGATCCTCGGTCCGCGCCCGCAGGTCGAGCGCGACGAGGTTTCCCGGCATAAGTATCGGGCGCAGGCGCCGCGATCGCCCCCCGCGTACATAGCCGGCGACAAGGCCGGCGCGTTCGGTGAGGGCGCGCAGGATCGCGCCATGTTCGCCATGCGCCCGAACCGCGCAGACGATGGCATCGGCGGTCAGGCCGGCCAAAGCACCATCTGCGTCTGGGTGACGAGCGCGACCTCTTCGCCCGCTTCGGTGCGGATACGCGTCTGCCAGACCGACAGGCGCTTGCCGATCTTGACCGGCGCCGCTTCGCCGACGAGCACCGACCCGACCGGGCCGGCGCCAAGGAAATTGGTCTTGCTTTCGATCGTCGTCGTACCGCTTGCACCGTCGGGCAAGGTCAGGAAGGCCCCGACCGCGCCCAGACAGTCGGCAAACGCCATGATTGCGCCGCCGTGGACGATATTGCCCGCGGTGCAGATGTCGGGCCGCACGGGCAACCGCCCGGTAACGCGCTCTCTCGTCCCTTCCTGTATCGTCACGCCCAGCGTTCCGGCGAGCGGCATGGCGCCTGCGAAATCCACGTTCTTCTCCTCAGCTTCCCGGATTGTAGAAATCATAAACGGCCTGCGCGACCGCCGCGCTGACGCCCGGCGCCTTTTTCAGATCGTCGAGGCTGGCGCTGCGGATCGCCCGCGCCGTGCCGAAATGCATCAACAGCGCCTTCTTGCGCGCCGGTCCGATGCCCGGAACCTCGTCAAGCGGCGAGCTGCCCATCGCCTTCGCGCGCTTCTGCCGATGCGCGCCAATGGCGAAGCGATGTGCCTCGTCGCGCAATCGCTGAATGTAGAAAAGCACGGCATTGTTCGGGGGCAGCGTAAATTCGCGGCCGTCGGGCAAATAGAATGTCTCGCGCCCGGCGTTGCGATCCGGTCCCTTGGCGACGCCCACATAAGGAAGATCGTCGATACCGAGTTCCGCGAGCACGGCGCCCGCTGCGGACACCTGCCCTTTGCCGCCGTCGATCAGCACCAGATCGGGCCATTCGCCCTTGTTGCGTTCGGGATCCTCCTCGAGGGCGCGCGCGAAGCGGCGCTGGAACACTTCGCGCATCATCGCAAAATCGTCGCCCGGCTGCGTTTCCGGGCGCTTGATGTTGAACTTGCGATAGGCGCCCTTGATCCAGCCCTCCGGCCCCGCGACGACCATCGCGCCGAGCGCATTGGTGCCCTGAATATGGCTGTTGTCGTAGATTTCGATCCGCTGCGGCGGTTCGTCGAGATCGAACAGATCGGCAAGTTCACGCCCCAGTTTCGCCTGACTGCTGCTTTCGGCAAGGCGGCGGTCGAGTTCTTCGCCGGCGTTACGCACCGCCTGTTCGAGCAGTCGCTTGCGATTGCCGCGCTGCGGGACGCTGATCTCGACCTTGCGGCCCGCCGTTTCGCCGAGCGCTTCGGCAAGGACCGGGGCGTCCTCGGGCTCGCGATCGACGAGGATCAGCTTGGGGGGCGGCACGCCCTCGTAAAATTGCATGAGGAAGCTCGCCATCACCTCAGGTTCGGGCACCCCCGCGACATGCGCGGGAAAGAAGCTGCGATGCCCCCAATTCTGCCCGCCGCGAATAAAGAAACCGGCAATGCAGAGCTGCCCGCCTTTCGCGGCCAGCGCAAAGACATCGGCATCGCCCAGCCCGTCGGCATGCACCGACTGGCTACCCTGGATGAAGGTCAGCGCCTTCAACCGGTCGCGGAGCACCGCGGCGAGCTCGAAATCCATGGCTTCGGCCGCGCGCGTCATCGCGTCGCCCAATCGCTTCTGCACCGCGGTCGAGCGGCCTTCCAGAAAATCCTGCGCATCGCCGACGAGTTCGGCATAATCGGCCTTGTCGATACGATCGACGCACGGCGCCGAACAGCGGCGGATCTGATAGAGCAGGCACGGACGCGACCGATTGGCGAAGAAGCTGTCGGTGCAACTGCGCAGCAGAAAGGTCTTCTGGAGCGCGTTGAGGGTGCGGTTCACCGACCCCGCGCTGGCGAACGGGCCATAATAGCGTCCCTTGGCACGGCGGGCGCCGCGATGCTTTTGTACCCGCGGGAAGTCATGATCCATGCGGAGCAGGATGAAGGGGAAGCTTTTGTCGTCGCGCAGCAGGACATTGTAGGGTGGACGATAGCGTTTGATGAGCTGTGCCTCGAGCAACAGCGCCTCGGCCTCGCTTGTCGTCGTCACGATCTCCATAGCGCGCGTCTGCGCGACCATGCGCTGCAACCGCTGCGGCAGCCGTGCGACCTGGGTGTAGTTGGTAACGCGATTCTTCAGCGCGCGGGCCTTGCCGACGTACAGAACGTCGCCGCGCGCATCGAGCATCCGATAGACACCGGGGCGCACCGGCAGCTTGCGCACGACGCCGCGAATGACATGGGCACCGCGCTCCAGATCGGGCTTGTCAGCCCCCTCCCCCTCGCCGCGGACGACATAGGTGGCCTTCTCTTCGTTGAATCGTTCGGGAGCGTTGGGACGGACCATCATTTCCATGTAGGCGATGGCCGCGCGGCCCGCCATAGTGTGGCAGGTAAAAGCATGGAGGGGGCGATGGAATTACACGGCAAACTGGCGCTGGTGACGGGCGGAAGCGACGGAATCGGGCGCGAAATCGCGCTGCAATTGCAGGCGGCGGGCGCCGAGGTGGTCGTGACGGGCCGCTCACCCGAAAAACTGGCGGGGATGCGGGCGCTGGGTTTTGAAACGATCGCCGGCGATCTGTCCGAGCCGGCGGGAATCGATGCCGTCGTCGCGGGGGTCGCAGGGCGACCGCTGGCGCTTCTGGTCAACAATGCCGGGGTCGGCAGCGATTATGAGCTGGACGAGCCGGCGACTCTCGACAGCGCGGCGCAGTGCATCCGTACCAACCTCGACGCGCCGATCGCACTCTGCACGCGGCTGCTGCCGATCCTGCGCGCCCAGCCTGCCGCCGCGATCGTCAATGTGACCTCGGGGCTCGCGATCGCACCGCGCGCCGGCGGTTCGATCTATTGCGCCACCAAGGCCGGGCTGCGCGCCTATACGCAGGCGATCCGCCACCTGCTGCGCGACAGCAATGTGGCGGTGATCGAGGCGCTGCCGCCGGTGGTGGAAACCAATATGACCGCGGGTCGCGCCGGGAAGAAGATGAGCGCGCACGATTGCGCCGCCGAAATCGTGCGCGGCATCCGCACCGGCAAGCGCGAGGTGAATGCGGGGGCGGTGAAGCTGTTGCAACTCGTCAACAGCGTCTCGCCCGCCCTCGCCCGCCGGATCATGATCAAATATTGAGGCCGCCAATTTCGGCTTTGCGCGCCCGAACGGCTGTGGCAGGCCGTGCACGGGGCGCACCATAAGGGGGGATATTATGCGCATGATTTTTGTGGCGGCCACGCTGTTGCCGCTCGCCACGCCCGCCGCCGCCGCCGAATGGTATCTGGTCGGCGGCAATGATTCGACCCGCACCTATGTCGACCTTGCGAGCCTGCGCGCGCTGAGCGGCAAGATCATCGGCGACGTGCTGAGCATCTATGCCAAACCGCTCAGCGGCGGGCCGATATCGGGCGCGAAAATTCGCGAGGAGCTCGATTGCGGTGGCAATTCCTTCCGGACGCTCGAATATAGCTATTACCGCGCCGACGGCAGCTTCATCGAGAGCGAACCGTCCGACACGATCACCGAACACAAGACGCCCGCCGCCAACAGCATCAACGAGGCGATCATGGATTTCGCCTGCTATCGCAAGGGCGGGACCGCGGTCAGCGATCCGTTCAGCGATGCGGCCGACAATTTCGACGAGTATTGACGCGAAAAAGCGGCCGTCTCGCTTAGACGAGACGGCCGCTTTTCATGGCCCGATTGGGAAAGATCAGCTCTTGGCGACGGCCGCGATCGCCTGATCGATCAGCGCCTTGTCGGCGCCCGCGTCATGCTTGGCCGCGATCAGCGCTGCGGCGGCATCGGTCGCCGCCTTGGCCGCCGCGGCACGAACCTCGGCAACCGCGTTGGCTTCGGCCGCCGCGATGCGGTCTTCGGCCATCTGCTTGCGGCGAGCGATCAGCGCGGTCGCATCGCCCTTCGCCTTGGCGACGAGCGCTTCGGCCTCGGATTCGGCGCGGGCGCGAAGCTCGTCGGCTTCCTTCGCCGCATCGGCAAGCTTGGCCTCATATTCGGCCTTGAGCGATTCGGCATCGAGGCGAAGCTGTTCGGCTTCGCCGAGCTGCTTCGAAATCTCTGCGATCTTCTTGTCGAGCGACGCGCCGATCATCGCCGGCACCTTCTTCCAGACAAGAATGCCGAGGAAGGCGAGCATCGCGATCGACACCCACACGGTGGCGTTAAGCCCGAAAGCCGTCGGATCGGCATGCGCCTCTCCGGCAGCGCCGGCAGCTTCGGACAGGATCATCAGGAAATCAGCCATGCAGCACCGCCTTCACCGCAGCCTTTGCGTCGGTTGCGGCAACCTTCACGCCCGACAGCTTGGCCACCAGGTCGGTCGCCGCTTCGGCAGCGACCGATTCGATTTCCGCCATTGCCGAGGTGCGCGCAGCGCCCACATCGGCTTCGGCCGCAGCCAGCTTTTCCGAAAGCTCGGCATCGACCTTTGCCAGGCGCTTTTCAGCGTCGCGAGCAGCCTTGTCCTTGGCGTCCGAAACCGCCTTCTGCGCCGCAGCGCGGCTCGCCTCGCTCTGCTGGCGATAGCTTTCCTCGAGGCCGTCGGCGGCCGCGTGTGCGGCCTTGGCCGCCGCCAGATCGTCGGCGACCTTGCGATCGCGCGCGTCAACCGTCGCCTCGATCTTGGGCAGCATGCCGCGGCCGATGACGATGTAGATGCCGGCAAACACGACCAGCAGCCAGAAAAGCTGCGAGGCGAGATACCAGTTATCAGCGGTTAGCTGGGCTATCTGGGGCATGAAAGGCGAACCTTAAACTTATGAAAAACCTGCAATTCGGTGCAGCCGGTCCCCATCCGAGAACCGGCCACGCCGGATCGTCCGAAATCAGACGACGAAGAGCAGGATCATCGCGACGACGAACGCGAGCAGGCCGAGAAGTTCGGCAGCCGCGAAGCCGATGAACAGGCGACCCTGCTGGCCGTCGGCGGCCGCGGGGTTGCGCAGCGCGCTTTCGAGGAAGCTGCCGAAGACGTTACCCACGCCGATGGCGGCCATGCCGGCACCGATAGCGGCGAGACCAGCACCGATCAGCTTTGCTGCTTCTGCGTCCATTGTAATACTCCTTGGGTGTAAGCGTTTGATATAAACGGGATTAGTGAAGGTTGACCGCGTCGTTGATGTAAAGCGAGGTCAACAGGGCGAAAACATAGGCCTGGATACCGGCAACGAGCAGTTCGAGCGCGCTGATACCGATCATCAGGATGAAGCTGAGGACCGACACAATCGAGCCGAGCCAGACGGTTTCGGCGTTGAAGCCGTTGATGACGAAGCCCGACAGCACCTTGAGCAGAACGTGACCCGCCGTCATCGCGACGAAGAGACGCAGGCCGAGGCTGAAGGGACGGACCATGAAGGACACGAACTCGATGGGCGCGATGATCGGGATCATCGGCAGCGGCGTGCCATGCGGCACGAAGAGCGAGAAGAAGTGCAGGCCGTGGCGCCAGAAACCGACGACGAGCACGATCGCGAAGCTGACCAGCGCAAGAACCCCGGTGATCGCAATGTGGCTGGTGACGGTGAAGGGATGAATGCCGAATACGCCAAGCGGCAGCATGCCGAGCAGGTTGCAGAACAGGATGAACATGAACAGCGAGAAGACATAGGGCGTGAACTTGCGCCCTTCGCTGCCGATATTCTGGGTCATCATGCTCGAGATGAAGCCCGTGAAACCTTCAACCGCGGCTTGCCAGCGACCGGGAACGAGCTGACGGCGCATGCCGCCCCACATGAAGATGCCGAGCGTGATGGCCGCAACGACCATCCACAGCGCGCTGTTGGTGAACAGGATTTCGTGCCCGCCCAGATGGAAACCGCCGCCGAGCGGGGTCACCTCGAACTGGTGCATCGGGTCGATCTTGCCGGATTCCGCCGCCACTCTTCACTCCACGCGCATTGCGGGGCGGCTCATCGGGCCGTCCCGCCAGAAATTCCCTTTGATCCGCGCTACTTGCGTGGACCCGAAGCGATGCGAATGATGTTCCGGAACGCCACGACGATCCCCATGAACAACATTCCCAACAACCCCCAAGGCGACGTGCCCGCGATGCGGTCGATCAGCCAGCCGAACAAGGCGCCACCGATCAATCCACCCAGCAGTTCCGCCAGCACCCGGTTCCCGAGCCGGTAATTGGCATCGGATTCCGGACTGGCGGTGCCTGCGGTCCGTTTCGCTTCTGCGGCTTCGGCCCGGTCCAATCGCTCTTCGAGCGAGACCAGGCGCGAATCCTCCGAAGTTTGATCCGGATCGCTGCCCTTCCCCGTCATCTTCCGCCATCCTCCTGAAACAGAACCGAAAAGAATCGGTGCCGCCCGCGAAAAAGGCCCGGAAAAAGCCGGGGGACCCCTAAGGCGCGGCCCGTTTAGGAACGCCGCCCGATTAAGTCAATGCCCGTGCGCAGGCGCACAAAAATGCCGCCGCGTTTAGGGGCGCGGCGGCATAATGAGGCACGAAGGCCTGCTGCTAATTCGTCAGTTGGCGGCGCACCGCGGATCGCGCACCGGCGGGCTGCTGTCGCGCGTCAGCCACTTGCCGTCGGGCGTGCGGTATTTCTCGCCCGGCGCGGTCTTCAGGATCAGATTGCAACCCGTCACAAAGGCGAACTGTTCGATCGTGCTGCCCGCCGGGGCGTTGCGCGTATAGGCGTCCTTGCGCTTGATATTGAGGTCGCTGACCAGCTTGCGCACCGCATCGGTCGGCGTGGTCACAAAGCCGAGGTAGCCGTCGGGCTGTTCGCCGATCAGGCCCGCGGCGCGCGCATTTTCATAAGCCGGGTCGCGCTGCGCCAGCGCCGGCGTGACGAGCGCGGCGACCGCTCCGGCGGCGGCCAGCGCGGCGATTGCGGGTTTGAACATCTGCTTCATCATCTTGTTTCGTCCCTGTCAGAAGATAGAGCCATTTTGTTCGATCAGCTTTTTCGCGTCGCCGTCGATCCTGTACACCACTTCCTGCTGGATCCGGATGTTCAGGTTGATCTCGATCGGCTTGTCGGGTGCCGACACCTGAACGCAGCCGCCGAGGCCCATCGTTCCGATCGTCAGCAACAGACACCGACCGCCTATGGCCGCTCTCCTCATCTTTCCTGTCTTCCTTACCGTCATTGCACGGGCTCGCTTGCTGGAGGCTGAACGGGCGCCGCCTTCGCCGCTGCGGCGGCTTCGGCGTCGCGCTGCGCTTGCAAGAGCTGCGACAAATTCTGCTCCACCAGGACCGATGGATCGTAAAAGCTCTTTGCAGAGAATATCAGGCCGCGGAAAGGCCCTTCGACACGAATGTTGAAGATCAGCGGGATTTTGGCGACCTGATCGACCAGGAAATTGCGCTTCGCGCCGATACCTTGCCCGATCCCGCCGAAGCGGATTTCGGTCACCATTTCGCCGTCGAGGTTGCCGTTGAGGACAATCGTCAGATCGTCATATTTCAGCGATCGCAGCGCCCCGAACGCAAAATTGGCCATCGTGCCGAGGTTGTGATTGGAAAGCTCGCCGACATAGGCGAGCGTGCCGCCGCCGTCGCGCGCGTCGATCCGTCCGTTGACCACGCGCCCGCCGAGCCCGTCGAACTCGACCGGCAGCGTCCCGTCGAACTTGCCCGTCGCGTTGATATTCTCGAACCCGAACTGCTGAAGGAAGACCGCGGCATCGACGCCGACGACATCGAACATCAGGCGGCGCGGCTGGGTGGCGCTGAAATCGAGCGTAGCGGGGTGAAGCAAAAGCTCGCCGCCCGCGAACGGCCAGCGCCCGCCCTCGATCCGCACCCGATTGCCGCCGAGAAGCTGATAGTCGATCTTGCCATCCACGACCGGAATGCCCGGATTGACTTCCTTCAGCGCGACGGTCTGCCCCGGCGCCGAATGGAGCCCCAGCAGATCGTCGAACGTCAGTGTCGACGTCAGCCCGGTCACCGGGCCAAACGCCGCGGCGAGATCGGTATTGGCGGTCGCAAAGGTGCCCCGGCTCGTCACGCCCTCGGCGTTCCATTCGATCCGACCGTCGCCGACGACCGAACCCTGAACATTGGCCACGACGCCTTGCGCAAGCGTCGTGAGCTGTTCGGGCTGGAAATTATCGTCGAAGCGCAATTCCTTGACGATCAGATCGGCGGCGCCGCTGCTATCGGCAAAGCGATGGCGGATAACCGTATCGAGAATCTTCCTGCCGCTCTCGCGCTCGTCGAAACCGGCCCTTGCCTCGATCGCGCCGTCGGCGAAACGCAGATGCGCGTCGCGGCTGATCAGCGAGGCAAAGCGTTTGTCCGCCGCAGCATCGGTCAGCACCAGCCCGCCGTCGAGCGTCAGCGCGCCGTCGGCCCAGCGCCAGTTGCCGGCAATCTCGCTCATGTCGAGCGGGACGGCGCCGATCTTGCCCTGCGCATCGGCAAGCGTTCCGGCCATCCCCTGTCCCCCCGCCGCGCCCGAAACGCGTCCGGCGGCGAAATGCGTCACGCTGTCCCCGGCCCCGATCCGGACATCGGCGTTGGCAAGCGACCAGCGCCACCGCGCCAGATCGATCTCGCCGGGACCGCTATCGAGCGCAAAGGGCGATGCCCCGCTGGTGCCGCGCAGCTTGAGGCCCGGAAGCCGCACGGCGCCGCGCACCCCCGCCGGTCCGACGCTGAACAGCGGCGTGCCGGGGGCGCTGCACAGATCGACACCGTTATTGACAAGACGCAGCCCCGATACGTCGACCTTGTTCGCGGTGACGCGGTGGCAGCCGCCGTTGAACGCCATCCCGCCGGTTGCCGCGAGCGCACCGGCGATCGGCACGCGAAGCCCCTCGACCCGCCCACCCGCGAGCGGTCCGGACAAGGTGGCGCTGGTCGAAAAGCGCATCGCGGTGCCTGGCGCGCTCGAAAAGCGCACGGAATCGAGCGCCAGACGCGCGCCGCCCGCCTGATAGGCGTCGATTTGCGCCAGCCCGGTCATGCGGCCGTCGGCACGGCGGTCGAGTTCCATCGCGCCGACCGGAAGGCCGCCGCCGCCGAAGGTCCAGCGCCCCGTCGCAATGACTTCGGGGCGCGGTGCCGCGAAGAGGTAACCGATGCGGCTGTCGGCGCTGCCCGCGAAGCGTGCGCCGCTACGGCTCGACAGGCTGGGCACGGCAAGCTCGAAACGGAGCGCCTCGCCCTGCCCGGTCAGCGCGACCGCCGCTTCGCCGCTTGCACCCGCCAGCGCCGCGGCAAAGGCGCGCGCCGCGCGATCGCCGATCGGGCCGAGCGGGGTGCCGTCCAGCGCCGCGGCGCTGTCCGCGACCGACCGGCGCAGACGCGCGCTCGCGCTTGCATCGGCGAAGCGCAGCCGGCCTTCGAAATTGGGCGTGACGCTGCCGACCGCGCCCTTGCCTTCCAGATGCACGCCGCTCGCCACAAAATCGGGCCCGGCCAGCTTGGCAACATCCGCTGCCAGCGTCAGCGCGGTGCGATCGGCGGTGCCGGTGAAGCGGCCCTTCACGCCGACCCGCTCGGCGGCGAGCGCCGGCATCGTCAGGCGCTGGACCAGCGCGTCGGCGGTGCCGTCCCATTGCTGCAGATTTTCGGCAAGCGAGACGTCCAGCGCGATCTGCGGCGCGGCGACCGCGACCGGCTGAGCGCCGCCGCAAGTCACGGCCGCGCCGCGCAACGGCCCCGTCAGCCGCGGGCGCACATCGCGCACCGCGAGTTTGCCGTAGAAAGTGATTCCCGTGCCGCGGCAATCGGCAGCGGCGATATGCGGGGCCACGAGCGCGAGGGTTCCCGCAAAATCGCGGCGCAAATTGCCGCCGCCGTTCAGCGTCGCGCCGACATTGCCCCACGGCGTTTGGAGCCGCGCCCGCGCGTCGCTCAGCCGGACCGCCATGTCGGGCAATGCGAACGGACTCTTGTCGGTCGGGTCGCGAAATTTGTCGAGCGCGCCGAGCGACAATTGCCCATCGACGAAGCGGCCGTAGAGCCGCAGGCCGTCGGCGCGCACCGATGCGACATAGGGCCCGGACAAGCCGAGCCCGACCGACACCTCAAGCACCCGCGCGGTCAGGTCGGGATGCGCCGGATTGCCGATAACGACATTGCTGAGCCGCTGGGTCGACAGGCCGATGCGTTCGATCGTGTAGCGTGCCGGCACGCCCTTCTTCGCAAGCTGGTCCTGAATGAAACGGTCGGCGATCGGGGCGCGGGCAACCCAAAGTCCGAGCGCCAGCGCGCCGAGCGCGCCGCCGACGATCCACGGCGCCTTGCGCCGCCGCCGCACGCGGGCTGCCTCCGCCTCGCTCACCCGCGACCGAACCCGTCGGCCGCCTGTGACGTCACACCGTCATCATAGGTCCGGCCAAAGCTCACTGCGCCTACCATTGCTGTTCCATGCCCATCGGCAACGCAGGGCAAGGCCATTCGATGCAGGGAAAAGCGCCGCGACATAGGCGCTTGTGTCTATGAGCGTTGAGTGGTGCCCACAAGGCGGTTATTGCCTTGACGATGGCCGACGCGTCCGCCCCCCTTCCCGATCATGCGGGCCACCGGTCGCGGCTTCGCGCGCGCCTGCTCGGCGGCGATGCCGACGGTATGGCCGATTACGAACTGGTCGAATATCTCCTCGCGCTTGCGATCCCGCGGCGCGATACCAAGCCGCTCGCCAAGACATTGCTGCGCGAATTCGGTTCGTTCGCACAGCTCGTCAGCGCCGATCCCGAATCGCTGCGCCGAATAGACGGCATGGGCGACGGCGCGATCGCCGCGCTCAAGATCGTCCAGCAGGCCAGCCTCCGGATGCTGAAAGGCGAGTTCCGCGAAAAGCCCCTATTGTCGAGTTGGGATGCGCTGCTCGACTGGCTGCGCGCCGACATGGGACCGATCGAGGTCGAGCGGGTGCGGGTGCTGTACCTCAACTCGCGCAACATGCTGATCCGCGACGAGGTCGCGAGCGAGGGGTCGATCGACCAATCGGCGATCTATGTGCGCGAAGTCGTCAAGCGCGCACTCGAACTCGGCGCCGCGGCGATCATCATCGTCCACAATCACCCCAGCGGAAATCCCGAACCGAGCCGCCAGGATATCGCGATCACGCGCGACCTAGCCGATGCCGCAGGGCGGCTGGGCATCGCGCTGCACGATCATATCATCATCGGCGGCAGCGGCCACCGCAGCCTCCGCGCGCTCGGGCTGCTCTGAATCAGGAGGCCGGAAACGCCGGGCTTTACTTGCCGGGTGTCAGGCGACATCATCGCGCCATGCAGATTCGGCAGCGCCATCTTCGCTTCCGCCTTCACGCGGGTCAGCTTCTCGCGGGCTTCTAGCCCCGGGCTGTGGCGTGCCATGCCCCGGACCGGGGCAAGATTTCCGAACCATCCCGACAGGAGCGCGGCCGCGCCCTGCCCTTTCCATGCGGAAAGCCAAAAGAATGACAGTAGCCAAGACCACCTCGACCAAGGCAAGCAAACGCCCGCCCATTCACATGATCGACTCGGAGGCCGATGCGCTGACCGATCTCGCCCTCGGCATCGAAAAACGCATGCCGCAGGTCAGCGAGTTGCTGATGCGCGAGATCGGCCGTGCGACCGTCCACAAGGAGCGCCACGTCCCGCGCGACGTCGTGACGATGAACAGCGAGGTCGATTTCGTCGACGAAGCGAGCGGCGCGGTGCGCAGCGTCCGGCTGGTCTATCCGTCGGATGCCGACATCGCGTCGGGGCGGATTTCGATCCTGACGCCCATTGGTGCCGGGTTGATAGGGATGCGCGCCGGCAGCGCGATCCTGTGGCCCGATCGCGACGGCCACGAACGGGCGTTGACGATCCGGGCAGTCATGCAGCCGCCGCGCGCGGCATGACGGTCATGGCAATGCAGCCGCCGGATCGCTCCGACGGCTGCATCGCCCCAAGCGGGGAGGACTGCGAAATCAGCCGCCGCGCGAAAGGAACGCGACCAGTTCTTCCTTGGTAACGCTGCCCGACTTGTCGGCGTCGGCCGCGCCATAAGCCTGATCGATCCAGCTCTTCACATCGGCCGATTCGGGGTCGACGGCGGGATCCTGCGCGGTGCGCAGCTTCTTCATCCATGCGCCGAATTCAGCGGAGCTAAGGTCGCCCGACTTGTCGCCGTCATAGGTCGGAAATTCGGTTTCGACGATCTGGGCGATTTGCGCGGGGGTCGCGGCTGCGCTGCTCGACGGGGCGGGCGCGGTCTGCGCAGGCGCCTCGCTGGCCGGCGCCATCGTATCGGTGGCCGGCTCGGTGGGGGCCGGCGGAGCCGTCGTGTCGGTCGGTGCCGGCGCGCTATCGGGCATCGGCGCAGCCTCGGGCTGCTCGGTCGGCGGCGTGGTGCCCGGCGACGGCGGTGCTTCCTGGGCCAGCGCGGGGAAACTGATCGCGGCGGCGCCGATCAAAAGAACTTGCTTCAACATTATCTATCTCCTGTACCGGCGGCGGACCTGCATCTGTTTGCGATCCGCCGCCTTTTCTGAAGGGGCATGGGGGCAACCGTCCGCGTTCGCTGGAAGTTGCGGAGCGCGGGTGATTGGCGAAGCGGTCGACCCCTGCTAGGGGGCGCCCCATCGTGATTCCGTCGCGGTTTTGCGACAAGGCGCCGAACAGCGGCGCACAAAAGGAAGGTACATCAATGGTTCCGCGCTACGCCCGCCCGGACATGACCGCCATCTGGTCGCCGGAAAATCGCTTTCGAATCTGGTTCGAGATCGAGGCGCATGCGACCGAGGCGCTCGCGGAACTGGGAACGGTTCCCCAGTCCGCCGCGAAGGCGCTGTGGGACTGGTGGGCGACGAAACCCGTCATCGACGTCAACGCGATCGACGCCATCGAGGCGGTCACCAAGCATGACGTCATCGCCTTCCTGACCTGGGTCGCCGAAAATGTCGGCGAAGAAGCGCGCTTCATGCATCAGGGCATGACGTCGAGCGACGTGCTCGACACCTGCCTCGCGGTGCAACTCGCGCAGGCTGCCGACATCCTGCTCGCAGACCTCGACGCGCTGCTCGAGGCGATCAAACGCCGCGCATACGAACATAAGCTGACCCCGACGATCGGGCGCAGTCACGGCATCCATGCCGAGCCCGTCACCTTCGGACTCAAAATGGCCGAAGCCTATGCCGAGTTCGCGCGCTGCAAGGCGCGGCTGGTCGCAGCGCGCGCGGAAATTGCGACCTGCGCGATTTCGGGCGCGGTTGGCACCTTTGCCAATATCGACCCGCGCGTCGAAGCTCATGTCGCGGCGAAGCTGGGTCTCGCGATCGAACCCGTGTCGACGCAGGTCATTCCGCGCGATCGCCATGCCATGTTCTTCGCAACGCTCGGCGTGATCGCCTCGTCGATCGAACGCCTGTCGGTCGAGGTCCGCCACCTTCAGCGCACCGAAGTGCTCGAAGCGGAGGAATATTTTTCGCCGGGGCAGAAGGGCTCGTCGGCCATGCCGCACAAGCGCAACCCGGTGCTCACCGAAAATCTGACCGGGCTTGCGCGCATGGTGCGCAGCGCCGCCATCCCTGCGATGGAGAATGTCGCGCTCTGGCACGAGCGCGACATCAGCCATTCGTCGGTCGAACGCTTCATCGGTCCCGACGCGACGATCACGCTCGACTTCGCGCTCGCGCGACTGACCGGCGTGGTCGACAAGCTGCTCGTTTACCCCGAGCGCATGCAGAAGAATCTCGATCGCATGGGCGGCCTCGTCCATTCGCAGCGCGTCCTGCTCGCGCTGACTCAGGCAGGGGCGAGCCGTGAGGACAGCTATGCGCTCGTCCAGCGCAATGCGATGAAGGTTTGGGAAAGCGACGGCCAGCTTTCGTTGCTCGAACTGCTGAAGGCCGACGCTGACGTGACCGCGCGTCTGTCGGCCGAGCAACTGACCGCGCTGTTCGACCTCGACTATCATATGAAGCATGTCGATACGATCTTTGCGCGGGTGTTCGGCGGCTGAACGCGCCGGGCCTCGCCCAGAGACTCGCATCGTGCGCCAAAGTCGCTTAGGGTTCGATGCAGAGGCCGGTAAAGGAGCGCAATAACGTGGGAATCGTGCGAACCGTCATCTGGGTGTTGCTGACCATCATCCTCGTCGTCTTTTCGATGGCCAACTGGAATCCGGTCACCGTGACCATATGGCCGGGACAGGTGCTCGACACCAAATTGCCGGTGCTGATCTTTGCCGCCTTCCTGATCGGCAGCCTGCCGCTGTGGATCGCGCTGCGTACCTCACGCTGGTCGCTGAAGCGCCGTATCGAAACGAGCGAACGGCAACTTGCCGACTTGCGCGCCATGGCCAACCGCCCCGCCGAGACGCCGCTCACCCCCGAACCGGCGCCGCAGTCGAAGCCCGTCAACGACATCCCACCCTCGCCGCTGGATCCGCAATGAGCTCGCCTGTCTATCTTGCCATCGACACCCCCCACCTCGATGCCGCGCTGACGCTGGCGCAGCGGGTGCGCCACCATGTCGGCGGGCTGAAGCTCGGCCTCGAATTCTTCTGCGCCAACGGCCATCACGGGGTGCACGAAATGGCGAAGCTCGGCCTGCCGATCTTCCTCGACCTCAAGCTGCACGACATCCCGAACACCGTTGCCAAGGCGATCCAGGCGCTGCGTCCGCTCGAACCCGCGATCCTGACCGTCCACGCCGCGGGCGGCCGCGCGATGATGGAAGAGGCCAAGGCAGTCGCGGGAAGCGCGACCAAGGTGGTCGGCGTTACCGTGCTCACCAGCCTCGACGCGCCCGATCTCGATGATATCGGCGTCGGCGGCACCCCGCACGACCAGGTCGTCCGCCTCGCCGCGCTGGCCCGCGAATCGGGTCTCGACGGCATCGTCTGCTCGGGCCAGGAAGTGAAGGCCGCGCGCAAGGCATGGCCGGGCGGCTTCTTTGTCGTACCGGGGGTGCGCCCTGCTGACGGCCGTGCCGGCGATCAGAAGCGTATCGTTACCCCGGCGCAGGCGATGGCTGACGGCGCCTCGATCCTCGTCGTCGGCCGACCGATCAGCCAGTCGCAGGATCCCGACCTCGCGGCGCGCGCGATCGAAGCGACGCTGTAAACACACTTTCATTCAACCATCGTCATTGCGAGGAGCCGAAGGCGACGAAGCAATCTCCAGCTTCGGGATTGTATTACGCCGATGGCTGGAGATTGCTTCGCTTCGCTCGCAATGACCTAAATGATCGAACCCTGATATATGCCCCCACTTGTCAAAATCTGCGGCCTCTCTACGCCCGAAACGGTTGACGCCGCTATCCGGCTCGGCGCGACGCACATCGGCCTCGTTCACTATGAACCGAGTCCGCGCCACGTCGATCTGAAGACCGCTGCCGCGCTTCGCCAGCGCGCCGGGGGGAAAGTGAAGGTTGCGCTCCTTCTCGTGAATGCCTCGCAACAGGTGACTGGCGAGGCGCTCAGCGCGGTGCGCCCCGACATCGTCCAGTTTCATGGCAATGAAACACCCCAATGGCTCGCCGCGGTCAAACGGCTCGTTCCCGCCGAAGTCTGGAAGGCGGTCGGCCTGAAGGATGCCGGAACGCTGGAACGCGTCCGGCAGTTTGAAGGTGCGGCCGACCGCATCTTGTTCGATGCGCCGGCAGCGGCGTTGCCCGGCGGCACGGGCGCCCGCTTCGACTGGTCGCTGCTCAAGGGCCATCGCCACTCGATCGATTGGGGCGTCGCAGGCGGACTGACCCCGGCCAATGTCGCACAGGCGATCGCCGAAACCGGCGCGCCGCTCGTCGATGTGTCATCGGGGGTCGAAAGCGCACCCGGCGTCAAGGATATGGACAAGATCGCCGCTTTCCTTAAAGCGGTCGGCAGATGCTGACACCGCAGTCCCTCATGACGCGCATCGGAAAACGATGGCGCTGACCGCTTGAGACCCGATCTTCAAGTGCGCGCCCACCCGTAACCGATGGAAATGACCATGACCGAAGCACCGACCCTGCCCAACAGCCTCCGCACCCAGCCCGACGCGCGCGGCCATTTCGGCGCCTTCGGCGGCCGCTATGTCGCCGAAACGCTGATGCCGCTCATCCTCGACCTCGAACGCCATTATCGCGCTGCGCAGGCCGACCCTGCCTTCAAGGCCGAGTTCGACTATCTGCTCAAAAATTATGTCGGCCGCCCGAGCCCGCTGTGGTTCGCCGAGCGGTTGACGAATGATCTGGGTGGCGCGAAGATCTATTTGAAGCGCGAGGATCTCAACCACACCGGCGCGCACAAGATCAACAATTGCATCGGTCAGATCCTGCTCGCCAAGCGGATGGGCAAGACCAAGATCATCGCCGAAACCGGCGCTGGCCAGCACGGCGTCGCGACCGCGACCGTGGCAGCGCTCTTTGGCCTGCCCTGCACCATTTTCATGGGCGCGGTCGACGTCGCGCGGCAGCAGCCGAACGTCTTCCGCATGAAGCTGCTCGGCGCCGAAGTCGTCGCGGTCGAAAGCGGCGCGAAGACGCTGAAAGATGCGATGAACGAGGCGCTCCGCCACTGGGTCGCGAACGTCGAGGACACCTTCTACATCATCGGCACCGTCGCGGGGCCGCATCCCTATCCCGAACTGGTGCGTGATTTCCAGTCGGTGATCGGCGAGGAAGCGAAAGCGCAAATTCTCGAAGCCGAAGGGCGCCTGCCCGACATGCTGATCGCCCCCGTCGGCGGCGGGTCGAACGCCATCGGGCTGTTCCATCCCTTCCTCGATGACACAGACGTCGAGATCGTCGGCGTCGAAGCCGCGGGCGAAGGATTGGGCGGCAAGCACGCCGCCAGCCTCGCCGGCGGCAAACCCGGCATCCTCCACGGCAACAAGACCTATCTGCTGCAGGATGAGGACGGCCAGATCACCGAGGCGCACAGCATCTCGGCGGGGCTCGACTATCCGGGCATCGGCCCCGAGCATAGTTGGCTGCATGACATCGGCCGCGCGCGTTACGAACCGGTCACCGACGAAGAGGCGCTCGCAAGTTTTCAGAAGCTGACCAAGCTCGAAGGCATCATCCCCGCGCTCGAAAGCGCGCACGCGATCGCCGCTGCCGAACGCGTCGCGCCGACGCTGGGCAAGGACAAGATCATCATCGTCAATTGCTCGGGCCGCGGCGACAAGGATATCTTCACCGTGGCGGAAGCATTGGGGGTAGAGCTGTGACCCGCTTCGCCGCCGCCTTCGCCAAGCCGCGCCCTGCGCTCGTCGCCTTCATCACCGGCGGCGATGGCGACACCGCCGCGAACCTTGACGCGCTCGTCGCGGGGGGTGCCGATGTGATCGAACTGGGCATGCCCTTCACCGATCCGATGGCCGACGGCCCCGCGATCCAGGCCGCAAACCTGCGTAGCCTCGCCAAGGGGACGACCACCGCCGACCTGTTCGGTATCGCCGCCGCCTTCCGCCAGCGCCATCCCGACACGCCGCTCGTGCTGATGGGCTATGCCAATCCGATGACGATCCGTGGCGCCGATTGGTTCGCCGCCGAATGCGCGAAAGCAGGGGTCGACGGCATCATCTGCGTCGATATTCCCTCGGAGGAAGATCCCGAACTCGGCCCCGCGCTCCGCGCTGCCGGGGTCGACCTGATCCGCCTCGCAACGCCGACGACCGACGCGGCGCGGCTGCCCGACGTGCTGAACGGCGCGGGCGGCTTTCTCTATTATGTTTCGGTTGCCGGGATCACCGGGATGCAGCAGGCCGCTCAGGCGAGCATCGAGGATGCGGTTGCGCGCCTGAAAGCCGCGACCGACCTGCCGGTCGCGGTCGGCTTCGGCGTTCGCACCCCCGCGCAGGCGGCCGACATCGCCAAGGTTGCCGACGGCGTCGTCGTCGGATCGGCCTTCATCGACATCATTGCCGAGCATGGCGACGCCGCGGCGCCGCATGTCGAAGCCTTCACCCGTTCGCTCGCCGATGCTATCCACGGCGCAAAGGAGATCGCCGCATGAGCTGGCTCGACCGCGTTCGCAACGCCCTGCCCTTCACCGCCAAGCGCGACACCGCCGACAACCTCTGGCACAAATGCCGCCAGTGTCAGCAGATGGTGTTCGTCAAGGAGTGGGAAGACAATCTGAACGTCTGCCCGCGCTGCGACCATCACGACCGCATCGGCGCCAAAGAGCGCTTCGCGCAGCTTTTTGACGGCGGCCTGCACGAGTTGATCGCCGCCCCTGCTGCACCCGAAGATCCGCTGAAGTTTCGCGACACCAAGAAATATGTCGACCGCATCAAGGCCGCACGCGCGCAGACCGGCGACCGCGACGCCTATCAAAACGCCTTCGGCCGCATTTCGGGCCAAGGCGCCGTGATCGGCGTGCAGGATTTCGCCTTCATGGGCGGATCGATGGGCGTCGCGGTCGGCGAGGCGTTCGTCGCCGGGGTCGAGGCCGCGATCAAGCGCGGCATCCCCTACATCGCGATCACCGCCGCGGGCGGTGCGCGGATGCAGGAAGGCACGCTGTCGCTCATGCAGATGCCGCGCGCGACGGTTGCGCTCCAGCGGCTGCGCCGCGCGGGCCTGCCTTATGTGGTGCTGCTCACCGACCCGACAACGGGCGGCGTGACGGCCAGCTATGCGATGCTGGGCGATGTGCAGATCAGCGAGCCCAATGCGCTGATCGGCTTCGCGGGCCAGCGCGTGATCGAAAATACGATCCGCGAAAAGCTGCCCGAAGGGTTCCAGCGCGCCGAATATCTGCTCGATCACGGGATGATCGACATGGTGGTGCATCGCAAGGAGCTGCCCGCGACGCTCGGCCGCCTGATCGGCTATCTCGCGCCCGAAAAGGCGGCTTGATCCCTCCTCCTGACGGACGGAGGGAGAATCCATGCCCGACCACGCGCACAGTTCCGATCCCGCCGTTCAGGCGCAGCTCGACCGCCTCGCGGCGCTGTCGCCGGGTCGCGACATATTGGGGCTGGACCGCATCGGCGAACTGTGCGCGCGCCTCGGCGATCCGCAAGACCGGCTGCCGCGGACCTTCCATGTCGCAGGGACCAACGGCAAGGGATCGACGTGCGCCTATCTGCGCGCAATACTGGAGGCGCAGGGGCGCAGGGTCCACGCCTATACCAGCCCGCACCTCGTCCGGTTTAACGAGCGCATCCGACTGGCGGGCACCCTGATCGACGACGCGGCGCTCGCCGCCTTGCTTGGCGAAGTCCTCGACGTCGCGGAAGGGCTGCATGCAAGCTTTTTCGAGGTGACGACGGCGGCGGCTTTCCTTGCCTTTTCGCGCATACCCGCCGACGATTGCATCATCGAGGTCGGGCTGGGCGGACGACTCGATGCGACCAATATCATCCCGGCGCCGGCGGTGTGCGGCATCGCCTCGCTCGGCATCGACCATGAGGCCTTTCTGCTCGCGCCCGAAGACGGCACCCCGACGCGTCCTGCCGCACGGATCGCGTGGGAAAAGGCCGGCATCATCAAACACGGCGCCGCGCTGGCGACGCTCGCCTATCCGCCGCCGCTGGCGCGGGTAATCGCGGACCGGGCCGAGGCGGCGGGCGTGGTCCCGTTCGTCGAGAGCGAAACCTGGTCGGTCGAAGCCGTCGGCGACGCCTTTCGCTGGCGATCGATGGACGGGGAACTCCCCGCCTTGCTGCGCCCGCGCATGGCGGGCGGGCATCAGATGCGCAATGCGGGGCTTGCGATTGCGATGCTCCATCTCGCGCCGGGTCCGAAACCCGATGCGGGCGCGATCGAGCGCGGCATCGCCGCGGCTTACTGGCCGGCGCGATTGCAACGACTGGAGAGCGGACCGCTCGCAAAGCTGCTCCCGCCCGCCACGACGGTGTGGCTCGACGGCGCCCACAACGCCGATGCAGGGCATCAACTCGCGCAGCATTTTGCGGGCGATGCGCGCCGCATCCATCTGGTCACCGGGATGCTCGCCAACAAGCATCCCTCGGCGTTGATCGATCCCCTGGCCGGCAAGCTCGCCTCGATCACCGTCGTGCCGGTGCCCGGGCACGAGCATCATGGCGCCTCAGCCTTCGGGCCGGAAGCGCTCGCGGCCGATACCGTCGAGGCTGCGCTGGCTGGATTGGCAGTAGACCCTGTGACCGAGATCGTCCTGATCGCCGGCTCGCTTTACCTTGCGGGCGAGGTGCTGCGCGCGAACGGCGAATTGCCCGATTAGGCCGACGCCTCGCGCGCATGCCGGGTACCCGCCGTGCCGACCGATTGGTCAACGAGCCCGCTGCGCATCATCAGCCAGAATAGGACAATACCCGGCAGGGCCGCGGCGACGGTGAACAGATAGAAGTTCACATTGCCCATATTGTCCATCATCGCGCCCGCCGTGGTGCCGGTCAGGAAACGACCGACAATGCTCGCTGCGGAGGAGATCAGGGCATAATGCGCCGCAGTGAAGCGCAAGTCGCAGAGTGCCGAGAAATAGGCGACGACGACGACGCCGCCGATGCCGCTCGCAATATTTTCGAACCCGATCGCGCCGGCGAGGCCCCAATTGCTGTGGCCCGCCGCCGCGAGCAGCGCGAAGCTGAAATTGCTCACCGCCATCAGGATCAGGCTGAGCAGCACCGACTTTTTCATGCCCATCCGCGCGTAGAGAATCCCGCCGATGAAAATGCCGATCAGATAGGCCCAGAAGCCGATACCGACGTCGTAGATCGCAATCTCGTCATTGCTGAAGCCAAGATCGTTGAGCAGCAGGCGCAGCGTCAGATTCGCGAGCGTATCGCCGATCTTGTGGAGCAGGATGAACAGCAGCACCAGCCAGGCGCCATGGCGACTGAAAAACTCGCGGAAGGGACCGATGATACCCGCGACAAGTCCTGGCTTGCCTTCGCGCGAGAGTGCCGCGCGGTGCCGCTCGGGCTCGCCGACCCAAAAGCCCGCAATGACCGCCGGCAATGCAAAAAGCGCACATGCCAGATAGGCCGCCTCCCATCCTTGCCGCGCGGCAAGATAGAGCGCGAGCGCACCGGCGCCCGCCGATCCGATCCGCCAGCCATATTGCGACATGCCCGATCCGACGCCGAGTTGTTCGGGCTTCAATATCTCGATCCGGTAGGCGTCGATCACAATGTCGAACGTCGCGCCCGCTGCACCCACGAGAACCGCACCGACCGCCATTTCGAACAGCGCGGCGAATTCGCCTTCATGGCCAAGCCCGAACCGCTGCATGAGGTGCCCCACGGGGGACTGGCCGACCTGCTGCGGATCGACCAGCGCGAGATTGCCGACCGCCAGCATGACGAGCATGGCCGTCAGGATCAGCCAACTGATCCGTTGGCCGACCACCCCCGCCCCCGGAAGGCGGATCGTATCGACGATCCAGGCCCACAGCGGTTTGAAATTATAGACGAGAAAGGCGAGCGAAAAGGCGGTGATCGACGATTTTTCGAAACCGTCCTGCGACAGTCGCGTCGTCAAGGTCGCACCGATCATCGCATAGGGAAATCCCGACGAAATGCCGAGCAGCAGCGCCGCCAGCGGCGCGCGCTCCAGATAGGGCCGGATGCTGTCCCACCAGCTTTGCGGTGGCGGCGGCGCCATATCTGCCTGCATAGATCCTCCCTGTCGCGCTCGGCTGACCGGCGACGCCTCGAACCGTTCGGCCTAAAGCAACAGGACCAAATTGGAAGCATCTATTTGGCGGGGCGCCCGATCCAGCGGACGGCGTGCACGCGCCCGCCGGCGCGGTCCTGCAACAGCACCGCCCAGCGGTCGGCCCCGCGCTGGCCCGCGATCGCTGCGGGCATTGCGGCCGCGCAGGCGCCGCTTGCGGGGCAAGGAGCCGCCGCCTCGGCCAGCACGACATTGGTATAACCCAGCCTCCGGTTGCCATTCTCGCCGCGGGCGACGTCGACCGAGGCGCGGTGCGCGATCGCCAGGAAGCGCAATTCGGCACCCGCTGCGGACCGCGAAGCGACCACACGGCCGCCGTCGAGGCGAAGCGCCGCGTCGCTTGGCGCGGCGCCGATCATCCGGCGCAGCGCCCGCTCGTCCGATCCGACGGCGGCCGCGCTCCCCTGCACGACGGCTTCGGGGGTATAAACACCCGCCCCCGGCAGCCCGCGCCGCGCATAGCGGTCCTGAAGCGCATCATTCGCGGCGCGCGCGAGCGTATCCTTCCATCCCAGCCGGTCCCAATAGGTAACGGGGCGGCTGACCGCGACCACGGAGCCTTCGGCATCCAGTCTCTCGAGCAACCGGTCGGCGGGCGGACAGGAGGAACAACCCTGGCTGGTGAACAACTCGACCAGCACGGGCGCCGCGGGCGGCGTCGAAGCCGCGATGGCGGCGGACGGTCGATCGGATGGCCCGAACAGGAGCGCGGCGGCCGCCCCCAAAGCCAAGCTGAACAGCGGAAGCAATATCTTCAACGGGATCCTCCTCGCGCATCGGCACTCAACCGCCGGTTCGGTGGAGGCAGCGGGCCGGTTACGCGGCCTCGGGACGCCAATAGGTCTGCATCCCGCTCACCTTGCGCGGCATCTTGTGCTTGCACACCATCGTCTCGACGGCGCGAACCGCGTGGAGAAGCGCCGCCGCCCCGTGCGGCTTGGTCAGGCAGGCGAGCGCGATGTCGCCCGCATCTTCGGGACATTGCCCCGTTACCAGCAGTACGGCAACGCCGCGGTCGCGCGCGAGCCGCGCAACCTCGCGTCCCGTCATGTGCCCCGCGAGCTTGAGGTCGAGGATCAGCGCATCGATCGTCTTGTCTGCCAGCATCGCGACAGCCGCTTCGCCCGAATCGACCGTCGCAACGACGTCATAGCCACCATGCTTCAGGGTCCGCTCATTGTCGAAAGCGACCAGCGGATCATCCTCGACGATCAGCAGCCGTTTGAAGCAGGACGGGCGGGACGCGAAGAGCATTTTACCTACCTTCCGTCCGCCGCATGACTCTGCGTGCGCGTCCTCGCAAGATTGCTTTTGCTTGCCATCGACGAAGCGACACTTTTCCGGCTATGAGCGTGGCCATATTACAACATCCCTTTTCCCGAATAACGATATGAAAGCCGCATCCGTTCCGATGACGACACGCCGCCCACCCCGTTCGCCGTCCCGCCCGCCCGCTTCCCCGCAGGGCGACGCTCCGCGTGGCCGCCGCAGTGCGCGCGCTGCACAACCGCCGCGTAAGGCTCCGCCGAAGGAAGAGGAGCGCGAGGACGGGCCGCAGCGCATCACCAAGCTCCTGGCGCGCGCTGGCGTCGGGTCACGGCGCGATGTCGAACGAATGATCGAGGAAGGCCGCATTGCACTGAACGGCGCGGTGATCGTGCAACCGGCGCCGCTGCTCTCATCGCTCGAGGGCTTGACCGTCGACGGCAATCCGGTCGCAAAGCCCGTATCGACGCGCCTCTATCGCTTCTACAAGCCGGTCGGCTGCCTGACCGCGGCGCGCGACCCCAAGGGACGCAAGACGATTTATGACGTGCTGCCCAAGGGGCTGCCGCGGCTGATGCCCGTCGGGCGGCTCGACTATAATACCGAGGGCTTGCTGTTGCTGACCAATGACGGCGAATTCAAGCGCCAGCTCGAACTGCCCGCCAGCGGGGTCGAGCGCACCTATCGCGCCCGCGCGTTTGGCGACATCAGCCAAGCGCAGCTCGAGGAACTGGTCGAGGGGGTCGAGATCGACGGGGTCCGCTATGGCAAGATCGACGCCAATCTCGAACGGCGGACGGGGCGCAACCAGTGGATCGAGCTGACGCTGACCGAGGGCAAGAATCGCGAGGTTCGTCGCGTGCTCGAACATCTGGGGCTGCAGGTGAGCCGCCTGATCCGGACGCGATATGGCGCTTTCGAGCTCGACGGCCTCGATGTCGGCGCGGTCGAGGTCGTACCACGCGATGCCTTGTTCCAGTTCCGGCGGCGGATGAGCTGATGCGCGTCATTTCCGGCGAATGGCGCGGTCGCAAGTTGATCGCGCCCAAGAATGATGCCACTCGCCCGACCGCCGACCGCACGCGCGAGACACTCTTCTCCATGCTTGCAAGCCGGCTCGGTAGTTTCGAGGGCTTGTATGTCGCCGACCTGTTCGCGGGGTCGGGCGCGCTGGGGATCGAGGCCTTGTCGCGCGGCGCCGCGCAGTGCCTGTTCGGTGAGCAGGATCGCGAGGCGATCGACGCCCTGCGCAAGAATCTGGCGGCGCTCGGCGCGGCTGCCCGTGCCGAGGTACGGGCCGGTTCGGTCCTCGCGCTTGGGCCAGCGCCACGCAGTTTCGATCTGCTGCTGCTCGATGCGCCCTATGCGACGGGTGCCGGCAGCGTCGCGCTCGACAAGCTGGCGCGGCTCGGCTGGGTCGATGCCGATAGCTGGATCTCGATCGAAACGGGCGAGAAGGAAAGCGTCGACGTTGCCGGCTTCGCCATCGAAGCCGAGCGAAAGGTCGGGAAAGCGAAGCTCACGCTGCTCCGTGCCGACTAAAGATAGGGCTTCAGATTGAACTGCGCGTGACCGCGCTTCCCGTCGCGTTCATAATCGAACGCGACTTGATCCCCGGGCTTGCCGCCCAGCCGGCGCAACATCGCGTTCCATTCGACCCCCACAAGCGTATCACCCGGTTGCAGCCCGGCGTCCTTGGCCGGGCTGCCGTTGCCGACATCCTCGATCACGATACGCGTGCCTTTGCGGTCAAGCCAAAGCCCCGACATCGGATAGCGCTCGGTTCCTGCAAAATCGAGTCCGTTGGGCGCCATCCATAGCTGTTTGCGCTTGGGGTCCGTTGAAAGGTGGAAATGGCGGATCATGTCCAACCCGACCAGCCCCTCGACATTATCGAAATTGCCGTTTCGCGGGCCGGGCTCGGCGAGCGTGACCAGCGCGCGCGGAAAGGCGAATTTGTGAAGAAGGACCTTGTCCGCCCGGAACATACGGGTCCGCAGACTTCCTTTACCGAAGCCGCTTGCACGCACGGGAACATAGGGTCGTTCGCTATCCCACCAACCGATGTCGCGCGCCGCCTTGCCATCGAGCAGGATGTTGCGGGGTGCGCCTGTGTCGATCAGGAAGCGCCCGGAAAAATCGCCGATCTGCACGGGCGTGGTCAAACCGTAGCTCGCCCGGCGGGGCATATAGCTTTGCGGTATCAGATACATGCCAGGCCGCTCGCTACGGCCATCGGGATAGATGCGCCACTGGTTCGCGACGAAATCAAGATCGCTGTCCATATCGGTAAACAGCGGCGCGCCGATCAATCCCCGGGTGCGCGAATCGACGACCGACTTGGTGCCGTGAAATTCCATATAGGGGATGCGAAAAGTGCCGCCGATCACGACATCCTCGACCCGAAGGACCGACGTTCGCTCGACCCCGCCCAGGCCGCCGATTATGCTCGCGCCCCGCTCGCGCAGCTTGACGGAGTTCGCCCAGCTATCCGAAATCAGACTTTCCGTGGTCCCGGTGTCGAGAATGAACGGTTCGGGAGGCAAGCCTTCCACCGACACATCAAGCCAGACGCGATTGCCCTGCAGCCGGATCGGTGCGGCGAATACTGTTGGCGCCAGCGCCGCGGCGGAGCCGGGCAGCATGAGGCCGGCGATGACCGGCCATGAGGCGATGAAAGAACGGCGGGCGATCAAGGACATGGGCAGATCTCGCGGTGGTGGGAGACTATCCGTTTGTTAGAGATTCAATGATGACGCGGCAATGACATTGCGCCTCACGCGTCACCGCGTTCAATTTTTGTCACCAAGGCCAGACCGCAAAAGCTGACCAGTCCGGCGAGCGCCAGATAGAGGCCGACGACCTCGGTGCCGCGCCAGTCACCGAGCGCCTGCGCCGCGATCGGCGCGGCTGCGCCGCCCAATATGCCGCCGACATTGAAGGCGACCGACGCGCCGGTGTAGCGGACGCGCACGGGGAACAGGCCGGTCAGCCAGCTCCCGAGCGGGCCGTAGACGAGGCCCATCACGAACAGCGATGTGGCGAGACCTGCGAAGATCGTCAGCCAGCTCCCCGAGGCCAGCGCCGGACCGAACAGCAGGCCGACGAGCATCGTCGCGCCGCATCCCCAGCGCAGCACGCGCTGCGCGCTGGAGGCATCGCTGGCATAACCCGCAAAGATAATGCCGGCCGCCATGAACAGGATCGCGCCAAGCTGGATGAGGAGAAACTCTTCCTTCGGATAGCCGAGCGTGGTGGTGCCGTGCGCAAGGGCGAAGCTGGTCGCGAGATAAAAGATCGCGAAACAGGCGACGACCGCGAAGGTTCCGGCAAGCGTCGCGACGAAGTGGCCGCGCAGCAACTCGCCGATCGGCACGCCGACAGGCGCGTCGCGCTCCAGCGCCTCCGAAAAGGCCGGCGTCTCACCGATCTTTAGCCGAACCCACAGGCCAAGGCCGACGAGCACGGCGGAAACAAGAAAGGGTATACGCCAGCCCCACGCCGCAAAATCGGCATCGCTCAGCCAAAGGCCAAGGAGCAGGAACAGTCCGTTGGCGGCGATGAACCCGACCGGCGCGCCAAGCTGCGGGAACATGCCGAAGCGCGACTGCCATCCCGGCGGCGCATTTTCGACCGCGAGCAGCGCCGCACCGCCCCATTCCCCGCCCAGCCCGAAGCCCTGCCCGAACCGCAAGATGCACAGCAGCAACGGTGCGACCCAGCCGACCATCGCAAAGGTCGGCAGAAAGGCGATAAGCAGCGTCGAGGCCCCCATCAGCATCAGCGAGGCGACGAGCGTCGACTTCCGCCCGATCCGGTCGCCGAAATGGCCGAACACGACGGCGCCGACCGGCCGTGCGAAAAAAGCGAGCCCGAAGCTCATGAAGCTGAGCATCAGCTGCGCCGACGGCGATTCCGAAGGAAAGAAAAGCGGCCCGAAGACCAGCGCAGCCGCGGTGCCGTAGATATAAAAATCATAAAATTCGACTGCGGTGCCGACCAGACTTGCGGTCAAAATTCGGCGATGTCTCCGATATGGCTCCAGATTCACAGTCGCCCTCCCCCCCCGGTCAAATCACCCCAGTTATCATCTGTTCCGGTGTGCGATTGCCGACGCGATGTCAAACCGGCGCGGGGCATCGGGGCCCGAGCGCACTGTCGCTACCGTGCAACGCCCCTTGCACTCATCCTCCGAATCGGTCACACCTTTACGTGAACGTAAAGGTAAAGACCGCGAGAGGATTCTTCCCCATGACCGACATACCGACCTTCGACACGATCAAGCTCGCGTGCAGCGACAATGTCGCGAAGATCACGCTCAACCGTCCCGAACGGCTCAATTCGATGCCGCCCGCGATGGCCGACGATATCCGCGCCGCGCTCGACTGGATGGGCGTCCTTGGCGCGCGTGCGCTGCTGATTACCGGTGAGGGTCGCGGTTTCTGTTCGGGCGCGGATCTGGCGGGCGATCGCAGCGCAACTGCTGTCGGCGGCGGCGCGAACAGTCGCAAGGCGCTGCGCAACCATTATAACCCGATGCTGCTCGCGCTCGCCAATCTCGACATTCCGGTCGTGACCGCGGTCAACGGCCCCGCCGCAGGGGTCGGATGCAGCTTTGCGCTGTCGGGCGATTTCGCGATTGCTGGCAAAAGCGCCTATTTCCTCCAGGCTTTCGTCAATATCGGCCTCGTCCCCGACGGCGGATCGTCGTGGCTGCTGCCACGGCTCGTCGGCCTGCCGCGCGCGACGCAGATGATGATGCTCGGCGAGAAAATCTCGGCCGAACAGGCCGCCGATTGGGGACTGATTTACAAGGCGGTCGAGGATGACGCGCTGATGGCCGAAGCCGAAGCGCTCGCAAAGCGGCTGGCCAGCGGACCGACGGTTGCGCTCGGCACGATGCGCAAGGTGCTGCGCGGCGGCTTGACGCAAAGCTATGCCGACACGCTCGATGCCGAGGCGATGGGCCAATATCTGGCCGGCAACAGCGCCGATGCCGCCGAGGGCATCGCGGCCTTCCTTCAGAAGCGCAAGACCGAGTTCAAGGGCAAATAAGCTACTCTGGTGCTCCCCGGCGAAAGCCGGGGTCCTTTTGCGCGCCTTCTGACCCCGGCTTTCGCCGGGTATTACCCATGAACGCTGCGGCCTACTCCGCCGCTTCTTCGACCATCACCTTCTTGTAGATGCTCGTGCGCGGATAGGAGCAGAGACGCATCACCATCGGCTCGAAGAATTCCAGCGGTTCGCTTTCATAGTCGGGGTCGAACGCCGGCGCGTCGTATTTCTCGCAGAATTCGGCGCACGCCGCGTAATAGGGATGGTCCTTGAACTGGTCGCGCATGTCGCGATCGAGCCCGAGATAGTGGAAGAAATAATGGCCCTGGAAGATGCCGTGGTGCTGGACGATCCACAGATTTTCTTCTGACAGGAAGGGCTTGAGGATCGCCGCCGCGACATCGGGATGGTTGAACGCACCCAGCGTGTCACCAATGTCGTGGAGCAGCGCCATCACGACATATTCCTCGTCGCGCCCATCGCGATGCGCGCGCGTAGCGGTCTGCAGGCAATGCTCGAGCCGGTCGACGGGAAAGCCGCCATAATCGCCGCCAAGCAGTTTCAGATGATCGAGGATGCGCTTGCCGTTCTGCGGCGCAAATTCCTTCTGCTCGCGCGCGATGATATCCCAATCTTCCTGCGTCCCGTCGATCATCGAACGGAAGGATGCGTGATCGTGCGTCATGTCGGTCATGGCTGGCTCTCCCATATATCGGCGGCCAGTCTATGCGTTTCGTTGCGATATGCAACGCTGTTCAGCCGTAGCTATTCTACCGCGTAGGTCACGCCATATTTCAGCGCTTCGTCGAGCGTCAGGCAGCGGCGCGTCGATTTGTCCGGGCCGCTGCCCTTCACCGCCTTCTGCCGATACATGATGTCGGTCAGCAATTTGCGCGACACGCCCATCTTGATCAGGAAATCATTGTCCTCGCTCGCCAGCAGCGCGCTGTCCTGTTCGACGTCGCCGATCAGCTCGGTCGTCGCATCGGTGCCCATCGCCACGCTTTCGTCGATCAGCGAGCGGTCGCCGGTGCTGGTGAACATATGGACGATGAACTCGCCGCCCGGCTCGATCAGCCGCGGCGCGCCGCCCATGAAGACGAAATTGCAGGCGCTGAAACAGGCCCAGCCGCTCGGTATGCGCGTCGCAAGGCCGGGGTTCGACCGGATGATGCGCCCCGCGGCGTTGCCGGCGCGCGCATCGCCGCCGGGCGAACGCAGCCATATCTCGGATACGTCCGGATTGGCCTTCAGCGCGGCGCTCAGCCGGTCGGGCAGTCCCGAATCAACGCGGCCTTCGGCGAGCATCACCTTCATCGTGCCGCGCTTTTCGACCGTCAGCTTCATCGTCGGATTGGCCGACCAATTGGGGTTGAGCGGACAGGTCGGATTGATCGGGTCCATCTCGGTCGCCGCGGTCAGGCTGACGACCGCAAGCGCCGTGAGGGCGAGCTTCGGCAATTCAGGCCGCAAGAACATAGCGCGTATCACCCGGCCCCTTGCACATGCGTTTCGACACACGGGTTTCCTCGCCATCGACGATCACGAAGTCGTTGACGGTCATGCACTTCCTGCCGCCGTCCTCTGTGTTGATCGAAGCCACGGTCGACGACCCGCTGACATTGTCGCGCGTTTCGCTGGTCCAGTTCGACGTCGTGCCGACCGCTTCGCCGCGTGTCACCTCTTCGGTGGCCTTGGCGGCCTGCACCTGTTCGGCGGGGTCGAGGCGGCAAGCGATGGCGTCGGTCAGCGTCCCGCTGACCTCGGCGATCGGCACATAGGAATAGACCCCTGCCTTGCTGGCCGCGTCGCCCACCGCATCCCGGATCACACCGCCCAATATGCCGCGGCCGACGCTGCTGCCCTTCTTGCCCTTGGGACAACCGCCGTTGTCGCTTTCGCTCGACGTCGGGGCGGGGGTCGGCGTCGTGACCTTGCGCAGCAGCCCGCCGAACTGCGCCTGCGCGGGCGCCACCGCCAGCAAGGTGACGGCGGCCCAAGCGGGGACCAACATGATTCGCTTCATATGCGGCTCCAAAAAACCCGTGCCAAAACCCTTGATCGCGACCCCGCTTATCGCGGCGAAACTAGGCCGCGCTGTGATTTCAATCAATGGGGCTGGCGCTGAGGCGATAATTGTCATGTCGGGAGGTTGAAATTATCGGCAAAGTGGATCAGACAGCGCGCCATGCTCTCGCAGAAGACCCGCTACACGATACGTGCCTTTCAGCATCTTGCCGATCATTGGGGCAAGGGTCAGGTCCAACTCGCGGACATTGCCGAGGCGCAGAATATCCCGCCCAAATTCCTGACCGTCATCCTGTCGGAAATGGCGCGCGAAGGGCTGCTCATCTCGCAGCGCGGACGCGATGGCGGCTATCAGCTCGCGCTGCCGCCGGTCGACATCAGCTATGGCGATCTTGTGCGCCTGACGCGCGGATCGCTCGCGCTGGTGCCGTGCGCCAGCCGCAACGCCCACGAAACCTGCAAGAATTGCCTGCCCGAAGCCGAATGCCGGATGCGCACGCTGATGCTGAAGGTGCGCGACGATACCGCCGCGATCCTCGACCGGATCAGCCTGGCCGACCCGATCGGCTTCGAACCCTTGTTCGAAAAGGAAGAAATGGCGCTCTGACGCGCCACGCCAACCGGCACGGCAAAGAAAAAGGCCCGAACGCCGGTGCGTCGGACCTCTTGTTTTCGAGGAAATGGTGGAGCCTAGCGGGATCGAACCGCTGACCTCTACAATGCCATTGTAGCGCTCTCCCAGCTGAGCTAAGGCCCCATGCCATTTCGTCTGGCCGCCCTGGGTGGTGCGACCGGGACGCCGCCTTTAGCAGCGCCTGCGTTCGATGCAAGGGGCCAAATGCATCTCCGCGATGCTTTTTTGGCCCCTCGCCGAAAAATCAGCTTTCGTCGTCTTCGTCGTCGCCGGTGGCGACGCCCAGATCGTCATCGCCGCCCAGATCGACATCGTTATCCGGCGAATCGCTGTCTTCATCGACATCGACGTCCAGATCCAGATCCTCGTCGATGGCCTCTTCCTTGACCTTGGTCGGCTTCTCGACTTCCTCGAAGGGCATCGGCTGCTTCGATTTCAGCACCGATTCCGGAATCCAGGAATAGCCGCAATTGATGCAGCTGACCGGATCATCCTTGGTCAAATCGTAGAATCGGGTGGCACATTTCGGGCAGCTACGCTTCGTGCCCCATTCAGCCTTTACCATATAAGCCTCGTAACCTTTTGGAAATCGGTTGATATTTCGGAAAAAGATGGGCGCCGGGCCGGCGATCCGTCAAATCGGCGTGCGCCTTGCCAGATTGTCGGGCCGCTGTCAAAAGCCGCACGCCATGACTGACCAGACTGCCCGCCCCCGCAGCTTCGCCGCGTCCGCTCCGCTTAAAGGTAGGATCGCGATTCCCGGCGACAAGAGCATTTCGCATCGCGCCCTGATGTTGTTGGCGCTCGCGGTCGGCACCAGCCGCGTGAGCGGGCTGCTTGAGGGGCATGATGTCCTCGCCACCGCCGCGGCCATGCGCGCGATGGGCGCGAATATCGACCGCACCGGCGACGGCGACTGGGTCATTGAAGGCGTCGGTGTCGGCGGCCTGCTCCAGCCGCGCGAAGCGCTCGACATGGGCAACAGCGGCACCTCGACGCGCCTGCTGATGGGCCTTGTTTCCAGCCATCCGATCACGACCACTTTCGTCGGCGATGCCAGCCTGTCGGGGCGCCCGATGGGGCGCGTCATCGATCCGTTGTCGCAGATGGGCGCTGACATCTCGGCCTCGCCGGGTGGCCGCCTTCCCTTGATGGTGCGCGGCCTCGCGCCCGCGGTGCCGATCGAATATCGGCTTCCGGTCGCCTCGGCGCAGGTCAAGTCGGCGATCCTGCTCGCCGGCCTCAATACGCCGGGAATCACCACCGTGATCGAACCCGTGCCGACGCGCGACCATAGCGAACGGATGCTCAAGGGCTTCGGCGCCACGCTGGACGTCGAAGTAGAACCCGACGGCACCCGCTGGATTTCGGTGATGGGCGAAGCCGAATTGCAGCCGCAGACGATCGTCGTTCCGGGCGACCCCTCGTCGGCCGCCTTCTTCATTGTCGCGGCGCTCCTCGTTCCCGGATCGGACGTCACCATTGCCAATGTCGGCCTCAATCCGACCCGCGCCGGACTTGTCGAGGTGCTGCAGGCGATGGGCGGGGATATAGAACTGCTCGATCCCCGCGAAATCGGCGGCGAGCCCGTCGCCGACCTGCGCGTCCGCCACAGCCTGCTCCGCGGCATCGCGGTCGATCCGGCAGTCGCGCCGAGCATGATCGACGAATATCCGATTCTCTTCGTCGCCGCCGCGCTTGCCGAGGGGACGACGGTGACGACCGGCCTCGACGAGCTGCGCGTCAAGGAAAGCGACCGGCTGTCGGTCATGGCCGCGGGCCTCGCGGCGATCGGCGTGCGGGTCGAGGAGAGCGAGGACGGCCTCGTCATCCACGGCACCGGCGGTGACCCGCTGCCCGGCGGCGCGACCATCGCCGGCCATCTCGACCACCGCATCTGCATGAGCTTCGCCATCGCGGGCCTCGTCAGCAAGGCCCCCGTGACGATCGACGATATGGCACCGGTCGCAACGAGCTTTCCCAATTTCGAGGCGTTGCTGGAGGGCCTGCAGCGATGAACCGTCGTCCCATCCTGTCCATCGCGGCCCCGATCGCGCTCCTCGGCCTAAGTGCCGGCGCGGCCGGCGCGCAACAGGGCGCCACCCTTCCGACAACTGCCGACACGGCGGGCGCCTTTGCCGATACAGCGCGCGCGCCGGACCCGACAGCATCGGTCACCAGCGCGACGTGCGACGGCGACGTCGAATATTGTCCGAGCGGTGCGCAGCTTCGGGTCGACCGGAGCTTTTCCGATTATCCGATCGATAGCCGTGCGGCAGACGCCGGCAGCGGACTTCGGCCGATCGACGACGAGCCCTGCATCGCCGACGAGGGCTGCGAACGGCGCGACGCCGCCGGTGTGCGTCATTTTCTGTACGGAGACGGCGCCGACGACCTCCGTGTCATGATCAAGACGGTGGAGGCAAGCGAGTTCGAAGGGCGACCGATCGGCGCGCTCGATATCGGGACGGCGCGCGACCAGTCCGAGGTGATGGCCCGGGTTCGCCGCTTTCTGCCCGATGTGGCGTTCGACTGCGACCCGTCGCTCGTGTCGGGAAACGTCGGCCCCGTCGAATGCGGCGCGACGCTCAACCCCGGCTGGGTCGAAATCGGCTTCGACCACGATGGCCGGCTGCTCCGCGTGCGATTTGACGGCTATCAATTCATATGAGCGCCTATATCTCCTCCTTTGCCGCGAACGCGATCGGCATCATCGGCAGCATCCTGTTCATCGCTGCATTCGCCTATGCAAACATGGCCAAGACGCTGGACCAGTTGCTGTTCAATGCGGTGAACCTTGTCGGCGCGATTTTGCTGCTGATCTCGCTGTCGGTTCATTTCAACTTGGCGGCGTTTCTGCTCGAAGCGGCTTGGGCGCTGATCGCTTCCTGGGGCTTGCTGCGCGCCCTCCGCGCGCGCCGTACCCGCGGTGATTCGGCATGATTATCGCGGTCGACGGCCCTACTGCGTCGGGCAAGGGCACCATCGCCAAGGCGCTTGCCGAGCATTTTGGCCTCCCCGTGCTCGATACCGGGCTGCTCTATCGCGCTGTGGGCTATCAGACGCAGCTCAATCATGGCGATCCGGACAAGGCGGCCGACGCCCTCACCGCGTGCGATTTTCCGGACGCCTTGCTCGACGATCCCGCGCTTCGTTATGAAAGTACGGGCAGCCTCGCCAGCCGCGCGTCGGTGCATCCCGCGGTGCGCAAGGCGCTGTTCCAGCGGCAGGTCGATTTCGCCAACCAGCCCAGCGGCGCCGTGCTCGACGGGCGCGATATCGGCACGGTGATCGCGCCGCACGCCGACGCCAAGCTGTTCGTGACGGCGAGTGCCGAGGAACGCGCCCGCCGCCGGCATGCCGAGATGCTGGGGCGCGCGGTCGAGATCGGCTATGATGCGGTGCTCGCCGATGTTCGCGCTCGCGATGCCCGCGATACGGGCCGTGCCGACGCCCCCCTGCTCCGTGCCGACGATGCGATGCTGCTCGACACCTCGGCGATGGACCGCGATGCCGCGATCGCCGCCGCCATCGCCTTCGTCACGGAACGGACAAAGGCGCGCGGCTGACAGGAGCCCGCGGCCGATAGGGCTTTTCGCCTTGCCGAAAGCCGCGTTCGCGACTATACGCGCGCCGTCCGACGGGCCTTGTGGCCGGTCGAGGCACGGACGAACCGCCGCTCCATATCGAGCGTCGGGCGTGATGGGTTATTCCCGTCGCGCCCTTTTTGCTTTGCCCGTGCTTCTGCCGCCAACCGGTCCCGAGGATGTTCTGCTTTGCATCCGGCGGGCAGGACGGATCGGCCACAAGACCAGCGGAACCAACCGCTTGGCCGGAACAAATGAAGTAAGGAAGAACCCATATGGCCTCTACGGCTTTTCCGTCGCGCGACGATTTCGCCGCGATGCTCGACGAATCGCTGGGTGGTGCTGATGGCGGCTTTGAAGGCCGCGTCGTCAAGGGCACCGTGACCGCGATCGAAAATGACTTGGCAGTGATCGACATCGGTCTGAAGAGCGAAGGCCGCGTGCCGCTTCGCGAATTCGCGATGCCCGGCCAGAAGGCCGACCTCAACGTCGGCGACGAAGTCGAAGTCTATGTCGACCGCGTCGAAAACGCCAATGGCGAAACCATGCTGTCGCGCGACCGCGCTCGCCGCGAAGCCGCCTGGGACCGCCTGGAAGAAGAATTCAACAAGGAAGCCCGCGTCGAAGGCGTTATCTTCGGCCGCGTCAAGGGCGGCTTCACCGTCGACCTTGGCGGCGCCGTGGCGTTCCTTCCCGGCAGCCAGGTCGACATCCGCCCCGTGCGCGACGTCGGCCCGCTCATGGATCTGCCGCAGCCGTTCCAGATCCTCAAGATGGATCGCCGCCGCGGCAATATCGTCGTGTCGCGCCGCGCCATCCTTGAAGAAACGCGCGCCGAACAGCGTTCGGGCCTGATCCAGAACCTGGAAGAAGGCCAGATCATCGAAGGCGCGGTCAAGAACATCACCGATTATGGTGCGTTCGTCGACCTCGGCGGCATCGACGGCCTGCTCCATGTCACCGACATGAGCTACAAGCGCGTCAACCACCCGAGCGAAGTCATCAACATCGGTGACACGGTTAAGGTGCAGATCATCCGCATCAATCGCGACACGCAGCGCATCAGCCTCGGCATGAAGCAGCTCGAAAGCGATCCGTGGGAAGGCGTCGCCGCCAAGTATCCGGTCGGTGCGAAGCTCACTGGTACGGTCACGAACATCACCGACTATGGCGCGTTCGTCGAACTCGAACCCGGCATCGAAGGCCTGGTCCACGTCAGCGAAATGTCGTGGGTCAAGAAGAACGTCCACCCCGGCAAGATCGTTTCGACGAGCCAGGAAGTCGACGTCATCGTCCTCGAAGTCGACAGCGACAAGCGCCGCATCTCGCTCGGCCTCAAGCAGGCCCAGTCGAACCCCTGGGGTGCCTTCGCCGAAGCGCATCCGGTTGGCTCGGTCGTCGAAGGCGAAGTCAAGAACGCGACCGAATTCGGTCTGTTCGTCGGCCTTCCGGGCGACGTCGACGGCATGGTTCACATGTCGGACATCGCGTGGGGCATCTCGGGCGAAGAAGCGCTCCACCTCCACCGCAAGGGCGAGAATGTGCAGGTCGTCGTTCTCGACGTCGACGTCGAGAAGGAACGCATCAGCCTCGGCATCAAGCAGCTTGAAAAGGGTGCTCCGGCCGTCGGCGGCGGCGTCGCCGCTTCGGGCTCGCTGAAGAAGAACGATGTCGTCACCGTCTCGGTCCTCGAAGTCCGCGACAACGGCCTCGAAGTTCAGGCCGGCGAAGATGGCGCCACCGGCTTCATCAAGCGCGCCGACCTTGGCCGCGACCGCGACGAACAGCGCCCCGAGCGCTATCAGGTCGGTCAGAAGTTCGACGCGATGGTCACCGGCTTCGATCGTTCGAAGAAGCCCAGCTTCTCGGTCAAGGCGATGCAGATCGCCGAAGAAAAGGAAGCCGTCGCACAATATGGTTCGTCGGATTCGGGTGCGTCGCTCGGCGACATCCTCGGCGAAGCGCTGAAGGCCGGCAAGAAGGATTAATCCTTCCCCGCTTTTGCGGTGAAACAAAAGGCCCGCAGAGTGTCCCTCTGCGGGCCTTTTTCTTTCAGCGATATGTTTTGAAAGAACCCTGAATCATGATAGGTTCCATGCCGCGTTGGGAGGGGTCCTCACGCTGTGGAACCGGCAAAGACCGGATGGCCTGCGCCCGTGGGGCGCGCGTGATAACTAGGGGAAGCTGATGATCCGGTCGGAACTGGTTCAAATGATCGCGAGTGAAAACAGCGATTTGCGCCTCGAAGAGGTGGAACGCATCATCGATGAATTCTTCGACGCCATCGTCGAGCAGCTTGCGGCGGGGGGCCGCGTCGAGCTGCGCGGCTTCGGCGCCTTCTCGACCCGCGAACGCGAGTCGCGCACCGGGCGCAATCCGCGCACCGGCGCGCCGGTCGCGGTAAGCGCCAAGAGCGTGCCCTATTTCAAGCCGGGCAAGGAAATGCGCGAGCGGCTGAACGGCTGAAGGTTCACACCTCGTCATTGCGAGCGTAGCGAAGCAATCCAGAGCCGGCGTAAACCGCTCTGGATTGCTTCGCTACGCTCGCAATGACAAATTTCAGCCTCAGTTCTTGAGCCGGTAGCCCGTGCGGAACATCCAGAAGATCAGGCCGAGGCACAGCGCCAGAAACAGCGCCACCGCGCCCATGCTGACCTCGATCGCCACGTCGCCCTGTCCGAAAAAGGTCCAGCGAAAGCCGCTGATCAGATAGACGACGGGATTGAACAGCGTCACCGCGCGCCACGCGGCGGGCAGCATGTCGAGCGAATAGAAGGCGCCGCCCAGGAAGGTCAGCGGATAGACGACGAGCAGCGGGATCACCTGCAGCTGTTCAAAGCTCTGCGCCCAGATGCCGATGATGAAGCCGAAGAGGCAGAAGGTCACCGCCATCAGCACCATGAAGCCGACCATCAGCACCGGATGCGCGACCTGAATGTCGACAAAAAGATGTGCGGTCGCGAAAATGATCGCGCCTATGATCACCGATTTGGTCGCCGCCGCGCCGACATAGGCGATCAGCAATTCAAGCGGCGACATCGGTGAGGACAGCATCTCATAGATCGTCCCCGTCCATTTGGGCATGTAGATGCCGAAGCTCGCGTTGCTGATGCTTTCGGTGAACATCGTCAGCATCATCAGCCCCGGCACGATGAACGCACCATAGGGCACCGAGCTGACGTCGCTCATCCGGCTGCCGATCGCCGATCCGAAGACGACGAAATAGAGCGTGGTGGTGATAACGGGCAGCATCAGGCTGGTCCACACCGTGCGCCCGAAGCGCGCCATCTCGAACATGTAGATCGCGCGGATACCGCGGACGTTGCCGATCATGCCGCCGCTCCTTCGCCGTCCCGGGGTTCGTGTACCAGCCCGACGAAAATATCCTCGAGCGAGCTTTGCCGCGTGTGCAGATCCTTGAAGGCGATGCCGATATCGGTCATCCGCCGCAGCAGCGAAGGCACGCCGGTCGCCTCCGCCTGGCTGTCGAATTCATAGACAAGCTCATGCCCCTCCCCCGCCAGTTCGAGCGTCCAGTCGCCGAGTTCGGCCGGAATGGCATCGAGCGGTTCGGCAAGATTGAGCGTCAGCGTCTTGCGCCCCAGCTTCTTGATCAGCGCGTTCTTCTCTTCGACGAGGATCAGCTTGCCGCGCGTGATGACGCCGACGCGGTCGGCCATTTCTTCGGCCTCTTCGATATAATGGGTGGTCAGAATGATCGTCACCCCGCGTTCGCGCAGGCCCCTCACCATATTCCACATGTCGCGGCGCAGCTCGACGTCGACCCCCGCGGTCGGTTCGTCGAGGAAGAGGATTTCGGGTTCGTGGCTCAGCGCCTTGGCGATCATCACGCGGCGTTTCATTCCACCCGACAATTCCATGATCTTGCTGCCGCGCTTGTCCCACAGCGACAGATCCTTCAGCAATTGCTCGATGAACGCCGGATCGCGCGGTTTGCCGAACAGCCCGCGCGAAAAAGTGACGGTGGCCATCACCGTTTCGAACGAATCCGTATGCAGTTCCTGCGGCACCAGCCCGATCATCGATCGCGCCGCGCGATAGTCGCGGGCATGATCGTGACCGCCGACCGTCACCGTGCCTTCGCTCGGCGTCACGATACCGCAGACGATGCTGATCAGCGTCGTCTTGCCTGCCCCATTGGGGCCGAGCAACGCAAATATCTCGCCCTTCTCGATGCTGAGGTCGACACCCGCCAAAGCGCGATGCCCGCTCTTGTAAGTCTTTCCCAGACCGGAAATTTCCAGAACCGCTGTCATGCGCGCCGGTCTAGCCGAGGAGCGCGCCGGGACAAAGCGGCAAAGATGACTTGACCTCCCCTCACCCATCGGCATGACAGGCCGCGGTGCGCGGACGTGGCGGAATCGGTAGACGCAGCAGACTTAAAATCTGCTATCCGAACGGGTGTGCGGGTTCGAGTCCCGCCGTCCGCACCAACCGCTGGCACAGGGGAAGCACAGGAATATGACGCGCCGCAGCCTCCGTTCGCGCCGCGGCGCGCGGTTCGCGGGCACCGTGCTGCTGGTCGCCGCGCTCGCCGGATGCGGCCTGTTCGGCGGTGGCGGGGGTCCGGTGCGGATCGCCGCGATGGGGCCGCTCAACGCCGCAGCGAGCCCGCTCAACGGCGAACTGTCCGCCCCCAATGCGGCGCTGCTCGAAATGACGGCGCAGGGGCTTGTCGGCTATGACGCCGACGGCCAGATCGACACCGGTCTTGCCGAACGCTGGACGGTGACGGGCGACGGGCGCAGCTATATTTTCCGGCTGCGCGAGGCAAAATGGTCGAACGGTCGCGAAGTCACGGCCGACGACGTGGTTTCGGTCCTGCGCGGCTATCTTGGCACGAACAGCCGTAACCTGCTGAAGGACGATTTCCCGGAGGTCGAGACGATCCGTGCGATGACCGATCAGGTCATCGAAATCCGGCTCGCGGTGCCGCAGCCCAATATGCTCGAACTGCTCGCGCAGCCTTCGATGACGATCGTCTACAAGGGGATGGGCTGGGGCCCGATGCGATCGCGCAAGGCCGGACGCGCGCTGCTGCTGACGCCCGCGCCCGACCCGCTCGCCGACGATCCCGAGGCCGCCGAAGCCGCCGCGAACGATCCCGCCGCATCGGTCGAACTTGTCGGTACGACGCCCGCCGGAGCGCTTGCACGCTACAATAATGGCTATGCAGACGGCGTGATCGGCGGCCGCTTCTCGACCCTCCCCTATTTCCTCGTCTCCAGCATCGGCCGTTCACGCCTGATCGTCGATCCGGTGCCGGGGCTCTTCGGACTCTCCTTCACCAGCGCCGAAGGGTTCCTCGCCTCCGACATCAACCGCGACGCCCTGTCGCGCGTCGTGCGGCGACAGCGCCTGATCGACGCCTTCGGCCTCGCCGAATGGCAGCCGCAGCGCGCACTTCGGCCGGCAGTCTACCGCCGCGATGGCGGCCCCGAACCCTTGCAGCCCGCCTGGACCGACTTCGACAATGATTCGCGCTTCGCCCAGTCGAAGCGGGTGGTCGATAGCTGGCGCGCCGCCGGGCGAAAGATTTCGCCGCTCCGTATCGCGGTCCCCCAGACACCAGGCGGCCGCATTCTCTTTGCCTATGTCGCCGCCGACTTTGCCCGTATCGGTATCGAAAGCCGCCGCGTCGCGATGGATGCGGCATCGGACCTGCGCCTGATCGACGAGGTGGCGCCGAACGACGATGCGCTCTGGGCGCTCCGCCGGCTGTCATGCCAGCGCGACACGCTGTGCAACCGCGAGGCACAGGCGAAGATCGATCAGGCCGTGCTCAATATCGACAGTGGCCAGCGCGCGCGCCAGATCGGCGAGATCGAAACGATGCTGGGGCGCTACACCCCCTTCATTCCGATCGCCACGCCGCTGCGCTGGTCGGTCGCGTCGCAGCGGCTTACAGGGTTCAAACCCAATGCGCGAGCGGCCCACCCATTGAATCGCCTGCTCGCCAAACCCAACTAATAATAGGCGCACATCGTCGTGCGCGGTTGGAAAGGACGCCGATGCCCCCCTCGACGCCCAATACGGACGCGATTTTCGAAGCCCTGGTTGCCGATCGCAACAATCCCGCGGCGCTGCGCAAGCGCATCGAAACGCTGGAGTTTCTCCTCGAACGCAGCTTCACCATTCCCGGCATCAATCGGCCGGTCGGGCTCGACGCGATCGTCGGGCTGGTGCCCGTCGTCGGTGATGTCGTGACCGCCGTCATGGGGGCCTATATCATCTGGGAAGCGCGCAATCTGGGCATGCCCAAATGGAAGCTGTGGCGGATGATGGGCAATCTCGGCGTCGATACCGCGCTTGGGGCCATCCCGCTTGTCGGCGACGCCTTCGACTTTCTGTTCCGGTCGAACACGCGCAACCTGCGCATCATCCGGAAGCATCTCGACAAGCATCACCCCGGAACGATCGTCATCGACCAGTAGGCGGTTCCCATCGGGTGTCCGATAGTGCTAGCACAGCAGCTTCAGACCCTGCTCATGGAGACCGAGATGACCCGCGCCCGCCTTGCCGCGCTCGCCCTTGCCTGTTCGCTGTCCGCGGCGGCCTTTGCCGCGACCGATACCGACCCCTGGCTGTGGCTGGAGGATATCGAGGGGGCGAAGGCGCTGGCGTGGGTGAAGGCGGAAAATGCCGCGACCGACAAGCTGATCTTGAACCGCCCCGGTTTCGAACAGGATCGGGCGCGCGCGAAAGCGATCCTCGACGACGACCGCCAGATTGCCGACCCCGGTCAGGTAATGGGCGATACCATCACCAACTTCTGGCGCGATGCGGACCATCCGCGCGGCATCTGGCGGCAAAGTCCGCTGAGTGCCTATCTCGCCGGAACGCCCGAATGGACGACGCTGATCGACGTCGACGCGCTCGGCAAGGCGGAGGGGCAAAGCTGGGTCTGGCACGGCGCCGACTGCCTTGCCCCGACCTATGCACGCTGCCTCGTCTCGCTCAGCCCCGGCGGCACCGATTCGGACGTGGTGCGCGAATGGGACCGCACCACCGGTCGCTTCGTGGCCGACGGCTTTGCGTTGCCGCAGGCGAAGAGCGCGGTGGCATGGGAAGACGCCGACACGCTGCTCGTCGCCACCGACTATGGCGAAGGTAGCATGACCGCGTCGGGCTATCCGCGCATCGTCAAACGCTGGAGGCGCGGCACGCCGCTCGCCAGCGCAGCGGTCGTCGCCGAAGGCGAAGCGAGCGACGTCGGGATCAACCCGATCGCGATCGACGACGGCAAGACGCGCTGGGTTCTCATTGCCCGCAACAAGAGCTTCTATACCAGCGACTATAGTATCCGCGCCGCCAACGGCTCCGGCTTCGTCCCGGCGCCGATCCCCGACACCGCCGACCTGCGCGATGTCATCGGCGGTCAGGCGATCATCTTCCTCAACAAGCCCGCCGACGGCTTCGGCGAAGGCTCGCTCGTCGCGCTGTCGCTCGCCGACGCAGCGACCGGACGCCCCTCGAAAATGGAGGCCGTGATGGCGCCGACCAAGGCGCAGGCGATCGAGGAGGTCAGCGCGACCGACAATATTCTCTGGGTTAAGGCGCTCGACGATGTCGAAGGCAAGCTGTTCGCACTGCGCCGCGATCCCGCGAGCGGCACCTGGACGCAGCGCGAGGTGCCGCTGGCGGCCAATGCAACGGTCCATCTCGCGGGCGCGATCGCCAAGCGCGACACGATCTTCGCAACCGCCGAAACGATGCTCGACCCGCCGACGCTCTATGCCGTCACCGACGGCGCCGCACCGCGCGTCGTGCAAAGCCTCCCCGCGACCTTCGAAGCCAAGGGCATGACCGTGGAAAAGCGCTTCGCGACATCGAAGGATGGCACCAAAATCCCCTATTTCCTCGTCCGCAAAGCCGGCGCCAAAGGCCCCGTCCCCGCCTTGATCCACGCTTATGGCGGCTTCCGCGCCGCGCAGACGCCGGGCTATCTGACTGGCCAACCCTATCGCGCCGGCCCGCTCGGCCTGTTCTGGGTCGAGGACGGCAACGCTTACGTCCTCGCCAATATTCGCGGCGGCGGCGAATATGGCCCCGCCTGGCATCAGGCGGCGCTGCGCGAAAAGCGCCAGAACAGCTTCGACGACCTCCACGCCGTCGCGGAAGATCTGGTCAAGACCGGTATCAGCAGCAAGGGCAGGATTGCCATTTCGGGCCGCTCGAACGGCGGGGTGCTGGTCGGCGCCGCGATGACGCAGCGCCCCGATCTTTATGGCGCGGTCATTGCGGGCTCGCCGCTCGAGGATATGAAGCGCTATAACAAGCTGCTCGCGGGCGCTTCGTGGGTTGCCGAATATGGCAATCCCGACGATCCCGCCGACTGGGCCTTCCTGTCGAAATATTCGCCCTATCAAAATGTCCGCAAAGGCGTGAAATATCCGCCGATCTTTCTGTACCTCTCGACGAAGGACGATCGCGTCCATCCCGGCCACGCCCGCAAATTGGCCGCAAAGCTGCAGGATTACGGCAACCGCGTCTATTATCACGAATATCTGGAGGGCGGCCACTCGGTCGGCGCCGACCATGCCGAGGACGCCGTGCGCGCGGCCATGCTCCACGCCTTCCTGCTGCGCGAACTGGTTGAGCGGAAATAGCCGGTCGCTCAGTTCGTACCATCGCTGTGCGCCGCGGCAGCGCGCTGCGGCAGCGCGAGGATCAGCGTGACGATCGCGATGGCAAGCACCGCCGAGGCACCGGCGCGGCTCAGCGCCAGCCCGCCATGGTCGACCGGCTTGTCCAGAAAATCACCGACCACGGCGCCGAGCGGACGGGTCAGGATGAAGGCGGCCCAGAACAGCGCGACATGGCTGATCGCGGTGCGATAATAAGCGATGGCGAGCAGCGCGAGCAGCGCACCGAAGATGATCGCCGACCCCAGGTAGCCGAGCGGGCCGTCGGCAATCCAGTCGCCGAGCGCGGTGCCCAGCGTCTGCGAAAAGGTAATCGTCAGCCAGTAATAGAGCTCGGCCCGCGGCTCGTGCACCGACTGGATCGAGATGCTGCCGAGCATCCGGTGCCAGACCGCGAGCGATGCCAGCACCGCGCCGAGCAAGAGCAGCGAACCGCCGGGATAGCCGATACCGAGCGAGCGCGTGGCAAAGTCGGCCATTGTCGTGCCCGCCGTCGTCGAGGCGATGATCGTCGCCCAATAGAGGAAGGGATGAAAGGCGCGCGCGCGAATCTGCCAGACGATCAGCATCGCCAGCACCGCCGCAAAAATCGCGGTGCCGACCAGATAGCCCAGATTCATCGACATGCTCACCGTGTCACCCGCGGTCTCGCCAAAGGTGGTCGCCAATATCTTGATGATCCAGAAACCCAGCGTCACCGCCGGCACCTTGGTCAGCACCTGCTTTTCCCTATCGGTCATTTGCATCTCCTTTTGTGGCGCACGATTAGCGCGGCGGAGCGTTTCGCCCTATAAGCAGGCGCTTATTCCCGTCCCGATAAGCGGAAGTGCCATGCCATCTATCCAGTCTGCGCCCGGTAGAAGCCGCTTTTCGCCCCGTCTGATCGGCCCGATCGCCGTGGTGGCGCTTCAGGCCGTCGCTGCGAGCTATTTCGTCGTCGACGGCATCGACGATCTGATCGAACAGGCCGGACGCGGCTTCAGCGTCGAGGTGATGATGGAATGCCTCGTCGCCCTCGCCCTGCTCGCCGGCGTCGTGCTCGGCGCGCGCCATCTGCGCCGGATCGCAGGCGACCTCGCGCGCGCCGACGATGCGCTCGCCCGCGCGCGCGGCGCGCTCGCCGACCATATTGCCCATCGCTTCGATACCTGGTCGCTGACGCGCGGAGAAAGCGACGTCGCGCTCTTCGCGCTCAAGGGCTGCGACGTAGCCGAAATCTCCCGGCTTCGCGGCGCTGCGCCGGGCACCGTGCGCGCGCAACTCAGTCAGGTCTATGCCAAGGCGGGCGTCGGCAGCCAGGCCATGCTGATGTCGCTGTTTCTGGAAGACCTGCTCGACACCGATCCCGCCGCGGGGCCGCAACGCGGCGAGTGAGGGGCGTCGATCGATTGGGTCGCCGCTGGGACGCCACGCGATCGCCGATACCCGCACGTAATGGATGGAACGGGACTCGATCCTGCCGCATCGTCGGCGGAACCCAGCCCTGTGATCTGCGCGACGGCCGCCGCGAGCGTGGACCGGGAGACGCGAAAGGGCGTAGCCGATACCGTTCATATCGGCTGCAACGACGATAGCGATCCTCTTGCGCCCCGCCCATGATGCGATGGCAAAGATCGCAGGGCGTATCACGCAGGGGGGCGGCCTTCCGTTCGGGCGCGCGGGCGCGACCGAGAGCGGGCGGAGCATGGCATAGAGGCGCGCTAAGTCACTAAAAAGACGCCAAGCCTTTATTCATATATACATTGGTTTTAATGTATATTGACATCAATATCAACATGGCTCAGCTTCTTGGCAGGAGAAAGCTCCAGCCGGCTACCGGCACAAAATCAGGGGAGAGAATATGCTACACATCCGGCCCGCTCGCATTTCGCGCACGGTCAGCCTTCTCGCGTTGGGAATCGCCATCGCGACTCCCGCGGCCGCTCAGCAGGGGCCACAGGCCGAGGAAGCAACGGACGGCAATCTGATCATCGTGACGGCGCAGAAGCGCGAAGAAGCCATTCAGGATGTGCCGATCGCGATATCGGCCTTCTCCGCCGAGGCGCTCGACAATTACAAGATCGAAAGCGGCTCGGAGTTGCTGCGCGCGGTCCCGAACGTGAATTTCTCCAAGAGCAATTTCAGCATGTACAACTTCTCGATCCGCGGGATCGGGACCAAGGCGATTTCGGCGTCCAGCGATCCCGCGGTCGCGGTGAGTTTCAACAACACGCCGCTGATCCGCAACCGCTTGTTCGAATCCGAACTCTTCGACATGCAGCGGGTCGAGGTGCTACGCGGCCCGCAGGGAACGCTTTATGGCCGCAACGCCACGGCGGGGGTGGTGAACCTGATTCCCGCGTTGCCCGATGACATGTTCGGGCTCGATACCAAGGTCGAGGTCGGCAACTACAAGACCATGCGGGCCAGCGGGATGATCAACGTCCCCATCACCGACACGCTCGCGATCCGCGCTGCCGGCGCACTGACAAGCCGCGACGGGTTCGACTACAACACATTTACCCAGCGACGCGTCAACGGCCGCCAGCTCTGGTCGACCCGCCTGTCGATGCAGTGGAAACCCAGCGATCGCCTGAAAATAAATGCGATCTGGCAGCATTTCGATGAAGATGACGATCGGTCGCGCACCGGCAAACAATTGTGCACGCGCGATCCCGGCCCGGCAGAGATCAATGGCATCCGGATTCCCGATGGGACGCAGCCGGGCGTCGTCACGCCGCTTGAAGAGAATCTTCGGGGGCGCTTCAGCCAGGGTTGCCAATCCGCGTCGCTTTATGACGATGCCGCCTATGGCACGCCGAACGGATCGGGCCTTGCCTTTGTCGTCGCCGGTCAGGTGGTCATTCCGATGGGCCTTCCGCCGGGCAATTCCTTTCAGCAGGTCTATGCCTTCCTTCCGACCGATCCTTTTGTCGATGCAACCCAGTCGCGCAACCTCAGGGAAATCGCGACCGGCTATGATCCGGTTTTTCGCGCCAAGAACGATATCTTCCAGGGTAATGTGGAATTCGACGTCACCGATGCCCTGACCTTCGTGTCGCAGACCGCCTATGCCCGCGATCGCTACTATTCGTCGCAGGACTATAATCGCTTCGTATCCGGACCGTTGTTCAGCGATACGACCGGGCTGCTCGACCCGCAAACAGGGGTTCCGATAAGCCAGGCTCATGCCGCGCCGGGTGGCATTTTCTGCGACCCGCAGCTGGGCTGTTCCAACCGGCTGCTGGCGGTCGATCTCAGCCGGTCGCGCAATCGCCAATGGTCGCAGGAGTTTCGTCTGCAATCCTCCTTCGACGGACCGTTCAATTTCAACCTTGGCGTCAATTATCTCGATTTCAAAACGCAGGACGACTATTTCGTTTTCAACAACGCCTTCACCTACATCGCATATAATCTGTACAATCGTTCGCCCCCCTATGGCACGACCAATTACGACCCCTGCCCGATCGGAACGACGGGAAGCGATTGCGTTTACGTCGACCCCAATCCAATCGATTCCCTCGATGAAAGGGCCATAATTATTTTCTCAGCCGCAATCTGGTGCGGACGAAATCCTGGGCGATTTTTGGTGAGGCTTATTGGAACGTCACCGAAAATCTGAAGATCACCGCAGGCCTGCGCTGGACCAAGGACAAGAAAACCACCACGCCGGTGCAAAGCCAGTTGCTGCTTGGCGGCGGCGGCGGGACCATCGGGACGAGCGGCGGCAATGTAAGCTTCGGATATCCGACCGATCCCGATGTCGTCCAGAAATGGTCGGAACCGACGGGCCGCATCGTGATCGACTGGAAGCCCGATCTGGGCTTTGCCGACCAGACTCTGATCTATGCGTCTGCCTCGCGCGGTTACAAAGGCGGCGGCACCAACCCGCCGCGCCCAAATCTGAACCCGCGTATCGTCCAGTTCCAGCCACTGCCGGCGACCTTCAAGCCCGAATATGTGACCGCCTTTGAAATCGGGACGAAGAACAGCTTCGACGGGGGGCGGGTCACGCTGAACGCGACGGCATTCTATTATGATTACGAAGACTACCAGATCTCGCAGATCGTCGATCGCATTTCGCTCAATGAAAATTTCGACGCGACGAGCTGGGGCCTCGAACTCGAAACCGCATGGCAGCCGTCGCGCGCTTTCCGGGTCGACGCCAATCTGGGATATCTGCGAACCCGCCTCAAGAAGGGTGCCCGATCAATCGACGTGATGAACCGCACACAGGGCAATCCGGACTGGGTGTTGCTGCGCCCGTGGATCCAGCTGCCATCGAACTGCATCGCGCCGCGAGAGATCGTCGAGAATATCCTCAGCAATCCCGTGACCCAGTTCGGCGTGGGCCTGAATGCCCTGCAGGCGTTGTGCGGTGGGTCCAAGGAAATGGGAACCTTCGACCCGTCCATCACCGACGGCTTGCCGCTCTATCAGTTTTACGGGTTCGAATATAATCCGATCACCGATGCACCCAACGGCGGACGCGGATTTTTTGCCGATCTGGAAGGCAATGAGCTGCCCAACGCTCCGCGCCTGACATTCAATATCGGTGCCCAATATACTATTCCCATCGACAATGGTGATTGGGAACTGACCCTGAGAGGCGATTATTACCGTCAGTCCAAAAGCTTCGCACGCGTATATAATAGCGCCTATGACCGCTTGAAGGGATGGGACAATGTCAACCTGGCGGTAACACTGATGCGGCCCGATGATGAATTGACATTTCAGTTCTACGTTAAAAATTTCTTCAACAAATCGCCCATCACCGACTTTTTCACCAACAGCGACGACACGGGATTAAGCACGAACGTATTTACGCTGGACCCAAGAATATTCGGCTTCAGTATCGCGAAGCGATTCTGAGGTCTATCTTCCAGCTTCCGGCGGGTCAGGCGAGTAAAATGGTCATACTGCCCGGCCTTCCGGTACTCGACCGGTTAAGCGACAGCGGGCTGCCCCGGCATAATGTTGCGCTTAATCTGGCCGTTGGGCGCCGCGGAATGGGGGCGTCGCTGAACGCGAACTGGAATGGCCCCGCGCGCGTCCGCTCGGACGCCGCCGCCGGCGCGACGGAATTTCGCTACCCATCCTGGGCTCAGTTCAATCTTGGGTTGTTTGTCGAGCCCGAACGGTGGCGCCGAATATCGCGCGCGCGCAATTGGGCATCCAATCTCAGAATATCTCTCGATGTTCAGAATATTCTGAACGGATACCAAGAAGTGACGGTTTTGGGCGCGACCAGGCGCCGCGGTTTGACGCGCGACGAAATCGACCCATTGGGCCGAACCATCCGCCTGAATATCCGAAAACAATTCTAGGGTCAGGACGCGGCTGGCGGAATTCCCGCCGGAAGCAGGAACAGGGGCAGGATACGGGCCATCAGGTCGCGCATCGCATCGTCTTTCTGGTCCAGCATGTCTCGCAAATAAGGGCCAATCACCGCGTCGCCGAATGCACTCACCGCTATCATCAGCACCGCTGCCCGTACCCGGTTCTGTGCGCCCTCGTCCGTCGATTGGCCAACGATCGCTTCGACGAGCGAGCAAACCGCTTCGCGCACGGGCTCAAGGTGCGCCACATCTCCCGACAGGATGATCCAGGCCGCGAGCGGCCCGGCACCGCCCTCGTCGAAGGCGTCGAAAACCCGATCCGTCACCGCGCGCGGCGCCGCGGCGTCGGTCTTGAGCAATTCGACCACATGGCCAAGTGCGACCGTCAGGTCGTTGATCATCGATCCCATCAGGGCAGACTGAAGGCTGGCGGCCGACCCGAAATGATGCAGGACATTGGCATGCGACATACCGATGTCGTCACCGATATTCGCCAGCGTCACCGCCCCGGGCCCGCCCTCAAGCAACAAGCGCCGCGCCGCCGCCAGCCCCTCCTCGCGAACTTCAGGGCCCAGCCGCTTGCGCCGCTTCACGCGCGGCATCGCTTCCTTTTGCATTGCATTGTTCCTTGCGGCCGTCCCACCCACCTGGGCCGAAATCCTCGGCGTCCTTAGCGCAAAGCGCTCGCCTGTCACAATCATCTGTGCCAAGGGCGGACACGCTACGCCCTCACCGTCCGATCTGATCGGCCTTGTCGCGCAGGTCGGCGGCCGCCTGATCCCTGCCGCGCCGTTCGAGAAGATCGGCATAGAGTCGCATGATGTCGGCGTTCAGCGGTTGCAGGCGATAGGCGAGCGCGATCATCGGCAGCGCGCGGGCGTCGTCGCCCTTTGCGGCCCAGGCCCGCGCCAATTCGCGCAGGATGACCACGTCGCGGTTGCCGATCCGTTGCCGCACCCGTTCGAAATGGGCGATCGCCTGATCCCAATGCCGCAAGTCCATCGCCAGATGCCCCGCCAGCCGTTCGGCGGCGAGGCTCGATGGCTGGCGATTGCGCAGCGCGAGGATCGCCGCGCCCGATCCCGCCGGATCGCCCGAGCGATACAGCGCGTTGGCGAGCCGCAGCGTCGTGCGCTCGCCCGCGTCGAGATCGCGCGCGGCACGATAGGCGGCGATGGCAAGATCATAGCGCTCGCCCGCCAGCGCCGCGTCGCCGAGCAGGATATGCGCGTCGGCGACGCCGCGATTGGCGTCGCGCAGCCGCGTCGCGCGCGCGATGGCCCGGGCATATTGGCCGCTTGCCATGTCGGCCGCGATCGCCGGGATCGCCTTTGCCGGATCGAGCGGGGCGGCATCGGCCGCCATCGCAACCAGGCCATAGTCGTTATCGACCGCAAAGGGTCCCGCCTCGCCGCGCGCCAGACTGGCGGCGCGCGCCTGATAATCCGCAGATACGCCGCCTCGGCCTTCTTCGGCAGCGACGCGTGCAGCAAGCAGCAGCGACCAGCTATCGGCGTCGCCGCGATCGACGATCGGTTGCAGCGCCGCCATCGCGCCGTCGTCGTCGCCATCGGCCCAGTTCGCCGCAGCCAGCACACGCCGCGCGGTGAAATTGTCGGGCTGCTCGGCGAGCAGCCGCTCGGCCCAGCTCGCGCCGACTGCCTCGCCGCCCAGTTGCAACTCGACGATGGCGCTCAGCAGCATGAAGGCCGGTTCGTCGTCCATCTGCCCGCGCGTGCGCTGGAGCAGGCTGCGCGCGAGCTGATAATTGTCGGCGCGCGCCGCGAGCACCGCCTGCAGATAATAGATCCGCGGATCGCCGGGGATCAGCGTCGCAGCGTGGCGCAACGCGACCAGCATGTCGCGATAGCGACCGATGTCGCCGAGCGTCGCGGCCTGATCGATCAGCGCCCCGGCATTGTCGGGATCGGCGGCGAGCGCCGCGTCGTACCAGCGCAGCGATGCGCGCAGCCCCTCCTCGGTGCGGACGAGATTGGCCTTCAGCGCCAGCGCGGCGCTGTTCGTTCCATCAAGTTCGATCGCATAGTCGGCCGCATCGCGGGCGCCCTTGATATCGGCATTGGCATTGCGGAAGCGCGCGACATCGACCCACAACATCGAATCGCGCGGTAATTCGCGCACCGCGCGGTCATAGGCGTCGCGCGCCGACGCAAGGTCGCCATTGACCAGATGGACGTTGCCCGCGACCCACGCCGCCTCCCCCATCATTTCGGGCGCGATCGGACCGCTGTCCAGTTCGTCGAAGGCGCGGCGGCCGTCGCCCTGCATCGCATAGGCGCGCGCGAGCAGCGGGCGCAGCACGGCGCGATTGCCGCCCGCCTCGATCGTCGCCTTGACCGCGGCCTCAGCCGCCACTCCGTCGCCAAGCCGGAACAATATGCGGATCAGCCGGATGCGCGGTTCGAACGATTGCGGATCGTCGGCGACCGCCCGTTGCAGTTCGGCGCGGCGTTCCTGCAGGTCGGCGCGCGAACCCGGCGGCTGCGGCGCGGCGCAGCCGGCGAGCGCCGACGCCGCGACCAGCACGGCCAGCCAAGGCCCGCGCCATGCCATTCAGGCCTGAATCCGATATTGCTTGAGCAGGTCGTAAAGCGTCGGGCGACTGATCCCGAGCAATTTCGAGGCAAGCGAGATATTCCCCTCGCTTTGCGTCATCGCGCGGCGGATCGCCACGCGGTCGGCGGCTTCGCGCGCGCTGCGCAGATTGAGGTGGCTTTCCCCGGGCTCGTCGCCGCGCCCCGCCATGTCGAGATCGTCCTTCGTCACCAGCTTGCCGTCGGCCATGATGACCGCGCGCTTGATCCGGTTTTCCAGCTCGCGCACATTGCCCGGCCAGCGCGCCGCATCGATCGCCTGCAACGCATCGGGCGCAAAGCCGCGCACCGCCGGGTTCATTTCGGGCGCATATTTATGCAGGAAATGCCGCGCGAGCAGCACCGCGTCGCCTGGCCGTTCGGCGAGCGCGGGGATCTTCACCACCATTTCGGCGAGCCGGTAATAAAGGTCATCGCGGAAGGCCCCTTGGGCGATCATCGCGTCGAGGTCGCGGTGCGTTGCACAGACGATCCGCGTGTCGACTGCAATCGGCTTGCGACCGCCGATGCGCTCGATCGTGCGTTCCTGCAGGAAGCGCAGCAGCTTCACCTGCAGCGGGAGCGGGATGTCGCCGACTTCGTCGAGGAACAGCGTGCCGCCGTGCGCCAGCTCGATCTTGCCCTCGGTGGTTTTGACCGCGCCGGTAAACGCGCCTTTTTCATGCCCGAACAATTCGCTTTCGAGCAGATTTTCGGGGATGGCGGCGCAGTTGATCGCGACGAAAGCGCCGTCGCGCCGCCCGCTCGCCTCGTGCAGCCCGCGCGCGAGCAATTCCTTGCCGGTGCCGCTGGCGCCGAGCAGCATCACCGACACGTCCAGGTTGGCGACGCGCTCGATCGTGCGCGCGACCTTCTGCATTTCGGGGGCGCCGGTAATCATGCCGCCGAGCACGCGATTATCGCCCGTCCCCGCCTCCGCGAGCCGCGCATTTTCGACCTCGAGCGCGCGGACGTGAAAAGCGCGGCGGACGATCAGGCCCAGTTCGTCGATGTCGATCGGCTTCTGATAAAAGTCCCAGGCGCCGTTCGCGATCGCGGCAAGGGCGCTGGCGCGCTCGCCATGCCCCGACACGACGATCACCTTGGTATCGGGCTTCAGCTCCAGGATCGCCTGCAGGATGCGGAAGCCCTCGCGCGTTCCGTCTGGATCGGGCGGCAGGCCGAGGTCGAGTGTGACCACCGAAGGTTCTTCCGCGCGCAGCAGGTCGATCGCGCTGTCATGGTCGCCCGCGACCAGCACCTCATAATCTTCATAGGCCCATTTGAGCTGCGTCTGCAGCCCCGGATCGTCCTCGACGATCAGCAGTTTCGGACGGGGCGCGCCGGTGTCGCTCATTGATTTACCGCTTTCCTGTCGTCCTGATCGTCATTCACCACGTCACGCCCGTCGGCGAGCGGCAGCCACAGCGAGAAATCGCTGCCCTTGCCCGGCTCGCTCGTCACCTCGATCCGTCCGCCCATCGCCTGCGCCAATCCCATCGCCTCGAACGCCCCCAGCCCGAAGCCGCCATCCTTGGTCGAAACAAAGGGTTTGAACAGTTCGTCGCGAATGAAGGCGCGCGTCATGCCGCTGCCCTGGTCGATGACATCGATCCGCACCCGGCCCTGTTCGGCGACCGCGATCAGTTGCACCGGCGTATCGGACGGCGAGGCGTCGATGGCATTGGTGACGAGATGCTGGACGATCTGGCGGATCGACGCCGCATCGCCCCACGCCGTCAGCCCCGCCTGACACCCGACGAACAGCGCGCGGCGCGCGCGCACTTCGGCTGCGACGTCGTTGAGCACCGGCTCGATCAGGACGCGTCCGCGCTCGCCCGCGGGTCCACGCCCGCGCGGCGACAGCCGTTCGAGCAGGTCGGACAGGCGCCCGGCCGAAATGCGCAGCGTCTCGATCATGTCGGCACGAAACTCCGGCTTGTCGGCATGGCGCTCGGCATTGCGCGCGAGCAGCGACAATTGGCTCGCCAGATTCTTGATGTCGTGCATGATGAAGGCGAAGCGGCGGTTGAATTCGTCGAAGCGCTTGGCTTCCGACAGCGCCTGCTGTCCCTGCGCTTCGGCCAGATAGCTCGCCGCCTGCTGGCCCGCGATGCGCAGCACGTCGAGATCCTCCCAGTCGAGCGCGCGCGACACTGGCGGGCGGTGGAGCACCACTACCGCGATCATCCGCTGAAAATGCAGCACCGGCACCACCACCCACGCCCGCGTATCGGAGAGCAGCCAGTCGGGAATCGCCAGATCCTCTGCCCCCTGCCGCTTGCCCGCGCGTTCAGCGTCGAGATCGACGATGTGCCGCGTTTCCTGAAGCATATAGGCCGATCGCGGCGACAACGACGCATCGCCCTGCCCCTCACCTTCGCCGGCGTCGGCCCAGCGCCACCGGTCGGCGGCCCGAAAACCGCCCTGCCCGTCGGGCACCAGCAGCAGCGCGCCGGGACTGCCCGTCAGTTCGGCAAGCGCCTTGGCCACGCGGCGGTGGAGATCGCCCCCATCCTCGCCCCCATTCTCACCATTGCCCGCCCGCTCACCGAACTGGCCCAACGTCGCGGTGAAGCGCAGCCATTCGGCGCGATAGTCATAGCGATGCTCGAAGAAATGCTTGGAGATCATCACCGACAGCCAGGCGCGCGTCGGCGCCGATAGCAGCAGCAGGCCGCCGATTCCCAGCGCCGCGATCAGGAAGATCCCCTGCGCCGCCTCTCCATAATCGCCGCCAATCAGCCGCGTGACCGCCCCGACGACGCCGATCAGCACCAGATAGGCGGCCGCCGCGAGCAGCAACATCCCCCGTGCCGCGACGCTGCGCGACAGGCGGATACGCTCGCGCCCGACGTCCATCGCGGCGAGCACGAACAGCGGCAGGATCAACAGCGCGACCGCGGGAAGCAGCGCGATCAGCGTCGTCGCGCGGGTACCGGTCAGCGCCCCGATGAACTGGATATTGAGCTCATAGGTCCACAGCATCGCGAAGCCGCCGGCGATTGCCAGCACCGGGGTGCGGATCGCGGCGCTCGCGCGGCGCACGCCGCCATCGACGACGATCAAGCCGCCGGTCGCGACGATCATCGCCGAAATCGCAAGCGTCGGCGCCGCCCAGGATTCGGCCGCATCGCCGCCCTGCCAGATCGACAACGCGCCGATACCGAACATCAGGAAACAGATGGTCAGCAGCAGTCGCTGAACCAGCCGCAGCGGCCGCCCCATCGGCGCCGCCGCACTCCAGAAACTGGCGCCGAGCCATAGCAGGATCGCCGCATCGCGCAGCGGTTGCACGACGAGCGCGGCCGCACTGTCCGGCCCCGCGAGCCACAAGGCGCCGCACCACACGGCCATCGCCGCCGCCGCCGCAATCGTGGCGCGCGGCGCGGTAAGCAAGGCCGCCATGCGCGCGCGCGGCCGCACGAGCAGCCAGATCGCGGCACCCGAAAAGCCGAAGGTTCCAAGCCCGGCGAGCAAATGCGTAAGGCCGGCGAGCAGCGTCATCGTCAGCGCGCGCCCTCCGGCCACAGCACGACGCGCACCGTCTGGAGCAGGATCAGAAGATCGAGGAAGGGCGAATAATTCTTCGCATAATAAAGATCATATTCCAGCTTCACCCGCGCATCTTCGACCGACGCGCCATAGGGGTAGTTGATCTGCGCCCAGCCGGTCAGGCCGGGCTTCACCATGTGGCGTTCGGCATAATAGGGCAGCTGGCGTTCGAGTTCGTCGACGAAGCTCGGCCGTTCGGGGCGCGGGCCAACGAAGCTCATCTCGCCTTTCAGCACGCACCAGAGCTGCGGCAGTTCGTCGATGCGCAGCTTGCGGATGATGTGGCCGACGCGCGTGATTCGGGGGTCGTTTTCCGCCGCCCACACCGCCTTGCCCGCCGCTTCGGCGTCGGTGCGCATCGAACGGATCTTCAAGATATTATAAGGTTCGCCGAACAAACCGACACGCGGCTGGCGATAGAGGACCGGCCCCTTGCTATCGAGTTTCACGGCAAGCGCCGCGATCAGCGCGAGCGGCAGGCCGATCACCAGCACGATCAGGCTGGCAACGATATCGAACAGCCGTTTGCCGACCTTGGAGATGCGTTGTCCCGCCGAAAAACCGTCGGAAAAGATCAGCACGCTGGGGTTTGTCGTCGCCAGATCGACGCGGCCCGTCTCGCGTTCGATGAAGCTGGCGATGTCGTTGACATGCACGCCGGTGGTCTTGACGCGCAGCAGATCGGCGAGCGGCAGCGCATTGCGCCGCTCCTCCATCGCGAGCACGACCTCTCCCGCGCGCAGCGCAACGACATGGTCGGACAGGTTGGCGATCGCTTCGCGTGGGACCGCCTCGGCAATCGTGCGCTCGTTCCCGGTCATCGCAACGAAGCCGACGACGTCGATGCCGCTTCCCGGCGCCTCGGCCAGCGCGCGCAGCCGCGCTGCACGCGCGCCGGCGCCCAGCACGAGGATGCGCCGCTTGAACGCATCGGCGCCCGCACTTTGCGTCAGCGCCAGCCGGATGAGAAACAGCGCCGCGATCGCCAATCCCATCGCGTAAAAGCTGTTGACGCGCCACAGCGTCGCGGTCGGCAAGAGAAAGCCGACCACCGAAAGGAAAATGACGCCCAGCGAGACCGCAGCGAGCAGGCGCGCCGTCGCGAATTTCATCGATCGCAGCGCTTCGGCGCCATACATGCCGGTCGCCATCATCGCGAGCGAATTGGCGACGGCAAAGGTGGTGAGCGGCAACCAGCGATCGCCGAAGTCACCGGCATCGAAGCCGGCGATATGCGCATAAAGCGCCCACGCCGCATTGGCAGACGCAAACAGCGCTACAAATTCGAGCAATGCGAGCCAGACGACCGCGTGCGGGACATAATGTTTGAACAAACGGAACATGTTGCGCCTGGCCCTTTCGGGCTGACATCCTAAGGTCGAGGCGTGAAGTGTCGGTTAATTTTACACTCGCGCCGGACCCTATTCGGGGATGACCGCGCGACTGACAGAGGATAGAGCCGAGGGATGAGTACCGAAATTCAACCGATCATCCTGTGCGGCGGCGCGGGTACCCGCCTCTGGCCCGAATCGCGCGGTGATCGCGCCAAGCAGTTCCTGCCGCTGACCGGCTCCGAAAGCCTGTTCCGGCAGACCGTCGCCCGCACCCCCGCCGGGGCGCATTTCACACCGCCGGTGATCTTGTGCGGGACAGGCCATGTCGCGACCGTGCGCGACCAGATGGGCGATCATGAGGCCGCGCTGCTCGTCGAACCGATGCCGCGCAACACCGCCGCCGCCATCGCGCTTGCGGTGGCGCGCGCCGACGCCGACAGCTTGCTGCTCGTCATGCCCAGCGACCATATCATCGCCGACGTTCCCGCGTTCCACGCCGCCATCGCCAAGGGCGCGCATCTGGCGCAGCAGGACTGGCTCGTCACCTTCGGCATCGCCCCGGACCGCCCCGAAACCGGCTTCGGCTATATCGCCAGCGGCGCCGCGCTCGGCGACGATGGTTTCGCGGTCGCCCGCTTCGTCGAAAAGCCGCCGCTGGCCGAGGCCGAACTTATGCTTGCCGAAGGAGGCTATAGCTGGAACGCGGGCATTTTCCTGTTTCGCGCTGGCCGCATGCGCGATGCGATGCTCACCCATTGCCGCGCGATCTTCGAAGCCGCCGACCGCGCCGTCGCTGCGGGCCGTTATGACGGCGACGCGCTCTATGCCGACGCCGACGCCTTCGCCGCCGCGCCCTCCGATTCGATCGACTATGCGGTGATGGAAAAGGACGACCGCGTCGCCGTCGTCCCCGTGACGATGGGCTGGTCCGATCTCGGAAGCTGGCAGGCCGTCCACGCCCTCGCCGGCGGCAAGGATGCCGACGGCAACGCGGTCAGCGGCGACGCGTTCCTGCACGACAGCCACGGCAATCTTGTCCGCGCCGGCGGCAAGCGCGTGTCGCTCGTCGGGATGGAGGGCGTCGCGGTCATCGTCGACGGCGACGACATTCTCGTCATGCCGCTCAACCGCTCGCAAGACGTCCGCGCCGCCGCCAAGGCGCGCGGTTAGGGCGCGAGGCGCGCGCCATCCCCCTCCGCGGGCAGGATATCGACCTGCACCGCCAATATCCGGTGGCGCATCGCGTCCCAGTCGGCGAAGCGCCAGAAGGTCGGGCTGTCGCGTCCGACGATACGCGGATTATCCGCCGATGGCCCGATAGCGCGGTCGTGGAACGCGATTTCGGTCAGCGTCTCGCAATCGAAGAAGATGCGCACCATGACATCCTCAGCATAGTCGCCCGCGCTGCCCGTCACGACGCCCAGTTCGCCGCACGACAGACGCACCAGCGTCCCGACCGGATAAATGCCCAGGCTGTCGGCGAATTGTTCGAGCAGACGGCTATCGAAATGCCCGTGCCATTGCTGCATTTCGGTCAGCGCCTCGCACGGCGTCCACGGGTCCTTGTAGGGCCGGTTCGACGTCACCGCGTCATAGACGTCGCAGATGGCCCCCATCCGCGCGAACAGCGACAATGCCTCGCCCGACAGGCCATCGGGATAGCCAGCGCCATCGACCTTCTCATGGTGCCGCAGGCAGACTTCGAGCGCCGCCTCGGGAACATCCTTCGAATTGGCGAGCAATCGGTGGCCGGCCGCCGGATGCCCGCGCACCGAATCGCGCTCAAGATCCGACAGCGCCCCGGACTTGGTCAAAATGTCGTCCGAAATCGCAATCTTGCCGACATCGTGAAGCAGTCCGGCGACGCCCAGATCCTGCACGACGCGCTCATCGAGTTCCAGATGCCGCGCGAAATTCATCATCAGCGCGCACACCGCCACCGAATGGAGATAGGTATATTGGTCCTTTTCCTTCAGGCGGACGAGATTGATCAACGCCTTGGGATCGCGTTCGATCGAGGCGCCGATCGATTTGGCGAGCGGCACCATCCGCCGCGCCTCGACCGCGCGGCCCAGCCGGGCCGTCTCGAACATTTCGCTGACCGCTTCGCGCGACCGTTCGATGGCGCGGCGCGCGCGGCGGCATTCGGCGGCATAGCCCTTGCGCTGGCGCGGTTCGTCGCGCGGCGGCGGAGGCGGCGGCACCATGGGCTCGGGCCAGGCGATCGGCCGTGCCGCGGCGCGCGATGGCTGGGGACGCGCAGGAAGTTTCGCCGCGACCGACTCGGGCCACGGCGCGTCCGTCGCTTCATCGATGTCGCTGCGGCTCTTGTCGATGATCAGCGCGTCGATTGCGGAGGCGCGGATACGCAGCAATTGTTCCATCGTTTCGACGCGAAAATGCCGACGCCAAAATGGGTGATCGAACCACGAGCCTTCGAAGCCGTGGACGAACATCCCGATCTGAGCCTCTTCGGGCTTTATCCGAACCAACATAACGCGCGGTCCCAACAGGTCCTTGGCATCCCCCCGATGCCAACTTTCGTCGGTAGGAAGACTTTCTTAAAAGCGCGTATATGCGCTGCCCCGTTTTGGGACGGAAACTCAATCGCCCGCAAAATCGAAGGCGCTCACGCCGCGTTCGCCCTCGCGAAAGCGCAGCGGGCGACCGATCGGCGGCGCCGATCGCTGGACGCAGCCGGTCCGCGTGCAGCGACGACAACCAAGGCCGATCGGCGTCGCGGCGCTGCGCATCAGGTCCAGGCCGCGCGCGGCGATCAGCGGCGCCGCAACCTTGGCATCGACGCCGACGCACACCGCGAACCGCGCCGGCGTCCCGCCCCCCGTCGCGCCGGGCGCCGCCACGTTGCGGCTCTGCGTGAACCAGCGCGATCCGTCTTCCAGTTCGACGAGATCGGCGACCACCTCGCCGGGGCGCGCGAACGCTTCGTGGACGCCCCACAAGGGACAGCGCGCATCGCCGTCGACGAGCGGCGACTGGCTCGCGCCGGCATAGCGCTTGCTCCCCTGCCCCGCGCGGTCGATGCGCAGCATGAAGAAGGGTAGCCCGCGCGCACCCACGCGCTGCAGCGTCGTCAAGCGATGCGCCACCTGCTCGAAGCTTGCCCCGAAGCGGCGCTGGAGCAACAGCAGATCGTAACCCGTCGCATCACAGGCGCGCAGGAAGCGGCCGTAGGGCATCATCAGCGCGCTCGCGAAATATTGGATCAGGTGCCGCTCGAACAGCCGCGCCGCCGCCGCTTCGGCAAATTCCGCGCCGGCAATCAGCGCATCGATCTCGTCCTTCGCCTCGATCTGCGCCAGCGTCGCCGCCGCCTGAAAGGTCCGGCTTGCAGGGCGCAGCAGTTCGTTCAGCATCAATTGCCGCGCATGCCAGTCGAGCCAGCGGAGCCGGTCGGGCATGACATCGGCGGGCAGGATGCGGATGCCAAGCTGGTGGCGCGTGCGCAGCCGCTCCGAAATCGTGCCGTAAAGATCGCCGCCCGCAAGGCGCAGTTCATCGGCCAGTTCCTCGGCGCGGGCGTCGAGGTCGGGGAAATGGTTGCGCCATTTCTCGATGGCGCGGCGCACCGCGGCCACTTCGGGGGCATCGCCCTCCACTCCCGCGCGCCCCTCGGGCGCTGCGTCGAACAGCCGCGCAAAGGCCGCGGCGGTCGCGGGCGCAGTCTGCAGCCATTCATCGACCTCCTGCGCGCCGATGCCGAGATCGGCGAAGCGCGGATCGGCAAGCCGCCGCCGCAGGCCTGCAAGCCCGCCGGGCACGTCCTCGGCGCCCAATTTCGCGGCATCGAAGCCGAAACGCTCGGCCAGGCGCACGATCACCGTCGCCGACAGGGGCCGCTGACCATGCTCGATCAGGTTGAGATAGCTCGGCGAAATATCGAGCGCCTCGGCCATCGCCGCCTGCGTCATTGCCGCTTCGCGCCGGACCTTGCGCACCGCCGGACCTGCAAACACCCGCCGCTCCGCCATAATTGTAACTTTCTTTACCGATTTACACGCTAATTTACACCTGATGGCCATATTTCACAAATATTATTGACAAAGCTTTTCACTTTCGGCGGCACTTTCGCCACCATCCAACCATCACCTCTCACAAGGATATGACGATGGGTTATCAGGAAGACATGGCACAGGCTGGCCGCCTCATCCGCGACTATGATGGCACTTGGGACGGCATCAGCGGCGAGAGCGTCGCGCGCATGCGCGCCCAGAACAAGTTCCGCACCGGCCTCGACATCGCCCGCTACACCGCGCGGATCATGCGCGCCGATATGGCCGCCTATGACGCCGATCCCGCCAACTACACCCAGTCGCTCGGCTGCTGGCACGGCTTCATCGCGCAGCAGAAGATGATCTCGGTCAAGAAGCATTTCGGCACCACCAAGGGCCGCTACATCTATCTGTCGGGCTGGATGATTGCCGCGCTACGCAGCGAATTCGGTCCGCTGCCCGATCAGTCGATGCACGAAAAGACCAGCGTCCCGGCGCTGATCGAGGAAATCTACACCTTCCTGCGTCAGGCCGACGCCCGCGAACTCGGCATGCTGTTCCGCGATCTCGACGCCGCGCGCGCCGAGGGCGACGAACTCAAGGCCAAGCAGGTTCAGGCCGCAATCGACAATCATGAAACGCATGTCGTGCCGATCATTGCCGACATCGATGCCGGCTTCGGCAACGCCGAGGCGACCTACCTGCTCGCCAAGAAGATGATCGAAGCCGGCGCCTGCGCGCTGCAGATCGAAAATCAGGTTTCGGACGAAAAGCAGTGCGGTCACCAGGACGGAAAGGTCACCGTGCCGCACGAAGACTTTATCGCGAAGATCCGCGCCTGCCGCTACGCCTTCATGGAACTCGGCGTCGAGGATGGCATCATTGTGACGCGCACCGACAGCCTCGGCGCGGGCCTGACCAAGCAGATCGCCTTCTCGAAGGAACCGGGCGACCTTGGCGACCGGTATAACAGCTTCCTCGACTGCGAAGAGGTCGAAGGCGCGGGCAACCCCGGCGACGTCCTGATCAACCGCGACGGCAAGCTGATGCGCCCGAAGCGCCTGCCCTCGAACCTTTATCAGTTCCGCCCCGGAACCGGCGAGGATCGCTGCGTTATGGACTGCATCGCCAGCCTTCAGAACGGCGCCGACCTGCTGTGGATCGAAACCGAAAAGCCCCACATCGAACAGATTGCCGGCATGGTCGATCGCATCCGCGAAGTCGTCCCCAATGCGAAGCTCGCCTATAATAATTCGCCGAGCTTCAACTGGACGCTCAACTTCCGCCAGCAGGTGTTCGACAGCTGGCAGGCCGAAGGCAAGGACGTCAGCGCCTATGATCGCGCCAAGCTGATGAGCGCCGATTATGATGAGACGGAGCTGTCGATCGAAGCCGACAACCGCATCCGCACCTTCCAGCGCGACGCGGCGAAGCGGGCGGGCATCTTCCACCACCTCATCACGCTGCCAACCTATCACACCGCGGCGCTCAGCACCGACAATCTCGCCAAGGAATATTTCGGCGACGAAGCGATGCTCGGCTACGTCAAGGGCGTCCAGCGCAAGGAAATCCGCCAGGGCATCGCCTGCGTGAAGCATCAGAACATGTCAGGCAGCGACATCGGCGACGACCACAAGGAATATTTCGCCGGCGAAGCCGCGCTGAAGGCCGCGGGCAAGGACAATACGATGAACCAGTTCGCCGCCTGACCCAGTTTGGCGCGGGGGTTTTCGTTGCCCCCCGCGCCTTCCGAGCTTTCCTGGGGAGGAAAGCCTGCCCGCCGGACGTCGATCGATGTCCGGCGGGCATTTTTGTCTGGATACGGTGACTTACCCTATTGGCCTTGTATCCCGCCGATTTGCGTGCATTATGGGGGAAATAGAAAAATCCCTCCCCCCACAAACGGCATCTCCCCATGAACGATACCCGACTGAAACTGATGGAAGCCATCGCGCGCAAGCGAACCGTGACCGCGCGCTACAATGGCAATGTGATGCGCCTCGCGCCGCATCTGATGTTCGAACGCCACGGCGCGCTGTTCGTCAGCGCGCTCAACCTCGACAAGAATTGGCGCTCCGACGACGAGCGCCGGCTCGGCCATTTCAAGCTCGATGGACTGGCGCAGACCGAGCTGGTCGACGAGGGCTTCGACCCGCTCCCGGCCTTTGAGCCCGTGGCGCCAAAGGACGAAGACACGCTCGTCCTGTCGATATGATCCGGTCCGCTGGCTGCTCCGGCATTTTCTGCCGGAGTTCCCATGCAGGTTGCAATTCGGGCCGCCTCTACCCCCCGTTGGGGATAGAAGCGGCCCGCACGCTTCCTATGTCGACGCCGATGCGTCGCCGTCCTTCGTCTTGACGAGCGACCAGAGCACGCCGCCCGCGATCAACGCGACCGTGACGCCCAGGCTGATCAGCGGCGGGAATTTGGCCCCGCCGAGCAGGAAGTCGGCAACGAAGATCTTCGATCCGATGAAGACGAGCACCAGCGCCAGCGCATATTTCAGATAGTGGAAACGGTGCACCATGGCGGCGAGCGCGAAATAGAGCGCGCGCAGGCCGAGGATCGCCATGATGTTCGACGTATAGACGATGAAGGTGTCGGTCGTGATCGCGAAGATCGCCGGCACACTATCGACCGCGAACACGAGGTCGGCCAGATTGATGACCACCAGCGCCAGGAACAGCGGCGTCGCGGCGAGCGCGAGCTTGCCGCTCTTCTTGTCGATCGTGCGGACGAAGAATTTTTCGCCATGCAGATCGGGCGTGATCGGAATGTGCCGTGACAGCCATTTGACGACCGGATTGCCCGCAACGTCCATCGGCTTGTCGCTCGCGAACAGCATCTTGACGCCGGTGAAGACCAGAAAGGCGGCGAAGACGTAGAGCAGCCATTCATATTCGGTAACCAGCGCCGCGCCGCCCGCGATCATGATCCCGCGCAGCACGATCACCGCGACGATGCCCCACAGCAGCGCGCGATACTGATAGCGCGCGGGGATGGCAAAAGTCGCGAAGATCAGCGAGATGACGAAGATATTGTCGATCGACAGCGCCTTCTCGATGAAGAAGCCCGTGTAATATTGCAGGCCTGCCTCGCCGCCCTTCTCCGCCCAGATCCAGGCGCCGAAGGCCAGCGCGATACCGATATAGAGCGCCGAGAGCTTCAGGCTCTCGCCGATCCCCATCTCCTTGTTTTCCTTGTGCAGGATGCCAAGGTCGAATGCGGTCAGCGCGACGACAAGGCCGATGAAGGCGGCCCAGAACCAGACCGGCGTACCGAGCCAGTCGGAAAACAGAAATTCCATATGCGTCCGTCCCAAAAGAAGGGACGCGCCGCTCGCAAGCGACGCGCCCATATCATGGATTATCGATGATTAGCGGCCGAAGGCCGGGCGCCGCGCGAGCATGGCAAGGCGATCCTTGACCGCCAGCTTCAGCTTCTTCAGCCGCAACAGGCGAAACGGATCGCCGCCACGCCGTCCGCGCTCGCGACGCACGGCGTCGTCGAGCTTGCGGTGCAGCACGGTCAATCGATAAATGTGGGTATTCATGGACATAAGGCGCCTCCTGATTGAGATTGCTCAAAACAGGTGACGCCGATGCCGGGCCCTTTGGTAGGGGGGAGGATGGGCCGCCAAGGCATCGGTGTCACCCGATGCGGTCCGACATCACGTGGCGGGAAATATCCCGCCGACGCCAGAGGGGCCCGGCCCGCACTTTTCAAATGTAGGATAGCGCCCCGCCGCTTGCAAGTCCTCCCGGGGACATTTGGGAGAACGCCTGCCGGCGACGGGACGCTACGCGTCGATCACTCGACGCGATTGAAATGCGTGGTTTCCAGCTTCTGGCTATTGTCGCTCGACCAGACGATCGTTTCGGTCATCGATTTCAGATCCTTGGCGACGGTATAGACCCGCGTCGATACCCGGGTGCCTGCCTTGCCCAAAGTCATTACCAATGTGTCCGGTGCCGGCTGACGCAGGGCGACGGTGTCGATGAACCCCATATTGCCGGTGATCGGCACGGCGACGCCATCGAGCGCGGCGGTCGATTCCGAATATTTGACCGAGCCATCGGGCGCAACGATTTCGACGCGCGTCGTCCACTTGCCGTCCTGCGCTGGCCGGAAGCTGATCGTCACCCGCCGGGGCCGTTCTTTTTCGGGCAACTGCGATGCGTCCAGCGACCAGCTTCCGACCAGCGGCAAGGAACGCGATGCCGTATCATGGGCGGCGTTCAAGGAACCCGGTTGGTCGGCGGACGGGGCGGCCGCAAACATCAATCCGGCGGCGGCCAGGGATATTGCAGAGAGCATGGCGATCAATCCTTTCGAACCGCGAACCCCGATGGCTGCGGTGTGCGCCAACGGCTCCACATCGGAGGGCGGTTTCGGAAGATCGATATTTTCGTCACAAGTTTTTTGGAGGTCGAGAAGGCGCGCCAATTCGCGGCTGCTGCCGACCCCCGTCTTGCGGCGGGCGGAGCGCAGGCGCTCATTGATCGAGGTTTCCGAACGCCCCAGGCGCGCCGCGATGGTCTTGACTGTATGCCCGGCGACCAACAGGCGCAAAACCTCCACTTCCCGGTCGGTAAGACGCGCAGACAAGCCGGGAAACGGGTCATTCGCAGACATGGATTTTGCTCACCACAGCGCCACCGACAGGTCCATCCCAATTTATTTGGGAAATGGCGCTAGGGCCAGGCCGATCATGCCTGCGACCGAGCCGCCCGAATCAGGTCAGCGCGTCGGCCCCAATCCGCCGATCACCCCTTCGGCATCAGCTTCATCGCCATCGACGTCAGCGCCTCGGTCGCGGTCGAGATGACCGCGGGCGCGTCGGGCGCCCAGAAGGGCGAGTGAAGGCTGGGCAGGGTCCGCCCTTCCTTCTTCGCCGCATCGAGTTCGGCCTGCGGCACGCCGCCGACCCAGATGATCAGGCTCTTGATGTCCTTGTCATCGCGCGAGAAGCGGCCGAAATCCTCGCCGCCCATGACCGGCGGCATCTTGATGACGCGCTTGTCGCCAAAGCGCGTCGTCAGGAACGCTGCCATATCCTCGGTAAAATCGGGGGTGTTGAAGGTCGAGGGCGTGAATTCGTCCTTTTCGACGCTGACCACCGGCAATTTGTCGTCGGGGAGGCCTGCGGCGATCGCTTCGCCCTTGGCCACGCGCGCAATGCCGTCGAGCAGATGGTTGCGCACCTCGTCGGTATAGCTGCGAACCGTCAACTGCAGTCGCGCCTCGTCGGGGATGATATTATGCTTCGCGCCGGCATGGAAACTGCCGACGGTGACGACGGCGCTGTCGAGCGGGCTGATTTCACGCGACACGAGCGTTTGCAGCGCGGTGACGATCCGGCTCGCCAGCACGATCGGATCCTTGGTTGCCTGCGGATAGGCGCCATGACCGCCGACGCCCTTTACCAATATGTCGACGCTATCGACATTGGCGAGCGCATAGCCCGGCGTGTAGCCGATCGCTCCGGCCGGAAACTGCGCTGCGTCGTGGAAGGCGAGCGCATATTGCGGCTTCGGAAAGCGGGTATAGAGCCCATCCTCGAGCATCATCCGCGCGCCCGCGCCGCGCTCCTCGGCGGGTTGGCCGATCATCACCAGCGTTCCCGACCATTTATCCTTGTTCGCCGCCATCAGCCGCGCGGTGCCGATCCACGACGTCATGTGCGTATCGTGGCCGCACGCATGCATCACGCCGGTTTCGACGCCTTCCTTGGTGGTCACGCGAACCTTTGACGCACCGGGCAGGCCCGTCTGTTCGGTCACCGGCAATCCGTCCATGTCCGCGCGCACCAGCACCACCGGACCGGGGCCGTTCTTCATCACGGCGACGACGCCGGTTCCGCCAACCTTTTCGGTGACATCGAAGCCGAGCTTGCGCGCTTCGGTGGCGAGAATGCCGGCCGAGCGCACCTCCATGAAGCTGAGTTCGGGGTTGGCGTGCAGATCCTTGTAGATCGCCATCAACGAAGGCATCTGCTGCTGCACCTGATCGCCCAGCGATTGCGCCGCCGCCGGCATCGTCAGCGCCAGTGCCGCAACGCCCGTCCACAAAATCCGCATAAATCCCCCTTTGTCCGTCAATCTCGCCCGTCAAATCTTTCCGTCAGTTTGCGGGAACCAGCTCGATCACGTCGAGCAAGGATTCATAGGCCGGCGCCGGCAGCACCAGCCGCCAGCGATTGTCGTCGATCCGTTCGACCAGCCCCGCCATATCGCGCATGCGGTCGGTACCATAATCGATGGCCAGCCGTTCGTCGCCAAGCTGCAACGTGCCCAGAAAGACCTGCCGGTTCAGGCTGTCGGGAAAGATCAGGCCCACGGGACGCTGCGATCCGGTCAGCTTGACGAAGCTCGCGATGCCCTGCTCGTCGGCGATGCGGCACCGGAACCAGTCATAAGCGATATAGGCGAGCGTGCTGCGCCCCTGCGTACCGAGCTTGATCGTCCGGCACCGGTAATCGCCGGCGGGAATGTGCGGATTGGGCAGCGCCGCCATCGGCTCGAGCAAAACGCCCTCGCGCTCGATTTCGGCGCCATAGCCTTTCGCGCGCGCATCGGTCAGCGCCGCCTGCCAGCTCTTGTACCAGCTGCGTATGCGTTCCTTGTCCTGATCGGTCGCCGTCGCGCGCCACGTTCCTGCGGACGCAGGGGCGTCGGCCGCCGAAGGCGGCATGGCAGGCACGGTCTGGCAGGCGCCAAGGGTCAACCCCAGCGCCAGGGTGGAAACAAGCGTAGTGCGACCCCGCATTCTCCGTCTCTCCTGATCGGCTTTGGTTAACCCTTAGGAGGCGACGGACGAATGCTCAAGGGCGGGACGCGCGCAAGCGCCCTCAGGCGGCGGTCCAGCCGCCATCGACGCTCAGATTGGCGCCAGTGATGTTCGCGGCCTCGTCGCGGGTCAGGAAGGCGGCGATCGCGGCCACTTGCTCGACCGTCACGAACTGCTTGGTCGGCTGACCAGCGAGTAGCACGTCGTTGATGACCTGCTCGCGCGTCATGTGCCGCGCCTTCATCGTATCGGGGATCTGGTTCTCGACGAGCGGCGTCCAGACATAGCCCGGGCTGATGCAATTGACGGTGATGCCGGCTTCGGCAACTTCCAGCGCAACCGTCTTGGTCAGGCCCGCAAGGCCGTGCTTCGCGGTGACATAGGCCGATTTGAACGGCGAGGCGACGAGCGAGTGCGCCGATGCGGTCCCGATGATCCGCCCCCATCCTTTCTTGCGCATCCCCGGAACCGCATGGCGGATGGTGTGGAAAGCCGCGGTCAGGTTGAGCGCGATGATCATGTCCCATTTTTCGACCGGGAAATCCTCGACCGGCGCGACATATTGCATGCCCGCATTGTTCACGAGGATGTCGACGCCGCCCATGTCCTTGTCGGCGCGCTTGAACATCGCTTCGATCTCGTCGGGCTTGGTCAGGTCGGCACCATCATAGGCGGCCTTGCCGCCGTTCAGCACCTGCAGCGCCGCGCGTTCGGCTTCGATCGCCGCCTCTTCGCCGAAGCCGTTGATGATGATGTTCGCGCCCTCGGCGGCGAGCGCCTTGGCAATGCCGAGGCCGATGCCCGACGTCGATCCCGTGACGAGAGCCGTCTTGCCTTGCAGTCGCATAAATAATCCTTTCTTCGGGGGGAGATAATGATGGCGGTTAGCCGGCCTTGGGCCGCAGCAGGTCGGCCTGCACCGCGAAACTGTCCGATCGCCCTTCGGCGATGCTTTCGGCAAGAAGATGTCCGTCCTTCATCGCCGCTTCGACCGCGGCGCGGCCGAGCGCCCAATTGGCCTCCATCGTCGAGCGCGAGAATTCGAAATCGCGCGCACCGGTTTGCCAGGCGGGCGGTTGATGAATGAGCTGCACGACGTTCAGCGCCTTGCAATCGACCATCTTCTGGACCGCCTTGACCTCGGGCAGATCGCGCGCCTCGGGCGGCAGCTTCGCCAGCATCCGGTCGATCAACGCATGCTCCTTGCGCCGCCGTACCAGCCCGTCGGAAATGCGCCGCGTACGGCTCGAATAGCGGATATCCTTTTCGCGCGACCAGGCCTCTTCCAGATCGTGCGGACGATCGCCGCGCGCCGGGAAAAGATCGACCTGAAAGACGAGCATATCCTCGTGCGCCGCCTCGACCACATGCTCGAGCGGCGTGTTCGACACCAGCCCGCCATCCCAATACCAATGCCCGTCGATCTCGATCGGCGGCAGTCCCGGCGGCAAGGCACCCGACGCCATGATATGCCGCGCGTCGATCCGGTCGGTGCGGGTATCGAAATAACGGAAATTGCCCGTCTCGACCGCGACCGCGCCGACCGAAAGCCGGACATTGCCCGTGTTGAGCCGATCCCAGTCGATCAGCCGGTCGAGCGTCGCGATCAGCGGCGTCGTGTCATAATAGCTGACCGCGGCAGGCGTTTGCCGTTCGGCGAAAAGCGGCGGCGGGATGCGCGGAACGAAAAATCCCGGCACCCCGAAACTCGCGACCTGTGCGGCAGCGCCCAGATGCACCCACTCACGCACCGCATCATTGTCGACCACCGGTAGCGAGGGCAGCGCCGACGACACGCCCTCCCAAAAGGCGCGCATCTTTCCGACCGCTTCGTCGCGCGGATTGCCCGCGATGATGGCGGCGTTGACCGCCCCGATCGAAATGCCCGCGATCCAATCGAGTTCGATCCCCAGATCGATCAGCGCTTCGTAAACGCCCGCCTGAAAGGCGCCAAGCGCGCCGCCCCCTTGCAGGACGAGCACGACAAGGTCGGGAAGCGGCAGGGCGGCTCGGGCAGCGCGGCGAGGCATGGACTCGGAAACGATCCTCTTCTGGGTCGGCACCCGCGTCTTTTGTGCGCCGCAACAGCGAACAATGCAAGGGCGCTGTGCAGCGCGAATCCCCTTCCAATTGCGGGGTGCTGCTGCCACAACCGTTTTACGACAAGGCTTTGATGGCGGAGACAGGCATGCGCCTCGACGATTATGATCCCGGCGACGACATTCGCGATCTCGGTCGCGGCGGGGGCGGATTCGGCGGCGGGGGCGGCGGCATGGGCGGATTGCTCGTCGGCCTGCTGCCGATGCTGCTCGGACGCAAGATGGGCTGCGGGACCATCCTGCTGCTCGGCGTGCTCGCCTTCGTCTTTCTCGGTCCCGGCGCCAGCCTGCTTAGCACCGGGGGCGGAAGCGCCGACCCGATGGCACAAAGCCGCGGCGCACCGCAGGGGGTTGCCTGCGACACGGCGGCGGAGAAATTCGCCTGCAACGTCTTCGGCTCCACGCATCAGGTCTGGGGGCAGCTTGTCGACGGCTATCGCAAGCCGACGCTTAATTTCTTCACCGACGAAAACCGGTCGGGCTGCGGCGCTGCACAGGCCGCGATGGGCCCGTTCTACTGCCCTGCCGATCAAGGGGTCTACCTCGACACCAACTTCTTCAACGAACTGGCCAGCCGCTTCGGCGCCGCCGGCGATGCGGCGCAGGCCTATGTCGTCGCGCACGAGGTCGGCCATCATATCCAGACGCTGACCGGCATTTCGGACAAGGTTCGCCAGATGCAGGCGCGATCGTCGCAGGCCGAGGGCAATGCACTGCAGGTTCGCATGGAGCTGCAGGCCGACTGCTACGCCGGCGTTTGGGCCAATCGGGCGCGGACGAAGGACGGTCAGCCGGTGATGGAACCCGGCGATATGGAAGAAGCGATGCGCGCCGCCAACGCGATCGGCGACGATACGCTGATGCGCTCGGCCGGGCAGCGTCCCGTTCCTGAAAGTTTCACCCACGGCACGAGCGAACAGCGCATGAGCTGGCTGCGCCGCGGCCTGGAAACCGGAGATCCGCGCCAGTGCGACACCTTCAACGCTTCGCGCTGATCGCCGCGCTGGCGGCGGCATCCGCGCCCGCTTCGGCGGCAAGCGTCTATGTAAAGGCCGGGCGCCTGATCGACGGGCTGACCGACACCGTTCGCACCGGCCAGTGCATCACCATCGCCGACGAGCATATCGTCGCGGTCGCGCCGTGCGGCAAGGCGCCCGACGGCGCACAGGTCGTCGACTGGTCGGCCTATACCGTGCTGCCCGGGCTGATCGACCTGCACACGCACCTCGCCGATCTGGGGCAGAGCGCCGATCTTGCCGCACCGATGAAGGCCTCGCCCGCCGAAACCGCGCTCGTCGGCGCGCGCAACGCACGCGTGACGCTCGACGCCGGCTTCACCAGCGTGCGCGACGTCGGCACCTATCGCGGGCTGACCGATGTCGCACTCCGCAATGCGATCGACCGCGGCGATGTACCGGGGCCGCGCATGTGGGTCGCGGGCGCCTATATCACCATCCCCGGCGGCGGCGGCGAACTCAACGGCGTCGTCCCCAATGACCAGCTCCCGCCCGATATGCGGCTGGGGGTCGCCGCGACGCCCGAAGAGGCGGCGGCCAAGACCGCCTTTCTGCTCGATCATGGCGCCGATTTCATCAAGACGATTGCGACCGGCGCGGTGCTGGCGATCGGCACCGAACCCGGTGCACCCGAACTCACCGAGGATCAGCTTCGCGCCGTCGTGACGATCGCCCACGCACGCGGCAAACGCGTCACGGCTCACGCGCATGGCGCCGAAGGGATCAAGAATGCGATCCGTGCCGGGGTCGACAGCATCGAGCATGCAAGCCTCGCCGACGAAGAAGCGCTGCAAATGGCGAAGGCGCACGGCACCTGGCTTGCGATGGACATCTACAACGGCGATTACATCAACGACATCGGGACGAAAGAGGGTTGGCCCGAGGAATATTTGCGCAAGAATCGCGAAACCACCGACACGCAGCGCGCGGCGTTCAGGCGGGCCGTCGAACTGGGGGTCAAGATCGGCTTCGCGACCGACGCGGGGGTCTATCCGCACGGGCTCAACGCGCGGCAATTCGCCTATATGGTCCGTTATGGCATGACGCCGATGCAGGCGATCCAGGCCGCGACTGGCCGCGCTTCGGAAGAAATGGGCCGTAGCGATGTCGGCGCGGTGGCACCGGGCCGCTATGGCGACCTGATCGCGGTGAAGGCCGATCCGCTGACCGATATCCGCGTCCTCGAACGGATCGATCATGTGATGAAAGGCGGGACGATCATCCGCTGACGCGGCGCGCGCCGTCGCCGAGCGCCGAGCCCGGTTGTCACGGCGCGGACGCCTCGTTAGGGGCTGCGCAGTGGACAACAGCATCGAAATCGGAATCGACGGCGCGCAGCGGCCCGTTCATGTCAATGTCCAGGAATTGCTGGCGACGCGCCTGTTGGTCCAGGGCAATTCGGGATCGGGCAAATCGCACCTGCTCCGCCGCCTGCTCGAAGAAAGCGCGGGGCTCGTCCAACAGATCGTGATCGATCCCGAGGGCGATTTCGTCACCCTCGCCGACCAATATTCGCACATCGTCGTCAACGCAGGCGATTATAGCGAGGCCGAAATCGCGGCGATGGGCGCGCGCATCCGCGAACATCGCGCCTCGGTCGTCCTCAGCCTCGACACGCTGGAGATCGAGGCGCAGATGAGCTGCGTCGCGGTCTTCCTGAACGCCCTGTTCGATGCGCCGCGCGCGCACTGGTTCCCGGCGCTCGTCGTCGTCGACGAAGCCCAGATGTTCGCACCGAGCGCGGCGGGCGAAGTGTCCGACGCGGTTCGGCGCGCCTCGCTGTCGGCGATGACCAATTTGATGTGCCGCGGCCGCAAGCGCGGCCTCGCCGGCGCCATCGCGACGCAGCGGCTCGCAAAGCTCGCCAAGAATGTCGCCGCGGAGGCGAGCAATTTCCTGATGGGGCGCACCTTCCTCGACATCGACATGGCGCGCGCCGCCGACCTGCTCGGCATGGAGCGCCGCCAGGCCGAGCAGATACGCGACCTCGACCGCGGCTGCTTCCTCGGCCTTGGTCCCGCGATCACGCGGCGGCCCGTATCGATCCGTATCGGCTCGACACGCACCGCGACGCGCGCGGGCACGCACAGCCTGTTGCCGCTGCCAAGCGCCGAGCCGGCCGACATGCAGACGAGGCTCTTCGCCAATCTCGACGCCCAACCCGCGCCGTCCCCCGCCCCGGCCCCACGCCCGGTCGCGGCGCAGGAGTTGATGGAGCGCTTCGTCGTCCCCGCCGAAGCCGCCACATCGCCCATCGACGACGGCCCGCCGTCGGAGCCGGCACCGGCGATCGATCCCGAACCCGTGGTCATCGCGGCGCTGCGTGACATGCTCGCCGACCCGGCGTGCGGTTTCCATGCCGAATCCTTTCTCTATCAGGATTTTTCGGTGCGCTGCCGGATGCAGAAGCTGCGGCAGGTGCCGCTCGACCTTGCGCAGTTCCGGCGCCGCTTCGCACTCGCCAAGGCGGGGATCTTCGATCCCGCCGAGCCGCAATGGCACGACCTGCTCGACGCGGCGGCGCGCCTGCCCGACGACATGCTCGCGCCCTTCCTGCTGATCGGGCGCGCCGCGATGGAGGGATCGCCCTGCCCCGACGACGATGCGCTCGGCGCGGCTTATGGCACGCGCTCGCCGGGCCGGGTCCGCCGCCTCGTCGAATATATGGAGCGGCAGGGCGCGGTGGTGGTGCGGTCGGATTTCGGCGGACGCCGGTCGATCGGCATCCCGGCGCTGGGACTCAGCACCGAGGCCGAGTGATCGGCCGCCCGCGCTCTCACGCTTGACGGTTGCGGCGGCGCGGCGCTTCGGCTTAAGCGGCGCGAAGCAAAGAGAGGATTGGACCAGCGACGATGCAGCTCAGCCCCTATGACAGCGAGCATTTTCCCGAGATTCGTGAGGGCGTGCGGCGGCTGTGCGCCGAGTTTCCGGGCGAATATTGGCGCGAACTCGACGTAAGGCGCGAATATCCCACCGCATTCGTCAAGGCGCTGACCGACGCGGGCTATCTCTCGGTGTTGATCCCCGAAGAATATGGCGGATCGGGGCTCGGCCTGTCGGCGGCGGCGGCGATCCTCGAGACGATTCAGGCCGAAGGCTGCAACGGCGGCGCCTGCCACGCGCAGATGTACATCATGGGTTCGATCCTGCGCCACGGGTCGGAAGGACAGAAGCAAGCCTATCTGCCCAAAATTGCAACCGGCGAGTTGCGTCTCCAAGCCTTCGGCGTCACCGAGCCGACGAGCGGCACCGACACGACCGCGCTGCGCACCGTCGCGGTGCGCGATGGCGACGATTATGTCGTGAACGGCCAGAAAATCTGGACGAGCCGCGCCGAGCATAGCGACCTGATGCTGCTGCTCGCGCGCACGACGCCGAAAGATCAGGCGGCGAAAAAGACCGACGGCCTTTCGACCTTCATCGTCGACATGAAAAAGGCGCTGGCCGACGGGTCGCTCACCATCCGCCCGATCCGCACGATGATGAATCATGCGACGACCGAGGTCTTCTTCGACAATATGCGCATTCCGTCCGCCAACCTGTTGGGCGAGGAAGGAAAAGGCTTCCGTTACATCCTCTCGGGCATGAACGCCGAACGGACGTTGATCGCCGCCGAATGTGTCGGCGACGCCAAATGGTTCATCCGGAAGTCCGCCGACTATGCGAACGAACGCCATGTTTTCGGCCGCGCGATCGGCCAGAACCAGGGCATCTCCTTCCCGATCGCGCGCGCCTATGCCAATATGCGCGCCGCCGAGTTGATGGTTCACGAAGCCGCCCGGCTCTACGAAGCGGGGCAGCCCAACGGCGCGGAGGCGAATATGGCCAAGATGCTCGCCGCCGACGCATCGGTGGAAGCCGGCAATGTCTGTATTCAGACCCACGGCGGCTTCGGTTTTGCCGAGGAATATGACGTCGAGCGCAAGTTCCGCGAGACGCGCCTCTATCAGGTCGCGCCGATCTCGACGAACCTCATCCTCTCCTTCCTCGCCGAGCATGTCCTCGGCATGCCGCGGTCCTATTGATGGCCGATACCCCGCCCTTCCTTCCGCGCCCGGTGCGCCGGATGGGTCTGGGGGTGGCGGGCGATGCCGACATCGAGCGCATGATCGCGGTCGAGATGCCGGTCTCGATCGAGGTTCAGGGGCTCGCCTATGCCGTCATGATGGCGACGCCCGCCGATCTCGAAGATTTCGGCGTCGGCTTCGCACTGGCCGAGGGGTTCGTTGATACGGCAGCGCAGATCGACCGGATCGACGCGCAGCCGGTTCCCGGCGGCCATGCGCTGCGGCTCTGGCTTTCCCCCGCTTGCGCTGCGCGCGCGCTCGACCGCGCCCGGACGCGCGTGAGCGAGAGCAGTTGCGGCCTGTGCGGCCTCGAAAATATCGACGCGGTGCTGCGCCCGCTGCCACCCGTGACCGCGCGCGTCACCGTGCCGCGCGCGGCGATCGCGCGCGCGCTTGCGGCGCTCCCCGAGCGGCAACCGCTCGGGCGTGCGACCGGCGCCGCCCACGCCGCCGCTTTCTGCGACCCCGATGGCGAAATTTTTCTCGTTCGCGAAGACGTCGGACGGCACAATGCGCTCGACAAGCTTGTCGGTGCGCTCGCGCGCGGCGCTACCGATCCGGCGGGCGGTTTCATCCTGCTGTCGGCGCGCTGCAGCTACGAACTGGTCGAAAAGACGGTACGCGCGGGCTGCCCGATGCTCGTCACCATCTCGGCGCCCACCAGCCTTGCCGCCGAGCGCGCCGCATCGGCCGGGCTGACGCTCGTCTCGCTGGCGCGCGCCGACAATGCCCTTATCATCTGCGACGCGCAGGGCATGATCGCATGAGGCTGCTCGGCGCGGTACTCGCCGGCGGGCAGTCGCGCCGCTTCGGCTCCGACAAGGCGCAGGCGCTCTTGGGCGGCACGACGCTCCTCGATCATGCCGTCGCGGCGCTGAACCCCCAATGCGACCGGATCGTCATCGTCGGGCGCGAAAACGGGCCCGTCGCCGCGATACCCGACCGGCCGCAGCCCGGCCTCGGCCCGCTCGGCGGCATCGCCGGGGCGCTTGCTTATGCCGCGAGCGAAGGCTTCGATGCGGTGCTGACGGTGCCGGTCGACTGTGTTCGGCTACCCGCAAATCTGCGCGATCTGCTTGCCCCGCCGCCGGCATCTCTCGCCGCGCAGCCGGTTATCGGTCTGTGGCCGGTGCAGGCGCTTCCGCTGGTCGACGCGCTCCTCGGCGAAGAGGACGACCGGTCGGTGCGCAGTTTCGCCCGCCGCATCGGTGCGCGTGCGGTCGAGAGCGATGTCGACCTGCCGAACATCAACCACCCGTCCGATCTCGATCGCTTTGCTTAGATACTGACCACCCGCACGGGGATCGACTTTGCCGCCGGGCAGCCGCTGATCGGGTCATAATAGGCGAGCGGCAGCAGCGGGTTGAGTTCGGGATAATAGCCCGCGATGGAACCTGCCGGCATCGGATAGTCGATCGCGGTCAGCCCCTCGACCCGCCGCACGATGCCGTCAGTGCTGATCGTTTCCAGCGTGATCTTCGCGCCTTCGGCCAAGCCGTGCGCCGCCATGTCCTCGGCATTCATGAACACCACCATCCGGTCGTTGTACACGCCGCGATAGCGATCATTATAGCTGTAGATCGTCGTGTTGAACTGATCGTGCGATCGCACCGTCGCGAGCCGCAGCATGCCGGGATCATCGACCGGCGCATCGACGTGCAGTCCGGGCAGCGGCAGGAAATTGGCTTTCCCGTTCGGGGTCAGCCACGCGCGGCGCCGCGGCGCGATGTCGAGATGAAAGCCTTTGGGCGCCTTGATACGCTCCCCGAAATCGGCGTAGATGGCGGGATAGACGTCGGCGATCCGGTCGCGGATGCGGGCATAGTCGTCGATATAGCTCGCCCAATCGACCTTGCTGTCGGGCAAGGCCGACATCGCCATGCGGCAGACGATCTCGACCTCCGGCAACAGATGCGCGCTCGCCGGATCGAGCACCCCGCGCGAGGCGGTGACGTTCGACATCGAATCCTCGATCGTGACGAATTGCTCGCCCGCCGCGGTTTCGATGCGTTCGGATCGCGCGATGACCGGCAAGATGAGCGCATCCTTGCCATGCACGAGATGCCCGCGGTTAAGCTTGGTCGCGATGCCGACGGTCAGGTCCAGCTTGCGCATCGCATCATAGGCGCGGTCGGTATCGGGCACCGCGCGCACGAAATTGCCGCCCAGCCCGATAAAGACCTTCGCCGTCCCCGCCATCATCGCCTCGACCGATTCGACGGTGTGATGGCCGTGCGCGCGCGGCGGCTCGAAGCCGAAGACATCGCGCACGCGATCGAGATAAGCCTCGGTCGGCTTTTCGTCGATGCCGACGGTGCGATCGCCCTGCACGTTCGAATGACCGCGGATCGGGGAGATGCCGGCGCCGGGCTTGCCGTAATTGCCCTTGAGCAGCAGCAGCGCCGCAACTTGCTGCAGCAGCCGCGATCCCAGTTGATGCTGGGTCAGCCCCATGCCGTAACAGATGATCGTGGCGTTGGAGCGGATGTAGACCTCGGCGCAGCGGCGGATCTGCTCTTCCGAAATACCCGAAACCGCGACCATCTCGGCCCAGTCCTGCGCCATGATGTCGTCGCGCAGTTCCTCGAAGCCTTCGGTGTGTTCGGCGATGAAATCATGGTCGAAGACCGTTTCGCCTGCCGCTTCGCGCTCGAACATCGTGCGCATCATGCCCTTGATCAGCGCAAGATCGCCGCCGATCTTCACATGCACGAATTCGCTGGCGATCGGCGTCGAGCCGAAGGTCGCCATCTGCGCGATGTCCTGCGGCTCGGTGAAGCGGATCAGCGCGCGTTCGGGCATCGGATTGACCGCGACAATCGGAACCCCGCGCCGCCGCGCTTCGACGAGGCAGGTCATCATGCGCGGCGCGTTGGTGCCAGGGTTCTGGCCAATCACGAAGATGGCCTCGGCATGGTCGAAATCGTCGAGGATCACCGTCCCTTTGCCCACCCCGATCGCAGGCGGCAGGCCGCGGCTCGTCGGTTCATGGCACATGTTCGAACAATCGGGAAAATTGTTGGTGCCGAACTCGCGCACGAAGATCGAATAGAGGAAAGCGGCCTCGTTCGGAGTGCGGCCGGAGGTGTAGAATTCGGCCTGGTCGGGATCGTCGAGCGCGCGCAGGTGCCGGCCGATCAGCGCAAAGGCGTCGTCCCAGCTCACCGGCACATAATGGTCGGTCGCGGCGTCATAGCGCATCGGCTCGGTGAGCCGCCCCTGCATCTCGAGCCAATAGTCCGACTGCGCCATCAGCTCGGTGACGCTGTACGCCGCGAAGAAGTCGCGCGTCACCCGGAATTTCGTCGCCTCATGCGCGAGCGCCTTGGCGCCATTTTCGCAGAATTCCAGCTTCTTGGTACAACTGGCATCGGGAAAGGCGCAGCTCGGACATTTGAAACCGCCCGGTTGGTTCATCGACAGCAGCGCGCGCGATCCCTTGGTAACGACGCTCTGTTCGAGCAGCACTTTTGCGGTGGCCGCGGCGGCGCCCCATCCGCCCGCGGGCTGCTTGTAGGGGGTGTAGCGGGGCTTGCCTTCGGCCATGATCCTATCCCGAGCGATTGGACGCGCACTATGGTCCCGCTATCACATCAATTCCAGAGCTTATCGCTCTGCGTCGGCGACCCCGCCCGCGCCGAGCGCATCGCCCAATTGGCGCAAGCCATCCCCCAGCGCTTCGATCTCCGCCGCGCTGCGCGATCCCGCGACGATCGACGCCGACAGGCAAAAGCCGGGGCGCGGCTCGGCCAGCCCCGCCGCGACCGTCACGACGCCGCGATGCGCGAAGCCCTCGTCGATGGCAAAGCCCTTCGCCGCCGCCTCGCGCACCTGCGCGGCATAGGTGTCGAAATCGAGCGCCGCCTGCCAGCGCACCGGCGCAAATCGCCGCGCAAGTTCGCGGGCATCGACGCCCTGCGCTGCCGCAAGCGCCCGGCCAGCCGCACCCCCGCCGAGCGGCTGGCGCTGTTCGTCGGCGAGGCGCAGCCGCATTCCGGCATCGCTTTCGGCATGCGCAAGCAATTGCATCCGGTCGCGCGACACCGCCGCCCACAGGCCGACCGCCGCCTCGCGACGCTGCGCAAAGCGAAGCATCAGCGGGCGGGCGCGTTCGGCGAGCGCTGCCGCGCCGCCATTGTCGCGCAGCACCTCAGCCATCTGCCAGGCCGCCGTCAGCCGGTAACGCTTGCCCGGCTCGGCGCGCTCGATCGCGCCTTCACTCGCCAGCGTCTTGAGAAGGTTGAGGCAGCTCGACGGACTGAGGCCGAGACTACGGCCGATGTCGGACAGCGTCAGCGGTCCCGCGTCGGCGAGCAGGCGCAGAATCGCGAAAGCCAGAGAAACGGAACGCACGGGGCCGGTCATGGCTCTTCTATATTTTCATATATATGAAAGAACAATTCCCAATGTTGAAATGATGCATTGCCCGCTCTATCGCGCTATCGATTGATTCGACGGGAGAGTGGCATGAGCGGTTGTCTGGACGGCAAAGTGGTCGCGATTACCGGCGCGGGACGCGGCATCGGGCGCGAACTGGCGCTCCACTGCGCCGCGCAAGGCGCAGCGGTGATCGTCAACGACCCCGGCGTCGCGCAGGCGGGCGATGGCGGCGACGCTGCCCCGGCGGAGACCACCGCGAACGACATCGTCGCTGCGGGCGGCAAGGCTGCTGCCAATTTCGGCAATGTCGCCGATCCCAAGGACGCCGCCGGCATCATCGAGGATGCGGTCGCAAAGTTCGGCCGCATCGATGCCGTCGTGAACAACGCCGGCATCCTGCGCGACACCATCTGGCACAAGATGAGCTACGAGGATTGGAAGAGCGTCATCGAGGTCAACCTCACCGGCGTCTTCAACGTCTCGAAGGCCGCGACGCCATACTTCCGCGAGCAGCAGTCGGGCAGCTTTATCCACTTCACCTCGACCAGCGGGCTTATCGGTAACATCGGACAGGCCAATTATTCCGCCGCCAAGCTCGGCGTCGTCGCGCTGTCGCAGTCGATCGCGCTCGACATGGCGCGCGTCGGGGTGCGCTCGAACTGCATCGCGCCCTTCGCGTGGAGCCGCATGACCAGTTCGATCCCGGCGACGACCCCGGCAGAGCAAGAGCGCGTCAAGCGGTTGCAGGAAATGTCGCCCGACAAGATCGCACCGCTCGTCGCCTATCTCGCCTCCGACCTGTCGAAGGATGTGACCAACCAGATCTTCAGCGTCCGCAAGAACGAGATATTGCTTTTCTCGAAGCCGCGCCCCGTGCGCTCGATGGCCAAGCTCGAAGGCTGGACCGCCGAGGCAATCGCCGACGAGCTGATCCCCGCCTTCCGCCCCGCCTTCGCGCGCGCCGACGAAGTGTCGGCGCATGTTTTCCCCTACGACCCGATCTAATATGAATCTTCCCACCCACCCGTATCCCCGAGCGAAGTCGAGGGGCTCTGCCGAGCGAAGCCGAGGCCATCACGGCACCGGCTCTCGCTTCGCTCGAACGGCCCCCTCGACTTCGCTCGGGGATACGGAAATTGGAAATGCGTTGAGGAGCCTTTCATGAGCAACCCCGGCATGGACGCGGACGTCTTCGAACAGTTCATCGAACAGCTTCAGCGCTATGTGCGCGATCGCCTTCTCCCCGCCGAGAAGGAGATCATCGAGAGCGACGCGATCCCCGACGATATCCTGTCCGAGATGCGCGACATGGGCCTCTTCGGCCTGACGATCCCCGAAGAATATGGCGGCGCGGGGATGAACGTCAGCCAATATATCAAGACGATCCACACGATCAGCTATGCGATGCCGGCCTTCCGATCGATCATCTCGATCAACATCGGCATGTTCGCCTCGGCATTGAAGAATGGCGGGACCGAGGCGCAGAAGGCCGAATGGCTGCCGCGCGTCGCGGCGGGCGAGATCGCCTGCTTCGGGCTGACCGAGCCGGGATCGGGCTCGGACTCGGCGGGGCTGCAAACCAGCGCGACGCAGACCGACAATGGCTGGGTCTTGAACGGCACCAAACGCTACATCACCAACTCGCCCTTCGCCAAGGTCGGCCTGATCATGGCGCGGACGAGCAAGGAAAATCTGCCGAAGAACGCGCATGTTTCGGCCTTCGTGGTGCCCTTCGACGCCCCCGGCATCACCATCGGCAAATCGGACAAGAAGATGGGCCAGTCGGGCAGCCATATCGCCGACGTCATCATGGAGGACGTCCGCGTCGGCGGCGAGGCGTTGCTCGGCGGCGAACTCGGCAAAGGCTTTGCCTATGCGATGATGAGCCTCGACAACGGCCGCATGTCGGTCGGCGCCGCGGCGACCGCCTACGCCCGCCGCGCACTCGACAGTGCGGTCCGCTATGCGACCGAACGCAAGGCGTTCGGCGAGCCGATCGCGAACTTCCAGCTTATCCAGCAGATGCTCGCACAGAGCGAGATCGACATCTACGCCGCCGAATGCATGATGGACGACGTCACGCGCCGCGCCGACGCGGGCGAGAATGTTCTCCGCAAGGCCGCGGCGTTCAAGGTCTTCGCCTCCGAGATGTGCGGCCGCGTCGTCGACGCCTGCGTTCAGGTCTATGGCGGCGCGGGCTATCTCGCCGAATATGACGCCGAGCGCTTCTTCCGCGATGCGCGCATCTATCGCATCTACGAAGGCACGACGCAGATCCTGCAGTTGCAGATCGCGAAGCATATGCTGCGCGAGTTTGCGGCGGCGAATTGAGGGTGGTGTTGCCCAAAACACCTCATCGTCATCCCGGCGAAGGCCGGGATCTCGCCGGTGCATTCAAACGCTACGGCGAGATCCCGGCCTTCGCCGGGATGACGGGAGTGGGGGGCGACGGAACACGCCATGTATAACCTCCTCTCCGGCCTCTCGATGATCGAAGCGTCCTCCTTCGTCGCCTCGCCCACGGCCGGGCTCTATTGCGCGCAGTTCGGCGCCGAGGTGATCCGCGTCGACCAGATCGGCGGCGGCCCCGATTTCCACCGCTGGCCGGTGACGGCCGAGAACAACTCGCTCTATTGGGAGAATCTCAATCGCGCGAAAAAGTCGGTGGCGCTCGATCTGTCCCGGCCAGAGGGGCGCGAGTTGCTGCAGCAACTGGTCCGCGCGACCGGCCAGTTCATCACCAACTTTCCGGCGGGCGGCTTCGTGTCGCACGACACGCTCGCCGAAGGCCGCCCGGACCTCATCACCGTGCGCGTGATGGGCTGGGCCGACGGCTCGCCCGCGCTCGATTATACGGTGAACAACAGCGTCGGCTATCCGATGCTGACCGGCACCGGGCCCGAGCCGGTCAACCATGTGCTCCCCGCCTGGGACCTGCTCACCGGCGCCTATGCCGCCTTCGCATTGCTCGCGGCGATCCAGCGGCGCAGCGTCAGCGGCGAAGGCGGCGAGGTCCGCATCCCCCTGTCGGACGTCGCGATTGGCACGGTCGCCAACCTCGGCGGCATCGCCGAAGTCATCTATTCGGGCGAGAACCGCCCGCGGCTCGGCAACGCGGTCTACGGCCTCTTCGGACGCGACTTCGTGACGCGCGACGGCCAGCGGACGATGATCGTCGTCGTCACGCCGCGCCAATGGGCGAACCTGATTGCGGCGCTCAATCTCGGCGACGCCATCGCGCGCATCGAAAGCGAACGCCGCATCTCCTTCGCCAAGGACGACGGCCTCCGCTTCGACCACCGCGACGTGCTCTACCCCTTGTTCGAGAAAGCTATCGCAAGTCGCGACCATGCCGACCTTGCCGCCGCCTTTGACGCGGGCGGGATCGTCCATTCGCCCTATCGCACGATGCTCGATGCGGTTCAGGACCCGGCGCTCGTCGCGAACAACCCGATCTTCGGCGCGGCGCAGAACCCCAGCGGCTTCGCCTACCCCGCCGCGGGCGCCTTCGCGACCATCCCGCAGGCGGAACGCCAACCCCCGCGCCCTGCCCCGCTCAACGGCCAGCACAGCGAAGAAGTGCTGACCTCGCGCCTTTCGCTCTCCTCGGGCGAAATTGCCCGTCTGATCGATGCCGGTATCGTCGGTGTCGGCTGAATTGCCCCACTTCCCCTTCCTGTGCCCCCGCGAAGGCGGGGGCCCATCATCCGATCCTTGCGATGCCGGCCAGCGGTTGCTGAGGGCTGAGAGGGCAGGTGATGGACCCCCGCCTTCGCGGGGGCACACGCAATTTATGTTTGGAGATTAGAAAATGACCCTTCGCCGCGCCGCCATCGTCGCCCCGATCCGCACCGCCGTCGGCAAGTTCGGCGGCTCGCTGTCCTCCATGACCGCCGGCGCCCTCGGCGCGGTCATCCTGAAGGCGCTCATGGAGCGCACCGGGATCGACCCCGCGCGGGTCGACGACGTCGTCTTTTCGCAGGGTTATGGCAATGGCGAGGCGCCAGCGATCGGCCACTGGTCGTGGCTCGCCGCGGGCCTGCCGCTCGACGTGCCGGGCTATCAGCTCGACCGCCGCTGCGGCTCGGGGCTGCAGGCGGTCGTCAACGCCGCGATGATGGTCCAGACCGGCATGTCCGACGTCGTCGTCGCGGGCGGCGTCGAATCGATGTCGAACGTCGAGCATTATTCGACCGATATCCGCAAGGGCGTGCGGGCGGGGAACCTCACCCTCCACGACCGGCTGACGCGCGGGCGGCTGATGTCGCAGCCCGTCGAACGCTTCGGCGTCATCACCGGGATGATCGAAACCGCCGAAAATCTCGCCAAGGATTATGACATCAGCCGCGAGGCGTGCGACGCCTATGCCGTTCGCAGCCATCAGCGCGCCGCCGCAGCCTGGGCGACCGGTCTGTTCGACGACGAACTGGTCCCCGTCTCGGTGCCGCAGAAAAAGGGCGATCCGGTCGTCTTCGCGCACGACGAGGGCTACCGCGCCGACGCGACGCTGGAATCGCTCGGCAAACTGAAGGCGCTCGAAGGCGGCGTCGTCACCGCGGGTAACGCCAGCCAGCAGAATGACGCCGCCGCCGCGTGCCTCGTCGTCGCCGAGGACAAGCTCGACGAACTCGGGCTGACCCCCATCGCATGGTATCACAGCTCGGCCGCAGCGGGCTGCGACCCCAGCCGCATGGGCATCGGCCCCGTCCCCGCGGTCGAACGCCTCTTCGCGCGTAACGGCCTCGGCTGGGGCGACATCGACCTTGTCGAACTCAACGAAGCCTTCGCGCCGCAGGTGCTCGCCGTGCTCAAGGGCTGGGGCTGGAGCGAGGACGACAGCCGGAATGAGATTCTCAACGTCAACGGCTCGGGCATCTCGCTCGGCCACCCGATCGGCGCGACCGGCGGGCGCATTCTGGCCAATCTGACGCGTGAACTCGTCCGCAGGAATGGCCGCTACGGTCTTGAAACCATGTGCATCGGCGGCGGCCAAGGTATCGCCGCGATCTTCGAGCGCGCGGTTTGAATGTGGCAGGGATTGACGAACAACAGGCAGCCAGCGTGAACCAAGCTCCTCCTCCTCGTCACCCCGGACTTGATCCGGGGTCCATTGCAGCGCCGATGGCATGGACCCCGGATCAAGTCCGGGGTGACGAAGACATAGGGGTCAGGCTCTGAAGATGCGCTCCGATCTGAACAACGCGCTGATCGCAGTTCAAGCCTACAGCGGCGCCGCGAAAGCCGCGCTCGCCGAGCGGCTGGCGGCCACCCCAATCGACAGCGAGCAGCGCGCGGCGCATGGCTTCGCGTGGGTCGCAACGACGGTCGCGGCGCTCGAAGCGACGCTCGACTGGCTCGACGCCGGCAACGGTACAAACCCGCTCGACGCGCAGATCGCCACCCTCGCCTTCGCCGAAAGCATCGGCCAACTCACCGGCGGCCTGCCGATGGGACAGAACGAGATTTTCCGCCCCGCCGATCTTGGCCTCGGCGCTGCGGCGCGCGTGCTCGCCGACGCCTGCGCGAACCTGCTCGACGCCGACCATGCCGCCACCCGCGCTGAGGTCGCCGCCGCGCTAGCCGAAAATCAATGGCCAAGCGAGACGCTCCACGACGCCGACCTCGACGCGATCCGCGACCAGTATCGCCGCTTCACCGACGCCGCGATCATCCCGCACGCGCATAGCTGGCACCTTGCCAATGAGCTGATCCCCGATGCGACGGTTCAGGCGATGGCTGAGCTAGGCACCTTTGGCGTCTGTATTCCCGAGGAATTTGGCGGCCTCGGCCTCGGCAAGCTCGTCATGTGCATCGTCACCGAGGAACTATCGCGCGGCTGGATCGGTACCGGTTCGCTCGGCACCCGGTCCGAGATCGCGGGCGAATTGATCGTTCATGGCGGCACCGATGCGCAAAAGGCCGAATGGCTGCCCCGGATCGCCAGCGGCGAAATCCTGCCGACCGCGGTGTTCACCGAGCCCGACGTCGGCTCCGACCTCGGCGCACTCCAAACGAAGGCCCGCCGCGAGGGCGACCATTGGGTCATCGACGGCGCCAAAAACTGGATCACCCACGCCGCGCGCTCAGACCTGATGACGTTGCTCGCGCGCACCCTGCCCGACGCCAAGGGCTATGCGGGCCTCTCGATGCTGCTTGTCCCCAAGCCGCGCGGAACCGAGGCCGATCCCTTCCCCGCCGCCGGCATGACCGGCAGCGAGATCGAAGTGCTCGGCTATCGCGGGATGCGCGAATATGCGCTGCAATTCGACGCCATGACCGCACCTGCCGATGCGCTGCTCGGCGGCGAGGAAGGCCAAGGCTTCAAGCAGCTCATGCGCACCTTCGAGGGCGCGCGCATCCAGACCGCCGCGCGCGCGGTCGGCGTCGCGCGCCGCGCGCTCGAACTCGGGCTCGACTATGCGCGCACCCGCAAGCAGTTCGGCAAGGCGATCGTCCATTTCCCGCGTGTTTCGGACAAGCTGGCGATGAGCCTCGTCGACTTCGTGATGGCGCGCGAACTCAGCTACGCCGCCGCGCGGGCCAAGGATAGCGGCAAACGCTGTGACATCGAAGCCGGTATGGCAAAGCTGCTCGGCGCGCGCGCCGCCTGGGCGAACGCCGACGCCGCGCTGCAAATCCACGGCGGCAACGGCTATGCGCTCGAATATGAGATCAGCCGGGTGCTCTGCGATGCCCGCATCCTCAACATCTTCGAGGGCGCGGCGGAGATTCAGGCGCAGGTGATCGCGCGCGGGCTGACCGGAGGACGCAATTGATGAAGGATTGGAGCGCCTGGATCGGCCGCGAAGATATCCGCCACGATCATGTCGAGCCCGGCGCGGTCAAACGCTGGCTCGCGACGCTCGACCGCGCCGCGCCCGCCGACGACAGCGTGCCGCAAGCCTATCACTGGTGCCTCTGCCTCCCCGACGCGCCGACCGCGATCCTCGGCGCCGACGGCCATCCGGTACGCGAGGACAGCGACGACAGCTTCCTGCCCCCCATCCCCCTCCCGCGCCGCATGTGGGCCGCAAGCAAGGTCGAATTCCTCAATCCCCTGCGCCCCGGCCAGACGGTAATGCGCAGCTCGCGCGTCGCCGCGATCACCGAAAAGCAGGGCGGCACCGGCACACTCGTCTTTGCCGAGGTCGCGCACGAAACGCATGGCGACGGCGAACTCGCGGTGCGCGAGACCCAGACCATCGTTTTCCGCGAACCCGCGCCCGCCGGCGCCCCACCAGCCCCGCCGCCGGGCGAGGGCCGCTTCGATCCCGCGGGCTGGGACGCGCACCGGATGCTTGTGCCGTCGGAGGCGCTGCTGTTCCGCTACTCGGCGCTGACTTTCAACAGCCACCGCATCCACTACGACCTGCCTTATACGACCGAAGAAGAGGGATACCGCGGCCTCGTCGTCCACGGCCCGCTCACCGCAACGCTGCTTCTCGACCTCGCGGCGCGGCACTTCGGCGACAACGCCCTCACCCGCTTCGATTTCCGCGGCACGTCTCCGGCGATCTGCGGCGAAGAATTGCATCTGGCGCTGCGCGGCGACGATGATGCCATCGTCCTTGGTGCCTTCGCGAGCGACGGACGACAGGTGATGGCCGCGAGCGCCACCCGCTAACTCAGGCGCGGCGCCCCCGGCCTCCCGCCCTATCTCCCGCAACCTTTGTCGCGCGATAATCGCGTTTCGGCGCAGCGCAGGCGCGCCGCCGGCCAATTACGCCCACAGCGGCAAGGCAAAGCACGATACTCCGTTATCCTCTCCCTCCCCCCTTAGGGAGGTGCGCCGGCGGCCCCATCCGCCGGCGCAAATTTTTCAGCTTTCGCCGAACAGGTCGCGCTGCGCCTCTTCGAGCGCTTCGAAATAGCGGCGCCGTGCATGTTTTTCGGTGACGACGCCGATCACCTTTCCGCCATCGTCGACCACCGCCAGTTCATCGGCCGAGGCGGCATCGAAGGCTGCGATCATCGCCTCGACCCCGGTTGCGGGGTGCAGCGTGTCGTCGGTGAGCGTCGCAAGGCTGGCGATCGGGGCATCACCCGCAATGTCGGGATGATAGGCCGCGGCTGTGACGACGATTCCGCCATAGCGGCCCTCGCCATCGGTCAGCACCGCCTTGGCCGTCGAACCGAGCGGCACGCGCAGGCGGAAATCGGCGACGGTCATGGCGGCGGGGACGGCCGTCCAGTCGGTGCGCATGATCCGTCCGGCGGTGAGCGTCAGCAACCGGCCGATGTCGCGCGGACTGCGGATCTTCGAACCGCGCAAATGCAGGCGCCAGGTCGAGAAGCTGTAGCCGAACCATTCGCGCGTCAGCGCGCTCGACACCAGCGTCGCGGTCAGCACCACGCCCATCAGCGCGAAATCATGGGTCGTCTCGAGCATCAGCACCGCGAGCGTCATCGGCCCGCCGACGACCGAGACGCTGAGCGCCGCCATGCCGACCAGCGCCGCGTCGTTGGGATCGAGCGCGATGCCGAGGGGGCTCATGTTGACGAGTCCCGCGAATATCTGTCCGATCAGCGACCCCAGGAACAGCGAGGCAAAGAACAGCCCGCCGCGAAAGCCGAAGCTGAGCGACACGACCGACGCCGCGATCTTGAGCAGCAGCACGATGGCGAGGAAGGACAGCGCCGGGCGGAGCACCAGATCAAGGTGCAGCGCGCCATGCCCCGCCGACAGCGTCTGCGGCGACACCAGCGCCAAGGGGATCAGCAGCAAGCCGCCGATGAGTGGCCGCCAGCCTGCGATCCTTTGCCATCCCTGAACGCGAATTTCGGCGAAGGTGACGAGCCGCATGATGAGGATGCCGAACAGCGCGGCGACCAGCCCGAGCAACGCATAGGCAAGATAGTCGGCGGTCGAAAAAGCGCGGTCGACAGTCGTCGCGATCAGATAGGGATCGACGCCGAGCGCGCGGCTGACGAATACGGCCGACAGCGCCGCGACCATCACCGGGGCGATCGCGGCGGGGGTATAATTGCCGATGACGATCTCGAACGCATAGAAGGCGCCGGTCAGCGGGGCGCCGAAGGCCGCGCCGATCGCCCCGCCCGCCCCGGCGCCGACCAGCGTGCGCAGATCGTTGCGGCGCAGTGCGAACCACTGGCCGAGCTGCGAGGCGAAGCCGCCGCCCATCTGCGCATAGGCGGCCTCGAGCCCCACCGACGCGCCCGCACCGTTCGAGATGATCGTCTGCGACGCGATCACCAGATTGTCGGCAAAGGGAATGCGTCCGCCATGCAGCGCGTTCGCCTCGACCACGTCGACGGGCATGCGCTTGCGGTTGCGCAGGCCGCGCGCGAGCAGGACGAGCAGAAGGCCGCCGATGGGCAGCGCGACCAGCTTCCACGGATGATGGATCTCGCCGAGCGCGCTCAGCCGGTTGATCGTGACGCCGTAAAGAAGCTGCTGGATGCCATGCGCCAGAAATTGCTGGATGTTCGTCAGCACCCCCGCCGCCAGCCCCGCCAGCGCGGCGAGCAGGATGAACGCCGCCTCACTCTCGCGCAGCCGCCGACGCTGCCGCGCGGCGGCGATCAGCAGACGGGTTTTGCGTATCCGGAACACGTCGGCGCTCCAAGCGCGGCGGCGGCTCCGGGTCAAGTGTTAAGCCGCTTCGTCCCCGTGACATGCCTCGCACAGCGCCGCGATGATGCGCTGCATCTTGGCGTCGGACAGGCTGTAATAGCGCGTCTGCGCCTCGCCGCGCGCCGACACGATACCCTGGTCGCGAAAGCGCGCCAGATGCTGCGACACCGCCGATTGCGACAGCCCGCTGAGCTCGGTGAGTTCGCCGACGGACACTTCGCGCTCGTCCATCTGGCACAGCATCAGCAGCCGCTCGGGATGCGCGAGCAGCTTCAAATAGTCGGCCATCTCGCGCGCATCGCGTTTCAGGATCGAAAGGTCGGTCGGCTTGGTCATGGGGAGAGGGTTCCTTCACGGCCATCGTCGCGCAGGACGATGTAAATCGCGGGAATAACGAGCACGGTGAGCAGTGTCGAGGAGGCGAGTCCGAAGAGCAGCGAAATCGCAAGTCCCTGAAAGATCGGGTCGGTCAGGATCGTCGCCGCCCCGATCATCGCCGCCGCCGCCGTCAGCACGATCGGCTTGAAGCGGATCATCCCCGCTTCGAGCAGCGTATCGCGCAGCGGTTTGCCCTCGCCCTTCGCATGGTTGATGAAGTCGACCAGCAGGATCGAATTGCGCACGATAATCCCGGCCAGCGCGATGAAGCCGATCATCGACGTCGCAGTAAAGGGCGCGCCGAACAGCATATGCCCCAGCACGATACCGACGAGGGTCAGCGGGATCGGCGTCAGGATCACGAGCGGAATCTTGAAATTGCGGAACTGCCCGACGACCAGGACATAGATGCCCAGGAGCGCAACCATGAAGGCGGCGCCCATGTCGCGGAAGGTCACCCAGGTGATCTCCCACTCGCCGTCCCACAACAGGGTCGGCACCTGTTCATCGTCGGGCTGACCATTGAAGCGGACCACCGGCTTTTCCATCCCGTGCGCCTTCCAGTCGAACGCCTCGATCGCGTCGTCGACCGCAAAGATGCCATAGATGGGGGCTTCATATTCCCCCGCCAGTTCGGCGGTGACCATATCGGCGGCGCGGCCGTTGCGGCGGAACAGCGCGGGCGATCCCTCCTCCTCGCGCGCATCGACGATCTCGCCGAGCTGGACGAGCCGCCCGCCCGGTCCCATCGTCGCAACCGGCGTCGCGGCAAGGTCGGCGCTCCAGCTGCGCTGCGACTGATCGAGCGCGATGCGGATCGGCAGCGGATCGCGCCCGTCGCCGCGCGGCGCATAGCCGACGGTCTGCCCGCCCAGCAGCGCGCCGATACTGTCGAAAAGCTGGCGCTCCGAAATGCCATAGGCGTCCATCCGCGCCCGATCGGGTATCAGCCGCAGCCGCGGGCGCGGGACGCCGAAGCTGTTGTCGACATCCACCACATAGGGGACGGTGCGGAACAGCGCCTCGACCTGTTCGGCGGTCTTGCGCCGCGTCGCTTCGTCGGGACCGTATATTTCGGCGAGCAGCGTCGCGAGCACCGGCGGCCCCGGCGGGGTTTCGACGACCTTGATCGACCCACCGGCGGGCAGCGGCAGCGCTTTCTTCAGCCGCTGGCGCAGATCGAGCGCGATGGCGTGGCTCGACCGGTCGCGCTCGCCCTTGGGCGCCAGCGTCACCATCAAATCGCCCATCTCGGGCCGATTGCGCAGGAAATAGTGCCGCACGAGGCCGTTGAAATTGAACGGCGCCGAGGTGCCCGCATAGGCCTCCATCGACCGCGCCTCGGGAATCTGCCGCACCACCGCCGCGGCGGCGTCGAGCGTGCGCCCCGTCGTCTCGAGCGACGTGCCCTCGGGCATGTCGAGGACAAGCTGCACCTCCGACTTGTTGTCGAAGGGCAGCAGCTTGACCGTCACCGCCTTGAAATAGAACATCGAGCAGGCGACGAGCGTCGCGGCGCCAACGGCAATCAGGAAATTGCGCGCGCTCTTGCGATCGCGGATCACGCGGATGGCGACGCGGCCATAGAGCGCGCCGAGCTTGCCCCCGCCCGCATGGTCGTGCGCGCCCTGCGCCAGCGTATCGCGCGCAAAGCGCACCATCAGCCACGGCGCGATGATCACCGCGACGAAGAAGGAAAAGAGCATCGCCGCCGAGGCGTTGATCGGGATCGGCGCCATATAGGGGCCCATCAGTCCCGATACGAACAGCATGGGAAGCAGCGCCGCGACGACGGTCAGCGTCGCGATGATCGTCGGATTGCCGACCTCGGCGACCGCATCGACCGTCGCGTCGATCCGGCTGCGCGCGTCGGCCATCGCCCAGTGGCGCGCGATATTCTCGATCATCACGATCGCGTCATCGACCAGGATGCCGATCGAAAAGATCAGCGCGAACAGGCTGACGCGGTTGATCGTGAAGCCCATGATGTTCGACGCGAACATGGTGAGCAGGATCGTGGTCGGGATGACCACCGCCGTCACCCCCGCCTCGCGCCAGCCGATCGCGAAGCCGATCAGAATGACGATCGACACCGTGGCAAGTCCGAGGTGGAAGATCAGCTCGTTCGCCTTTTCATTGGCGCTTTCGCCATAATTGCGCGTCACCGCGACCTCGACGCCCGGCGGGATCAGGCTGCCGCGCAGCGCCTCGACCCGCGCGACCACAGCGTCCGAAACATTGACGGCATTGGCCCCCGAACGCTTCGCGATCGCCAGGCTGACCGCGGGCGCCATCGACCAGCGATCGCCCGCGCCCTTGGCCCAGCGCCATGCGCGCGCCTGATCCTCACCCGGCCCCTGCGTGACCGTCGCGACATCGCGCAGATAGACGGGATTGCCGTTGGCGGCGCGCACCGTGATCGTCGCCAATTGCTCGGCGCTGCGCACCGTCTGTCCGGCAACGACGGCGGTCGCCGCGCCGCCCTCGCGCACCGTCCCGAGCGGGAAGCTGCGGTTTGCCTGCCCCACCGCATCCATCAGCGCGCCGAGCGAGACGCCATGCGCCGCGAGCTTTGCCGGATCGGGAACGACTCGAAGCTGTTCCTCCTGCCCGCCGGTGATGAAGGTCAGGCCGACATTGTCGACCTTCGCAACCTCGGTCCGCAAGCGGGCGGCGAGCGACCGCAGCGCCTGCTCGTTCCAGTCGCCGCGCGCGCCGGCCTTGGGCGACAGTGTCAGAACGACGATCGGCACATCGCTGATCCCGCGCACCGTCACCTGCGGCGGCTGGATGCCCTGCGGCAGCTTGTCCATATTCGCCGACAGCCGCTCGTTGATGCGGATTGCGGCGTCGTCGGGGTCGGACCCGACCAGGAAGCGCGCGGTGACCATCACCCCATCGTCTTCGGCCTGGGTATAGACATGTTCGACGCCGTCGACGCTCTTGACGATGGTCTCCAGCGGCTTGCCGATCAGCTCGACCGCATCGCTTGCGGACAGGCCGGGCGCCGCGACCATCAGGTCGACCATCGGCACGCTGATCTGTGGCTCCTCCTCGCGCGGGATCGTCATGATCGCGAGCAGCCCCACCATTATGGCGGCGAGCAGCATCAGCGGCGTCAGCGGACTGCGGATCGTCGCGCGCGTCAGCCGCCCCGACAGGCCCAGGCTCATTTGCCTGCCGCTCCGCGCGCCACCGCGATCAGCGTGTCACCCTTGCCCGCGCCCGACAATATCTCGACCCGCGCCGGATCGTCGGTCGGCGCGATCTGGACGGGCACTCGCGACGTCGCATCCTTGCCGACGATGATTGTCACATAGTCGATGCCATAGCTGGTTTCGACGAAGCGGCGCGGAACGACCAGCGCCTGCCGCTCGCCGACCGCAACGCGCGCCGTGACGCGGCGACCGACCATCGTGCTGGCAAGTCCGGGGATCGGAACGTCGGCCAACATCTGCCCGCCGCTGACCGCGGGATAGACGCGGCCGACGCTGGCGCGCGGCGGCGCCGCGCCCTTGTCGTCCGAAAGCCCCGTTGCCAGCACCGCGCTACCGACATGAACCTTGTCGGCCAAGGTTTCGGGCAGTTCGAGGCGCAGGACCATCGGTCCCGAGGTGATCGTCGCGATCGACGTGCCGGGCGCCACCGCCGAACCCGCCGGAACCTGCGCGATCAGCACGCGTCCGGCCGAGGGAGCGATCACCGTGCCCTGCCCGGCGACCGCACCGACCGCCGATTGCTGCGCCCGCGCCGCCGAAACTTGTGCCCGCGCCGCGCGCGCCTGCGCCTCGGCCTGATCGAGCCGGGCCTGCGCATAGACGCCATTGGCATGGAGGTAGCGCACGCGCTCCAGTTCGGCATCGGCCTGTGCGGCCTGCGCCTGCGCCGCCGCCGCCTGCGCGCCATAGGCCGCGCCTTCATAGCCGAGCCGGCTGTCGACGACGCGGCCGATCACCTGTCCCTTGCGCACCATGTCGCCTTCGCGGACACTCAGACTGTCGAGGATGCCGGGAATGCGCGCGCGGGCGTCGGCCATGTCGACGCTCGTTACCAGCGCGCCAACATCCTTCCAGTCGGTGATCGTCACCGGCTGCAACGCCAGCCTTTCGCCCGCGACGGCCGCGCTCTTTTCGGCGGGCGCGCTCGTCTCGCCGCCACAACCACCGAGCGACAGCGATACGGCGAACAGGGCGCCGGTGAGCAGCGCAGAGGTGTGCAGGGATGATGGGCGCATCGTCAATTCCCCGTCACGACCGGCAGGCCGGCCGCGCGCCAGGCGCCCATGCCGCCCGCAAGATGGGTGTCGATGTCGGGCCGCCCCGCCGCCGCCTTGTCGAGCGCCATCGCCGAACGGCGACCCGCGGCGCAGGTCAGGATGACCGGCTTGTCACCCGCCGGAAGCGCGCTTGCCTGAAAGCGCGACAGCGGCATCGACAGCGCGCCTGCGACATGGCCGCTCGCGAATTCGTCCGATTCGCGGACATCGACCAGAATCGCCTCGCCTGCCGCCAACATCTCGGCAAGCGCATGCGGCGCGATTTCCTTGTGCGCCGGACGGCGGAACAGGTTCAGCATGGTCAAAAACTCCTTGCGCGGACCCGGCCGATGGCGGGTTGATTAATTCAGCTATTGCTAATATTATTTAAATCTAATATGAAGGTCAACAGATATTGCACTCGAGCCTTCTGGGTCGCCCCAAATCGAGTGCGGCCGCGATGCGGAGGCACACCGTCCGCCCCGCATCGCGGCCACCCCCAGGGAAAGCCGGCGGCGCCCCACGCGCGCCGGAGCAAGGAGAGAGAAGATGTCGTTACCGCGGATCGTCGTTCTGGGTGCCGGACTCGGTGGCACCATCGCCGCTTACGAAATACGGGAGGCCTCCAAGGGCAAGGCCGAGGTGATGGTGATTTCCGATCAGGAAAATTACTGGTTCGTCCCCTCCAACCCCTGGGTCGCGGTCCGCTGGCGCGAACCCGAAGCGATCTGCGTTCACCTGCCCCCCGTCATGAAGCGCAAGGGGATCGATTTCACCGCGGTCGGCGCAAAGCGCGTCCACCCCAAGGAAAATCAGGTCGAGCTGAACGACGGCGCCTTCGTCGATTATGATTATCTGGTCATCGCGACCGGACCGAAACTCGCCTTCGACGAGATCGAGGGCTTCGGGCCGGAGGCGAACACCGTATCGGTATGCGCGACCGATCATGCCGCCGCCGCGGCCGATGCCTTCGACCGCTTCTGCGAAAATCCGGGGCCGATCGTCGTCGGCGCCGCACAGGGCGCCTCCTGTTATGGGCCGGCCTATGAATTCGCGTTGATCCTCGACACCGAACTCAAGCGCCGCAAGCTGCGCGACCGGGTGCCGATGACCTTCGTCACCGCCGAACCCTATATCGGCCATCTCGGCCTCGACGGCGTCGGCGATACCAAGAGCCTGCTCGAAAGCGAGCTGCGCAACCGCCACATCAAATGGATCACAAATGCGCGCGTCACCAGCTTCGAGGCCGGCATGGCGCATGTCGAGGAAGTCGCCGAGGACGGCAGCGTCAAGGCCAAGCACGACCTGCCCTTCGGCTATTCGATGCTGCTGCCCGCCTTTCGCGGCGTCGATGCCGTCTTCGGCATCGAAGGACTGACCAATCCGCGCGGCTTCATCATCGCCGACAAGCATCAGCGCAATCCGACCTTCGCCAACATCTATTCGCTCGGCGTCTGCGTTGCCATCCCGCCGGTCGGCCCGACCCCCGTCCCGGTGGGCGTGCCCAAGACGGGCTTCATGATCGAATCGATGGTCACCGCGATCGCGCAGAATCTGAAGCTGGAGCTCGCCGGTCAGCCGCCGAAGCATGAGGCGACGTGGAACGCCGTCTGTCTGGCCGACTTCGGCGACGGCGGCGTCGCCTTCGTCGCGCAGCCGCAGATCCCGCCGCGCAACCTCAACTGGTCGTCGTCGGGCAAATGGGTCCATCTCGCCAAGATCGGCTTCGAAAAATATTTCCTGCGCAAGGTCCGCAAGGGCGAGAGCGAGCCCTTCTACGAAAAGCTCGCGATGCATGCGCTGGGGATCAAGAAACTCCGCTTCTGACGAAAGGAAGACCCATGAACCTCGATCGTGCCGTTTTGCGCTTCGCGGGCCTCGTCGTGCTGACGAGCGTGCTGCTCGCCTGGTTCGTCCATCCCTGGTGGATCGGACTCGCCGCCTTTGCCGGGCTCAACATGATCCAGGCAAGCTTCACCGGCTTCTGTCCCGCGGCGGCCATTTTCAAGCGGCTCGGCGTGCGGCAGGGAGCCGCCTTTAAGTGAAACGCGCCGCGACCCTGCTGACGGCGGCATGCCTTGCCGCGCTCGCGCTGCCGCATCCTGCGGCGGCGCAGGATCTGGCGACCGCCATCGCCGACGCGCGCGCGCACTCGCCCGCGCTCGAAGCGGCGGCTGCCGATGCCGATGCCGCCGCCGCGCGGCTTGCACAGGCGCGCGCCGCCGCCGGTCCCACCGCCAGTGTCGAGGGCAGCGTCGGCACCGGCCGGCTCGACCCCGGCGGCTATTTCGGTCTGACCGCGCAAAGCGTGACCCCCAGCGCCGTGCAACTGGTCGGCGAATACCCGCTCTACGCCGGTGGACGGATCAGCGCCGCGATCGATCAGGCCGCAGCGGGCAGCCGCGCCGCGACGCTTGGCAAGGATATGGCGCGCCAGAATCTGACCCTCGCGACTGTCGGCGCCTACGCCGAAGTGCTCACCGCGCGCGATCTTGTCGCGAGCTATGGCAAGCTCGTCGATGCGCTGGGCGAGATCGTTCGTCATACCGGCCTGCGCTACGACGTCGGCGATGCGACGAGCAGCGAGGTCGCACAGGCGAAAGCACGCCGCGCCGAGGGACAGGCCGGTCTCGTCCAGGCCCAGGGCCGCCTCACCGCCGCACTCGCCCGCCTCGAGCGGCTGACCGGCAAGCCTGTCGGCGATCTCGCCCCCCTGCCCCCGCGCCCCGAGGTTCCCGCGACGCTCGGCGAAGCCGTCGAGGCCGCCGTCGCCGCGAATGTCCTGCTCGCGCAGGCCGATGCCGGGGTCGACGGCGCTGCCGCGGGGGTACGCGCCGCCAAGGCGACCAACCGCCCGCAGCTCGGCGTCTTTGCCGAGGGCGCGCGGATCCGCGACCAATTTTTCCCCGACTATCGCGCCGACAGCGTCACCGTCGGGCTGCGCGGGCGCTGGACCTTCTTCGACAGCGGCGCGGGCAGCGCGCGCGTCCGCGAGGCGCAATCGAAACTCTCGGCCAGCGAAGCGCGGCTGCGTCAGGCGCGCGACGACGTCACCCAGGCGGTGATCGAGGCGTGGAGCGGGCTCGACAGCGCCGAACGCGCGCTCGATGCCGCGCGCGATGGCGACGCCGCGGCGCGCGAAGCGCTGCGCGGCACCCGCCTCGAAGTGCGCTCGGGCGCCCGCCCGCCGCTCGCCGAGCTCGATGCCGAACGCGAAGCGATCGCCGCGACCGCACGGCTCGCCGAAGCGCAGGCATCGGTGCAGACCGCGGCGTGGCGCCTCCGCCTGCTCTGCGGTATCGAATAGGCCTCCTCCTCCACTGGACAAACGGCGCCGCCTCACTATATTAGTTTTATCTAATATTTTGAACGAAGGAATGATCGCATGGACGACCTTCACCGTGATTCCGCCGCCGCGCTGATCGCCAAGGCGCGCGCGACCGGCCATATTCCCGTCGTCAAAAGCTTCTTCGACGAACCGACCTTCACCGCGACGCACGTCGTCCACGACCCGGCGACGCGCAGGGCGGCGATCATCGATTCGGTGCTCGATTTCGACCAGCCTTCGGGCCGCACCAGCCACGCCTCGGCCGACGCGATCGTCGATTATGTCCGCCGCGAAGCGCTGACCGTCGAATGGCAGATCGAAACCCACGCCCATGCCGACCATCTCTCCGCTGCCCCCTATCTGCAGGCGAAGCTCGGCGGCCAGATCGTCATCGGTCGGCATATCGAAACGGTGCAGACGGTGTTCGGCGCCATTTTCAACGAAGATGAGCGCTTCGCGCGCGACGGCTCGCAGTTCGACCGGCTGATGGCCGACGGCGAGCGCTTCATGCTCGGCGAGATCGAGGGAATGGTGCTCCACACCCCCGGCCACACGCCGGCGTGCATGGTGTGGATCATCGGCGATGCGCTGTTCACCGGCGATACCTTGTTCATGCCCGACTATGGCACCGCGCGCGCCGACTTTCCCGGCGGCGATGCGCGCACCCTCTATCGCTCGATCCAGCGCTTGCTGTCGCTTCCCGGCGAAACGCGGCTGTTCCTCTGCCACGATTACAAGGCGCCGGGTCGCGACAGTTTTGCCTGGGAAACGACGATCGCGGCCGAGCGCACCGCGAATGTCCATGTCCACGAAGGCGTGGACGAAGATCAGTTCGTCGCGATGCGCGAGGCGCGCGACAAGACGCTGTCGATGCCGCGGCTGATCCTGCCGTCGATCCAGGTCAATATGCGCGCCGGTCATTTCCCCGAACCCGAAGCGAACGGCACCCGCTATCTGAAGCTGCCGCTCGACACACTCTAGGATCGCGCACGCAATGACCGACCCCATGACGCTCAGCCTCGCCCAGATGATCCTCGGCGCCCTCTCCGGGGTGCTTGTCGGCTTCACGCTCGGGCTGGTCGGCGGCGGCGGGTCGATCCTGGCGGTGCCTCTGATGGTCTATCTCGTCGGAGTGCCGCAGCCGCATGTCGCGATCGGGACCGCCGCACTCGCCGTCGCCGCCAATGCAGCAGTCGGGCTGACCAACCACGCGCGCGCCGGCAATGTGCGCTGGCCGTGCGGGCTGACCTTCGCCGGCGCCGGGATCGTCGGCGCCTTCGCCGGATCGACCCTCGGCAAGAGTTTCGACGGCGCCAAGCTGCTCTTTCTCTTCGCGCTGCTGATGGTCGTCATCGCGGTCATCATGCTGCGCAAGCGCGGCCAGGTCGGCGATCCCGCGGTGCGGATCAGCCGGGAAAATGCGCCGCGCCTGCTCGGCTACGGCCTTGGCAGCGGAGCGTTCAGCGGCTTTTTCGGCATCGGCGGCGGCTTTCTGATCGTCCCCGGCATCGTCGCCGCGACGGGAATGCCGATGATCAACGCGGTCGGCACCTCGCTCGTCGCGGTAACCGCCTTCGGGCTCACCACCGCCGCCAACTATGCCTGGTCGGGCCTCGTCGATTGGCAGCTTGCGGGGCTGTTCATCGCGGGCGGCGCGCTGGGAAGCTGGCTGGGGCTCAAGGGTGCGCAGCGCCTGTCGGCCAGAACCGGGCGGCTCAACACGCTGTTCGCGCTGCTCGTTCTCGTCGTGGCCGCCTATATGCTCTACCACAGCGCGGGGGCCATGCTCGGCTGAGCGCATATCACATTTACACGATATTATGAATTATATATGATCGCTGTCGAGCGAGAGGAAGCTCCCAGAGGAATCCCGATGCCCGACAACAGCGACAACCGGCCCGCTGCGCGCCCGATCCGCATCGGCGACACCGCGCCCGATTTCATCGCGCGCAGCACCGCCGGACCGGTGCGGCTCAGCGATTATCGCGGCCGGTGGCTGCTCTTCTTTTCGCACCCCGGCGATTTCACCCCTGTCTGCACCAGCGAATTTCTGGCCATCGCACGCGCAGCCGATCGCTTTGCCGAACTCGATTGCGCGCTACTCGCCCATTCGATCGACAGTCTTTTTTCGCACCTTGCATGGATCCGCGCGCTGCGCGACGACTTGGGCGTTGCCATCCCCTTCCCGATCGTCGAGGATCCCTCGCTCGAAATCGCGCACGCTTTCGGCATGGTCGACGCCCAGTCCTTCAGCGCCGCGACGGTGCGCGCGGCCTTTTTCATCGATCCCGACGGCGTCGTCCGTGCGCTGACCATCTATCCGCTGACCGTCGGCCGCTCGATCGACGAGATGGTGCGCACCGTCGCGGCGCTCCAGCGCACGAGCGACGGGTCGGCGATGACGCCCGCGGGTTGGCAGCCCGGCGACGACCTTCTCGTCCCGCCCGAACTCGCCACCGAAGGCGTGCTCGCGGCCGACAATCCGACCGGCTGGTTCTACACGCTCGCGAAGGATGCCAGGGCGCAATGACCGGTGAGGCGCTCATCGACGACGATCTGGTCGAACTGCTGCGCGTCCTGGCGCATCCGGTGCGGCTCAAGCTGATCTTCGCCGTGCGCGATCAGGAGCTTGCTGTGGGGCAGATCGAAAGTGCGACCGGCATCGGCCAGCCGCTGCTCAGCCAGCAACTCGGCGTGCTGCGCAACGCGCGGATCGTCGAAACGCGGCGCGAGGCGAAGCAGATTTTCTACCGCCTGAAACCCGAAGCGCTCGCGCCCGTCCGCGCGCTCGCCGACCAGTTCGGCGCCAGTCCCGCCGCGACGACAAGCACCCGCGACGCCTCCGCCAGCGCCGCCCATTTCGCGAGAATTTTGCGCTAGAATCCTGGTGCTAGCTAGCCCCGATCGCCGTCGATCTCGATCTGCCGCGTGGCAAGCGCCCGCATCGCGGGGCGGTGGCTGACGAGGATCAACCCGCTTCCCGTCTCCGCAAACCACTCGCCCAGCCGCACGATCAGCCGCGCCTCGGTCGCCCCGTCGAGCCCTTCGCTCGGTTCGTCGAGCAGCAGGAACGGCCGCTGCGCCAGCAGCGCTCGCGCCAGCGACAGCCGTTTGCGCTGTCCGCCCGACAGCCGCGCGCCGTCGTCGCCCAGCCAGCAGTCGAGCCCACCGGGCAATTGCGCAACGACATCGTCAAGGCAGGCAACGGTCAGCGCCGCCTGCATCTCGTCGCGCGTGATGCCCGGCCGTGCGAGCGACAGATTGTCGGCCACACTGCCCGCAATCATCGCCGCATCCTGCGCCGCGAGCGCGAACAGCGACCGCCGCGCCGCGAGCGGCAAGCCTGCCGCATGCAATCCGCCGATCCGCACATCTTCGGGCGCATCGTCGCGCAGCCCCGTCAGCGTTTCGAGCAGCCGCGTCTTCCCGCTCCCCGACCGCCCGGCGAGCAGAACGCGGTCGCCCGGAACAATGCGGTGCAGGGCGCCCGCGACCGCCAGTTCGACGATCGGCTGCGCCGGCGCGCCGTCGCTCGCCGGGGCGGCGGCGTCCGGAAACATCGCATCGAGCCGCGCGCGCGCGCCGCGGCTCTTCCAGCGTTGAATGTCGAGCCGGGCGAGGCCGCCGACGATCTCCATCGCGGCGGTCGCCGCAAGCGCAGCGAGCGCAATAACCGGCGCACTCGCGGGCGACAGCGCGACAATCGCGGCAACCGCCGCGCCGGTCAGCCCCCAATGGACGATCGACAGGATCGTGTCGGCGTCGGCCATCACCGCGCGGGCGCGATGCAGCGGCGCTTCGGCCGCGGCGATCGCGGCGCGCACCTCGGCAGCCAGCCCATAGACCGCAATATCGTCGCCCCCGGCGGCGAGTTCGACATAGCATCGCTTGAGCGCACCGAGCGCTGCGCTTTCGGCGTCGAGCGCCGGGGCGATCCGATCGCGCCCGATCCGGCGCGCCACCGCAAAACTCGCCGCGGCGGCGAGCAGCAACGCCGCCGCAGCTACCCAGCCCGCGAGTGCCATCAACAGCATCGTCCCCGCGAGTGTTGCGATACCCGACGGCACCAGCGTGGTGCGTAGCAGCGCCTCCTCCAGCGTTTCGACGTCGCCGCCAAGCCGCGCCGCGACATCGCCGCGATTGTGGAGCAGCGCCGTCGCCGGCGGCGCCGCGATCAGCCGCGCGAACAGGGCGGCGCGCACCTCGGCGAGAGCGAATAGCATCGCCTGATGGCTGAACAGCCGCTCGCCATAGCGCGACAGCGTCCGCAGGATCGCCAGCCCGCGGATGGCGGCGCTGGGCACCAGATAATTGAACGCCTTGACCGCCGCGGCGCCGGTCAGGCCGGCAATTGCCGCGCCGGTCAGGAACCAGCCCGACACTGCGAGCAGGCCGATCGCCGACAGCGCAGCGACCGCAGCGCCCGCCATGCCGAGCAGCACCGCGCGGCGCTGGCCCGCGCGCGCGGATCGGAGCAGCGCCTCGATCATCCGATTTCGACCACGCTGTCCGCCAAGGCGATCAGCGCCGGATCATGCGTTGCGGCAATGACCGTCCGGGTCATCGCAGCGGCGCGCAACACCGCGACGACGCGCGCAGCGCTCGCGGCGTCGAGGTCGGCGGTCGGCTCGTCGAGCAGCAACAGCGGGCGCGCCGACAGGAGCGCGCGCGCCAGACCGATCCGCCGCCGCTCGCCACCCGACAGGCCGCTGCCGCGGTCGTCGACAACCCAGTCGATCCCACCGCCGCGTGCGGCGATCAGCGATGCAAGGCCAAGCGCGTCGAGCTCGGCGATGATCGCGGCGTCGCCCACATTCGACCCTCCAACGAGCAGGTTGGTGCGCAGGCTGCCGGGCAACAGCAAGGGCCGCTGCCCTGCCCAGCCACACAGCGGAGCAAGCGCGCGCGGGTCGATCGCGGCATCGTCGGCGTAAAGGCGGCCCGACTCCACGGGCACCTGCCCGATCAACGCGCGGAGGAGGCTGGTCTTGCCCGATCCGCTCGGCCCGACGATCAGGTGAAGACCGGGTCCGGTCCAGCGCGCGCTGATCGGCCCGATCGCCGCGCCTTCGGGATGCCGGACGACCAGCGCGTCGACGACGAGCACCTCCGGCGCGCTTTTCGCCGGCGGAGCAACCGTGGGAACCCCCGTCGGCGCCTCTGCGGCGGCAAGCGCCGCCAGCGCCGCTTCGCCTTGCTGCTTGTCGTGATAGGCGGCGGCCAAACGGCGCATGCCGAGATAAAATTCGGGCGCAAGCGCGAGGACGTAAAAGGCCTCGGCGAAGTCGAGGCTTTCGGGCGCGCGAAAGGGCAGCAGGCCGAGCAGCGAAAAGCCGCAATAGACCGCGACGAGCGCGACCGCGAGCGCGCTGAAGAATTCGAGGATCGCGCTGGATGCAAAGGCGATGCGCAGCACGCCCAGGGTCCGCTCCGCCAGATCGCGCGCCGCCCCGCCGATCTGACGTGTGACACGATCCTCGGCGCCATAGGAGAGGATCAGCGGCAGCGCGCGCACCCGGTCGACGAACAAGCCGCCGAGCCGCGACAGCGCCCCCAGCTGCGCCTCGCTCGCCCGCGCCGCGGCGCTGCCGGCGAGCGCCATGCCGATCGCGAAGGGTAACAGCGTGCCGAACAGGATCGCCGCGGCGACGCCGCTCGCAGGCAGCGCCGCCAGCGCGATCAGCAACGGGGAAAGCATCGCGGCACGGCGCAGCGGCAGGAAACGCGCAACATAGGGCTCGATGCGGTCGATCGCGGTCACCGCCAGTTCGGCATCTTCACCGATCAGGCGTCCGCGCCCCGCCGCGCTCACCATCAGCGCCGGCGCGACGCGCGCGCGCAGCTCGGCGGCAAAGCGCGCGGCGTGGCGTAGGCCGATCGCAAAGGCGCCGCCCTGCAAAGCGCCGCGTGCCAGCGCCGCGCCAACCAGCAGCAGCATCCACGCCCAGCCCGCAATGCCGAAGCCCGCGTCGCCCCCTCCGCCGCCGCGAAGGTCACGCGCGACGTCGAGCGCCAGCAATTGCGCGAGCGCGAGCGCGAAGAGCACCGCGGCCACGGCATCGCCAAGCCAAGCGGCCAGGGCACCGCGGCTGGCGGCGGGTGCTGCAGATGTGGCGTTATCTCTACTTGACATTTTTCTAATATTCACACATTCCCATATTCATTAAATGACGATGCCGCAAGCCGTGCGGCACCCCGCCGAGTCGCTGTTCAGGAGTGGCGCCATGGACCTGGCCGTAGTCGAATTATCCCGCCTGCAATTCGCCCTTACGGCGATGTACCATTTCCTCTTCGTTCCGCTGACGCTGGGGCTTTCCTTCATGCTGGTGATCATGGAGAGCATCTATGTCATCACCGAAAGGGAAATCTGGCGTACCATCACGCGTTTCTGGGCCCGACTGTTCGGGATCAACTTCGTCCTCGGGGTCGCGACCGGCTTGACGATGGAGTTCGAATTCGGGATGAACTGGTCCTATTATTCGCACTATGTCGGCGACATCTTCGGCGCGCCGCTCGCGATCGAAGGGCTCATGGCCTTTTTCCTCGAGGCGACCTTCGTCGGGCTGATGTTCTTCGGCTGGGACAAATTGTCCAAGCAACTCCATCTGCTCGTCACCTTCCTCGTCGCGCTGGGGTCCAACCTGTCGGCGCTCTGGATCCTGATCGCCAATGGCTGGATGCAGAATCCGGTCGGGTCGCGCTTCAATCCCGACACGATGCGCATGGAAGTCGTCGACTTTTATTCGGTGCTGTTCAACCCCGTCGCGCAGGCGAAGTTCGTCCACACGGTCAGCGCCGGCTATGTCACCGCCTCGGTCTTCGTTCTCGGCATTTCGGCCTGGTATCTGCTCCGCGGCCGCTACACCGCGCTCGCGAAGCGCTCGCTGACCGTTGCCGCGGCCTTCGGCCTCGCCTCCTCGCTGTCGGTGGTCGTCCTCGGCGACGAATCGGGCTATGCGCTCACCGATCATCAGAAGATGAAACTCGCCGCGATCGAGGCGATGTGGCACACCGAAAAGGCGCCCGCCGGGCTCACCCTCTTCGGCCTGCCGTCGGTCAAGGACCGCGAGACGCGCTATGAAATCAAGATACCCTATGTCCTCGGCCTGATTTCGACGCGCAGCTTGACCGGGCAGGTTCAGGGGATCAACGAACTGGTCCTCCACGCGCAGGAACGCATCGAAAGCGGCAAGCTCGCCTATGGTGCGCTCGAGGATCTGAAGGCCGATCGCACCAACGCCACCGCGCGCGCGACCTTCGAGGCGAACCGCAGCAACCTTGGCTATGCGATGCTGCTCAAGCGTTATGTCCCCGATCCGCGCAACGCGACCGCCGACCAGGTCATGCAGGCGGCGTGGGACACGGTGCCCAACGTCCCGGTCACCTTCTGGCTGTTCCGCCTCATGGCGGGGCTCGGCTTCTTCTTCATCGGCTTCTTCGCCCTCGCCTTCTATTATGCGACGGTGCGACGCTTCGATGTGAAGTGGTTCCTGCGCGCCGCGGTGATCATCATGCCGCTGCCGTGGCTGGCCGCCGAAATGGGCTGGGTGCTCGCCGAATATGGCCGCCAGCCATGGGCGATCGAGGGCGTGCTGCCGACCTTCCTCGGCGCATCGAGCCTGACGGTGGCGCAGGTCTGGACGACCATCGCGGCCTTCACCCTGCTCTACAGCGCGCTCGCTTTCATCGAGGTGCGGCTGATGCTCGCGGCGATCCGCAAGGGCCCCGAGTCCAAGCGCGGCCGCGACCTTGCCTCGGGCATCGAACCCACCGACGCGGGCTATGCCCCGCTGCCGGCCGAATAAGGAGGATCAGACGATGGCGATTCCCTTCGACTATGAAACGCTCCGCCTGATCTGGTGGCTGCTTCTCGGCGTGCTGCTGATCGGCTTCACGCTCACCGACGGCTACGATCTCGGCGTCGCCACACTGCTGCCCTTCATCGCGCGGACCGACGAGGAACGGCGGCTGGCGATCAACAGCATCGCCCCGACGTGGGAGGGGCATCAGGTTTGGCTGATCCTCGGCGGCGGCGCGATCTTCGCCGCATGGCCCTTTGTGTATGCGATCAGCTTTTCGGGCTTCTATCTCGCGATATTCCTTGTCCTCGCGGCGCTGATCCTGCGCCCCGTTGCGTTCAAATATCGCTCGAAACACGACGATCCTGCCTGGCGCAGCCGCTGGGATTGGGCGCTGTTCGTTGGCGGTTTCGTCCCCGCACTGGTGTTCGGGGTTGCGGTCGGCAACGTCCTTCTGGGCGCACCCTTCCGCCTCAATAGCGACCTGCGCGCCTTTTACGAAGGCTCGCTGCTCGGCCTCTTCTCACCCTTCACCTTGCTCACCGGCCTGCTGTCGGTGGCGATGGTCGTGCTGCACGGCGCCGGCTGGCTCGCGCTCAAGGCCGAGGATGGCGTCGTGATGGACCGGGCGCGCCGCTGGGGCAAGATCGCCGCGCTGCTCGTCATCGCGCTGTTCGCGATCGGCGGGGTGATGGTCGCCACGATGAATATCGGCTACCGGCTGGAGGGCGAACTCGATCCCGCCGGCCCCTCGAACCCGCTGTGGGCAACGTCGGTCCCGGCGGCGGGCGCATGGCTCGACAATTATGGCCGCCACCCGTGGATGCTGCTCGCGCCCATCCTCGGCTTCCTTGGCCCTATCCTCGCCTATGTCGCGATCGCCGGGCGCAAGCAGAGCCTGCTCTTCGTCGGCTCGGCGCTCGCGGTGGTCGGCATCATTTCAACGGTCGGCCTGTCGATGTTCCCTTTCATCCTGCCCAGCTCGATCGACCCGCATTCGAGCCTGATGGTCTGGAATGCATCGTCGAGCCACCTCACCTTGTGGATCATGCTCGTCGTGACCCTGATCTTCCTGCCCATCGTCCTCGCCTACACGGCGTGGGTGCTCAAGATATTGTTCGGCCGCGTCACGCTCGACGACGTTCGCACCAACCCCGATTTCTACTGACCGGAGGAACACGCCATGTGGTATTTTACCTGGGTACTCGGGCTCGGCCTCGCGGTCGGCTTCGGCATATTGAACGGCTTGTGGCACGAATTCCACTCGCCCGCCGACGACGACGCGACGCTCTGACCGGCAAAGCAGCCATGAAAAAGGCCGGCGCAGCCCATGCTGCACCGGCCTTTTTCTTTCACGAGATCGGCGCCTTAGGCGGCGCCGTCCTGCCAGCCGCCGCCCAGCGCCAGGAACAGCGCGACCAGATAGGTCGCGCGCTGCTGTTCGGACTGGGCGATGCTCGCCTGGATCTGCGCCAGCGAGCGCTCGGCATCGAGTACGACCTGAAAATTCTCGCGCCCCGCCTGATAGCGAAGCCGCGCGATCCGCGCCGCCTCGCCCGCTTCGTCCGCTGCACGGCGTAGCGCGGCAAGCCGGTCGAGTTCGCCGGCATAGTTGGCGAGCGCGCTTTCGGTTTCCTGAAGCGCGCCGAGCCAGGTGCCGTCGAAGATCGCGAGCGCCGCGTCGGCGCCGGCCTCCGCCTGCTTCAGCCGCGAACGCGCGACCGCGATGTTCGGAAAGCTCCACGAAATCAGCGGCCCGATCGAAAAGCGGAAGCTGTCGGACTTGCCCAGCCCCGAAACCGCGTCGGCGGTCGATCCGACCGACCCGCCGATGCTGATGCTGGGATAAAGATCGGCGGTCGCGACATTGACGCGCGCCGCGGCGGCGGCGAGCTGGCGCTCGGCCCGGCGAATATCCGGGCGGCGGGCGAGCAGCGCGGCGCCGTCACCGACCGGAATCGGACGGTCGAGTTCGGGCGGCGCCTGGCATTGCAGCGCGGCCTGCGGCGCTTCGGCAGGCGGCTTGCCGGTCAGCAGTGCAAGGCGATAGAGCGCCCCGGCGCGCTGCGCCTTCAAGGTCGGCAGGGTCGCGCGCGTCTGTTCCAGCAGCGCCCCCGCCTGCCCTGTGTCGAGCCGCGTCGCGCGTCCGCCTTCGAACAGCCGGCGCGTCAGGTCGAAGGTCTGTTCCTGAATGCGCAGCGTTTCCTCCGCCACCGCAAGCTGGCGGTTGTAGGCGCAGACGTCGGCATAGGCGCGCGTCGTTTCCGCCGCGACCGTGATGCGCGTCAGGTCGAAGGCCGCCTGCACCGCGTCGGCATCTGCGCGGCTCGCGCGGATCGCACTTTCGACGCGCCCGAACAGATCGACCTGATAACCGATGTCGAGCCCGACATCATAGCTTTCGCCCTCGACCGGGCCGATGCCGGTGACACTGCCCGGCTGGCGGGCGTAGGTGCCGCTGGCGCTTATTCCGGTGGTCGGCAGGCGCCCCGCTCGCGATTCCTTCAACACCGCGCGCGCCTGTGCCAGATTGGCGGCGGCGACGCGCAGATCGGTATTGGCGGCGAGCGCCTCTTCGACGAGCGCGTCGAGCGTCGGGTCGCCGAACAGGCTCCACCAATGCCCCGCCGGCTGCTCGCCGGTGAAGGCGGGCGATTTGCCTGCCTCGAGGAAAGGCGTCTGTCCGGGAGCGGCGGGGGTCGGCGACACATAGGCCGGACCGACGGCACAGCCCGACAGTGCAAGCGCGGCGGCACCGGCCAGCAGGACATTACGGCTCATCATGGCATCTCCAGCGGCGCATCGCCGCCCTTGTTGGTGCGGCCGCGCGCGAACCATTGCTGGACGCGATAGCCCAGCTTGCGCGACACGACGTAGAAGATCGGCGTGAAGATCAGCCCGAATATGGTGACGCCGAGCATGCCGAACGTCACCGCCGTGCCGAGTGCCTGGCGCATTTCCTGCCCCGGCCCGCTTGCCACCGCGAGCGGGATGACGCCGAAGATGAACGCAAAGCTGGTCATCAGGATCGGACGCAGGCGCGACTGCGCGGCGTGAAGCGCGGCGTCGAGCGGGGCCATCCCCTCCTCTTCTTCCGCCTGCTTGGCGAATTCGACGATCAGGATCGCGTTCTTCGCCGCGAGCGCAATCAGCACGACCAGCCCGACTTGCGTCAGGATATTATTGTCCATCCCGCGCAGGTTCACGCCCAGCATCGCCGCCAATATGCACATCGGCACGATCAGGATCACCGCGAGCGGCAGCGGCAGCGATTCATATTGCGCCGCCAGCACCAGGAAGACGAAGACCACCGCGAGCAGGAAGATCAGCACCGCGCTGCTCCCCGCCTGCTTTTCCTGATAGGCAAGGCCCGTCCATTCATAGGAAAAGCCCTGCGGCATCGTCTTCGCGGCCAGTCCCTCCATCGCGGTCAACGCCGCACCCGACGAGACGCCCGGCGCCGCCTGTCCCTGCAGTTCGACCGCGGGGAACAGATTGTAACGCACGACGCGGGTCGGACCGCTGTCGTCGCGGAAGGTCGCGACCGACGAGAGCGGAACCATCTCGCCCGACGAGGACCGCACCTGCAATCGGCCCACATCCTCGATCCGGCTGCGCGCGCTTGGTTCGGCCTGAGCCGTGACGCGGAAGGTGCGGCCAAGGAAGTTGAAGTCGTTGACATAGGTCGAGGCAAGATAGGTGCCGAGCGCGGCGTAGACCTGGCTCGGGTCGACGCCCAATATCTGCGCCTTGTCACGATCGACATCGGCGAAGATGCGCGGGCTTCCGGTGTTGAACAGCGAAAAGACCTGCGTGACGTCGGGCACCTGCTGCGCCCCGCCCATCATCGCCTGCGTCACCTTTTCAAGGTCGCGATAGCTTTGCCCCTCGCGCGCCTGCAGCATCATGGTGAAGCCGTTGCCGTTGCCAAGGCCCTGCACCGCGGGCGGCGCGATGACGAAGGCGTTTGCTTCAGGGAGCGCCATCGCGAGGACGCCCGACAGCTTGCCCGACAATGCGCTGGCGCTCAGATCGCTGCCGCGCTCACTCCAGTCCTTCAGACGGATGAACATCGTGCCCGCGTTCGATGCGGTCGAAAAGCTCGCGCCGTCGAGCCCCGAAAAGGTCGCGATGCTCTCGACGCCGTCGATCTGCGACACCGTCTTCTGCGCGCGCGCCAGCACCTCGCTCGTGCGATCGAGCGACGCGCCGGGCGGAAGCTGAACCACGCCGATCAGCACGCCCTGATCCTGATCGGGGATGAAGCCCGTCGGCGTATCTGCGAGGCGCCAGCCGGTCGCGGCGAGCAGTACCGCATAGATGCCCAGCATCAGCGCCGTCTTGCGGATCAGCGACGCGGTGGTGGTGCCATAGCGTTCGGACAGCCGGTCGAACCCGTCGTTGAACCTGTCCGCGGCGCGGCGGACCACGCGCATGACCCGGTTCTTCGGTTCGGCATGATGCTCCTCGTGCGGCTTCAGCAGCAGCGCCGCCATCGCGGGCGACAGGGTGAGCGACGTCAGCAGCGAAAAGACTGTCGCCGCCGCGATCGTCACCGCGAATTGCTGATAGAAGATGCCGGGGATGCCGGGAATGAAGGCGGTGGGCACGAACACCGCGACAAGGACGAGGCCGATTGCGATCAGCGCGCCCGACACTTCGCTCATCGTCCGGTGCGCGGCTTCGCGCGGGGTGAGGCCCTGACGAATATGCTTCTCGACCGCCTCGACGACCACGATCGCGTCATCGACGACGATCCCGACCGCGAGCACCAGCGCGAACAGCGACAGCGAGTTGATCGAAAAGCCGAGCGCCAGCTGCACCGCAAAGGTGCCGATGAGCGCCACCGGAATCGCGATGATCGGGATGATCGCCGCGCGCCAGGTCTGCAGGAACACAAGCACGACGATGACGACGAGGATGATCGCCTCGATCAGCGTTTCCTGCACCGCGCTTACGGACGCCTGCACATATTCGGTCGGGTTGAAGGGGATTTGATATTCCAGCCCCGGCGGAAAATCCTTCGACGCCGCCTTGACCTCGTCAAGCACCAGCTTCGCGGCATCGAGCGCGTTGGCGCCCGGCTGCTGGATCACCGCCATGCCGACGCCCGGCTGGCCGTTGAAAACGCCGCGCACGCCATAATCCTGACTGCCCAGCTCGACCCGCGCGACGTCCTTCAGCCGCGTGATCGCACCATTCTGCGTATCGGTCTTGATCACGACATTGGCGAATTGTTCGGGCGTCACGAGGCGTCCCGGCACTTCGACCGGAAGCTCGAACGCCGGATTGCCCTTGCCATAGGGCGGCGCGCCGACCGAGCCGCCGGCAACCTGGACATTCTGGCTCTGCAGCGCCGCGACAATCTCGGTCGCGGTCAGGTTTCGCGCGGCGGCCTTGTCGGGGTCGATCCACACGCGCATCGAATAATAGCCGCCGCCGAAAATCTGCACCCCGCCGACGCCCTTCAGGCGCAGCAGCCGGTCGCGCAGCGTCGAATTGGCATAGTTGCCGACATAATCGAGGTCGATCGCCGGATCGGTCGTCGTCAGCGCGACGATCATCAGGAAGCCGGTTTCCTGCTTGTTCACCTGCACGCCGATCTGGCGCACCTGTTCGGGCAGGCGCGGTTCGGCGAGCGCAACGCGGTTCTGGACGAGCACCTGCGCCGCATCGAGGTCGGTGCCCGGCTGGAATGTCACCGTTATCTGCGCCAGACCCTGCGTCGAGGACGACTGGATATAGAGCATATTCTCGACGCCGTTGACCTCCTGCTCGATGGTCGACGACACCGTTTCGGCGATCGTGTCGGGCGAGGCGCCGGGATAGGATGCGGTGATGCTGATCGTCGGCGGCGCGATCTCCGGATATTGGGCGAGCGGAAGCTGCGGATAGGCAAAGGCGCCGATCAGCGTGATGAAGATCGCGATGACCGCCGCGAAGATCGGGCGGTCGACGAAAAATCGGCTGAAATTCACTGTGCGCCGCCCTTGCCCGCTGCTGCGCCAGCTGAGGCAGGCTTCGCGGCCGCCTTCGCGGGCACGACCTTGCCGTCGGCACCGATCCGGCCCGCCTCGATCTTCGCGGGCTTGCCCGGCATCGCGCGCTGGATGCCGCCGACGACGACGCGATCCTTGGCGGTGATGCCCGAGCGGATCACGCGCAGCCCGTCGATGACGGGTCCAAGCTCGACCGGGCGCGCCTGCACCACATCCTTGTCGCCGATCACATAGACCAGGCGCCGCGCCGCATCAGTAACGATGGCGGTGTCGGGGACCATGATGGCGGCGTGCGGCGCTGACGCGGCAAGCTGAAGCTGGCCGAACATGCCCGGGCGCAGCTTGCCATCGGGGTTGGGCACGACGGCGCGGACGGTGATCGTCCCCGATCCGTTCGACAGTGCGTTGTCGACAAAGTCGATCCGCCCCGAAATCGCATAATCCTGCTGTCCTTGCAGGCGGATACGCACCGGCGCGCCGTCGAGCTTGTCGCCGCGGCGTTCATAGCCGAGCAGGCTCGCCTCGGACCCCTGGAAGCTGAAATGAATGGGGCTCGTCGACACGATCGTCGTCAGCACCGTCTGATCGGCGCTGACCGCATTGCCCGGATCGACCAACCGTTGCGAAATACGCCCCGAAATCGGCGCGGTGACGCGCGTGAAACCGACGTTTAGCTGCGCCGATCGCACCGCGGCCTGCGCCGCCGCCACATCGGCTTCGCCCGCGCGCACGGCGGCACGGCGCTGCTCAACCTCCTCGGTACTCGCCGCTTGCGATGCGGCCAATGTCGCCGAGCGCGCGAATTCGGTTTTTGCGTTCGCCAAGGTCGCGTTGGCGCGCGCCAACTGCGCGCGCGCCTGATCGAGCGCCGCCTGGTTCGGGCGCGCATCGATCGAGAAAAGAAGCTGCCCGGCCCGCACATATTGGCCGTCGGCAAAATGCACGCGCTGCAAATATCCCGACGCGCGCGGCCGCACTTCGACACTGTCGATCGCTTCGAAACGGCCGACAAAATCATCCCACTCCGTCACGTCGCGAACGAGCGGCTGGGACACGGTGACGGGAAGCGACGGCGGACCGCCCTGTCCTTGGTCGCCGCCGCCCGAACAGGCGGCCAGCGCTAGCGAAAGGCACAGGACGGGCGCGAGGAGAAAGCGCTTTTGCATGATCTTGTCTTTTCTGTTGAAGCGTTCCGCCATCGCGCCACAGGGAGGGGGGGAAGTTGCGCGATGACGGTCGCTGTCCACTAGTCGGCCGTTCATCCTAAGTCAACAGTTGTTGATTTATTCTCATTCACCATTATGGACGGAAAAATGGAGAGGACCTCAACCATTAAACGGCGCGATGCCGTTGCAACCCGCGCGTCTATATTGGCGGCCGCGCACCAACGCTTTCTGCGTGAGGCGTATGAGAATGTCGGACTGCGCGACATTGCGGGCGATGCCGGGGTCGATGTCGCGCTGATCAGCCGCTATTTCGGCGGCAAGGAAGGCCTGTTCCGCGAAGTCGTCAGCGACGAAGCAAAGCCGCATCTGTTCCGCGAGCCCAAAAGCATCGACGAATTGCCCGGTTTTCTGGCGCAACTCGTCGCCGAAGACGATGACGCCGACCGCCATCATCGCATGGAGATGTTCGTCATCATGCTGCGCTCGGCCTCGTCTCCCAAGGCGGGCGATATCATCCGCGAACTGGTCAACCGCGACGTTCTGGAGCCGCTCGCGGGAACGATCGGCGGCGATCAGGGCGAGATGCGCGCCAATATGCTGCTGGCGATCCTGATGGGCGTCGGCGTCCTGCGGACGATCATGAAGGTCGATAATTTCGAGCTCGATGCCGAAGAAGGGGCCGAGTGCGTTGAGCGTTTTCGCTGCCTGTTTGCGGCGGCGTTGACCTGCTGACCGGCGCAGCGCAACTGCCCTCCCCGGCCAGACGATCGAAGAGGTCGAGATAGCGGCGCGCAGCGAAAGCCGTGCCGAAAGGCTCGGTAACGACCGCCGGAGAAAAGGGCCGACGATCCTGCCGGTCGATCCATTCGAGCATGGCCTTGGCGATCACCGCCGGGTCGCGGCTGGCGACGATCGCGCCGCAATCACCGTCCGCGAGCAAATCGCGCAGAAAATGCGAACAATCGGTGGCGACAACCGGAACGCCGCGTTCGAGGGCTTCGACCGCAACCGCAGGCCCACCTTCGTAGCGCGAGGTAATCAGAAGCAGGTCGGCGTGGTCGAGCGCCGGCCCGATTGATGCGAGGCGCCCCGGAAGCGCGATCCGGTCCGCAACGCCCAAGCGCCGCGCCAGCCGCGCCAGCCGCGGCGCGTCGGGCCCATCGCCCGCAATCGTCAGCCGCACGTCGCGGCGCTTGGCCAGTTCGGCGACGATTCGAACCGCGAGACCGAAATCCTTCTGCTCGACGAGTCGCCCCGCCGCCAGCAGATGCAGCGGCCCGGTGCCCGGCACCTTCCTCGCGTCCGGCAAATTTATGATCGTGTCGATATTGGGATCGAAGATCACGCTGACGTCCGCGCGTCCCGTCAGCGCACGCACATCGTCCGCGAGCCCGGTCGACATGGCGGCGAACCAGTCGACATCGCGCGCCGCCCAACGAAAGGCCCGCGCAAGCAGCGCGCGTAGCGCCGGGATCGCCGAAGGCGCCAGCGGATTGCTGATCTTCGCCACGACCTTCGGCCGCCGCGGCAAATCGCGCACGGCGCCCGCCAGCACATGATGAAAATTGCCCGGCAGAAAGACGACGTCCGGCCGCAGGCGAGCGATCGCCGCCGACAGCGCACGCCGCAGGCGCAGGCGCGAAAGCGGGCTTCTGGGAATTTCGGGTTCGAGACGCTCGGTGTGGACGCCGCGCGGCACGGCGGAGCGCAGCGGACCATCGAATGTGCCGCAGAGCAAGGTGACGCGGCGCCCCTGCGCCACCCATTCGCGCGCCAGCCGCAGCGCGATCACCTCGGTCCCTCCGAACGAAAAATCATGGAAAATGATGACGATGTGCTGCGCTCGCGCCACGCCGCTGGCCTTCCCGATGCCACACCGGCGCCCGCATCGGACGCCCTTCCATCGACAAGACGCCGCGCGCGCCGATTTTCCGCACGCGCCGATGCGGGATCGGCCGCGCCGCGGCGTCTGAAGCTGAAGAAGCGAAAAATCGCTGGTACGACACAAACGGGATAAAAGCGTGAACGGATTGACGGTTGCCGCAGCCCCCACATCGACGCCGCCTCTTGCCGCGCTCGAGCCGCTGACACCGATCCGCAGTCGCTGGCCGGCGCTGCTCAGCGGCCTGCTCAGCCTGGCGCTGCTCGCCGGACTGATGCGCGAGCTTCTGGGCGGCGGACTGGCCGCGCTGCATGAGGCGCTACCGACCAACCCGCTTTTCTATCTGGTCTTCCTTGCCATCTATGCGGTGCAGCCGCTGTCCGATCTGGTGATTTTCCGGCGGCTGTGGGGCCTGCCGCTGTCGGGCATCGTGCCGATCCTGCGCAAGCTGGTCGCGAACGAGATATTGCTCGGCTATTCGGGCGAAGCCTATTTCTACGCCTGGGCGCGGACCCGGCTCAACATGATCGCGGCGCCCTTTGCGGCGATCAAGGATGTCAGCATCCTGTCGGCGGTCGTCGGCAACATCTTCACGCTGGCACTGCTCGCCATCGCCACGCCCTTCGCCTATTCGCTGCTGCCCGCCGAGCATATCCGCCCGATCCTGGGGTCGGTAGGGGTCATGCTTGCCCTGTCGCTCGCCATCCTGCTGTTCCGCGGCCGCCTGTTCTCGCTTCCCGCAAGCGAGCTGCGCTGGGTGTTCCTCGTCCACCTCGTCCGCACTATCGCCTACACCGCGCTGCTCGCGCTGTGCTGGCATCTTGCGCTGCCGCTCGTACCGCTTGCGCTCTGGATGTTGCTCGTGACGGGACGCCAGCTCGTCGCGCGCCTGCCGCTCGTCCCCAACAAGGACATCGTCTTTGCCAATCTGGCGGTCTTTCTGGTCGGCAACGACGCCGCGGTGACGCGGCTCGTCGCACTGACGGTCGCGCTGACCCTGCTCTGCCACGTCATCGTTTTTGCCCTGACATGGCTGCCGCTGCGCAAGGGAGCGGCCGCATGACCCGTTTCCGCTTCCCCGCCGTCGCCGCCGCCATGCTGGCTTCAGCCGCGATGATGCCGTCCGCACGCGCCGCGGTTTATGGCGACGCGCCGGCCTGCGCCGCAGGTTCGACGACGCCGGCGCTGCTCGTCTGGCTCGACGGGCTGAAGGACCGCAAGGGACGCATCCGGGTCGAGCTTTTCCCGAGCAACGACAAGGATTTTCTGGAGGATGATTTCGTCCTTCAGAAAGCGGGCAAGGATTTTCGCCGCATCGAATTTGCCGCCCCCGCCGCCGGTCCGGTCGCGGTGTGCATCCGGGCGCCGCGGCCTGGCCGCTACAGCTTCGCGATGATCCACGACCGCGACGGCAAGCACAAGTTCAGCTTTTCCTCCGACGGCGTCGGCTTTCCCGGCAATCCCAAATTGGGGTGGAGCAAACCCAAATCGGCGAAGGCCGCGGTGACGCTGGGCAACGGCGTCACGGAAATGCACGTGATGATGAATTATTTCCACGGCCTGGGCTTTTCGCCGGTCAAGAAGGATTAAGACGATGCGGATCGTCGACGTCTGCGAATTCTATTCCCCCACCGGCGGCGGCATCCGCTCCTATGTCGACCGCAAGATGCAGTTGCTTGCCGAAGCCGGCCACGAACTGATCGTCCTCGCGCCCGGCGCCGAGGATCGCGAGGAAGTGCGCGCGACCGGCGGCCGGATCATCTGGGTCAAGGCGCCGCCGCTGCCGTTCGACGCCAATTATCGCATGTTCTGGGATGCGGCGCCGATCCATGCCTGGCTCGACCGGTTGCACCCCGATGTCGTCGAAGCCTCTTCGCCCTGGCGCCCCGCGTGGATCGTCGGAAAATGGGCCGGCGACGCCGCGAAGGTCTTTTTCCTGCACAGCGACCCGGTCGTATCCTATCCACAGCGCTGGTTCGGACGAATCGCCTCGCGCGAAAAGATCGACGCGGCCTTCGAATGGTTCAATCGTTATCTGCGCCGCGCGATGCCGCTGTTCGACAGTCTGGTGGTCTGCGGCGATTCGCTGGGCAAGCGGCTAAGCGACCGCCACATCGGTCCGGCGCATTGCGTCGCGCTGGGCATCGACCGCGCCGCCTTTTCACCGACCCTGCGCGACGCCAGCCTGCGCGCCGACCTGCTGGCGCAATGCGACCTGCCCGAAAGCGCCACCCTGCTGCTCGGCATCGGGCGGCACCATGGCGAAAAGCGGTGGGACATGGTGATCGACGCGGTGCAGGCCGCCGCCGCCCGCGAACCCGTCGGCCTGATCCTGATCGGCAAGGGACCGGCGAGCGCCGCGCTGCGCAAGCAGGTCGGCGGCAATCCCCATATCCGCATGTTCCAGCCAATCTACGACCGGCCGCAACTGGCGACATTGATGGCGAGCTGCGACGCGCTGATCCACGGGTGCGAAGGCGAAACCTTCGGCCTGGTGGCGTCGGAAGCTCTGGCGTCGGGCCTGCCGCTGATCGTCCCCGACGAAGGCGGCTGTGCCGAGATCGCGCGCCCAGAATTTGCCGAAACCTATGCCGCACGCGATGCCGCGGCGGCGACGCAGGCCATCGCCCGTTTCTGCGCGCGCGATCGCGCGGCGGTCCGTCAGGCGGCGCGCCGTGCCGCCATCGCCGTCCGATCGGACCGCGACCATGTCGCGGACCTGCTCCGCCATTATGACGCGCTGATCACCGCGCGTTCGTCGCGGGTGGCGGCATGATCGGCCGCGAGATCCGCATAGCGCGCGACCCGGCGCCCCGCGAGCAGCGCGGCACAGCATTTGTCGATGCTGGTCACAAGGCTGGGCACATGCGCATCGCCCGGATGCACCGCGACGCGCACGTCGCGCATCGGTTTCAGTGCATGCCGCGCGAGCGCAGAAAACAACAAGGAACTGGCGATCCGCGCCCTGCTGCGGCTTGCCCAGGTGATGACCGGACCGCGCGCGAGCACTGCGCCGGTTTGCGGATTCCACACCTTCATATGATCCTCGGCCATCGCAAATCCGGCCTGTGGCAAAGCGGACAGAGCCCCAGCTCCGTAGAGCCACGCGGGCGCGATGAAACCGGTTGCGGCAACCCCTGTCACGTCCTCAACCAGTTTCTTGGCCGCCGTCATCCGCGCCAGCGCGGTGGCGTGGTCAAGGCCGAGGAACTCGCCCTCGCCCGCCGTCATGTGGCGCGCGCGGAAACCGTCGAGCGCGCCGCTGTGCCGGCTGTCGTCGCGATGCGCCCAGCCGTGGACGAACATTTCAACGCCCGCGTCGGCCCAGCCGCGCAGGCGGCTCTGAAAGCCCCGGTCCTCGGCGATCGGCGCGCTGTCCCAATGATCGGGAACGACCAGCATCGCCAGCTTCGGCCCGCCAAGGTGGCGGACGAGTTGGTCGAGCAGGCGATCGACCTCGTCGGCGAAGCGCGGGCTGACGTCGTGGATCGAGGCGAGGAATTTGCGCGAGGATTTATCGGAGGGCCGCATGACTGACATGTCCTTGATGGCGATGGTCTATCGCTTGCTCGTCTGGGGCAGCCGCAACGCGGACAAGGCGCCTCGCACCCGCGCCGCGCCCGCAAAGGCGCCGCCGCCGCGCGCGGCTGAACCGCCGTTCAAAAGGCTGCATCCAGGCCAATCCTGACGGTGCGGGGCCGCAGCGGCGTTTCCTGCCGACCGGCGACCACGGTGAAGGGGTTCCCATAGGAAAAGCGGTTACGATCGGCGTTGAACAGGTTCGTGACACCTAGCGCAAAGCCGAAACGCCCGCGCTCAAGACGCAGGTTCAGAGCCGTGTCGACATAGCGGCCCTGGCTGATGTCGAGCAGATTGCCGACGCCGAGATAGGATTTGCCGACATAGCGCGCATCGGCGGCAATCGACAGGCGGGCATCGGCGCCGACGATCTGCACCCAGCGCGCGCCCACCCGCGCGCCCCACTGCGCGATATTGGGCAGATCATTGTCCTCCGCCCGCGCATAGGCCGGTGCGGCTTGGGTCAGGCTGCTGTGGTTGAGAAAGGCGCTGCCGTCGAGGCGCAGCGACGGGGTGGCGTTCCACGTCGCAGACGCGCTGAATCCGAGAATCGAACCATTGCCGATATTGTCCGTGTAGGGGAAACCCTGCGCATCGACGAGATCGGCCTGAATCGATTCCCAGCGCGCGTAGGAGCCCGAAAGCGCCACGCTGAGCGGATCATGATCGGGCGACCCGCGCCGCGCGCCGAGTTCGAACGTCGCGATGGTATCCGACTGGAAGGCGACCGCGCTTCCCGGACTGCTCACAGACAATCCGCCGGGCCGGAATCCCTCCTGATAGCGCCCGTAGATCAGCCAGCCGCCCCCCGGTTTCCAGCGCAGCGCCACGGCGGGCACGAAATAGTCGACGGCGCGGCGCGGTTCGGGCGGGTTCGGGTTTGCAGGATCGATCAGTTCGCCCGAAAAGCGCGTATGGGCATAGCGGCCACCAAGGCTCGCGCTGAGCCGTGGCGCAAGGCCGAAGGTCCATTCGCCGAACAGCGCAACCTCGCTGCGCTCGTTCAGAATATCGGCGATCGGGGCGGGCGCGGCGGGGTCGCCGAGCGCGCGCCGGGTCCGGTCCTTCCCGTCGGTGATGCTGATCCCCGCGATCCAGCCATGCCCGTGCGCGCCCTGCCGCGACAGTGTCGTTTCATTGGCGTGCTGGCGGATCGCAATATCCTGCGTAAAGGCCAAGGGGCTCCCGCCGCCGAGCGCCGACGCATCGAAGCGGTTCGCCAGATCGTGCGACACGATCGCACCGGTCGATCGCAGCACCAGCGGACCCCAGCTTTTTTCGACCGTGGCGTAGAGTAGCGAATAATCATTGTCGAAGGGCTGCGCGATCAGGCTCTGCCGCGTCAGGTCGGGCAGCCCGGCCTCCGAATATTGGCCGTCGCGCGTCTGGATGTCCTGCCGCACCCAGCCCGCATCGATCGTCCAGCCGTCGCCCGGTGTCACACGCAGCGCCGCGCGCCCGCCGAAGATGCGGCTGCGGTTGACGTCGCTGAGCCCGCGGGCGCTGTCGTCGATATAGCCGCCGTCGATGCGGTGATAGCCGACGACGCGCAGCGCAGCACGATCGGTCAGGAGCGGCAGGTTGAGCGTCGCTGCCGCATCGTGGCTGTCGGCGCCGTGCTGGGTCAGCGCATAGCCCGCTTGCATCCGCGCCGCGAAACCGCCGCTGTCGGGCTTTGCCGGATCGATGCGGATGATGCCGCCGAGCGACCCGGCGCCGTAAAGCGTCCCCTGCGGCCCTTCCAGCACCTCGATCTTGTCGATGTCATAGAGCGCGATGTCGGGATCGGGCGCATTATAGTTGAGCCGCGCATAGCCGAAATATTGCCCCACCGTCGCCTGTGTCGGGCCGGTGAAGCTCGAATCGGCGACGCCGCGAATGAACAGCTTGTTGCGGCCGGGGCCTAGGTTGGTCGAATTGACCGAGGGAAGCTGGCGCACGATGACGTCCGAACCATGCTGCCCGGGCGCGCCCGCGAAACTGTCATCGAGGCGCATCACCGTAACCGCTGCGGGATAGTCGGCGAGCGCGGTGTCGCGCTTGCTGGCCGTGACGATAATCTCTTCGGGCGGCGCGGGGTCGCCCGGGCGCGGGATCGCGGGGCGCGGCGCCGGGCGGCGCGGCGGCGGTGCCGGGCGCGCCCGCACGGGGACGCGCACGATGCGAAAGCTGCGCGCGTCGATGATGGTCACGCCCAGCCCGGTGCCGCGCAGCAGCCGCGCGAGCGCGGTTTCGGCATCCATCGTGCCGGCGACGCGGCGCACGCGGATCTCGCCCATAGCAGGATCGGCAAGCGCGACGCTGACGCCGCCCTGGCGCCCGAGGTCGAGGATCGCCTGGTCGAGCCGGCCGGCAGCGATGGCAAAGCGATGCGTCTCGGCGGCATGGACCGACGCGGGGGCCAGAGCCGCCACGAGGCTGGCCGCTGCCCATTGCCTGTAACGCTGCACCATCAGTTCGCGGTCAGTCGCCACTCCTCGCCGACCTTGCGGGCCGAAACGCCCATCAGGATCGCGATCTTTTCTATAGCGGCCTTATCCTTGCCGTCGATCAGGATCGTGCCCGTAAAGGTGCGATCGGCGATGGCGGGATCGACCGCGATCGGGGCGCCAAGCGCGCGCGACAGGTCGGGCGCGATGTCCGACAGCGGCGTCGCGGTGAAATCGAGGCGGCCCGTCTTCCACCCTGCCACCGTGGCGGGATCGACGCGGGTGACGACCGGTGCGGCGCCGCTATGCGCGATGTGCAGCCGCTGCCCGGCGCGCAGCAGCAGGGCCGCGCGATCGGGATCGAACATCACCGCGCCTTCGGCAACGCTCACTTCGGCACGTCCGTCCTCGCGCGCGACGTTGAAGACCGTGCCGACATCGCGCAGTCGCATATCGCCCGATACGACGGTGAAGGGATCGGCCGGATCGTGGGTGACGCGGAACACCGCCTCGCCGCTTTCGAGCGTGGCGATGCGCGGATTGCGGCGGTCGAGCGTCACGCGCGTTCCGCCGTTGAGGTCGATCACCGTCCCGTCGTCCAGCGTCACGCTGCGCTGCTCGCCGAGCGCGGTCTCGACCGCATAGGTCGGCACCGCGATGCGGTAGACCGGCCATGCGCTCACCGCGACAAGCAGCGCGGCGGCAACGGCACCATAGCGGCGGAAGAATCCGGGGGCATTGTCGTTGGCAGGCGCGGCGTCGGGGCGATCCGCAGCCAAGGGGCGCGCGGCGAGGGCCTCGGTCATCGCCGCATCGGCGATCGCCACCCGGTCATAGGCCGCGGCGTGCGCAGGATCGGCCTCCAGCCACGCGGTGAAGGCAGGCCAATCGGCATGCGCAGGGTCGCGCTGCCGGACGAACCAGCCCACCGCCTCCTGCTCTGTCATGCCGTTTACCATGCCTAAAACCGTCCCTTCGCAGCTAGGACGGTCTGGTCAGTCATTTTCCGCATCGAGTTTGTCACGTAATTGCAATACGGCCTTGTAGGCCTTTTGTAGATGTTTTTCGACAGCGCTCAGGCTGAGGCCGAAATGCGCGGCTATGTCGCGCTGCGGCGTGCCGTCGATGCGGTAGCTGCGGAAGATGCCGGTGGTCGGCTCGCCCAGTTCGTCGAACAGCGCCGCGACGCACGCCAGCTCGCTCTTCGCGATCGCCGCGCGCTCGGCCGAGGGCGCTGGCGATGCCTCGCCCGCATCGTCCGTTGCCAGCGCGTTCCACGCATCGTCGCGCCGCTCGCGGCGCTGTGCCGAGCGGCGGCGGTCGATCACCAGATTGTCGGCGACGCGATAGAGATAGGACAGCGGGTCATCGGGAACCGCCGCGATACCGCCGATCTTGATCCACAGATCCTGCAGAATATCCTCGGCATCCGACGCGTCGCCGCAGCGGGCCCGCACGAAACGTTCCAGCGCTGCGCGGTGGGCCAGGAACGCCCCTTCCAGACCGTCGGCGATCATGCGCCGCCCCATACCAATGCCGCGCCCAAGTCGCAATCGGATCGCGCCCATCGATCGGCAATGCGACGCTTTTCTCGTGCGGATGCGGAAAAGCGCGCGCGGTGCCGTCCATTTGACAGGGGCGATGGTCGAATTGCGTAGCGGGAGCCTTGCCCCATGTCCCAAGCCCTGTCCCGCCGCCCGCTCCGGACCGCCGCGTTGGCGGGGGCGATGGCCGCGAGTTGCACCGCAACTGCCGCGCCTCCCCCAGCCCCCGCAACGCCGATCAGTGTCCTCACCTACAATATCCATGGTCTTCCCTGGCCGCTTGCCTGGGGGCGCAGCGATGATTTCGGACAGATCGCGGCGCGGCTGCGCGCGATGCGGCAGGCGGGAACCCAGCCGCATATCGTCGTGCTGCAGGAAGCCTTCACCCGCTCCGCCCAGCGGATCGGCGCAGAAAGCGGCTATCGCTATGTCGTGGACGGCCCGGCCGCCACCGATCGCAGCAGCCTGCCCGCCACCGACGCCGACCGCCGCTTCGCTGCCGCGGCATCGTGGTTCAAGGGCGAGCGGTCGGGCAAGCTGCTCGGCAGCGGGCTGCAACTGCTGTCGGACTATCCGATCCTCGCGGTACGCCGCGCGCCCTTTCCGGCCTATGCCTGTGCCGGTTATGACTGCCTTGCCAACAAGGGCATATTGATGGCGCTCGTCGCGGTTCCGGGCGCGGCGACGCCGGTCGTCGTGACCACCGCGCATTTCAATTCGCGGGGGGCGTCGGGGGTTTCCGACGAACGCGCCGACTATGCCTATCGCCGCCAGCTCGACGCAGCCGGACGGTTCATGGCGCAAAGCCCATGGCATCGCTATCCGATCATCTTTGCCGGCGACTTCAACGTCGGCAAGATCGCGCCGCGCGCCCGCGCCTTCGCATCGGCGACGGGCGGCTGGTGGGGTGCAGCGCGCACCGGTGGGCTCGACGATGCGATGCACGCCTGTTCGCGCAGCACAAGCGGCCTGCCCCGCGCCGCGCTCGAAAGCTTTCACCGCGCCAAGGACTGGCAATTATTCGCCTCGACCCGCATCGCCGCGCTCACCGCCGTGGCCATATCGGTGCCGTTCGGACGCAGCGCCGACGGCCGCATGCTGTCCGACCATATCGGCTATGTCGCGCGTTACCGCCTTGCGCCGCTCACGCCGACCGCCGCACGCGGCCCGCTCGGCTATGTCCGTTTGAAATAGGCGATCAGGCGATCGATCGATGGCCTTGCGGCCTGCAGCGCCTGTTCGGTTGCGGCATCGTCGCGCCGCGCCGCGCCATCCTGTGCCGCCTTCAGCGCCGCACCCATCTGGCCCGCCAGCGCCGTGTCGCCGACGTCGCCCGCAATGTCATCCCAATGCTGGCCCGCCATTGTCATCGCCGCATCGACCCCGGACCAGTCCGGCCGCGCCGCCGCAAGACGCGCGGCCCCGGCCAATTGCGCATAATCGATCAGCGCCATCGCCGTTGTCGCCTTCGACACGGTCGCCATATCCTCGATCAGCGCGCGATAGATTTCGAGCGCCGCGAGTCCCGCACCCTGCCGGTCGTCCTGCCGCGCGGCGGCATCGAGCGCGGCGAGCCGCGGCACGATCGCCTGCTGCGCCGCCGAACCGAGCGACGCGTGGACGCCTTTTTCGGAATAGATGGCGGTGGCGACGCGAGCGCGAAACTGCCCGACCGATTCGTCTGGCGCCGCCACCGCCACATCGCGAAAATAGCCGGCAGCGGCATGTTTGAGCGGATCGGGATCGACCGCATAATCGGTAATCCCCGCGCGCGTCGTCAGCGAGAAGGTCGCAATCGCCTGATCAGAAGGCGAATGCGGCGCCCCGCAGGCGCCCAGCGTCAGGAGGGACAGGATCATCGCGCCGCGCAGCCGGCGAACGTCGAACCGAGAATCATGTAGAAAATTTGGCAAAGGCCTATCCTTTGCCCGGAAGACGTCGCGGGGGTGGCAAAGCCGCACCCCCGTTGCCCCAAAAAGCGGGTCAGCTTGCGCGGTCGGCGAACAGCGCCTTCAGATCCTTCTTCAATATCTTGCCATTGGCATTGCGCGGCAGCGTGTCGGCGACGAAATGCACCGCCACCGGCACCTTGAAGGCGGCGAGCCGCGCGCGCACCCAATCCTGCAATTCGCTCTCGCTTGCCGTCATGCCCGGCGCCAGATGGACGACCGCCGCGGGTTCTTCGCCCAGCGTGCGATGCGGGATGCCGATGATCGCGCAATCGGTGACCGCCGGGTGTTCGTAGAGCGCGTTTTCGACTTCCGACGAATAGATATTCTCGCCGCCGCGCAGCACCATGTCCTTCGCCCGGTCGACGATATAGACGAAGCCTTCGTCATCAAGGCGCGCGAGATCGCCGGTGCGCACCCAGCCGTCGACAAAGGTTTCGGCCGTCGCCTCGGGCTTGTTCCAATAGCCTTTGACGATCATCGGGCCGCGCGCCCACAGCTCGCCGACCGTTCCCGTCGGCAGCACCGTCACGCCATCATCGTCGCGGATTTCAAGGTCGGCGACCGCAACCGCCGGCCCGGCGCTGGTCGGACGATTGAGATAATCTTCCGACGAATGCGACGTCACTGTCGCCATCGTTTCGGTCATCCCCCAGCCGTTGCCCGGCAGCGCCCCGAATTCTTCGTAGATGCGCTTGACCAGTTCGGGCGCCGACGGCGCGCCGCCATAGGCGATCGCCTCGATCGACGAGAGGTCGTAGTTGGCGCGGTCGGGATGCTCGATCAGCTGCCAGGCGATCGTCGGCACGCCGCCGGTCACATTGACCTTTTCGCGCGCGATGATCTCCATCGCCTGCACCGCGTCCCATTTGCGCATGAAGATCGTCGTGTTGCCCGCCGCCATGCTGCCCATCAGGCTGGCCGAACAGGCTGTGACGTGAAACATCGGAATGACGGTCAGCGTCGTGCGCGGCTGCGGATCGGGGATCGCTTCGCCGCGGCGCAGAAAGCTGCGCGCCGCCGAAAAGCCGCCCGAGAGGATATTGCTCATCAGATTGCGATGGGTGCCGAGCGCGCCCTTGGGATTGCCCGTGGTGCCGCTGGTGTAGAAGATCGTCGCCTCGTCATCGGGATCGATCGCAACGACGGGCCGCGCGATATCGGGAAGCGCCGCCCAGCTCGCGGGCGCGCCGACGATATCCTCGAGCGCCGTCGTATCGTCATCAGCGCCGCCGCGTGCGACGATCCAGCGCGATACGCCGCCCAGCTCTTCGCGATGATCGCGCAGCCGCTCGAGCCGCTCGCCATCGACGATCACGACCTTTGCGCCCGAATCGCGGATGCCATAGGCCAGTTCGGCACCGGTCCACCATGCATTGAGCGGCACTGCGATCGCGCCGATCGTCGTGATCGCGAAAAAAACCATCGGCCATTCGGGCAGGTTGCGCATCGCAAAGGCGACACGGTCGCCCTTGCCGACGCCCATGTCCTGCAGCGCATGCGCCAGCGCCGCGGTCGCGCGCCAATTGGCCTCGAAGCTGATGCGGTCGTCGTCGAGGATGGTGAACGGCCGCGCGCCATGGGTGCGCGACAGGTCGAGGAGGACGCCCAGATCGTTAGGGGCATTTTTCCAGACGCGCGTCGGCACGCCGCGGATCGTCACCGTCTCCATCTCGAAGCGCGCGCCGGGCGCGGTCAGCACCGCGGTTGCATCGGCCATCGACATTTTCGGCCAGGCCGGATCGAGCGCCACCAGCGGCTCTGTCATCACGTCACTCGTCACGCGCATTGCTCCCATATCCGTCCGGTCGGGCGCCGGAGATTCGCCTCAGCGTTACGGACGAACGACGGGCCGCACAAGCGGGCGAAGCATGGAAAGGCGCAGCGTTCGTCGCGGCGCGGCGACGCCCTAGCCCGGCGCGATCCGCCCGCCCGCAACCCGAAAGCGCGTTACCGGGCCGGGCATGGCATCGAACAGCGCCGCCTCGGTGCCGGTAAGCCACGCCTGCCCGCCCTGGCCGGCTAGGCGCCCATAAAGCGCGGCGCGGCGCAGCGGATCGAGATGTGCGGCGACTTCGTCGAGCAGCAATATCGGCCGCTGTCCACGGTCGCGCGCCACGCAATCGCTGTGCGCAAGAACGAGCGAGAGCAGCATCGCCTTTTGCTCGCCGGTCGAGCAGCGCGCCGCGGCGCGGCCGCTCGCCGCGTGGACGGCGGCAAGATCGTCGCGGTGCGGGCCGGCGGTCGCGCGCCCGGCGGCGGCGTCGATCCGGCGCCGTGCCGCAAACAGATCGCGCAGCGCCGCGGCGTCTTGCACCGCGCCGCGCGGTGCGCCCTCGGCATCGACAAGGGTCAGCAGCGGGCGCGCGAAGGGCGCGTCGGGCTGTTCCGCCAGTTCGGCCGATAACGCCGCGAGCGTCCGCTGACGCGCCGCGTCGATCGCCGCGCCATGCTCGGCAAGCTGCGCCTCGAGGCTCGCGAGCCATTGCGGATCGGCGGCGGAAAGGTCGGCAAGCAATTTGCCCCGCGCGCGCATCGCCGCTTCATAACGATTGCCATGCTGGGCATGGCGCGGGTCAAGGGCGAGGACGAGGCGGTCAAGGAAGCGCCGCCGATTGCCCGCCGTTTCGACGAACAAACGGTCCATTGCCGGGGTGAGCCAGAGGATGGCGAGCCAGTCGCCGAGTGCCGTCGCCGCCGCGGCACTGCCGTTGATCCGGACGATCCGGCGCCCCGGTGCCGAGGGTTCGACCCCGGTACCAAGCGCCACGGGGGCGAGCGCGGGATCACCCTGCACCTCGCCGAACACCGCGAAGCCGCCGGCGGCGCCGTCGCGCACCATATCGGGTAGCGCCGCGCGCCGAAGCCCGCGCCCCGGCGCGAGCAGCGATATCGCCTCCAATATATTCGTCTTGCCCGCGCCATTGTCGCCGTGAAGCGCGACAAGACCCGGCCCGGCCGCCAGATCGGCCCCCGCGTGATTGCGGAAATCGGTCAACGAAAGGCGGATCAGCGTCATCTGCGTTGCGCCTACCCCAGCCCTGTGTGCGATGCGAGTCCCGCGCATCATCGCTGCACGCCAAAGGTGAAACGCAAAAAATTCCAATTTGAGGCAATTTTTACCACATCATTGATTTTTTCCCGCTGAAATATAGTTTCAACGTCGAAAAAACCGCGGTTAACCGCCAATGAATGAAATTGGCACGCCTCCTGCATTGCTACTGGCATCCACCGGATGGTCCGGGTGGGAGGAACGAAAGGATTATATCATGGCTCATTTCAACACCGAATCGCTCAAGAGCTACGCCATCGCGGCGGTTGCCACGCTCTACTGCTCGATCATGTTCCTGGCCGCTGCTGGCCCGAACGGTGCGGAACTCGGCCGGCTGGTCATCTGACCAGCCGCCCCCACCCACGAACAACGCCGGTCCCGGAGGGACCGGGACGGAAAGGAAAGAAATGAAACAGGGTTTTCGCAAGAATCGTCGCGATGGCATGGTCTTCGGCGTCTGCGCCGGCATGGCGGACCACTTCGGCTTCGACGTCTTGTGGACGCGCGTCGCCTTTGTGGCACTGACTTTGCTGGGCTTCGGCCTGCCGCTGCTGGTCTATCTGACCGTCGCGATCCTCGCGCCGTAACGCAGCCACGGGCCGGCCGCCTTTCAGGCATGTCGCACCGGCCCCGCATATTTCCACAATCGAAGGCCCGCCGGTCCGCCGGTGGGCCTTTTCTTTTGCGCGGCGCACCTAGCCGGCGGGCAGTTTGAGCCGTACGAGCGTCCCGCCAAGATCCTCGCTCTCTTCGAGCGCGACGCTGCCGCCATAGATTTCAGCAACGTCGCGGACGATGGCGAGGCCAAGCCCCGTCCCCGGCTTGCCGCTGTCGAGCCGGACGCCGCGGTCGAAGATACGCTGACGGTCGGCGGGCGAAATGCCGGGGCCGTCGTCCTCGATCAATATCTCGGCCATGCCGCCCGCGCGCTGCACGGTCACGAAAACGCTCCCGCCGCCATATTTGGCCGCATTTTCGAGCAGGTTTCCGATCAATTCGTCCAGATCCTGCCGCTCGACGCGCGCCACCAGCGTCTTGTCGCCCGCCTCGTCGAAACGCACGTCGGGATGGAGGCGGGTCAGCGCGCGCAGCACGCTGTCGACGCTGTCCCAGACAACGGCGCGCGCCTGCGCCGCCCCGCGGCGCCCGACCGCCCGCGCGCGCGCCAGATGATGATCGACCTGCCGCCGCATCGTCGCCGCCTCGCGCCGGATCGTTTCCGCAAGTTCGCTGTCCGACCCCGCGGCGCTGTTGAGCAGCACGGTCAGCGGCGTCTTGAGCGCATGCGCCAGATTGCCGGCGTGCAGCCGCGCCTCCTCTGCCTGCTTTTCGTTATGCGCGAGCAGCGCGTTCAATTCCTCGACCATCGGCTGCACCTCCAGCGGCAGCGGCGCGATGACGCGGCGGTTTTCACCGCCGCGCATCGCTGCGATCGCGCGCCGGATGTGGCGCAGCGGCCAGAGGCCGTAAAAGGTCTGCAGCGCGGCCAGAACGATCAGCCCGACGCCAAGCAGCCCCAGGCTGGGAATCAGCGTCGCGCGCACCGCGCGGATTTGCTCGTCGAGTGCCTGACGCGACTGTGCGATCTGGAAACGCCAGTTGGTCTTGCTGCCCGGAAGGATGACGTTGCGCTCCAATATGCGCAGCTGTTCGTCGGGAAACTGCGTGCTGTCATAGGTATGAAGCCCGGTATCGACGTGCGGCTTGGGCGATTTGAGCGTGCGCTCCCACAGCGAGCGCGAGCGATAGGGCTCCTGCCCGCCGCCGCTGATCTGCCAATAAAGGCCGCTATAGGGTTCGAGGAAGCGCTGGTCGCCGAGTGGCTCGATCAGCCGCACCTCGCCATCGGGGCCGATCTCCGACGAGCGGATCATCGCGATCAGCACATATTCGAGGCTCGAATCGAAGTTGCGCGTGATCGCGCCGGTCAGCACCCGGTCGAGCGCGAAGCCGCCGCCGATCAGCAGCACCGAAATCCACAGCGCCGCAATCGCAATCATGCGCCGCGCGAGCGAGCCTGTCGTGAGGCTCGCCAGCGCGGCCGGCTCCGTGCGGGTTTCGGGGCCGGGCGCGATCGGCGAGGCGGCGTCGGCCTCGGCCATGATCAGCCCTGCGGATCGTCGAGCTGATATCCGAGGCCGCGGATTGTCGTGATGATGTCGGCGCCCAGTTTCTTGCGGATGCGGGTGACGAACACCTCGATCGTGTTCGAATCGCGATCGAAATCCTGATCGTAGATATGCTCGATCAGTTCGGTGCGCGACACGACCTTGCCCTTGTGGTGCAGCAGATAGGACAGGAGTTTATATTCCTGCGCGGTCAGCTTGACCGGCTCGCCATCGAGCGTGACGCGGCCCGAGCGCGTGTCGAGCCGCACCTTGCCCGCGATCAACTCGCTCGACGCATTGCCAGAGGCGCGGCGGATCAGCGCGCGCAGACGAGCGATCAATTCCTCGGTCTGGAACGGCTTGGCGAGATAATCGTCGGCACCCGCGTCGAGCCCGGCGACCTTGTCCGACCAGCTGTCGCGCGCGGTCAGCACGAGAACGGGAAAGTTGCGCTTTTCGCGGCGCCAGCGATCGAGCACGGTCAGCCCGTCGACTTCGGGCAGGCCGAGGTCGAGGATCGCGGCGTCATAATCTTCGGTCGAGCCCAGGAAGTGCCCGTCTTCGCCATCGGTCGCGAGGTCGACGGCATAGCCGTTCCCCTCCAGCGTCGCCTTGAGCTGCGGACCCAGCGTGGGTTCGTCTTCGACAATCAAAATCCGCATTCAGGCACCTTTCGTCTGCGAACCCGCCGGACAGGGCGGGCCGAACGCCTCTCTACCAAGACGCAACGATCATCGCAAAATGTCGTTGCAGCGAAAAATGTCAGGGTCTGCGGCCGACGATCCGGCCGGTGCGCGCGTCGACATAGACGATCACCACCTGGCTGCCGTCCATGAACTTGAGGGCATAGACCATCTGGCGCGCATCGAACTGCGGGCCGCCGAGATAGGTCATATTGCTGTAGGGCGCGCGCGAACGGACATCGGCGATCAGGCGGTTGAGCGGGATTACCTGCCCCTGCGCCGCCGCTTCGCGCAAATTGTCCTGATCGCGGTCGCGATCGCCGCGCGCAGCCGCAGGACCGGCTGCAGCAAGCAGCAGTGCCGAGGCAATCGAGAAGGTCAGGGTGCGGATCATGCCGGGAGATTTAGCCCCTATGCATTGAATAGGCGATGAATGGCCCCGTCAGCCGATGTTTTACAATGCGACGGCCACCGACCGGTCAACCCGGCGATGGTGGGCGCGACAGGGATTGAACCTGTGACCCCACCCGTGTGAAGGGTGTGCTCTACCGCTGAGCTACGCGCCCGTCCCGGACCGAAGCGGCTGCGCCGCGTCCGAAAGCGGGCCGTCCATAACCGCTCGCGCCGCGATTGCAACGCCGATTTGCGACTCGGCACCCCCGAAATGCAAATCGGGCCGCAGCTTGCGCCACGGCCCGAGATGTTTCTTCGTCAAGAAGCGCCAGCGATTAGTTGACGGCGTCCTTGAGGGCCTTGCCGGCCTTGAACTTCGGCTGGTTCGACGCCGCGATGGTCATCGTTTCGCCGGTGCGCGGGTTACGGCCGGTCGACGCCTTGCGCTTGCTGACCGCGAAGGTGCCGAAGCCGACGAGACGGACTTCGCCGCCCTTCTTCAGCGCGCCGGTGATCGAATCGAACACAGCTTCGACAGCCTTGCTCGCATCGCCCTTGGTGAGGCCGCTCGAGTCAGCGACGGCGGCGATCAGGTCTTGTTTGTTCATGCCTAAGGAACCCCTGTGTGTGGTTGTTGAATGATTCTCATGGCCCGAAGCCATGGCGCGCCACTAACGATGTTTCGCCCCGCCTTGTCAAAGCAAAAAGCGGCGCGAAACCGGCCAAAATGCCGATTTTGCGATGAAAAGGCCCTTGCGGAAGCCCCGTCGGCGGTCCGGTCAGTGCCGAATCGCCGATTCGGGGTCTCCACCCGCCGAAATCGGCGGTGAAGCGGCCAATTCGTCGGCTTCGGTCCATTCGATCGGCTCGACAGGGCTGACCAGCGCCTCGGCGAGCACCTGATCGACATGACTCACCGGAATGATCTTCAGCGCCGCGGTAATGTTCGCCGGAATCTCGACCAGGTCCTTTTCATTCTCTTCGGGAATGAAAACGGTCGTGATGCCGCCCCTCAGAGCCGCAAGCAGCTTTTCCTTGAGGCCCCCGATCGCCAGCACGCGGCCACGCAGCGTAACCTCGCCGGTCATCGCAACGTCCTTGCGCACCGCGATGCCGGTCAGCGTCGACACCATCGCCGTGACCATGCCCACGCCGGCCGAGGGCCCGTCCTTGGGCACCGCGCCTTCGGGCAGGTGGATGTGGATGTCCTTGCGCGCGAACAGGCTGGGCTTGATGCCATAGGCGGGCGCCCGCGCCTTGACGAAGGACAGCGCGGCCTGCACCGACTCGGTCATCACCTCGCCCAGCTTGCCGGTGGTGCGTACTTGCCCCTTGCCCGCCGCAGTGACGGCTTCGATCGTCAACAGTTCGCCGCCGACCTCGGTCCAGGCAAGGCCGGTAACCGCGCCCACCTGATCCTCGCGGTCCGAAACGCCGTGGCGAAATTTGCGCACGCCCGCAAATTCGGAGAGGTTTTCGGGCCTCACCACGACGCTTTCCGCCTTCCCTTCGAGGATCTTGCGCAGCGCCTTGCGCGCCAGACGCGCAATCTCGCGCTCGAGCGTCCGGACGCCGGCTTCGCGGGTATAATAGCGGATCAGGTCGCGCAGACCTTCGTCGGTCAGCTCGAACTCGCCGGCCTTCAGCCCGTGCGCCTCGACCTGCTTGGCGATCAGATGGCGCTTGGCGATCTCGACCTTCTCATCCTCGGTATAGCCTTCGAGCCGGATGATCTCCATGCGATCGAGCAGCGGTTGCGGCAGGTTGAGCGAGTTGGCGGTGGTCACGAACATGATGTCCGAAAGGTCGACGTCGACCTCCAGATAATGGTCCTGGAACTTCGCATTCTGTTCGGGGTCGAGCACCTCGAGCAGCGCCGATGCCGGATCGCCGCGGAAATCCTGACCCAGCTTGTCGATCTCGTCGAGCAGGAACAGCGGGTTCATCGTGCCGGCCTTTTTGAGGTTGGTCACGATCTTGCCCGGCAGCGAGCCGATATAGGTGCGGCGGTGGCCGCGGATTTCGGCCTCGTCGCGCACGCCGCCGAGCGACTGGCGCACGAATTCGCGGCCCGTGGCCTTGGCGATGCTGCGGCCGAGCGAGGTCTTGCCGACGCCCGGAGGACCGACGAGGCACAGGATCGGCCCCTTCAGCTTGTTGGTGCGTGCCTGGACCGCCAGATATTCGACGATCCGGTCCTTGACCTTTTCGAGCGCAAAATGATCGGCGTCGAGGACGTCCTGCGCCTTCGCAATGTCCTTTTTCAGCTTCGACTTCTTGCCCCACGGCAAGCCGATCAGCGTGTCGAGATAGTTGCGCACCACCGTCGCCTCGGCCGACATCGGCGCCATCGCACGCAGCTTCTTGAGCTCGGCGTTCGCCTTGGCCTTGGCTTCCTTCGACATCTTCAGGCCGTCAATCTTGGCCTGCAGTTCAGCCAGATCGTCGCCGCCCTCGCCATTGTCGTTGCCGAGTTCGCGCTGGATCGCCTTCAATTGCTCGTTGAGATAATATTCGCGCTGGCTCTTTTCCATCTGGCGCTTCACGCGGCCGCGGATCTTCTTTTCGACCTGCAGCACGCCGAGTTCGCCTTCCATGAAGGCAAACACCATTTCGAGCCGCTTCGCGGGCGCATTCTCGACAAGCAGCGCCTGCTTGTCGGCGACCTTGATGTTGAGGTTGCCAGCAACCGAGTCGGCGAGGCGCGACGAATCGTCGATCTGCGACAACTGCACCGCGGTTTCGGCTGGCATCTTCTTGTTGAGCTTGGCATAGCTTTCGAACTGGTCGACGACCGAGCGCATCAGCGCCGCGGTATCGACACTGTCGTCGACGGCATCAGCGATCGGCTCGACCGTTGCCATCACGGCCTTGCCGTCATCGTCGAGCGACTGAAGCTTGGCGCGCTGCTTGCCTTCGACCAGCACGCGGACGGTGCCGTCGGGTAGTTTGAGCAATTGCAGAACCGTCGCGATCACGCCGGTATCGTACAGATCGTCGCGGACAGGATCGTCCTCGCCCGGATCGAGCTGGGCGACGAGGAAAATTTCCTTATCGGCTTCCATCGCCGCTTCGAGCGCGGCGACCGAGCGATCGCGGCCGACGAACAGCGGCACGATCATGTGCGGAAAAACGACAATGTCCCGCAGGGGCAGAAGGGGAAAAGACTGGTTCATCAGGGCTCCTGAGCGGGCGCAAGACCGCGCGCCGCCCTTTTAATAGGGTGGTTATCGCTAATATGGCGTAACTTGGCGCGCATTCAATGACGGTGGGCATGAACGCTCCACTTCCGTTTGTCCTGAGGAGCCATTGAGCTTGCCGAAATGGCGTCTCGAAGGATGCTGGCGCCGCACTAGTCCTTCGAGAGGAGTCTTCGACTACGCTCAGCCCCTCCTCAGGACGAACGGGACAGCGGGATCCGCATCAAAACGGCAGCTTGAACCCGGGCGGCAGCGGCAGGCCGCTGGTCATCTTGCCCATTTCCTCGTTGCTCGCCTGATCGGCCTTTTCGCGCGCGTCATTGAACGCAGCGGCAAGCAGGTCTTCGAGCATCTGCTTTTCGGCGGGAACCATCAGGCTGTCGTCGATCGCAATCGCCTTGATCCGGCCCTTGGCGGTCGCCGTAATCCTGACCAGACCGCCGCCCGAAACGCCCTCGACCTCGACATTGTCGAGCTTGGCCTGCGCCTCCTGCATCTGGGCCTGCACCGTGGCAGCCGCTTCCTGCGCCGCCTTCATCATTTCTTCGATCGATTTCATGGGGCGGACTTATGGCGATTGTCGCCATCCTCGACAAGTCTTGCGTCGGGAAATGCCGCCAAAACGGCCTTTACCACGGGCAGTTCGCGGATTCGCGCATCATTATCGGCCAGTTTCGCGGCGCGCATTTGCGCCAGGCTGGGCCGGCCTTCACCCTCGCCCGCGCGCACCGACCAGCGATTTCCCGTTGCCGCAAGCAATGCGTCGGCCATGTCGCGGGCAAAGCCTTCGCCGAGCGCCGGCACGGGCGCGAACGTCAGCGTCCCCGGTTCGAGCGCGATCAGCCGCAGATGATCGTAAAGGTCGACCGCAAGCCGGTGATTGCCGGTCGATTCGAGCAGCTGGTGAATCTGCGCGATGGTCAGCGCCGCAGGGGGCGGTGCTTCCACCGCCTCGACCGGCGGCGGCGTGTCGACCGCAACCGACGCGCCGGGCATATCGCCGCCGGGCGCAGGCTGCGGCGCTGCAAGCGGCATCGCCGGAACGCCGCCCGATTCGAGCAGCTTCGCCAGTTCGCCCGGATCGGGCAGCGACGCAGCATAGATCACGCGCAGCAACAGCATTTCCAGATGCTCGAGCGGATTGTTCGCGCGCAGCACCTCGTCATGCCCCTTGAGCAGCAATTGCCACAGCCGGTTGAGCGGCGCGAAGCCCAGCTTCTGGGCCCAATCGCCGATGCGTTCGCGGTCGGCGGCGACCAGCGCCGGATCGTCGTGGCGCGCCACCTTGGCCAGCGTCACCGCGTGCGTCAGGTCCATCAACCCGCGCACCATCGCGACCGGCTCGATCCCCAGCGCATATTGGGCGCGCGCAAGGTCGATCGCGGCGCCCGCATCGCCGCCGAGCACGGTCGCCATCAGTTGCGCGATCGCCGTGCGATCCGACAGGCCCAGCATCGTGCGGACCTGATCGGCCGAAATCCGCCCGCCGCCCGCACCATCGGCCTCCAGATCGGCGTGGGCGATCGCCTGGTCGAGGATCGAGAGCCCGTCGCGCACCGATCCTTCAGCGGCATTGGCGATCAGCCAGATGGCAGGCGCCTCGGCCTCGACCCCTTCTTTCTGCAGGATCGAACTGAAATGCGCGAACAGCATGTCGGGGGTGATGCGCCGCAGGTCGAACCGCTGACAGCGCGACAGCACCGTCACCGGCACCTTGTTCACCTCGGTCGTCGCGAACAGGAATTTGACGTGCGGCGGCGGTTCTTCCAGCGTTTTCAGCAGCGCATTGAACGCGTTACGCGACAACATATGCACTTCGTCGATGATATAGATCTTGTAGCGCGCCGACACCGCAGCATAGCGCACCGCCTCGATAATCTCGCGCACATCGTCGACGCCGGTGTTCGACGCGGCGTCCATCTCGATCACGTCGATATGGCGCCCCTCGGTTATCGCGCGGCACGGTTCGCACACGCCGCACGGATCGATCGTTGGTCCGCCCTGCCCGTCGGGTCCGATGCAGTTGAGCGCCTTGGCGATCAGCCGCGCGGTCGACGTCTTGCCGACCCCGCGCACCCCGGTCATCAGAAAGGCATGCGCCAGCCGGTCGCGCGCGATCGCATTGCCGAGCGTGCGGACCATCGCATCCTGCCCGATCAGCTCGGCAAAGGTCTGCGGCCGATATTTGCGGGCAAGGACGCGGTAAGGCCCGTTCGAGGCCGGCGCGGGCGCCGCCTCTGGCAAGTCCATGCCCAGCATCGGAGTGTCGTCGGCGGAATCGTCCATAGCCGGTCTTTAGGATGCGCCGCGCCGATTGTCGAAGGGTATGCGCGCGCCGCTACGCGTCAGGTCGCCGCGCCCAGAACCGCCTCCGCCATCAGCTTTACCGCCGCATCGGGATTCGCGCGCTGCTCGATCAGCCAGAGCATCTGCGCCGACGCGGTGATCGGATCGGCCACCGGCCCGTCGGCGCAGCCGGCAAGGTCGAAGGTCGGCGCCTTGTCGGCCGCCGGATGGACGCCGCTATTCTGGGCATAATCATAATATTCGCGCACCGGCAGGCACACGACGCGAGCGCTGTAGGGGCCGGCGGGAAAAGCGCCGCCCCGCGCCGTATGGCTTTGCGAGAAACTGTCCTGGATCAGATGCAGCAAAGCCCCGGCCGCGCGCTTGCGTGCCAGATCGGCGGCCGCGTCGCCGGTCAATTCGCTGCATTTGGTTGACGCGACGGGATTGCGGCATTCGAGCGTGAACAGCGTATGCACGCGCCACGCCTTATAGCTTTTCCCGCCTTTGGTCCGGTCGTCGCAATAGGGAAAGCCGGGCGGCGCAAATGCCTCCGCAAGCGCCGGAGATTGGCTTCGGAAATAGGCGCAATAGCCCGTCGTCGCATCGACGCCCTGCCCTGTTGCGATGGAAAAGGCGGCGCGCGTCCAGCCGAGAATCTTGGCGCGAGTTTCGGATGGCGCCTCGCCCGCGGTCGGGCGCATGGCGTGCAGGAATTGCAGCGCGCCATAATGGCTGTTGCACATCAGGCCGCCAAAGGGCTTGCCCGGCCCGACATGCTTCTTGCAGCGTTCGGCGCCCAGGTTGACCGCAATCTTGCCCAGGCCCGTCGCGCTGATCTGGCGCGTCGGATCGTCCGGCCAGCGGACGGCATCGGCATAGACCGACCCGCCAATGTCGGTCGCCGCGAACTCGGCCGCGGTGCGGGGCAGCGGGCAATGGCTGGGCAAGGCACCGGCGGCGGCAGCAAGGCACCGCTCGGCCAGCGCGGTCAGCCGTTCATGATTGGGCTGTTTCGGTTTGATCTCATACGCCGTCGAGGTCTGCACCGCCCCCATGCCAAGCATGACCGCCATGCCCAGTCCGGCCGAAACAAAATATCTCATGCCCATCCTCCCCTGCTGCGACGCGCAGGGTGTGCTGGCAATTGCGGGCGGTCAAGCCGCCGCTCGGTCGAAAATGGTGGAAATGGGTGGGAGCCGGAACGACCCGCAGCGAATTCGTTGCGGCTGCTTCCTTCCGGACCTGACCGGGTTGGCGAAGACTGCGTCCGCCCGACTCCCGGCGCGCATATGGCGGCGGCGGGCGCGAATTGCAAGCGGCGCGGCTATTCGGTGCGGTCGCCCGCCACCGCGCGCGCAACATCGGCGATGATCGCATTGGCGGCATCGCCCTTCAGCGCGGGGCGGTCGAGATAGACGGCGATCATATATTTGTCGCCGCCCGGCTCCTCGACGAACGCCACGTCATTATAGGCGGTGCCGCACGTCCCGGTCTTGTCGCCGACGTGCCAGGTTCGGGGCAGGCCGGCGCGGATGCGCGCAAGCCCGGTCTCGCTCTTGACCAGCCAGTCGCGCAGCATCGTGCGATAGGCGGGGTCGAGCTTGTCGCCGAAGATATAGGCGGCGGCGCTCTTCGCCATCGCCGCAGGGCTGGTGGTATCGCGCGGATCGCCCGGAATATTGGCGTTGAGTTCGGGCTCCACCCGGTCGAGCCGCGTCACCAGATCGCCGGTCGCCTGCACATGATCGGTGAAGGCGGTCGGCCCGCCGAAATGATCGAGCAGCAGATTGGCAGCGAGATTGTCGCTGAGCACCACGGCGTCCTCGGCGGCGAAGCCGATACGATATTCGCCCTTCCCCTCCGCATCGAGCAGGCGCTCGGCGCCCGGCGAGTACGGCAGCAGATCGGCGCGCGTGAAGGGCAGCGGCGTGCGCAGCGACACGCCATTCTTCGCCGCGGTCAGCGTTTGTGCCGCGAGCAGCAGCTTGAAGGTCGAGCACATCGCAAAACGCTCGTCGGCGCGGTGGCCGACGATCAGCTTCCCGAACTGGTCGGTAACGGCAACGCCCAGCCGACCGCCGCTTTTCTTCTCCAGTGCCGCGATCCGGTTCGCGACGCTCGCCTGCGCGCTGTCGCGGGCGCTGTTGGTCGCGGCAGGCGACGACGCGCACCCGGCCAGCGTGACGACGGCGGCGAGCGTCAGGGCAAGGCCCGCGGCGCGCCGGCGACGCATCAGCGCGGCCCCTGCATGTTGCGGCTTTCGGACGGGATATGAACGGTCAGACCGTCGAGATCCTCAGTCAGTACGATCTGGCACGACAGGCGGCTGGTCCGGCGCACCCCGGCGGCAAGATCGAGCATATCCTCCTCCATCTCGCTGGCGGGCGGCAGGCGGCCGAAATCCTCCTTCGCGACGATGACGTGGCAGGTCGAACAGGCCATCTGCCCCTCGCACGTGCCTTCCAGCGGCATCATATGCGCCTGCGCCACGTCGAGCAGGATCGAACCCGGTTCCGCGACGACTTCGGTGCGCCCCTTGCCATCGGCATGGATGAAGGTGACGCGCATCAATTCCCTCCCTGCAAGCGGACCGCATCCTTGATGGCATTCAGCCCGTCGCGCAACGCCTGTTCGGACGTATAGCGCCCCCAACCGAGACGGATGGAGGCGCGCGCGTCGGCTTCGCTCATGCCCATCGCGCGTAGCACATGGCTGACCTTGCCCGATCCGCTGCCACAGGCGCTGCCCAACGAAAAGGCGACGCCGCGCGCATCGGACATCAGCCGCAGCCCGTTGACCCCTTCGCGCCGGATATTGAGATTGCCGTGATAGCGCTGGCTTTCGGCGCCGTTGATCGTCCACTCGGGCAGCATGTCCATTGCGAGCGACCACAGGCGCTCGACATGCGCAGCGTCAACCTCCAGGCGGTCGGCCGCCAGCGCCGCCGCCGCACCGAACCCTGCACAGAGCGCGGGCGAGACGGTCCCCGATCGCAGCCCCTGTTCCTGCGCGCCGCCCAGCATCAGCGGCGGCAGATCGACGCCGTCGCGAATCCACAGCGCGCCGATCCCCTTGGGCCCGTGAATCTTGTGCGCCGATACGGCGATCAGGTCGGGCCCTTCGGGAATTGCGATGCGGCCGAACCCCTGTACCGCGTCGCACAGCAGCAGGCTGTTCTTCGCGTGCGCCGCCGCCGCGAAATCGGCGACCGGCTGGATCGTCCCGACCTCGTTGTTGACCAGGATCGCCGCGACGATGCCCCCTGCGGGAATCAGCGCCGCGTCGGGCGGCAGCGCCAGCCCCGCCGCATCGACCGGCAGGATCGCCGCGTCCAGCCGCTCGAGGCACTGGAGCGATGCGGCATGTTCGATGCTGAGCCCCGCAACCCCGCCGGGCATCGCGCGCGCACCGCAGAAGAGCGCCCAGTTCAGCGCCTCGGTCGCGCCCGACGTGAAGATGACGCGCCCTCCGCGCGGCAACAGCGCCGCCACCTGATCGCGCGCAACCTCGACCGCCGCCGCCGCCGCGCGCCCGGCCTTGTGCGTGCTCGCGGGGTTCGCAAAGCTGTCGCCGTCATCGCCAAGCCATCGCAGCATCGCCTCGCGCGCTTCGGGAGCGAGCGGGGTCGTGGCCTGATAATCGAGGTAGATCATTTGCGGCATTTGCCCGCTAATCGCGTTGGTGTCGAGCGACGCTCTCTCTTTCTCGTCGGATGACCAACGAGAGCAAGAATCGCCTTCTATTGCGAACGATTCGCAAAAGTTGCAAGTTGAGACCTATTTTCTATATAGGCGCCACCTTCGCTCCGCCACCCCGCCAACCGGCGATTCGGCCGGGAGCTCAAAAAAGATAAGAGGTGCTTCCATGCCCGACGTCATTTTCCCCGGCCCCGAGGGCCGCATCGAAGGTCGTTTCTCGCCCCCGCCGCGTCCGCGCGCACCGGTTGCGCTGATCCTCCACCCGCACCCGCAGGGTGGCGGCACGATGAACGACCGCATCACCCAGGCGATGTACAAGAGCTTTGTCGCGCGCGGCTTCGCCGTGCTGCGCTTCAACTTCCGCGGCGTCGGCCGCAGCCAGGGCACGTTCGACAATGGCATCGGCGAATTGTCCGATGCGGCCGCGGCGCTCGACTGGGTCCAGTCGATCCACCCCGAGGCGCAGACGACCTGGGTCGCCGGCTTTAGCTTCGGCGCCTGGATCGGTATGCAGCTTCTGATGCGGCGCCCTGAAATCCGCGGCTTCCTGTCGGTCGCGCCGCCGGCGAACATGTACGACTTCAGCTTCCTCGCGCCCTGCCCGTCGTCGGGTATCATCGTTGCTGGCGGCCAGGACGAAATCGTCCCGCCGGGCGCGATCCAGAAGCTCGTCGACAAGCTGCGCACCCAAAAGGGAATCACCATCCACCACGACGAGATTCCGCGCGCCAATCATTTCTTCGAACATGAACTCGATCAGCTGATGAAGTCTCTCGACAATTATCTCGACATGCGGCTTGCGCCCGATTCACCGATCCGCTGAGCTTCAAATCCTCCCTGTGGCGAAGCCATGGGGAGGTGGCAGCCTGAAGGGCTGACGGAGGGGCAAATAGCGCGACTCCGCCGCCCCTCCACCACTCGCTTCGCGAGCGGTCCCCCTCCCCATCGCTGCGCGACAGGGAGGACCGACATCATTTCACCGGAACCAGCCAGATCGCGACATTGGCGAACATGATCAGCGCCGCGACGATCATCAGCAGCGCGCGGCGGCGGTCGCCGCTGCGAAACACCATGACCGCGCCGACCAACAGCGCAATTGCACCCAGCATGACGATCGAAAGCAGCGTGTCGCCCATGCCCGGCGCTCTACGGGCGGCAGGCCGGCCGGTCAAACCCGCTTTGTGACAAAATAGCGGCGAAAAAGCCGCTGCCGCTTATGGCCAATCCGCGGCGCTTCGCCTAAAGCGCGCTCATCCGATTCCCTCAAGGCCCCAGCGGGAGACGCCCCGTGCGCATCGCCATTGCATCCGACCATGCCGCCACCGACCTGAAGGCGCTGCTTGCCGACTGGCTGCGCGGCGAAGGGCATGAGGTTGCCGACCTCGGCACCCACGGCCCCGAGAGCGTCGATTATCCCGATTATGGCTACCGCCTCGCCGATGCCGTCGCCAATGGCAGCGCCGACAAGGGCGTCGCACTGTGCGGATCGGGCATAGGCATTTCGATCTCGGTCAACCGCAACCCCGCGTGCCGCTGCGCGCTGGTGTCCGAGCCGCTTTCGGCTAAGCTCGCCCGCGAACATAATGACGCGAACGTCATCGCGATGGGCGCGCGCCTGACCGGCATCGACATGGCCAAGGCCTGCGTCACCGCCTTCCTGACCACCGACTTCGCCGGCGACCGCCACGCGCGCCGCGTCGACAAGCTTTCCCATCCGCCCGTCCTGGAGAACAGCCAATGACCACCGACACGCTCGACAAGCCCATCAAATCGGCCGGCTATTTCACCGACGGCGTCGCCGCCACCGATCCTGCGGTCGCCGCGGCGATGAAGCATGAGCTGGAACGCGAACAATATCAGATCGAACTGATCGCTTCGGAAAACATCGTCTCCAAGGCGGTGCTCGAGGCGCAGGGGTCGGTCTTCACCAACAAATATGCCGAAGGCTATCCGGGGCGTCGCTATTATCAGGGCTGCGCGCCGTCGGATGAAGTCGAACAGCTCGCGATCGATCGCGCGAAGCAGCTTTTCGACTGCAACTTCGCGAACGTCCAGCCGCACTCGGGCGCGCAGGCGAACGGAGCGGTTATGCTCGCGCTGACCAAGCCCGGCGCGACGATCCTCGGCATGAGCCTCGACGCCGGCGGTCACCTCACCCACGGTGCGGCGCCTGCCATGTCGGGCAAATGGTTCAACGCCGTCCAGTATGGCGTGCGCGCCGACGATCATCTGGTCGATTTCGACCAGGTCGAGGCACTGGCGAAGGAACATCGCCCCGCGCTCATCATCGCGGGCGGCTCGGCCTATCCGCGCACGCTCGACTTCGCGCGCTTCCGCGCTATCGCCGATGATGTCGGCGCGCTGCTGATGGTCGATATGGCGCATTTCGCGGGCCTCGTCGCCGGCGGCGCCCACCCCTCGCCGATGGAACATGCCCATGTCGTCACCACGACGACGCACAAGACGCTGCGCGGCCCGCGCGGCGGCATGATCCTGACCAATGACGAGGCGATTGCGAAGCGCATCAACTCGGCGGTGTTCCCCGGCCTGCAGGGCGGCCCGCTGATGCACGTCATCGCCGCCAAGGCGGTCGCCTTTGGCGAGGCGCTGCGCCCCGAGTTCAAGGACTATGCCAAGGCGACGATCGCCAATGCGCAGGCGCTCGCCAACCGGTTGAAGGCGCGCGGCGCCGACGTCGTCGCGGGCGGCACCGACACGCATCTGGCGCTCATTGACCTGCGCCCGCTCGGCATCACTGGCCGCGACGCTGACGAAGCGCTCGAACGCTCGGCGATCACCTGCAACAAGAATGGCGTGCCCTTCGATCCGCTGCCGCCGGTCAAGACCAGCGGCATCCGCGTCGGATCGCCCGCGGGCACGACGCGCGGCTTCGGGATCGCCGAGTTCGAGGAAATCGGCGACATGGTCGCCGACGTGCTCGAAGCACTGCGCGACAAGGGCGAGCATGGCGACGCCGATGTTGAAGCGAATGTCCGCGGACGCGTCCGTGCGCTGTGCGAACGCTTCCCCATCTATCAGGGATAAGGGCGATGGCGCGGCAGCACCCCGAAGAACCGACGCTGGTCGAACTGACGATCGAAGAGGTCAAGGCGATGGGCAAGCAGGGGATCGACCATCCCTCGACGCGGCCGGTCATCACGGGCGGCGTCGTCGGCGCGATCGCGGGTGCGGTGCTGCCCGTCGTGACGTGGCCGGTCGGCCTGTTCGCGGGCGCTGCGATCGCGCTCTATAGCCGGGTGAAACGCTAACCCATGCGCTGCCCCTATTGCGGACATGAAGACAGCCAGGTGAAGGATAGCCGCCCGACCGAGGACGGCGCCGCCATCCGTCGCCGCCGTCAGTGCGAAGATTGCGGGGCGCGCTTCACCACCTTCGAGCGGATTCAGTTGCGCGAAGTTGCCGTCCTCAAGGCCGACGGCCGCCGCGAACCCTTCGACCGCGAAAAGCTGATGCGCAGCGTCCAGATCGCGTGCCGCAAACGCCCGATCGATGGCGCGCGGATCGAACGGCTGGTGTCGGGCATCCAGCGCCAGCTCGAAACCTCGGGCGATAACGAGGTTCAGGCGACGCAGATCGGCGCGATGGTGATGGAGGCGCTCAAGGGCTTCGACAATGTCGCCTATATCCGCTTCGCCAGCGTCTATCGCGACTTCACCGAAGCCCGGGATTTCGAGGAATTCGCCTCATCGATCACCGAGGCGGCGAAGAAGGGCTGACCGTGACGGATCTGGCCCCTCCCCCCGTCATTGTCCTCGTGCGCCCCCAACTTGGCGAGAATATCGGCAAGGCAGCGCGCGCGATGCTCAATTTCGGGTTGACCGAACTGCGCCTCGTCGCGCCGCGCGATGGCTGGCCGAACCCCGATGCGGGGCCCGCCGCATCGGGGGCCGACGTGGTGCTGGCCGAGGCGCAGGTATTCAATACGCTGGCCGATGCGGTCGCCGATTGCCAGACCATCTATGCGACCACCGTGCGCAAGCGCGGGGTTTCCAAGCCCGTGTTCACGCCCGAAGAGGCGGCAAGTCAGGTTCATGCCAGCGCCGGACGGTCGGCCTATATCTTCGGGCCCGAGCGCTCGGGACTGGAAACCGACGACGTCGCGTTGGCCCACAGCATCGTCACGGTGCCGATCAACCCCCAGTTCGGATCGCTCAATCTGGCGCAGGCGGTGATCCTGCTCGCCTATGAATGGTCGAAGCATGTCCCGAGCGGGGGCAAGGGAGGCATCGCGCTCGCCAGCCCGCCGGACGTCCCGCTCGATCCCCCCGCCCCGCACGGCGAGCTAGAGGAGTTGATCCAGCATTTCGTCCGCGACCTCGACAAGGCCGGCTATTTCTTTCCCGAGGAACGGACCGAGGCAACGCTGCGGACGCTGCGCACCGCGCTGACGAAGACCGGCTGGTCGCACAACGACATCCGGATGATGCACGGGATCGTGACCATATTGGGCCGCACGCCCCGCGCGCGGTAAGTCGTCCGCCGCAACGGAATTGACAATTTCTTCGCATCGTGCTGCGGTGCAGCATCGTTGGCCCGCCGCCGCAGAATTGCGACGCGGCTCTCCCCGGGAGTAGACTGAAGATGATGAGCCTGATGCTTTCGCTCGCCCTTGCAGCGGCGGGAGCCGAAGCCCCTCCGCCGGCAAAGTCGGCCAAGCCGAAGAAGATTTGCGAAAAGGTCGAAAGCACCGGCAGCGCGGTGCCGAAGCGCATCTGCCGCACCGTCGTCGAATCGGCACCGCCAAAGGACGATGCCCACGCCGATGGCGACAAGCCCGGTACCGCCGCCACCAATTGAGCGACGGTCAGTCGGCGCGCAGGCGGTCCCAGCGGACGGCCTCATAGGCGATCGACTGTTCGACCAGTTCGTTCCACACCGCGCGGATACGCTGCGGGTCGAGGCCCGCGCTTTCGGCCTCGCGCGCAACATTGTCGAGCACCTGCGCCTTGCGCGGCTCGTCGCGAACGGCGCTGCGCTCGGTCTTGATCCGCGCCGCTGCGTCCATATAGCCGAACCGGCGCACCAGCAGCGCGACGAGCTCGCGGTCGACCTGATCAACGCCGGCGCGCACGTCGGCCATGGTTTCGCATTGGTCGGGAAGTTTGGCAGAGGTCATGCGCGCTGCCTTTAGCGCCTTTTTGCGCGCCGTCCAGCGTCCGGCACGACTTGACTCGGCCGCGCCTACCGTCTAACCGCGCGCCTTCGCAAATTGACCCCGCACCCCGGTGAAGCGGCGGTCGCACAGGACATCGTTCCTGTGGTGCGATCCGGGACCCGCCGAAATCCTTCGGCACACAGCAAATTGGAGACGCAAATGTCGAAGCGCCAGAGCGCCAAGTATAAACTCGACCGCCGGATGGGCGAAAACATCTGGGGTCGCCCGAAGAGCCCGGTCAACCGCCGCGAATATGGCCCCGGCCAGCACGGTCAGCGCCGCAAGGGCAAGATGTCGGACTTCGGCATCCAGCTCCGCGCCAAGCAGAAGCTCAAGGGCTATTACGGCGACATCACCGAAAAGCAGTTCAAGAAGAACTATATCGAAGCCGCGCGTATGAAGGGCGACACCGGCCAGAATCTGATCGGCCTGCTTGAACGCCGCCTCGACGCGCTCGTCTATCGCGCCAAGCTCGCGCCGACGATCTTCTCGGCGCGCCAGCTCGTCAGCCACGGTCACGTCTATGTGAACGGCGTGAAGTGCAACATCGCGAGCCGCCTCGTGAAGCCGGGCGACGAAGTCACCCTCGGCAAGAAGGCGCAGGAAATGGCGCTGGTCGCCGAAGCGCAGAGCTTGCCCGAGCGCGACCTGCCCGAATATCTGGCGCTCGACGGCACCAAGGCGACCTTCGTCCGCGTGCCGACGCTCGACGAAGTGCCCTATCCGGTGAAGATGGAACCCAATCTGGTCGTCGAATTCTATTCGCGCTGATCCGGTTTCCACCGAAGCGACATCAAGGGGGCGGTCCGAAAGGGCCGCCCTTCTTGCATCGGGGCGGCCCGGCTGGCAAAAGCCCCCTCGTCGAACACGAAAATCCAAGGAAATTCCATGCTTCGCTTCCCCCGAACCACCGCAGCTCTTGCGGTTCTGCTCGGCGTCGCCGGGTGCAACGCCGATGCGCCGACGACCGGCGCCACGGCGGCCGACGCGGTTGCCGTCTTGCCCGATGTCCAGTTCCCCGACTTGTCGCTCCAGACTTTGCAGGATGTGGCCAAGGAATTGTCGTCGGATGCCTATGAAGGCCGCGCGCCCGGAACGAAGGGCGAGGAAAAAACGATCGCCTATCTGACGAGCCAGTTCGCGGCGGCGGGGCTGAAGCCCGGCAACAACGGCCAGTGGACGCAGGAAGTCCCGCTGGTCGAGATCACCGCAAAGAATGCGACGCCGCTGCGCTTCACCGGCGGCAAGGCGCCGGTCACGCTGCAATATGCGAAGGATTATGTCGCGTTCAGCTATCGTGTGCAGCCGAAAACCGAAATCAAGGACAGCGACGTCGTCTTCGTCGGCTATGGCATCAACGCGCCTGAAAAGGGCTGGAACGATTATGCCGGGCTCGATGTGAAGGGCAAGACGGTGGTCATCCTCGTCAACGACCCCGACTGGCAAACCCCGGAAGCCAAAGGCGAATTCAACGGCCGCGCGATGACCTATTACGGCCGCTGGAGCTACAAATATGAAGAAGCGGCGCGTCAGGGCGCCGCCGCCGCGCTGATCGTCCACGACACCGAACCCGCCGCTTATGGCTGGAACGTCGTGGAAAGCAGCAACACCGGCACCCAATATCTCGCCGAAAAGAAGGATGGCGGCGCCGATCAGACTGCCGCCAACGGCTGGATCCAGCTCGACAAGGCGAAGGAATTGTTCGCGAGCGCCGGGCAGGACTTCGACGCGCTGCGCGAAGCGGCGGGCAAGAAGGGTTTCAAGGCCGTTCCGCTCACCGGCGTCAAGGCGTCGCTCAGCTTCGACAATCAGATTTCCAAGAAGCTGTCGCATAACATCATCGGCATTCTGCCCGGCAAGAAGCGGCCCGACGAATATGTGCTCTACACCGCGCATTGGGACCATCTTGGCCGCTGCACCCCGGTGAACGGCGACGATATCTGCAACGGCGCCGTCGATAATGCGACCGGCACCGCCGCGCTGGTGACGCTGGCGCAGGCCTATCAGAAGGCGGGCGCGCCCGATCGCAGCATCGTTTTCCTGGCAGTGACGGCGGAGGAATCGGGTCTGCTCGGATCGGAATATTATGCCGCGAACCCGGTGTTCCCGCTCGCGCAGACGGTGGGCGGCGTGAATATGGACGCGCTCAACCCCAATGGGCCCGCGAAGGACATCGTCGTCGTCGGCCGCGGCAAGTCGCAGCTCGACGCCTATCTGGAAAAGATCGCCAAGGCGGCGAAGGTGACGATTGTCGATGAACCGACCCCCGAAAAGGGCTTCTACTATCGCTCGGATCACTTCAGCTTCGCCAAGCGCGGCGTGCCCTTCTTCAACTTCGGCGCCGGCGAAGATCTGGTCGCGGGCGGCAAGGACGCCGGCAAGAAGGCCGCCGAGGATTATGAGAAGAACCGCTACCACGCGCCCGGCGACGAATATGCGGCGATAAAGAATTGGGACGGCATGCTCGCCGATCTCCGCCTCTATTATGCCGCGGGCCGGATGCTCGCATCGACCGATAGCTGGCCCAACTGGAACGAAGGCGACGAGTTCCGCGCCGCGCGCGACAAATCGCGCGAAGGCAAATAAGCGAGGCGGCGCCCATGACGCTCCATATGCCCGCCGAATGGGCGCCGCACGCCGCAGTGTGGATCGGCTTTCCGCACCTCGATGACGAGTGGGCGGGGCAAATCGATGCGGCGCGTGCCGATGTCGCTGCTTTTGCCAACGTTGTCCACGACGGCGGCCGCGGCGAGGAGGTGCGGCTGGTCGTCAATGACGAGCGACAGGCGCAGATTGCGGCGGCTCTCGTCGATCCCGGGGTGCGCATCCTGGTGCAGCCGCTCGGCGACATCTGGCTGCGCGACACGGGGCCGATCATTGTGGGAACGGGCCTGAAAAGGCGCGCGCGCAACTTTCGTTTCAACTGGTGGGGCGAGAAATTCGTCATGCCGGGCGATCAGGAAGTCGGCGCGGCGCTGGCGGCGGAAAGCGGCCTGCCCGTCGATGAGCAGGATTGGGTGCTCGAAGGCGGCGGGATCGACGTCGACGGCACCGGACTTTGCGTCACGACCGAGGAATGCCTGCTCAACATCAATCGCAACCCGTCTCTGACGCGCGCGGACATTGCCGTAAGGCTGCACCAGTCGCTCGGCATCGACCGCCTGCTGTGGCTCGGCAAGGGGCTGGTCGGCGACCATACCGACGGCCATGTCGACAATCTCGCCCGCTTCGTGGGCGAAGGGCGGCTGGCCTTGCCCGTGGTGGCGGCGGGCAGTGACGATCCCAACACCGATATTTACGAGGATGCGCGCGCGCGCGCCGCGGCGTTCGGCGGCATCGAGATCGTCGACCTCCCCTCGCCCGGCCGGGTCGAGATGGACGGCGAGATCGTCGCGGCGAGCTATATGAACTTCTACATCGGCAACACGGTTGTTGTCGTCCCGACCTATGGCGTCGCCAACGATGCTGCGGCGGTCGAGGCGCTCGCGGCGCTGTTCCCCGATCGCCGCGCCGTCGGCGTTCCAGCGCGCGGAATCATCGCCGGCGGCGGCAGCTTCCATTGCTCGAGCCAGCAGGTGCCGGCCTGAGGCGACGCGTAGGCACAGATGGTGGTGCAAGCGTCGGTTTTGGGGTGGTTAGCGGACATTGTCCGTCAGCCGTGGGATCTTAGTTAAATCGGCGAGCAAGAAGCGCTGCGGTGAGAACCGTAGCCGGAAGGCTCAGTAG